>JAZQZS010000007.1:0-155539 GCA_045634145.1 Tidjanibacter sp. | reverse complement strand
CTTCGAGTGGAACGGCTGCTATGTGAGGGCGGATATTATGGTCAAGCGTGGGCATACGATTCAGTTGATTGAGGTTAAGTCATCTTCGCTTAAATTGGCAGACCGAGAGAGTGTGTCCGAAACCACCCAAAGGGGAGAGGTTAACTCCGCTTACCGCCACTATATCTACGACCTTGCATTCCAAAAGTATGTGGTAGAAAATGCGCTCGATTGCAATGTGCAGGGTTTTCTGATGCTCATCAACTCCGACCAGCCGTGCGACATAGATGGCCTGAATCAGATGATACGCATCAACACCAAGACCCACGAGGTTGACGTGGAGGGACTGAAAAACTATACTCCACCTACAAATAGCGAGGAGTGGCTGCTACTGCCTTGCGATATGACACAAGTTTGCGATGCCATTATTGCAGGTCGCACCACCGAGCAGGCAGACTATATGGGTGCCATATTTACCGACTACGTTGACAAGTTGCTCGCCTCGTTGCAGTGCAGTACCCCTCTTGCTCCTCGCCTCTCTACGCAGTGTAAGGGGTGCGAGTTCCGCAGCGACAATACCTCTCGTTCGGGCTATCACCGCTGTTGGAAGGAGTGTGCTGGGTTTAGTGATGCAGACTTCCAGAAACCAAACATCTTGGAATTGTGGGGTGGTAAGGGATTCAGGCGTGCAAAGCAACTGATTGAGGAGGGAAAGTATTTCCTTGCCGACCTCATCCCCGAAGACTATTTTACCCCCAAAGATTTGGTGCAGGGCTCCAACGACAGAGAGTTTAACGGCAGCACACGCCGCCAGATGCAAATCGAGAAGCGATGCAGTGGCGATAATAGCTTTGTACTTCTCGACGGCATCAACGACGAGATGGCAGAGTGGCAATTTCCTCTCCACTTTATCGACTTCGAGACCTCCACGGTGGCTATCCCTTTTACCAAGGGGCGTTATCCATACGAGACGATTGCCTTTCAGTATTCGCACCACAGGCTCGAAAAGGACGGCACATTGACCCACTCGGAGTGGATATCTACCGAGCGAGTGTTTCCGAACTTTGAGTTTGTGCGTGCGCTGAAACGTGATTTGGAGGGCGACGGGGGTACCATTTTTCGCTATTCGCACCACGAGAACTCGGTGCTTAATCAGATTGCTGAGCAACTTGCCACGAGCAACGAGCCCGACCGAGAGACTCTCATAGCGTTCATTCACACCATCACCCACGACTCCGACACCGAACGTGTGGGTGAGCGCAATATGGTGGACCTCTGCGATGTGGTGGTGCGTTACTACTACGACCCTTCGATGGGAGGGAGTAACTCCATTAAGGTTGTGCTACCAGCAGTGTTGCGCTCCAAGGAGTTGCAGAAGTGCTACGAGAAACCTTATTGTGAGTATGTCGATTCGCCCAACTATAAGGGTTTTGACTACTCGCTGATTAACTATACCGATGCTGCAAAAACCAACGTGGGCAACCCCTATAAGTACTTACCCGCTATTGGTGCCGAGTTGGGCGAATTGGAGGGTGAAGAGCGTATCAATAATGGGGGACTGGCAAATGCAAACTATGCCAAGTTGCAATACGACGGACTCTCGCACGACGAAAAATTGAAGCTCAAAAATGCGCTACTGCGCTACTGCGAACTCGACACAATGGCTATGGTGTTGATTTACCACTTCTTCAAACTCCACGCTCCATTATAGTGAGTGTGGCGTGAGTGCATCAGGTGCAAATTGCACAACGCTTTGGATGGTTGAGGCTTACAAATAACACCGCTTTCGCCAACGGGATCACTGAACGACAAAAGACAGACCGATGTGGTCTGTCTTTTGTTTTTTCGACATTTGCGAGGGCTCGGACCCAAGATATGCCCCCTTTCAAGGGGGTTAGGGGGTTGTAAACATAAACCCGTGAGAGTGCTGATGCACCATCGAGCCCCAACGGAATCACTAAAAAAAGGACAGTCAAACGACTGTCCTTTTTTTTGATCTTAAAAATTTTCCTCAATATATTTTAACAACCTCGCAGCACTCGCATTTGACAAATTTATACCCCCTCTTGGAGCGCAACCTAAGCCATTTTCCATCAAATGAGCCAGCGACATCTTGTGCGAATGACTTTGCGCCATAAGTTTAAGCACAACGAAACGATTATGAGCCTTGGCTAATTCAAAGTCCTTTTCATCAACATAAAACTCCAATTCTTTGTCGAAGCATTTACCATATACAACATCGTGCTCCTCAACCAATAATTTATACTTTATGCAACCATCTGGATTTGACGAGTATATATACACGGTGTCGCCCTTTTGCAGCTTGTTGTTCTGGGTCCAATAGACCTCTCCATACTTTGATAAACACGCATCTATATCAAAGAATTTTTTGTTTGCCGGCAATATCCAAGAGTTTGCAACATTTCTTAATGTTGTGATTTTTTCGGTACTCTTATGTGCTATATCGCCAATAATAACATTTTTGAAAACCTCGTCAATTTCTGCATCATCAAGTAATAAAGCTACCTCCTTAAAAATCGCCAACGCCTCTTCGGGGGCCACATTGAAAAACTCACGATTGTTACGAATACGCAAGTTTGTGAAGCGCTCAATATAGTGGTGGATTAGTTTTTCTGCTTCCGAATACTTAACCGTTTTGAGTGTGGCATAAATTTCAAAAGGCAGGGGTACTGCCGTGTTATCCAACTCTTTCGAGCGAATGTCCACAGGGCGAGAGCTCTTGCCAATCTTCACCCAATCCTCCTTAAAACTTGGATTGGTTAGAATATATACATAACCTGCTTCCTTCATTGTGCTTTTAGTTTGGTTTGCACAAAGTTACAAATAATCTCAGATTTTACAAACCCCACACATTCTGCGCATAAGGCTTACGTGTATTACTAATATGAAATAAAACTTTCGAATATCAGGAAAAAGGTTGTATCGCCACAATCTTTTGAAAACTTTTTAGAAGTATATTAGGCAGCGGAAGCCTTACGAAGCGAAGTCCCACAACGCAAAAAGGACAGTCGTTTGACTGTCCTTTTTTTGTGATATATATCCAAACTTAGCGGGCCGAGATGATTTTCGACACAAGCAGATTGGGGGTATTCTCGCCCTCCGACACTCTGGCGTTACGCTGGCGCACAACCACGCGGCTCTGGCCATTGACACCCGCTGCATAGTAATCCTCGGTGGCATCGACAATCTCGAAGTCGCCCGTGTACTCAAACGCCACCACCCTATCGTAGTCGTCTACGCAATTAACCTTAATCACATACTTGGCGCTCTCGCGTTTGATGCTCATAGTACCATCGGTAATGAAGTAGAAATCCTCGAAGTAGCCCTCCTCATCGAAGGTGCCGTAGTAGGTACCCACAAGGTACGAACCCTCCTCGTCCTCCTCAACATCGCCGGGCACAATCGAGTATTTCGAGCCACCCACGCTATACTCACCCACGGGAGTAACCGAGTTGGCAGGAGCCTTGATATCGAAGGTATATATCTCATTCTCCGAGGGATAGAAGTCGATCAGGAAGTTGGTGGTACCATCGCCGTAGTAGTCGCCATAGTTGTAGCACTCGACGCTCTCGAAGGCCACAGCCTCGGTGGTGAAGTTGTAGCAAGCAACTTTGCCAACAGGTTTTCCGCTACCATCGAAGCCACACGCCCAGGCGATATAGTCGGTCGAGGGTTCGAGGAAGTCGAACAGATAGCTATCCTCGCTTCCTGCGGGCAGCATTACCGAGGCAGCAAACTCCAAGTAGGGATACTCCTGCTCGGTGGTTTCGTAGTAGTCAATCATCAGGTGCCACGACTCGTCCATCAGAGCCTCCACGTCGTTGGTGTCGAGCACAGTTTCGCCCACATCGGCAGTAGCAACGCCCCAATACCAATCTACGGGCAACTCGTCCGAGGCTTTAACGGTCACGGGTGCCGAGTTGTGGGTTACGGTTCCTACGATTATCTCGAAGTAATCTTCGCCCACCTCGGGTCCATCGGGTTTCTCCTTGGTGGTACAACCTGCGGCCAATACCATAGTTGCTACGGCACACACCAGGCCTGCAACTCTCCTAAAATCAAATTTCATAAACGCTCTATATATATTTATATATGTATAAAATCTACTCTTGTTTGGGCTCCTCTTTGGCTTCTGTCTTTACCTCCTCTTTGGGTTCGGCCTTCACCTCCTCTTTTTCGGCCTTAGCAGCCTCCGTGGGCTCGTTGTTCAGGCGTATGAGTTCGGCTTTCAGCTCAATGGCCGACAGCCCCGTGCGAATGCGGCCATTGTGGGCCACCGAGATTCCGCCCGTCTCCTCCGACACAACCACCACAATCGCGTCGCTCTCCTCGCACAAGCCCATAGCTGCCCTGTGGCGCATACCAAACGACAAGGGCACCTCGCTCTTGGTCGAGGGCAGAACACACTTGGCTGCACGGATACGGCCATTCTCAATTACCATTGCACCGTCGTGCAGGGGCGAATTCTTGAAGAAGATATTGCGGATGAGCGAGTCGCTGATGTGGGCATCTACCTCCACACCACTTGCCACCACATCTTCGAGGCTACCCGACTGCTTAATGACAATAAGCGCACCGGTAAGCGTGGCACTCATATCGCCACAAGCCTTCACCAGAGGGTTGATGCTCGACTCGATATCGACGTGGCGGACAGCCTGCTTGGGGAAGAGAATCTTTTTCAGATAGTACAACGGGCCCGACATCTGCCCCCTGTCGCCAATAGACTGCAAAAACTTGCGTATCTCGGCCTGAAAGATGATAATCAGGGCAATCAGTCCAACGCTCACCACGTCGCCCAGAATGCCACTCATAAGCTCCATATTCAGAGCCCTTGCCACCACCCAGCCGAAGTAGATCAGAACAATGCCCGTAAGTATACTCGTGGCGTTGGTGCCACGAATAAGTTTGTAGATATAATACATAATGGTAGCCACCATTAGTATATCCACAATGTCGATAATAGTCATTTTAATAAAACCCATAGCAATCTCTTATGCCTTTAACCCCACAAATATACAACTTTCAATCTCAAAAAACAAAGAGCCCACTCCGAGTTTGGAGCGGGCTCTTTGAAGTTATGGTTTAGGTTGTGCTATTTTTTAGCAGCCTTAGCCTCTTTTTTAGCAGCTTTGTTCATCAGATCATACGAAACGGGAGTTGCGATGAAGATCGACGACAAAGTACCGATAATCACACCAAACATCAGCGCGAATACGAAACCACGGATAACTGCGCCACCGAACAAGAAGATTGCCAACAAGGTAACCAAAGTGGTACCGGTGGTGTTGATGGTACGCGACAGAGTGGTGTTCACAGCTGCGTTGATGGTCTCTTTCAGGTTGCGTTTGGGATAGAGACCGGTGAACTCACGGATACGGTCGAAGATAACCACCTTATCGTTGATCGAGTAACCGATAATGGTCAGGATAGCTGCGATGAACGACTGGTCGATCTCCAAGTTGAAGGGCAACAGACCGTGCAACAGCGAGAAAGCACCCAAGGTGAGGAATGCGTCCTGAGCCAAAGCCACAACCGAACCAGCACCCCACTGCCATTTCTTGAATCGGATGATGATGTAAAGACCGATAGCAATCAGAGCGAAGAATACTGCGATGAATGCACCACGAGTGATGTCGCTTGCAACGCTGGGACCAACCATATCGGCCTGGATGATACCGTTGGGGTTGTTTACGGTCGAAGTGAACTCCTCGAACGAGATAGGCTCGGCATACAAACCGTTCACACCATTGTAGAGCAACTGCTCAACAACTGCGGTAGCCTCGTCGTTCTGCTCGTCGTAGAGGTACTGAGTAACGATACGCATCTGAGTATCGTCGCCAAACTGTTTAACCTCAAACGATTTGCTGCTTGCGTCGCCCTCAACAGCGTCGAATACCTCCTGCAAGCCCTCACGAACCTGGTTGGCGGTTACGGGCTGGTCGAAGCGTACTACGAAAGTACGACCACCCGAGAAGTCTACGCCGTAGTTCAAACCACGAGTCGAAAGCGATACAACCGAAGCAACGATCAGCACGAGCGATACGATGTACGAGTATTTACGTTTGCCGATAAAGTCAACCTTGGTGTTAGCCAAGAAGTTCTCGGTGAGTTTGTTCGAGAAGCTGATGTTTTTGCCCTTAGCAATGCGGCTCTCAAACATGATACGGGTGAAGAACAACGAGGTGAACAACGAGGTGATGATACCGATAATCAGAGTGGTTGCGAAGCCCTGAACAGGACCTGTACCGAATACGAAGAGCACGATACCGGTGATGATGGTGGTGATGTTGGCGTCCACAATTGCGCTCATAGCGTTCTTGTAACCCTCACTCACTGCCAGGCTCACACCCTTACCTGCTTTAATCTCCTCTTTGATACGCTCGTAGATAATTACGTTAGCGTCCACTGCCATACCCAGAGTCAGCACGATACCTGCGATACCGGGCAGAGTCAGAACTGCACCAAACGATGCAAGTACGCCGAACAGGAAGAATACGTTGCAAACCAGAGCTACGCTGGCAACAACACCTGCACCCTTATAGAAGAAGATCATATAGAGCAGTACCAAGATGAACGCAATCACAAACGAGATAAGCGAAGCGTTGATACTCTCGGCACCCAGCGAAGGACCAACTACGGTATCCTGAATGATGCGAGCAGGAGCGGGCAATTTACCCGATTTGAGCACGTTGGCCAAGTCGGTAGCCTCGGTGATGTCGAACTGACCGGTAATCTGCGAGCGACCGCCGGTAATCTCGTTCTGTACGGTAGGAGCCGAGTAAACCACGTTGTCCAATACGATAGCGATGCTCTTGCCGATGTTGGCTTTGGTCAGACGAGCCCACACGTTAGCACCGGTGGTGTTCATAACCATATCAACCTCTGCCGAGCCACCGGTCTGCGAGTACTGGGGCGAAGCGTCTACGATCGAGCCACCATCCAGGGGAGCTTTACCGTCGCGACCGTCGGCCTTGATAGCGTAGAGCTCGTAGATAGTGCCGGCCTCGTCGAGAGCTTTCGAGCTCCACAAGAAGCGAACGTCGGGGTTGATAACAGCCTTAACCTGGGGCAGGGCGAGCATCTCCTCGATAGCCTCCATGTCGTAGCTCATAGCGTGACCAACAACGGGACCGCGCATTACCTGACCGGCAGCGCTGGTTGCGGGCATCAGTTTAGCAAACAGAGGGTTGTTCTTGGCGTAAGCAGCAAACTCAGCCTCGGCATTCTGAGCCTCAGCACCTTCGAGCTCGGCGAGCAGGTCGCCCTCGGCAGCTGCTTTCTCCTCAACTTTCTCCTCAACCTCGCCAGCGTTCATATCGCGGAGGATAGCGTTAGCCCTCTGCAACATGGGGAATACCTCCGAGTTGTCGTAGGTTGCCCAGAACTCCAACGATGCGGTACCCTGCAAGAGTTTACGCACACGCTCGGGCTCCTTAACACCGGGGAGCTCAACCAAGATGCGGCCACCGTTCTCCAAGCGCTGGATGTTGGGCTGAGCCACACCAAAGCGGTCGATACGGCTGCGGAGTACGTTGTACGAGTTGGCGATTGCGCTCTCGGCCTCCTCGTGGAGTACTTTCACAACCTCGTCGTTGGTGCTATTGAGGGTAACTTTGTCCTTCATAATCTGGTTGTTGAAGATAACAGCCAGGGGAGCACCGTTCGAGAGTTTGTCGTAAGCCTTAGCGAAGAGGGTGATATAGTCGCTCTGCGAGTTTTTGGCCTCCACCTTAGCCTGCTCGATAGCAGCGAGGAAGGTGGGGTCTTTCGAGTCGTTCGAGAGAGCTTTAACTACGTCCTCAACAGCGATTTCGAGCATCACGTTCATACCACCTTTGAGGTCCAGACCGAGGTTAATCTCTTTCTCTTTTACCTCTTTGTAGGTGAACTTTTTGATGAGGATGTTGTAAACGGGTTTCGACTTAACGCTGTCGAGATACTGCTGCTCTTTTTTGGCCAGGAGGTTCTCGATGAAAGCATCCTCGCTGAGGCCCGATTTCTCGATAGCAGCGGCGTCGATAGTGGTAGCGGCTACCTGCTCAGCGGCATATTTGGCAGCTTTTTTCTCCACAACGCCCGAAACAACCGAGAACGAGAGCTGGTAAGCGCACGCCAAAGCCAAAGCGATGGCGATGAATTTGATAAATCCTTTGTTCTGCATTGTTTTAAGTTTTTGTGTTTTATTTGTTTTTGCTTGTTATTGTTCTTGTCAAGCGGTGCGATTTTGTCCGTTCTTCGGCCCTTGGTCGGCCTTCCAACGCCACCCCACGGGTAGTTTTCGCACAATTAACCCGCAAAAATACACTTTTTTTCGTAAACTCAAAAAAATACCTATTACAAAAAGGGAATTGAGAATTGAGAATTGAGGCAAATGCGAGTAAGCGAGGGCAGAGCAAATTCATTTGCTTTGCCGAGCGGAAGCATTTTAGAGCAAGCGAAGCTTGGTCAATTGAAAGTTGAAAGTTGAAAATTATAGGGAGTTTAAGGAACCTAACAACTCCCTAATCTCCCTAACGACTTAGGACGGTTGACGGTCGACGGTCGACAAAAAAACAAAGAGGCTCGTCGGTCGGACGAACCCCTCTGTTTGTATGGGCAATTAAGCCTTATTTTACCTCCTCGAACTCTACGTCCTCGGCCTGTGCTTTCTGACCACCCTGGTCGCCTGCCTGCTGCTGTGCGCCCTGCTGAGCACCCTGAGCCTGCTGCTGCGAGTAGATGTCCTGCGAAGCTGCCTGCCAAGCGGCATTGAGTTTCTCGCTTGCAGCGTCGATGTCGGCCAAGTTCTGTGCCGAGTGAGCTGCCTTCAACTCTGCCAAAGCGCTCTCGATAGCCGATTTCTTGTCGGCGGGCAGTTTGTCGCCATACTCTTTGAGCTGTTTCTCGGTCGAGAAGATCATCGAGTCTGCACCGTTAATCTTGTCGATACGCTCGCGCTCCTCTTTATCTTTTGCCTCGTTGGCCTTAGCCTCGTCGCGCATACGCTGAATCTCTGCCTCGGTCAAGCCGCTCGAAGCCTCGATACGGATGCTCTGCTCTTTGCCGGTGCCTTTGTCTTTGGCCGACACGTTCAGAATACCGTTGGCGTCGATGTCGAACGAAACCTCAATCTGGGGTACACCACGGGGAGCTGCGGGAATGCCGTCGAGGTGGAAGCGACCGATAGTTTTGTTGTCGCGTGCCATCTGACGCTCGCCCTGCAAAACGTGAATCTCTACCGAAGGCTGGTTGTCCTGAGCGGTCGAGAACACCTGGCTCTTGCGGGTAGGAATGGTGGTGTTGGCGTCGATTAGGCGGGTAAATACGCCACCCAAAGTCTCGATACCGAGCGACAGAGGAGTTACGTCGAGCAGAAGCACATCCTTAACCTCGCCGGTCAGCACGCCACCCTGAATTGCAGCACCGATAGCTACAACCTCGTCGGGGTTTACGTTCTTCGAGGGAGCTTTGCCGAAGAAGTCCTCAACCACTTTCTGGATTGCGGGGATACGGGTCGAACCACCTACGAGGATAACCTCGTCGATCTGGCTTGCGCTCAAACCCGCATCGCTCAGAGCCTTGCGGCAAGGCTCGATGGTAGCACGAATCAGGCTGTCGGCCAGCTGCTCGAATTTAGCCCTGGTGAGGGTCATAACCAAGTGCTGGGGAATACCGTCTACGGGCATAATATAGGGGAGGTTAATCTCGGTCGAGGTGCTGCTCGAAAGCTCGATTTTAGCCTTCTCGGCAGCCTCTTTCAGACGCTGCATAGCCATTGCGTCTTTGCGCAGGTCGATGCCGTGTTTGCTCTGGAACTCAGCGGCCATCCAGTCGATAATAACGTGGTCGAAGTCGTCACCACCAAGGTGGGTATCACCGTTGGTCGATTTAACCTCAAATACGCCGTCGCCCAACTCCAAAATCGAGATATCGAAGGTACCGCCACCAAGGTCGTAAACGGCAATCTTCATATCCTTACCGGCCTTGTCAAGACCGTATGCCAGAGCGGCTGCGGTGGGCTCGTTGATGATACGACGAACTTTCAGACCTGCAATCTCGCCAGCCTCTTTGGTGGCCTGACGCTGCGAGTCGCTAAAATATGCGGGAACGGTGATAACAGCCTCGCTAACGGTGGTGCCGAGGTAGTCCTCAGCGGTCTTTTTCATCTTCTGCAAGATGATAGCCGAGATCTCCTGGGGAGTATATTTGCGGTCGCCAATCTCAACCACGGGCACGTTGTTGTTGCCACGCACTACGTTGTAGGGAACGCGGGTAACATCTTTCTGCACCTGATCCATAGTCTCGCCCATAAAACGTTTGATCGAGAAGATGGTGTTTTTGGGGTTGGTGATAGCCTGACGTTTAGCGGGGTCGCCCACTTTACGCTCGCCACCCTCGGTGAAAGCCACAATCGAAGGGGTTGTGCGGTGTCCCTCGCTGTTGGGGATTACCACGGGCTCGTTGCCCTCCATTACTGCTACACAGCTGTTAGTTGTACCAAGGTCGATACCAATAATCTTTGCCATAACTTTACTTATAATTTATATGTTTAACTTATTTGTTGCTTTGTTGTGCGGAGCCCGTTGCTCCGTTTGCCCTCAAAATGGGCAATCTCTGTGCCAAGCACAAAAAGCGGCAAAACGACTGACAAAAGTGTTGGCACAACTATGGCAGACTGACAAAATGTCCGATTTGGAATGTCAGTTTTGAAGAGTTGAAGAAAATTGTGTCAAAAAATTTTTTTATTTCAATAAATGGTGGTATCTTAGTAGTGCTGAAAATAGCTAACCGTAAAAAACAACTAAAAACTAATATCGACTATGATTATTACCTTTAATGAATTGCGCCGCACCAAGGACAAATTGCCCAGCGGTAGCATGCAGCGTATCGCTGACGAGCTTGGAATCGATGCAGATGTAGTAAGGAACTATTTTGGAGCTCGCCACTTCGAGGGTGGTACCGCAGGTGTTCACTTCGAGGAGGGTCCCGATGGTGGCACTGTAAGTTTCGATGACGACACCATCTATCAGGCTGCTCTGCGTATCCTGAAAGAGCTTGAGTAAGGCGCAATGCTTGGTCAAAAAAGAGTCCAACTTTCGGGTTGGACTCTTTTTTTTTGAGTTGAAAGTTGAAAGTTATAGGGAGGTTAGGGAGGTTAGGGAGGGTAAGGATTTTATAAGAGATATAGGAGTAATGGGAGTTATAAAATTCCCTAAGTTCCTAAACTCCTTAAAGACGGTCGACGGTTGACGTTTTCGGAGTCTGGTGGATGGATGAGGGCTATCGCCCGTCAGGGGGATAGCAGAAAATAATGGAGAGGAGAACAATCAAGCTTGCTTGAATTGGACTCCTCTCTGTTATTTTATGTAAGCTGCTGCCAGGCAGGCCTCAGCCATCCAGCAGACTACGCAAAGGCAAACACTAAAAGTTTTTGCGGAGCTTTTTACAAAAAGCGACAAAAAGTTCCAGCGCCGAAGGCCACAAAAGTCAATCTATTTAGGGCGCAGCACGATGAAGGGGACGATCATCTCTTCCATAGAGATGCCGCCGTGTTGGAAGGTATCGCGGTAGTAGCGTATAAATTGGTTGGCGTTATTGGGGTAGGCCATAAAGTCTCGGCCGAGAGCAAAGATATAGCTGCTTGTGAGGTTGCTTTGTGGCAGTTGTGCATCCTGTGGGCGGGTAATCTCGAAGACCTCTTTGGCGTTGTAGGAGAGGTTGCGGCCTGTTTTGTAGCGTATGTTGGGTGATGTTTCGCGGTCGCCCACGACCTTTATGGGGTTATTGACACGGATAGTGCCGTGGTCGGAGGTGATGATGACGTTGTGTCCCGCTTCGGCCAACATTTTGAGCATCACAAAGAGCTCCGAGAACTCGAACCACGAGCGGGTGAGCGAGCGAAAGGCGGCCTCCTCCTCGGTCAGTTCCCTTACGATTTCGCTCTCGGTGCGTGCGTGAGAGAGGATGTCGAGGAAGTTGTAGACGATGACCGACAGGTCGGCCTCCTTGACGTGCGAGAAGTTGTCTATCAGCTTGCGACCCGCCTCGGGACGCACCAACTTGTCGAACGACACGCGCCACTGCTTGCCGGCACGGGTGAGCTGACGACGCAGGAACTCCTCTTCGTACTTATTCTTACCACCCTCTTCGTTGTCGTTAAGCCACTTGTCGGGCATCATTTTGTCGATAGCCAGGGGCATAAGTCCGGCAAAGAGCGCATTGCGGGCATATTGGGTTGCGGTGGGCAGGATGCTGCAATAGAAATCCTCGCTCACCAGGTCGAAGGCCGAGTGAAGCAGGGGCCAAATTGTGCGCCACTGGTCGTAACGGAAGTTGTCGATAAGCAGGAGCGTGGTTTTACCCCTACCCTCCTCTACCAGGGGCATTATTCGGTTTTTGAAGAGCGTGTGGGACATCGTGGGCCTCTCGTCGCTGCGGCCATTCACCCAATCGAGGTAGTTGCGCTTTACGAACTTGCCAAACTCGTTGTTGGCCTCGTCGAATTGGAGGGCAAGTACATCGCGAATACCCTCGTCGGTCGAGTCGGTCAGCTCCATCTCCCACCCCACGAGCTTGCGATAGATGTTGCACCAGTCGCCAAAGTTGCGTGCCTCGCCCAACGAGAGGCTTATGCGACCAAACTCGGCACGATAATCGGCCGTAGTCTGCTCCGTCACGAGCCTTTCGCGGTGCACATTTTTCTTTATCGACAGCAGCACCTGATTGGGGTTTATGGGCTTGATGAGGTAGTCGGCAATCTTGGAGCCAATGGCCTTGTCCATAATGTTCTCCTCCTCGCTCTTGGTGACCATAATTACGGGTGTCGAGGGCCTTGCCTCCTTGATGTGGGGCAGTGTTTCGAGTCCCGTCATACCGGGCATCATCTCGTCGAGAATCACCAAGTCGTAGGGTTTCGAGCGCGCCATATCCACAGCGTCGTAGCCGTTGTTGCAACTATCCACCTCGTAGCCTTTGCTTTGGAGAAAGAGGATGTGGGGTTTGAGCAACTCCACCTCGTCATCTACCCACAGTATGTTTACCTCGTTGTTGTCCATAACGTTCTGTTTTATAATCTCTGTTCTCTCACAAAAGTAGTCATTCGCTTTTGAAATATAATGCAAACCGAGTGCAATTTATTGCCTTGCACTCGGTTTTTCACTAACTATTTCTCGGAGCAGCACTGCTACTCTTTGTTCTCCTTGATGGCGGTGGTACGCCTCTGACGCGCCACACGCTCCGATTTACGCCTGCGCAGAGCCACCTTCACGGCAGGAATTGTGCGCTCCACCACGGCATCGTCGATGGCAATCATAGTCTTGTCGAACAGACGACGGAATACCTGTGCACCCGTAACCACACCTTTGGTGTGTCGCTCGGTCTTGTTGGGATACATATCGGCAATGGTCACCATAATGCCGGTCTCCTCCACACAGCCAAAATCGGGGTTGGTAACGGTGTCGAAAACCATCATCGAGGGCGACACGTTCATATAGGAGCTAATCATTGGTGGCACAAACTCGCCTCGAGCTTTGAGCTCCGTGTTGAGAATCTTGTTGTCCTCTTTGTAATCCTCGCCCACAAAGATTTTCTCCATTTTTGCAGTATCTATACCCAAATCGATTGGATAGACGGGCTCCAAGAGGCCCTCCTTTGCAGGGAACCACTTGTGCAAGAAGTACATAAGCATATTGCGCGCCTCCACATCGTAGTGGGTGTACATAGTCACTTTGCCCAAGAAGTACTTGGCCTCGGGGTGGTTTACCATAATTGCGCCCAGACCATCCCAGATGTTGTCCATCACATAGAGGCCCTTGGCATTCACGCGGGTATTCTGATAGGCGGGGTGAACATACGAACGGCCCAACTCGATGGTGTAGGGCAGATACTCCTTGCGGAATTTGTCGCTAAAACGGAAGTAGTGCTCCGTCGAGAGATTCTTCTCGTCGGCCGAGGTGCAGACAATAAATCGGTAGCCGCCCACAATTTCGCAGGCTGCGGGATCCCACACCACCAGCTGACGATAGCCGTCGGGGGCCAAATCCAGCTCGTCGATATCGACTTCGTTGCCCGTGCCGCCACCTGCACTACGGAAAGCCCACTCGCGCAACCTGCCAATCTCCCTCATCACATTGGGACACTCGGCTGCCGTAACGACATAGATCTCATTTCCGGCACGATTGGTCTCGCGCAGAAAGAACTCGGGCCTCAACTCACTTTTGAGCAGCTCGGTAGGTACGGGTTTTATAATCTGTTTCATATAGATTTCGGTGTTTGAGAGGTTTGGGGTTTAGTTTTCGGCCATTTCGTAAACCTTGCTGCGCACATACTCGGTCATCTGCCTTGCGTCGCCCTGAGCTTTAAGCTCCTCACAACTAATGGGTTTGCCAAACGAAACCTTGAAGGTTTTGCCCTTTTGACGAAACATCTCGTCTACCAGATAGAGCATCTCCAAATTGGCCTTTATGCCAAAAATCTGACGGAAACGGTGAATGCGGTAGAAACGCTTCGAAAGAGAGCCCTCGGTGTGTACGGGGATGATTGTGCGGTCATACTGAATAGCCTTCTTGACGAAGTTTGTCCTCCACTCCAAGTCGGTAATTTTGCCGTTAATCTTGCGCGAGCAGAGTCCTGCGGGGAAGGTCTGGATGGGCACGTCGGATGCGAAACAATCCTCAAAGATTTTAGCACCCTCGCGCGACTGTCGGCCGTGCTTGTTTACGGGCAGAATAATGGGCCTGAGGGGCTCAATGGCCATCAAAATATCGTTGCTCACCATCCTCACATCGCCCAGCACCGACGATACTCGCTCGGCTACCATCAAACCGTCCATACCGCCGAAGGGGTGGTTGCCGGCAAAGAGGTAGCGCTCACCGGGTTTGATGTTTTCGAGTCCCTCGGCATAGTAGCTCACGCCCATATATTTGAGCGCCGAGCGGATAAACTCGATAGGCTCAAGAGGGCCGAACTCGGTCAGAATCTCGTTAATTTCGTCTTGGTGAACAATCTTTTTCAGATAGTTAATCAGGCAGCGAGGCACACGTCGCGCAAGTTTGGGTGCTTTTTGTGCCAAGACCTGTTCTACATCTACTTTCAACATATCCAAGCGTGTGTTAGTATTCCCTTATTGGTACAAATGTAGTAAAATTTTGAAAAACACCACCATTTGCAGCAAAAAATAAGGGAGAGTATCCGTCGGACACTCTCCCCGTCAGTTCACACCGTAAGTGCAAACTATTTAACCGTGTTAACAATTTTCTCGAAAGCCTGAGGGTGATTCATCGCCAGGTCGGCCAGAACCTTACGGTTCATCTCGATACCCTTAGCGTGGCATTTACCCATAAATTCCGAATAGGTCAAACCGTGCATACGAGCGGCAGCGTTGATACGCTGAATCCACAAGCTGCGGTAGTTCCTTTTCTTCTCTTTGCGGTTACGATAGGCGAACTGCAAGCCTTTCTCGACAGTATTTTTCGCAACTGTCCAGACGTTTCCCCTTGAACCAAAGTTACCTTTGGCAAGCTTTAAAACTCTTTTTCTGCGTGCTCTCGATGCAACAGCATTTACTGATCTTGGCATAAAAAATTTAAGTTTTAACGAAAGATTAGCGGAGGGATTCTCTCCCCCTCTTCGGGGCTAATTCTCTCTTGGTTTAACAATTTGCTCTACGGGTTAATTACTTAACGAGGAGCTTGCGCAACTTAGCGGCGTCAGCAGGAGTTACGATTGCCGAGTAGTCCAAGTTACGTTTACGTTTTGTAGATTTTTTGGTGAGGATGTGGCTGTGGTAAGCGTGTTTCCTCTTGATTTTTCCTGTGCCGGTGAAATCAAAACGCTTCTTTGCGCCGGCGTTAGTTTTCATTTTTGGCATTTTCGATAAAATTTAATTGGTTAAACAGCCCGCAAATATACGAATAAAATTCTAATTCCAAAATCTGCGGCTTATTTTTAGACGTTTAGAGCCTTAGCTGCGTGCGATAAGCTCCCTTGCTTGGGCCATTGCGGCCTCGGTAACTTCGTTACCACTGAGCATTTTGGCCACCTCCTCTACCCTCTCTTCGGCCGAAAGCAGAGTGATGTGGGTGCGACCCTGGGCTGCATCTTTCCACACTCGGAAGTGGGTGTCGCCCTTCGAGGCCACCTGGGGCAAGTGGGTGATATTAACCACCTGACGGCCAGCCGAAAGCTCGGCAATAATCTGACCGGTCACGTCGGCAATGCGACCCGAAATACCGGTGTCAATCTCGTCAAAGACAATGGTGGGCATATTGGCCCTGTTGGCCACGAGGGCTTTCAGACAGAGCATAACTCGCGAAATCTCGCCACCCGAGGCCACCTTTTCGAGCGGCTGGGGCGAGAACTTGGGCGACGAGGAGAACATAAAGTCCACCTTGTCGGCACCGGTGGGTTGCAACGCCTCGGCGGGCGACACACTGCACACAAACTGCGAGTGCTCCATACCGAGCCTTGCCAACATTGCCACCACCTCAGCGGCCAACACCTCACCCGCCTTGGTGCGCGATGCGGTCAGCTTTGCTGCGGCCTTATTTGTACGCTTCTGTTCGGCCTCCACCTTGGCCTCCAAAGCGGCCAGACGCTCGTCGGAATCGACAATGAGGCTCAACCTTGCGGCATACTCTTTTTCCAGAGCGATAAGTTCGTCTACGGTCGTGAGCGAGTGCTTGCGCAGGAGTGTGTAGATGGCATCGAGCCTATCGACCACCTCGGCAGCCCTCTGTGGATTGTTCTCCACACCGCCCATACGGTCGCCCAACTCGGCCGAGATATCTTTCAACTCCACCAATACGCTGTGGAACCTCTCGCTCAACTCACCTGCGGGGGCATAGACCTCGCGCAACTTGCCAAAGGCGCTCTCGGCTCTCTTGACCCTTGCGAGCACACCGTTCTCCTCCTCATCGAGGGCGGTTGCACTCTCCCCAAGGGCCTCGGCAATGCGCTCCACATTGTCGAGCAGACGCTGTTCGGCCTCCAACTCCTCCACCTCGCCACTACGCAATTTCAGCGCTGCGAGCTGGTTGTACTGAAACTCCACATACTCTTTGTCCCTCACGTTGGCCTCCACAATACGCCTCACCTCGGCCAGTTCGCTCTGTGCTCTGCGCAGGGCGCCATAGCACTGCTGATAGTCGTTCAACAAGGCTCCATTTTCGGCCACTGCATCGACAATCTGCATCCTGAACAACGGGTCGGCCACTTTGAGCGAGTGGTGCTGCGAGTGGATGTCTATTAACCTCAGGCCCAACTCTTTGAGCACCGAAAGTTGCACGGGCATATCGTTCACATAGGCCCTCGATTTACCCGCCGGAGTAATCACCCTGCGGATGACGCTTTCGGCCTCCCATTCGAGGTCGTTTTCCTCGAAGAAAGACTCCAATCCGTAGGCCTCGATGTCGAAGCTACCCTCGACCACACAGTTGTGGGCATTCTCTTTCAGAGCGGCCACATCGGCCCTTGCGCCCAGCAGCAGGCCGAGTGCTCCGAGAAGGATACTCTTACCCGCACCCGTCTCGCCCGTAATGATGTTCAGTTCGGGGCTGAGGGTTATGTCCAAACGCTCAATGAGTGCGTAGTTTTCGACCAACAGGTGGCGTAACATAGGGAATGATTTCTAAGGGTAGATTATTGCCTGATTTTAACTCTTGGTGCAGAGGTTACAAAAGCGGGTAGAGAAACACCTACTGCCATTACTCACAATGACATAGCTCCTTCCACCCGCTCTTATTTCTGTATGTGCGCACCTATCTGTGCGCGTGCATCCGATCGACTATTTGTTCTCTTTGAACACCACCTCACCATCGAGGAACTCCTCGGTAGCGATAAGCACAGGTTTGGGAATGCGCTCGTAGTATTTCGAGATCTCAATCTGCTCGCGGTTCTCGAAGGTCTCTTCGAGCGAGTCTACATTCGACGAGAAGTCGGCGAGCTTGCGGTTGAGCTCCTGCTTCAACTCGGTCGAAATCTGGTTTGCACGTTTAGCGATAATTGTTACCGACTCGTAAACGTTGCCGGTGGGGCCGTCGATGTCGGTCAATTTGCGAGTTACCGTGTTGTTGGGTACATTCTTTTTGATATCCATAATATCCTTTATCGTTATAAGTTTGTATTTCCTGCTTGTGTGGTGGTGTAGCCCTCGTCGGCGTTAGCGTCGATACCCTCGGTGTTGTTCTTGGCGAGGAAGTTTTTGCACTGACGCTGAATTCGCTCGGCAGCCTTGCGGTGCTTGCTGTCGGGGAACTCCGAGATGAGGTTGTAGTAGGCATCCATCGTGTCGAGATAGCGGTCTACCTGCAACGAGGCGATCGAGTTCGAGGCCAGCTCGTAGCTCGACTCCAAGGTGAGGTAGAGAATCTCCTCGCGGTGGGGCGTCTGTGGGAACTCGTCGAGGGCGTTGCGCAGTGCGATGATTGCGGCCTTGTAGCGACGAGTTTTGTAGTATGTGCGGGCGTTGTAGAACGACTTGTCGTAGAGCTTGCCCTGCAACTCCTCGACACGCATCTGGCAGAGGGGGATTTTGGGCGACTCGGGGTAACGCTCCATATACTCGTTGATAGCCCTAAGAGCCTGCATTGTGGTGGTCTGGTCGCGAGTAGCCTCGGGCGACGCAAAGTAGAAGCCCATGGCGTACATATACTCCACATCCTCCAACAGAGGGCTGCGACCATAGGTGCGACGATACTCGTCGAAGATGGTTGCACTATTCTCGAAGTCGCCGCGCTTGTAGAAGCAGCAACCGGTGTAGTACATTATCGTATCGGCACGCATTGTGGAGGTGTAGCGGGGTGAGATTTCGTCGAGCAGTTGGAGAGTGCGCTCGTAGTTGCCCTCGTTGTAGTAGTCGATGGCGGCATAGAACATCTCGTCGGGATCGTTGCGTTTGAGCAGCTTGTTGTACGAGCTGCATCCCACCACCATCATAAGCACTGCCACAAGTGCCGAAATTCTAAAAAATACTCTTTTGTTCATAAACATTTACTCTTTCATTCAGAGCGTCACCCCGAAAGTAGGGGCAAATAACGCGCAAATTTATACATTTTTAACGACTAAGAAAAAAATATATTATTTTTTCCACACGAAAGGTGCCGTTTTTCTTTTGCAGTGTAGCCAAAAATCGCTACCTTTGAGGTACAACGGGGCCCAAAGGCACTCCGACACCACCCAACGACCACTCGCTATGAATCTGCTCGACCGATATAGCCACTACCTCTCCAACGAGCGACGCCTTGCCTCCGGCACGGTGCACAACTACCTGCGCGACTGCCGAGATTTTATAGAGTCGTGTGGCTATACGCCCGACAATTTTGCCCCTGAGAAGATTGACCAAAAGGCGTTCAAGGGGTGGATTATGTCGCTCAGCGACCCCGAGCGAGCCGGGCGCAAACTCTCCCCCTCGTCGATCAACACCATCACCTCGTCAGTTAAGGCATTCTTTTCGTGGATGGTGGATGTCAATGTGTTGGAAATCAACCCCACTACCGATGTAGCACGACTCAAAACACCCAAGCGACTCCCCACCTACATCCACGAGCAAAAGATGGCCGAACTCTGCACCGAGCTCTTCCGCGAAGCCCGCTCCGACGACTACATCACACGCCGCAACGCAATGCTGGTGTTGATGCTCTACGCAACGGGCACACGTCTTGCAGAGATAACCTCGCTCACCACCGCCAATCTGGCCCACGACCTGGGCGAAGTGAGGGTTTTGGGCAAAGGCTCCAAAGAGCGCATAATCCCAATTATTAACACGTTACGCCCGTTGCTCGCCGACTACCTAAAATTTACACGCGAAAAAATTTGCACAGAACGATTTTTTTCGTTATTTTTAACATCAGAAGGCGAGCCTATGAGCCGTTACCAGATTGAACGAAGCGTTCAGCAAAGGCTTGAAATGGCGGGCATTAAGGGCAAACACAGCCCCCACGTCTTGCGCCACACCTTTGCGACACTATTGCTCAACGGAGGTGCCGACATCAGGGAGATACAGGAGTTGCTGGGACACTCGTCGTTGCAGACCACCCAGATATACACCCACAACAGCATCGCCTCCCTCAAAGAGATCTACGCCAACGCCCACCCCAGGGGCCGAAACAACGAGTAACCCGAGGGGCGTGAAGATGGATGAGGAGATATAAAATGGGGGGGGGGGGAAAAAGTGATAAGTAAAGTACCCCAGAGTTCATACCGCAACAACTGCCTCGGCAACGGGGCACAACATAAACAAAAACAATAGGAGGATTAGTTATGAACGTAAAGATTCAATCCGTAAAGTTCGATGCCGACAAGAAACTCATCGAATTCATTGAGAACAAGATGGCAAAGTTGGAGCGTTTTGTTGATCGCACAACCGGCGCCGAGGTTATCCTCAAAATCGACAAAGACCCCGAGCAGGGCAACAAGGTTGCCACCATCAAGATCGAGGTTCCCACCGAGACTCTTGTGGCCGAGCACCAGAGCAAATCGTTCGAAGAGGCCGTAGATGAGGCCATCGACGCTCTGAAAAAACAACTCGAAAAACACAAAGAGAAATTCGCCAAATAGTCAAACTCCTTACTCTAACACACAACAAAGCCCCGCAGACACACCTCTGCGGGGCTTTTGTTGTTTTGCGGAGTTGGGCTTTTTGGCAAAAGTGAGCAACGATGGGATTGACTGCGCTACGCTTGTCCATCCCTGACGCTGCCGCGGGGCAGTTGCACAACTACGAAGATAGCCACTCCCCTCTCAGGAGGGGAGTTTCTTTTTTATACCAAGAGCCGCATAGCAAGTAAACTTGCCGCGGCTCTTGGTATAAAAAAGAAAACCTCCGCTTTTGCGGAGGTCTATCTTCGTGTTGTACTCGGTATGGGATTCGAACCCATGATTTCAAGAATGAGAATCTTGCGTCCTGGACCAGCTAGACGAACCGAGCATTGTTCCGTTTTGGTGGTGCAAAGATAGAGCAAAAATCTAAACCTCCAAAACTTTTGGTAAAAAAAATGCATTTTTTTGAAATTTTTCTTCAAAATGCAGGCCAAACGCCCTCCGAGGCCCATTTTTCGACCAAAAAAAGAGGTCACCCGCAGTGGATGACCCCTAAACTATCTGCCATACCGGCCGACTACTCCTCGTCGAAGCGGTCCGAAACCAAGATACGACCGCAGTACTCGCAGATGATAATTTTCTTGCCCAGACGGATCTCACTCTGACGCTGAGGAGGGATACGGTTGAAGCAACCACCACAAGCGTCACGTTTGATAGGCACTACGGCCATACCGTTGCGAACATTCGAGCGAATACGGCTGTATGCCTGCAACAGACGCTCGTCTACAACCTCGCGAGCCTTGTCGGCCTGACCACGGAGCTGCTCCATATCCTGAGCGGTCTCGGCGTCGATGCTATCCAACTCGGCACGTTTAGCAGTCAGGTCTACTGCGCGATCGTTCTTAATAGCCTCAGCCTCCTCGGCCTGCTGTTTTTTCACTTTCAGTGCAGCGTTATACTCTTTGATGTGTTTCTCGTGGAGCTGGATTTCGAGCTTCTGGTAGTCGATCTCGCTGCTGATGGTGTCGAACTCGCGGTTGTTGCGAACATTGCGCTGCTGCTCCTCGTATTTAGCAATCAGAGCTTTGCAAGCCTCGATCTCCTCTTTGGCATTACGCTGCAGAGCGGTCAGCTCCTCCACCTCGCCGTGGATTTTGTTGATACGGGTCTGGAGGCCTTCTACCTCATCTTCCAGGTCTGCCACCTCAATGGGGAGCTCGCCTTTAATTTTGTTGATCTCGTCGATTTTCGAGTCGATCTTCTGCAAATCATAGAGAGCTTTGATACGCTCCTGCATAGTGTAGTCTACACTCTCTGCGCTTTTTTTGTTAGTTGTTGCCATACTCTTTTGGTATATTTTCTTCTGAATTATATTCTCGTTTTTGTGTGCCACCCGCTCTGCTTGTTTAATCACGCAAGCCCCGTTACAACATATAGTTTACGGGGTTAGTGGAGCGACAACTCTTTTGGAGTGCAAAAGTAGGTAATTTTTTTGATAATATATCAAACAAAATGTCAATTGCACAAATTTCGGTCTCAAAATGGCCTGCATCGACCAAAATCATACGGTCGGCATCGACAAAATCGTGATATTTGAAGTCGGCCGACAGATACAAATCGGCCCCTGCTCTCTCGGCCGCCTCGATGAGCGAGCCACCACTACCGCTGCAAATGGCCACTCTGCCAACCTTTTCGCACCTTATGGGGCTGTGCCTTAGGGCCTCCACTCCGAGGGTGGTCTTTATCTTGGCCAACATCTCCACCGCATCCACGGGCTCGGCCACCTCGGCCACAACACCGATGCCGACACCTTCGTGGGCCGACGCTTCGAGCAGAGCCACCTCCCTCAGGCCCAACATCTCGGCCAACTTGTGGCTGATACCCTCTGCGGGGGCACCATCGAGGTTGGTGTGCGCCGAGTAGAGGGCAACACCTGCGGCAATAGCCTTTGCAATGGTGCGCTGCTGACGGTTGGCCCAAGCGAGCCTCTTTATGGGGCGGAAGATTACGGGGTGATGTGCGACAATCATCTGGGCTCCTGCCTCAATGGCCTCCTCTACCACCTCCTCGGTGATATCGAGCGCCACGAGCACACGCTCCACCTCGGCGTCGGGATTTCCCACCACCAAGCCTGCATTGTCGTAACTCTCCTGCCAACACAAGGGCACCTCTGCCTCAATCGCCAAGACCACATCGCGTACTTTCATACTCTGCCTAAATCTTTGGTTTTATATACTCTCTAAACTAATTCCCTGCCGGCCACCCTAAAAGAGCGTCTGCTCGATGACCTTGTTTTTGGCCTCTTTTTTCGACTCTTTGGCCGACTGCTTGGCCACTGCCAAACGAATATCTTCGGGCGAGAAGAGATTTCCGCCAATGAGTGTGCCAAGTTTGGCTGCCTTTGCGGGCTTGTCGGCCTTGGGCTCTTTCTCGACGTGGGGAACGGCCTGCTCCGACACGAGGAACGACTCCTCGGCAGGGGCCTGCTCTTCGGCCACAACCTCCGCCTCGGCCTCACTCTCCTCGACCACTTCGGCAACCTCCGATGCCTCTTCGGCTACTTCGGCCACAACTTCGGGGGCCGACTCTACGGCAGTCACCACTTCTGCAACCTCCTCGACCGAATTTTCCTCATCGACCACAATCACCTGTGTATCGCCACCCAACTCTTCGCGCAGTGCGGCAAGCATATTGCGTATACTCCTGAGGTGTTCGACAATCTCGGCATCGCGGTTCACTCCATCACGGTTCTGACGGATGCGCTTTTTGGCACCTTCGAGCGTCATACCCTGCTCTTTTACAAGGTAATAGATAAGCCTGATGTTGTCCACATCGGCCGGGGTATAGATACGGTGGCCGCGACTATTCTTGGCTATTTTCAGAATAGGAAACTCCTCCTCCCAGAAACGGAGCAACGAGGCGTTTACACCGAACAACTCGGCCACCTCGCCCATAGAGTAGTAAATTTTACCTTTGGGATGTACAATTTCTTGCATAAAAAGCGTATATTTGGCGCAAGATACAAAAAAACTAACGAAATTTCAATAGCAAGGTTTTGAAAAGCAACCCGCTAAATATAAAAATCATAGGTCGAGTCATCTACGGCAATGGTTTAGGTCACCGAATGGGTTTTCCCACGGCCAATCTTTCGGCCGAGGATTGCAACCTAGGCGGTGTGGCTAACGGTGTTTATGCAAGCTATGCAACCGTTGGCGGGGAGCGCTATGCAGCCATCGTAAACATCGGTTTCAGCCCCTCGATTGTCGAGGGCGGCTGTCGTCGTGTAGAGGTGCATATCATTGACTTTGATGCCGATATCTATGGGCAGACCATCGCGGTCGAGTTGCTCGACTTCATTCGCCCCGAGTGCAAATTTCCCTCGCGCGAGGCCCTAATCGCCCAAATCCGCCAAGACATCACCACCGCCAAGGAGAAGTGTTTCTCGTAGGAGTTTTAGACCTTATTTTCCATACCTATATATAATATAATAGAGCGACCCCTGTTTGGAGTCGCTCTACTATTATCGTCCTACGCTCTATGGCTTAGGCCTGGCCCATATTGAAGCCGCCCTGTGGTCCACGGCTCTTGTGGAGCTCGATGGGGCCCACGTTGCGCTCGTAGCGAGCCACATTCTCCTGCAACGAGAGCATCAGCGCCTTTGCGTGCTCGGGGGTCAGAATAATTCGGCTCTTAACCTTAGCCTTCTGCACACCGGGGAGCACTGCGGCAAAGTCTAACACAAACTCGCTAGGCGAGTGCGAAATGATTGCCAAGTTGGAGTACTTACCCTGAGCCGTCTCGGCATCAAGCTCAATCTCCATTCGCTGCTGCTGATTCTCGTTTGCCATAGTCTTGTAAGTCTGTTCTATTAGAAGAATTTGGTACGGTTGTCCTCCACGTTAGCGGTCTGCTCGAGAGCCTCGTTCAGACGGCTCTCCAAGCGGTAGAGGCCTGCTGCATCGAGGCGAACTTTCTCGCTCTCAACGGTTGCGTTCTCAGCTGCGGTGCGACCCTCTACGAAGAAGAAGTCTACGCTGTAATCATCCACGAAGGGACCAACCAGAGTGTTCTCGGGAGCTACTGCGATGTTACCGATGAGCTCCAACACGGGACCGAGGGTCGAGATGCTGTTAGCATTGCCGAGCAACTCCTCTGCCGAGATTACGCTTGCGCCCACTTTCTCTGCAACCTCCTCGATGGTGGTGAGGCCTTTAACCTGCTCTGCGAGGTAAGCGGCCTTCTTAGTGTTTTTAACTTTATTGGCGATGCTACCGGCAACCTCGTTCAGGGGTTTGTAGCCATCTTTGCGTACTTTCTTAACGGTAGCAACAACGTAGTCGCCATCGATCTCCATCATGTTCGACACAGCCTCCTCTTTGTTGTTGAACGACCAGCGAATCAGCTCGCGAGCGTCTTTGAGGGTGTAGATCTGACGATCTTTGTTGTTGATGATAGCCGAACGTTTCGACAGACCGAGTTTGCTTGCAGCCTCCGAGAAGCTCGAAGCGTTAGCCTCGGCAATGAATTTGTTAGCCTCGTTCGAAGCAGCCTGCAAGGTCTCGTCACCGGGCATTACGCGGTAGTTGATTTTAGCAATCTGAGCCCTACGGCTGGGTTTGCCTTTCCAGGTTGCCTGAGCAACGTGGATACCGAACTGGCTCTCGATAACGACAACTTTGCCGGTCGAAGCCTCTACGAGTGCGTTGCTAAACTCGGGAACCATCTGCTCGGGAGCGAAACGGCCCAATTTACCGCCTTTGGTAGCGGTACCGTCGAGCGAGTATTTAGCAGCCAAAGCGCCAAACTGTTTGCTGTCTTTGCGCAAAGCGGTTGCGATGCTGTCGGCCAACTCTTTCTGGTCATACGAGAGCAGGATGTGGCGAGCCTCCATCGAGTCGGGCATCATACGGTAGTCAGCCACGCGAGCGATGGTGTAGGTGTTGCTTGCCTCGTGGAGCACGGGACCGTAGAAGCCGTAACCCTTGCCGTCGAAAGCGATACCTTTGAAACGAACGTCGATCATCCTATCTTTCGAGTAGTAGTTGTAGTCGGGACGGTCGTACGAGTTAGCAGCAGCAAACTGCATAGGATTCTCGGCAGCCTTGAACTCCTCGGCCAAAGCCTCGATCTCTGCTTTTGCGGCAGCGTAGTCAGCCTCCGAAGGCTCTACGTTGAATACCACATACTCAACCTCGCGGCTGTTGCTCTGACGATAGAGCTCTTTGTGCTCGTTGTAGTACTTTTTGATCTCGGCCTCGGTGGGTTTGGTGATAACCGAGTCGGGAATGGTGTAGTACTGTTTCGACACGATTTTGGCGGTCGAAGCGTTGTTTGCCATATTCACACCCTTCTCAACCTCTACGTTGTTGGCGTTCATACCCTCAGCGATAAGGTTGGTGTAGTTGGTCATCAGACGCTGCTCTGCGGCACGTTTCTTGATGTAGTTCCACACTGCGTATGCGGTGGGGTCGTTCTCTGCCTGAGCCAAGAAACCGGCAAAAGCCTCAGTGCTGAAAGCACCGGTCTGGGGATCAGCGAAGAAGCTCGAAATCAGAGGCGAAACATACTCGCCCTGAATCATATCTACGATCTCGGCGTCCGAAACGGTCAAACCGAGGCTCTCGAACGAGGGAGCGAAAGCGTGGGTCATAATCAGATCACCCCAAGCCTCGTCGTAGATCATATCGTACTGCTCTGCGTTGAAAGCGGTCGAGCCCCAAAGCATCGAGTAGATGTTCTTCACACTCTCGGTCTGGTTCAGATAAACCTGATAGTCGATAGTCTCGCCGTTGATTTTACCAACACGGCTCTGGCGCGAAGCAAAGATGCTACCGCTGCTAAAAAGGTCGCCCAATACGAAGGCGAGCATAGCGACTGCGAGGACAATGGTCAGTACCCAGCCGCCTTTTGTTCTTAAATCATTTAATGATGCCATTTTGATTTGAGTTGTTTTAATTTATTTTTGTTTTTGTTGTTTTCTTCATTCAATTTGCGAGAGCGGCTCAACCACTTTTCACAAATTGGCCTCAAATATAGTTATTTTATCCGAAAAACCACACTACAAAAGCCTAACTTTTGCCAATTCTACCCTCGAAGATGTAGATTTTAGTATTTTTATCTCCTTACCGTCGGTTTTTATCAACGTTCCGACTGTGGGAATACCGCCATAACGGTCGATAATATAGCCCGCCAGAGTGTCATACTCATCGCTCTCTTCGAGTCCGAGTTCGTAGCGCTCGTTCAGGTAGGCCACCTCCAAACGACACGACAACACCCATTGGTTGTCTTTCAAAACTTTCTCCACCAAATCGGGCTCGTCGTGCTCGTCCTCAATCTCGCCAACAATCTCCTCCAACACATCCTCCAACGAGAGAATACCGGCCGTGCCGCCGAACTCGTCGATGACCACCGCAACCGACTGACGGGCACGAATCATCTCTCCCATCAACCTCTCGGCCTCCATCGTTTCGGGCACATACCTCACGGGCATCAGTATCTCTTTGATGTCCTGTGGCTTGCGGAAAAGACTCTTGGTTGTAACATAGCCAATAATGTTGTCGATACTACCCTCCCACACAAACAGACGCGAGTAGTTTGTCTCCACAAATCGCTCGGTGAGCTCCTCGATCGATATACCCATCTCCACAGCATCCACATCGACCCTGGGGACCATACAATCCCTCACTCGGAGGTCCGAAAAGTCGAGTGCATTCTGGAAGATTTTGATATCGTTTGCGGGCACTTTTTCGCCGCCCTCGGCGCTCTCGTCAATCAGTGTTTCGAGGTCTATTTTGCCAAAGCTTTTGATGCTGTGCTCGTCCTTAACTTTCAGCCCAAAGAGCCTGAGCAAAGCAAAAGCCAACATCGTGGTCAGCTTCGACAACGGAAAGAGAATCAAATATATAAGATAGACAGGGATTACAAACGCCCTAAAAATCGAGTTGGGCCTCAGGCGGAACAGACTCTTGGGGCCATACTCGCCCAGGAAGATGATTACAATGGTCGAAATGATGGTTTCGATAACCACCGAGTCGGGCGACATCGTAATACCCATTTTGCCTGCAAGCAGGTGGATGAGTTCGGTCATAAATGTCGAGTAGATTACCAGCACGATGTTGTTACCCACCAGCATTGTGGTAATATACTCTCCCGGCTTCGAGGCAAACAGGTCGATGATGCGTCCCACCACACCGCCCCTTTTGCGGTCGATCTCCATACGCAGACGATTGGCGCTGGTGAATGCTATCTCCATACCCGAAAACCAGGCCGACAGCAACAACGACACCAATGTGATGGTCAAAACGCTCAACAGACTCTCCATATCTCCCTAACCTCCAACCTTTTATCTCGATTGTGCGGGCGACTCTTTGTCCACTCCTCCGGGCTTTCCAAATCGCCCACCTGGCGACTTCATTCCCCCTTTGGATGGTTGCATCTTTGCAGCATCGGGCCTCTTAAACTCCCTCTTGGGCTGAACCTTTTGGGCAGGTTTTTCCTGCTCCTTTACGACCTCTTTGGGGGCCTCGTTTTTGGCCTCCTCCTTGACCTTAGCCTTCTCTTTGGGGGCTTTTTCACTCTCTGTGCCCTCCTCCGAGCCTTCGCCCTGCGATGCATCTACCCACATACGGCCCTCGCTCTCGCGGAAGACCCAATCCTTAAACTCCGAATCGGACTCAAAGCCCTCACCCACAAAGACATCGTCGCCATCGACAACCTTCGTATCGACATTCGAGTAGACCTTGTCGGTCTTTTCGTCCCAGAATATCTGCTGGGTGTAGAGTTTTCGGCCGTCCGAGCCCCTGCCACGAACATTGCCGCGAGCCTCCCAGAGCTCACGTTTTTCGTAGTAGATGGCGTAGTCGGCCAACAGCTGCGAAGCCTCGTTTCCGAGCGAGTCAAAGGTTATAATCTCGATGCCGTAGCGGAACTCCATATAGGGGTCACGAGCAAACTCGTAACGCTCCATCAGCGGAGTGGTAAAGCGATAATCCTTCTGACCATTTTTGGTATAAATCATAGTCAGGGTATCGCTCTGCTGGGTAATCATCGTTTCGAGATTGACCTCTGCGGGCTGCTTTTTGGCTCCGCACGAAAACAGCAAGATAGCACCTCCCACGAGAGATGCTACCATTGCTATCTTAGTTATGTATCTTACTACCGACACTATTTATATTTAACAGTAGTTGCGCCAGCAACCCAACCACACTTAACAGTGTAGGCTGCGCCCTGCTCGGTCAAACCGCGGAAGAAGCAATCCGACTGTGCGGGGAAGTAGTTGCGGTAGGTGTTCATCAGAGTAGTTGCAACCTCCTGCTGAGCCTCGTTGCCCTCGAAGAGGTTACGAGCCTTAGCAGCCAAGTCGTAAGCCAGCCAGAATACGGTCTGTTTGTCGAAGTCTACACAAGCGCTCGAACCGGTAACGTAAGCCTGAGCCAAGCAGATGTAGGCCGAACCGTTGTTTGCGTTAAACTCGATAGCCTTCTTAGCGTAGTCGGCCGACTCACGAGCATTCTCGGCAGCCAGGTAGGTACCCGAGATCTGAACGCAGAGGTTTGCTTTCAGAGCGGGATCTGCCTCGTGAGCGATAGCCTCGTTCAGGTAGTGGATAGCTTTGTCGAAGTTCTTAGCGTTCTCGAAACCTTTGCTGAGCAGCTGAGCGATATCGGTCGAGGGGCTGTTGTTGTAGTATTTCTCGCCCACCATCAGGAAGAACTCGCTCTGGCAGTTGTTACGAGCCATCAGCTTGAATGCTTTCTCGATCTGAGCAGCGTTGTCGGGATCGTTAGCCAAACGCTCCGAGAAGATAGCCTCGAGGTTGTTGCAATCGGCAGCACCCGATTTGATCAGCAGAGCGTCGAACGAAGTTTTAGCCTCCTCGTCGGTCACCTGGTCCATCTTGCTTGCCATAAACTCATACTCGCTCATGAAGTAGTCGGTCTCTACGTTGAGTGCCTCATACTCCTCTACCAGAACGGTGAAGTACTGGTTGATGAAGGTGGGGTCGATCTCGGGGTCGATCTCGATACCGTGACGGAAGAGTTTCAACATACCTGCTTTGTCCTCAGCGCGATATTTGTAGTAGTCTTTTGCTTTGTTCTTGATGATGTAAACCTCGCCGTATTTAGCGTCGTCGGCAAAAGCAGCCAGACGGTAGTCGTAAACTTTCATCAGCGAGTCGATGTTCACAGCCTTCTCGTCCATCGATTTCGAGCGAGCGATCTTCTGACGATAGATGTTTGCGGTGTTTACATACACGGTGCTACGAGCCTTAGGACAGTTGTTGATAAGGGTGTAGGCATACTCCAAAGCTTTGTCATAATCTTTGTTGTTGTAGGCGTCGATGAAAAAGTTGTAGGTCTTCACATTCTCCTCCCTCTGAGCAGCGTCGGCATTCTCGCCCCACTCGGGACCGAAGGTGCTGGTAGGCTGCTGCTGAGCAGGTGCGCCACCTTTTTTAGCCTCGGCAGCTTTCTGTGCAGCGATGATTTTTGCAATTTTCTCAGCCTCTTTTGCAGCCTCTTTTGCAGCTTTCTCCTCAGCTTTGCGCTGTTTCTCTGCTGCTTTTGCAGCTGCTTTCTCAGCTTTCTCGCGAGCTTTGCGCTCTGCCTCGGTCTCCTGAACCTGGGTCTGCTCCTGGGTCTGAGCCATTACGGTCGAATTAGCCACGTTGGCGCCCATTGCGAGCGACAACACAACAAACGATTTAATTACGATGCGTTTCATTGAATTAGTTTTTTTATTAAGTTTGATTTATTGTTTTGTCGTTGATTTCGATTAGTCATACTTAACTTTCATAAACCAGTAGTCCTCGCCGAAGAAGCTGAAACCGATGGTGAAGTTGAGGTAGTTCTCTCTGATGAGTCCCGATTTGGTCGTACCCCTCTGTCCGAGTTCCAGACCGAGGTTCATATTCGACAGACCCGTAATCCTGATGGGAATACCCACACCCATTGTGAGTGCCACATCGCTGATGGGGGTGTCGTTCAACACCACATAGTTTTGTGCCCACCTTACGCCTGCACGATAGGTCCAACGATTCAGGAAGTTGCGCACATCGCCGGGGTTGGGGGTGTACTGACCACCCACGCTCACCTTGTGAGTATCGCGGAAGTAGATATTCTCTGCCACGTCGCCCTTGTTGTGACTTGCCCAATCCGAGTATTTCCAGTCGGCACCCACAGCCCACTTGTTCTGGTAGTAGAAGAAGCCGAAACCGATGGTGTTGGCCATCGAGAAGGTCGATTCATACTCTTTTTCCACGGCGTTAATCTCGGGTGCGAGGGTTGCGTTCACGGGCACCACCTCGGTAACGTCGCCACCCATTTTGCCACCCATCTGGTAGGTTGCACCGAGGGTGAGCACATTGTGGCTATTCGCGATTGGCGACCACTGCACTCCCACGCTGCCGTAGAAACTGTCGATGTTCTCGTTGATCGAGCCCATCAGGGTGTGGAAACTGCCGCTACCGGTAATCACGGTGGGGATGGCGTTGTAGGTACGGCTGATTTTGCCGTGATAGTAGAGCAGGTCGGCACCCACCGAGAAGTTCTTGAAGGGCTCCCAGCCGATACCAGCCTTGAATTGGGTCACATCGCCGCTACCCGAGTAGCCATAGAGCATCTGTCCGATACCTGCCAACACGTCGGGATTCTGATCGTAGAACTGCACCCTGTATCCCACCGAGCTGTAAGGGCTCACGCTCAACGCAGCGCCCAGACCTTTGCCCAGAGGGAAGGCCATCGAGATATTGCGGATGTTGAACGTATTGTTGCTGGTCTTGGCGTCGGCCGAACGGGCGTAGACATTCTGACCGTCCATATCGAAGTTCGACAAGAAGCTGTTGCTCCTAACCGAGCTGTACGCTGCGGGGTTTACGGTATTTATGTGCAGAGGGCTGCGAAAACCGAGCGCCACGCCACCCATCGAACGGGTAACTGCAATACCCTGCTCGTGGATGTCGCCAATGCCGTAAAAGGTGTAGGGCGAGTAGGCGTTAAGGCTACTCTGGGCCATAGCGCTCTGGCTGCCCACTACCAAGAGAGCTGCGCCGAGTGCCAAACATATCAGTTGTTTCAATTTCATCATCTTTTTCCGAAAAACAGCTGCCGGAACAAAAACTCCAAACAGATTTTGCAAATATCTAAACTTTCTCTCTTTTTTCAAAGAAAAAACACCCCAACTCGCAAAATTTCCGCGCGTTCGGGGTGTTTTTTTCTCAATTTATCCGATTTGTGTTCATTTTTTCGCCTCGTTGGTGGCCGAAACTGCTCGGCTCAACCCATCGAGCAGGGAGCACGCAGCCCCCACCCCGTCTACTTCTCTAAACGTCAAATAGACTCGATTATTGTTCTGTTTAAGAACAAAACGTGCGGGATTTTGACTCACATGGCGAAGAATGTTGCCAAAGAGCCTGCTTTTGTAGTAGGGCGACTTGCCGTCAGCAGGAAACCATCCAAGCATCAGGCCGTTTTTGACCTTCAATTTCTCGAAGCCCAGAGCCATACCTCGCCAGCGCAGTCGCACCACATCCACAAGGGTTGCAGCGGGCTGAGGAAGTTTGCCAAAACGGTCCTCCATCTCGGCCACAAAACGCTCCATTTCGGCCTCGTCGGTAATGCTGTCCAGACGACGGTAGAGGCGTATTTTTTCGTTGGGCTGGCTCACATAGCTGTCGGGCAGCAGAGCCACCTTGTCGGTCTCAATTTGGCAGTCGCCAACGTAGCACACATCATCCACCGCGGGGGCCGTTTGTTGCTCGCCACCAACCACTTCGTCTACACCCTCAACGCCCTCGGCCCTAAGCTCGGCAATGGCCTCGTTGAGGATTTTCTGGTATGTCTCAAAGCCCATATCGGCAATAAAACCGCTCTGCTCGGCACCCAACAAGTTACCCGCACCGCGGATATCCAAATCCTGCATAGCGATATTAAAGCCAGAACCCAGCTCCGAGAACTCCTCAATGGCCCTAAGCCTGCGCCTCGACTCGCTCGAAAGCAACTCGTCAGGGGGCGAAAGCAGGTAGCAGTAGCTCTTTCGGTCGCTACGGCCCACCCTGCCACGCAACTGGTGTAGGTCGCTCAGTCCGAAGTTCTGGGCATTGTTGATGATGATGGTGTTGGCATTGGGAATATCCACACCGTTCTCGATGATTGTCGTAGCCACCAACACGTCATACTCGCCATAGATGAAGTCCATAATGAGTTTTTCGAGCTGCTGTGGCGGCATCTGTCCGTGACCGACAACCACTCGCGCATCGGGGCGTAACTTTTTGACAATAGCCGCAATACGCTCAATATCTTCCACCCTGTTGTGAACAAAGTATACCTGTCCGCCTCGGCCCAGCTCGAAGTCCAACGCCTCGCTGATGATTGCCTCATCGAAGGTGTGCGACTCGGTCACGATAGGCTGACGGTTGGGGGGAGGAGTCGATATGACGCTCAGGTCCCTAGCACCCATAAGCGAGAATTGCAACGTGCGGGGAATGGGTGTGGCCGTAAGTGTCAGTGTATCGACACTCACGCTCAACTGACGCAACTTCTCCTTTGCAGCCACGCCAAACTTCTGTTCCTCGTCGATGATGAGCAGTCCCAAATCCTTGAACTTCACATCCTTGCCCAAGATTTTGTGGGTACCGACGAGTATATCTATGCGACCTGCTGCGAGGTCGGCCAAAATCTGCTTAACATCCTTGGTCGAACGTGTGCGACTGAGGTAATCGACCCTTACGGGCAGTCCTCGCATACGCTCCGCAAAGGTGCGGTAGTGTTGCAGTGCGAGGATTGTTGTGGGCACCAACACGGCCACCTGTTTGCTGTCGCAGGCCGCCTTGAAGGCCGCCCTTACGGCCACCTCGGTCTTACCGAAGCCCACATCGCCACACACAAGCCTATCCATAGGCTCGCCCGACTCCATATCGGCCTTAATCAGCTCCACAGCCTTCTGCTGGTCGGGGGTCTCCTCGTACATAAACGAGCTCTCCAACTCGTGTTGCAGATAGTTGTCGGGCGAAAAACGGAAACCGCCACTCGCCTTACGCTCGGCATAAAGACGTATGAGCTCGCGGGCAATATCCTTCACGGCACGCTTGGTGGCCTCTTTCATTCTCTGCCAAGCACCCGTGCCGAGTTTGTATACTTTTGGTGGAGCGTCGCTCTCTTTGCTCTTGTAGCGGGCAATGCGGTGCAGGGCGTGAACGCTCACCAACAACACATCGCCGTCGCGATAGACCAGCTTGACCGACTCCTGCTCCTTGCCCCCCTCGATGGTGTGAACAAGGCCTCCGAAACGGCCCACTCCGTGGTCGATATGCACCACATAATCACCCACTTGCAGCTGATTAAGCTCGGCAATGGTCATACTCTCCCTGCGGTCGATTTCACCTCGGAGAGAGTAGCGGTGATAGCGCTCAAAAATCTGGTGGTCGGTATAAAGACTCACCCTCAGCTCGTGGTCCGAGAAACCTCCGTGAAGGGTGGTTTTGAGCGGCTCAAAGCGGGCCTTGCGGTGAGTTGCGGCCAACACATTTTCGAGCCTCTCGAGCTGCGCGTGGTTTTCGGAGAGGATATAGGTGGTATAGCCCTGCTGTGCTCGGGCCTCGATTTCGTCGGCCAACAGGTCGTACTGCTTGTTGAGCGAGGGTTGAGGTGTGGTCTTAAAGCGAACACTCTCGGCCGCCTCACGCTTCCCGCTCGGCTTGGCCAACACCATTGCAGCCCCGCTTGTCGAGGCCATAAAGGCTTTTGCCGAGGTCACACGGGCCGCATCGATGGCAGGCTCCTCGCTCTCGGCCAACAACTTACGCCTCACGTCGTCGAGCACACCGAGTGTGTGGTCCAGATCGGTCATCCACCACACTGCCCCCTCGGCATAGTCGGCCAGCGACACCTTCTTGTCGGCCGTAAAGTTTTTCAGATTGGGAATAATGGTCACCGCATCGACCTTGTCTTGCGAGAGCTGCGAGGCGATGTCGAACCTACGAACGCTCTCCACCTCGTCGCCAAAGAAGTCGATACGGAAGGGTTTGTTCTCGGCATAAGAGAAGATGTCGAAGATACCGCCACGCATAGAGTACTGACCCGGTTCGTAGACAAAGTCTACCCTCTGGAAACCCAACGCCTCCACATCCCTCTGCAACGACTGCATCGAGAAACGTTCGCCCACAGCCACCCTTATGGCGGCATCGCTCACCTCGTCCGAGGTAACCACATTTTCGGCCAGCGCTTCGGGATAGGTGCAGACAATCAGCCCTCCCTCTGAGTGGTTACGAATGGCCTCCAAAGCGGCAGTTCGTTGCACCACTCCCGATTGGTCCTCGGCGCCGAAACGAATCGAGCGCTTGTAGCTCGACGAGAGGAACAACACCCTCTCCTTGTCGGCCACGGCATAGAAGTCGCCACACAGATAGGCGGCCTCGTCGCGGTCTGTGGCCACAAAGATGTGCACTCCCCCCATCCCTGCCGCCACCGCTGCCGCGTAGAGGGCATACGAAGAGCCCGTCAAAGAGGCTACTTCCACCACTTTGCCCTCCGCAAGAGCCCCTGCAAGCGTTCGTGCCTGAGGAGTCTTGGCCGCCCTGGCAACAATGTCGCCAATGACCGATGTTGGTTGTGCTTTTTTCATCTTTTTGCTTATTGTCCAACCCTCTGCGGGTCGGCCATTTAACAACCGAGGGGCCTTCACGCCGAACGTGTTGCCCCTCGATGTGATTTGTTTTCTCTATTGAAGCCCGCGGTTTTTCTTGTCGGTGAGCCTGTACTCAACCATACCGAGCGATTGATCTACAACCACCTTTACACGACACAGATACCTGCGACTCCACTTGGCGCGGATGCTCCACAGACCACCCTTTTTGAGCCAAGCGGCCAGAATGGGACTAACCACCACATTCAGAGCACGTTTGCGCTTCTCAATAGCGTAGTAGGCAATCTGGTTTTCGATCTGCTTGTCGATCAGAATCGAGGGCGAAACCTTGCCCGTGCCGCCACAAGTGGGACAGGTCTCCTCGGCCTTGCTGATAGCCTCGGGACGCACCCTCTGACGGGTAATCTGCATCAGACCAAACTTGGTCAGCGGCAGAATGGTGTGCTTGGCCTTGTCGCCCGCCATAAGTTTCTGCATCTCGTCGTAGAGCTTCTGACGGTTTTCGGCCTTGTGGAGGTCGATAAAGTCGATAATCACAATACCGCCCATATCGCGCAAGCGCAACTGTCGGGCGATTTCGGCCGCAGCCGAGAGGTTAACATCCATAGCCGTACTCTCTTGGTCATCGGCCACCTTGGCACGGTTGCCACTGTTTACGTCGATGACGTGCATAGCCTCGGTGTGCTCGATGATGAGGTAGGCACCTCGTTTGAGCGACACATACTTGGCAAAGAGCGACTTAATCTGGCGCGAGATGTCGAAATTGTCAAAAATGGACTGCGAACCCTTGTAGAGTTTTACAATTTTGAGTTTTTCGGGAGCAATCACCTTCACATACTCGCGAATCTCGTTGTAGATAGCCTCGTCATTGACGTGAATGGCGTTGAACGAGTTGTTGAGCGAGTCGCGGATGATGGTATTTGCTCGGCTCATCTCGCTGAGAAGCTGCACGGGAGGAACTTTGGTCTTGACACCTTCGAGCGTCTGCTCCCACTTTTTGATAAGCGAGAGGATGTCTTGCTCGATATCGACGTCGCTCTTGCCCATTGCGGCTGTGCGAACAATCACGCCATAGTTTTTGGGCAGTACGGCATCGACAATTTTTTTGAGTCGTTTTTTCTCCTCGTTGGAGCGAATCTTCTGCGATATGGATATTTTGTTCGAGAAGGGAATCAGTACTACGTTGCGACCTGCCAGAGAGATATCGGCCGTCAGTCGTGGGCCTTTTGTGGAGATTGCCTCTTTTGCAATCTGCACCATAATGGGCTGTCCGCCCGCAATGTGGTCGCCAAGTTTGCCTGTTTTTGGCAGACTTTGCTCTAATCTAAGGCTCTCTGTTCGCACGTTTTTCTTCTTCGTCGAGAGGTTGGCCACGAGTTTATGGAGCGTGGTGAACTGAGGTCCCAGGTCCAAGTAGTGGATAAAAGCGTCCTTTTCGTGACCAATGTTGACGAACGAGGCGTTCAGTCCGGGCATAATTTTACGCACTTTGCCCAGATAGATGTCGCCTACTGCGAAGCCACTCTTGCAACTCTCTTTGCTGAGTTCGACAAGCTGCTTGTCCTCAACCAGAGCAATGGTAACTTCGCCCGCTGAAACATTGATAATTAGTTCTCTGTTCATACAAAAGTTAAATACTTACAATAGCCTGTCCTCCAAGGTGTGCGCCGTATGCCCGACGCCCCCTTGTGGCAGGGGAAGATGTTCTTGCTTGTGCCTGATGGGGTTGCCTGAGTGACCGCCACCGAAGCGCCCGTCACCGCTCAAAGCCCACCGCACAACACGACAAAAGACGCCCACACATCAAATCTGGGGCGTTGTTATCTTTGTCGAAACTCTCTACACAACTCCGGTGTCGGTCACTAAAAAACAAAGCTGAAAGCCTGCAAATTAGGCTTTCAGCTTTAATTGTTAGTGAAGGTAAACCGACAACCTATTTCTTGTTGTGTTTGTGACGATTTTTGCGCAAACGTTTTTTACGTTTGTGGTTAGCCATCTTGGGGCCTTTCCTTTTCTTACCGTTAGGCATAGTTCTTAATTATTAGTGGGTTAACAAATAAAGTTGCTCTTCTTATTTTACTTTGCAAGCGAAGCTTTTAGCGGGCTTGAAAGCGGGAATGTTGTGAGCGGGGATGGTGAGAGTGGTGCCTTTCGAGATGTTGCGAGCCACTTTCTGAGCGCGCTCTTTGATGATGAAGCTACCAAAACCCCTGAGGTATACGGGCTCGTTCTCGATGAGCGAACCTTTAACGTTCTCCATGAATGCCTCTACAATCTCCTGAACGAGAACTTTCTCTGCGCCGGTCTGTTTAGCAATGTTGCTTACGATATCTGCTTTAGTCATAACTTTAAAAGTTTTTATATTGTAAAACGAATGAATAATCTAACTAACCATAGGCCCGTAAAGTCGGACCTTTTCCGATTCGGAGTGCAAATATACGTCATTATTGGTTTAATTTACAACAAACTAACGATTTTTTTGCAAAAATTTTGCCCCACGCCCCCGTAGCAGTTGGTTTCGCCACCCACCCGCGCCCCCATTTCGGCCCACACATATCCTATTTTTACCCCAAGGGGTGTACCAAAAAGATTGAAACCGACCAAAAATGGGCTACAAAACAAAAAAGTATGCCCAAAAATTTGTTTTACCTTAAATTATATTATAATTTTACGTTCAGTATGGCTGCATAACGGCACGACTTCACACCTCCTTGCCGCAACAATCGCAGCCTTTGGTGAGCAATAATTCACACAAAATACTAACAACAAACACATTCAGACCTATGAAAAAGGTATTACTAATTCTGGTTTCGGCTCTGCTGTGCTGCTTTGCGGCAAATGCTCAGGACTTGACTCCTAAGAAGAACGCACGCGGCAAATGGGGCTATGTAGACAACAAAGACAACTGGCTTATCAAAGCCCGTTACGACATCGCCGAGGAGTTTGGTCCCGACGGTTTGGCAAAAGTGCAGAAAGACAACGTGTGGGGCTTTGTGAACAAAGCCGGCCGCGAGGTGGTAAAACCCAAATACGACGAGGTTAGCTACTTCACCATCGAGGGCCTCTCGTACGTTAAGACCAAAGACAAATGGGGCCTTGTAGACCGCGAGGGCAAGGTTGTGGCTAAGGTTAAATATGACGAGATTGGCAATTTCTCCGAGACCGGCGCTGCTCTGGTGCGTATCAACGACAAGTATGGTATGATCAACATCGAGGGTAAAGAGATTATCAGCGTTAAATATCAAGAGGTTACCGACTTTGCCGAGAATGGTCTGGCTTGGATCAAGCTCAAAGACAAATGGGGCTTGCTCAACCGCGAGGGTAAAATCATCGCCAAACCCCGCTATGACGAGGCTGGCGTATTTGGCAATGGCGGCACCGCCAAGGTTAAAGAGGAGGGCCTCTATGGCATCATCTCTATCACCGGCAAAGTTATCATCCGCCCCGCCTACGACGAGATTGGCGAGTTCAGCGAGGAGGGTCTGGCTTGGACTACCAAAGACGGCCTCTATGGCTTGATTAACGTGACCGGCAAAAAACTCACCGAGAACAAGTTCGACGAGTATGGCGAGTGGAGCGATACCGGCTCTTCGCGTGTTCGCGTTGGCTCGAAGTGGGGTATGATCAACAAAGACGGTAAAGAGGTGCTCAAAGTGGTTTACGACGAGATTGGTCCTTTCAGCGATATGGGTATCGCAATGCTCCGCATCGAGGATCTCTACGGCTTGGCCGACTTCAACGGCAATCTCCTCACCGGCATTTCGTACAACGAGATTTTCCCCTTCGAGGGCGGTTTTGCAAAAGTTCGCGTAGGCGACCTCTATGGTATCATCGACACCAGCGGTCGTGAGGTGGCAAAAGCCAAATACGCTTCGTTCGAGCCCTATGCTATGAACGGCTTGGCTAAGGTTACCACCCCCGAGGGCTACATTGGTTGGGTTGATCGCAACGGTAGCGAGATTGTTCCCATCATCAACACCGAGGTTGGCGAGTGGACCGAGGATGGCCTTAACTGGATCAAACAGGGCGAGCTCTACGGCTGGATCGACGTAACCGGCAAGGCTCTGACCAAGGTGGTTTACACCGCCATCTGGCCCTTCGAGGCAAACAACTTGGCCAAAGTTCAGCAGGAGGCCGGCTACAACTGGATTACCAAAGAGGGTAAACACATCTCGAAAGTATCCTTCGAGGAGGTTGGCGAGTGGACCGACCAGGGCCTCGTTTGGATCAAACAGGAGGGCAAATATGGTATGATCAACCTCGAAGGCAAGAAGGTGGTCAAAAATAAATACGACACCCTCTCGCCCTTCAACGAGCTGGGCTTGGCACAGGTTTCAATGGCCGGCAAGTGGGGCTGGATTAACCCCGAGGGCAAAGAGATTGTCAAGGTGGCTAACAAACAGGTGTGGGATTTCAACGCCGACGGCCTGGCCAAGGTGCTCAACGCCAAAGGCAAATACGGCTTCGTAAATGCTCTGGGTAAAGCTGTTGTTCCCTACAAGAACGACTATGCCGACGAGTTTGTAAACGGCCTTGTGAAGGTTGGTCAGAAGGGTACCTTCGACGAGAATGGCAATTACAGCGGTGGCAAATGGGGCTTCTATAACCTCAAAGGCAAAGCTGCCGTGAAGATTAAATACGACTATGTAGACGACTTCAACAACGGCTTGGCTCGCGTTAGCACAGGTGGCGTTTGGGAAGAGGGCAAATATAGCGGTGGCCTCTGGGGCTTTGTAAATGCGGCTGGTAAGAGCGTTATCAAGACTCAGTACACCTCGGCAGGTAACTTCTCGCAGGAGCTTGCTTGGGTAGGCGTTGCCGACAAGTATGGCTACATCAACGTGGCCGGCAAACTTGTAATTCCCGCCGAGTACGACACCGTTAGCGACTTCAACGAGGGCATTGCCAAAGTGAGCAAAGATGGTCTTTGGGGCTGGCTCGACCTGTCGGGTGCAGAGCACATCGCCATTGCCTACACCACTGCCGACGATTTCGACGCTGCCGGCTTGGCTCGCGTAGAGAAAGATGGCAAGTGGGGCTGGATTAACCGCGACGGCTTCGAGGCTATTTCTTTGCAGTACACTGCTGCCGAGCCTTTCAACGAGGAGGGCATCGCAAGGGTTAAGAGCGAGGACCTCTGGCTCGAAATCAACCGCCAGGGTATCGTTACCGTATCGCTCAAATTCTTGGGCACCTGCACCTTCACCGAGGGCTATGCACCTATTATGATTAACGGCAAGTGGGGCTTCATCGACACCAAGGGTGCTGTGGTTGTTCCCGCCGAGTACGACGCAGTGGAGGCATTCAGCCAGGGCGCTGCTATGGTATCGAAAGATGGCAAATTCTTCTGGGTAGGCCCCGATGGTAAGGCTATCAGCGAGCAGGTTTACGACTCGGTAAGCCTCTTCGACCAGAGCGGCATTGCCAAAGTTACTTTGGGCGACAAGGTGGGCTATGTAAACCGTGGCGGTCAGGTTGTTTTGGCACCCGAGTATGACGCTGTGGGCGAGTGGAACGAGTTTGGCGTTTCGGCCATCACCAAAGAGGGCAAAACCGGTTGGGTAGACCGCAATGGCAACATCGTTGTGGCACCCAAGTATGAGGAGGTTGGCGAGTGGAGTGCCGACGGCCTTGCAATGGTTAAGATTGGTGGCAAGATGGGCTTCATCAACACCCAGTATGTAGAGGTTATCGCTCCCGAGTACGACTCAGTGGGCGACTTCAAGCTCGGCATTGCTCTGGTTGAGAAAGAGGGCCTCAAAGGCTTTGTAGACATCAACGGCGGCAAGGTTACCGACATCAAATACGAGGAGGTTGGCGAGTGGATCAACGGCATTGCTCTGGTTAAATCCGAAGGTCTGTATGGCTACCTCGACCTGAAATACGACGAGATTATCCCCGTAATCTACCAGGAGATTGGCGCATTTGCCAACGGTATTGCCTGGGTTAAACTCGACGGCAAGTTTGGCCTTATCGAGCAGAATGGCCGTGGCATTACTCCTCCTCGCTACGATTCGATGGGCGAGTTTGTAGAGGGCATCGCTCTGGTGAGCCTGGGCGACAAGTATGGCTACATCAACCGCACCGGTTCGGAGGTTGTGCCCCTGCTCTACACCTTGGAGGAGGCCGAGGGTTACGGCAAAGACTACCTCCACTACCAGCACTTCTCGAACTTTGCCGAGGAGTATATGGCCGACAAGGTGGCTGCATTTGAGGCAAAAGACGAGTTCGAGACTGCCGAGCAGCACGCTGCCCGTGTAACTCCCGAGAGTATTGCTGCGCTGAAAGCCGAGCTTACTGCCGAGGCCGAGAAGGCCTTCATCGAGGCTCGTTCGTCGAGCATCGTGTTGCAGTTGCAGTTGGGCGAGTACGACGCCGAGACTCAGATCTTCCCCGTTACCGACTTGGTATATGGTCAGTATATCGTAAACGTACCTTTGGAGGTTGCCCGCGAGTTCAAGTCGCTGTGGGACAACATCACCAAGACTCCTACCTTGTGCGTAGAGAACGACACTCTGACTGTTGATAAGATCACCTTCCGCCTGCCCGACGGCAAGGAGTTCGTAACCAAATAGAGAAGAGTTATACATAAACTGCTACCCGTGCCACAGAACACGGGTAGCAGTTTTTCTTTTTTTTCGATTGCAACAATCACCCTGAGATATGAAACGAGTTTTGCAAATCTTAGCCACCGTGGCACTGCTTCTGTTGCCACAGATGGTAGTGGCCCAAGAGGAACTGTCGGCCGAGGGCCCTACCCTCACTCGATATGAGCAACTCCATGCACAAAGCCTCTACCAGGGTGCCAAATGGGCTACCTTTGGCAGTGCGGCACTTACGGCTACCGGTGCAATCGTGTGGTATGGTTTTGAAAGCTATGCAAAAAAACACGCCACTTCGGATGTGGTTGAAACAAACCCTTTGTGGTTGATTAGCATACTGCAAACCATCATGGCGGGTAGTTGCCTTGTCGCTTCCCTACCCTTCTATCTATGGAGTTGGGATTTGGTTCACCATCCCAACGGTGTGGGCCTTGCACTCGGCAACGAAAACAAAAGTTGGGGTGGTCGCGTAGACCTCGGCTTGGGTGGCGAATCGCCCGTGGTCGCCATTGGTGGCTCTGTGGGCTACAACTTCTCGCGCCGACTCTATGTGGGCTTGGGCGCGGGCTACGAAAAACTACTACACAACTACGGAGGGGATTACAACTATGCTGCAATTCCCGTCTATGCCGACATTCAATGGCGCTTTGGCGAGAGCCGTATAACGCCCTACCTTGGCGTAAAGGCGGGTTTCGACGTAAACGGCGTTCCCATTCCCTACGGCTCCCTTGATTGGGGTGTGAGCTATCGTTGCCAGAAGTCCAAGGGGACGTGGTGGTATGCCCTTTCGCTCTCCAACAACGAGAAAAACCATGTTTCGTTTAGGATAAGCCGCTCGTTCTAAATTCCAAGCTCCACAATACACAAAAGGGGCTGTCTAACAACTTGTTAGACAGCCCCTTTTGTCGGAAAAGTGTATAAAAAGAGGGATTTCAAGGCTTGCGAAGCCAGAGAAACCGCAGTTTACTAATCGTAAATGAGGATTTTGAGGGCGAGCATAACGCAGAAATCACCTTTTTAGACACTTTTAATAGGTAAAACTACTGCCACCGATAAACTCTCGGAGCAGCGAGGTGGGCGGAATCTCCTCGGTACGATACTCGGCAAAGTTGTCGAGGAATTTCAGAAGTCGCTGCGCCTCGCCATACTCCTCCATAGTGTCGGGCACCTCGTGCAACAGTGGCTCCACAAAGCGTTTCAACACGGGAATCTCGTAGAAGAGCGACGAGTTGAACATCACATCGGCATTCTCCTGATAGGGGAAGATGTGTTTCTCCTCGCCACGACGCACGCTCTGCCAGCGTTTCAGCGTAGAGGCGGCATCGGTACCTCGGTAGGCGTTATCCCTGACAATACGACGGATGAGTCGGTTGTCGGTGGTGGGGATGCGCGAGAGGTTGTCCATCGAGATGGAGGTAAAGCACGAGAGGTAGATCTTAAACTTGTAGTGCTCCGATATCTCGGCCGTCAGACGTGGGTTGAGTCCGTGAATACCCTCCACAACCAACACCGAGTTGGAAGCAAGTGTGAGTGGCTTGTCGTGCCACTGACGGCGACCCGTAATGAAGTCGTAGCGGGGGATATCGACTGTTTTGCCCGCAAAGAGTGCCGTGAGGTGCTCGTTGAAGGTCTTGATGTCGAGTGCGTCGATACTCTCGTAGTCGTAGTCGCCATTGCTGTCGCGTGGGGTATCTTCGCGGTCCACAAAGTAGTCGTCGAGCGATATCATCACGGGTTGCAGGCCGAGAATCCTGAGCTGTATGCCCAGACGTTTCGAGAAGGTGGTCTTGCCACTCGACGAGGGACCCGACACCAACACCAGCTTGGTGCCACGATAGCGGTGAGCCTCGGCAATCTGGTCGGCCACCTGAGCCAGCCTCTTTTCGTGGAAGGCCTCGGCCACCTTTATCAGGTCGCTACCATCGCCCTCGGCAATCTTGCGGTTGAGCTGACCAATACGGGCCACGCCCATAACCTCCACCCACTGCTTGTACTGCTGAAAGACGTCGAACATCTTATCCTGCGGAATCATCGGCTCCAGCTGGTCGGGCTGAGTACGCTGTGGAATGGCTATATATATACCATTATAATATACGTCGAGGTTGTAGAGGTGAATATGGCCGGTCGAGGGGGCCAGAGCTCCGTAGAAGTAACCCGCCATATCGTCTATCTTGTAGACCGTAACGTAGAGGTGTGGACGCGACGAGAGAATCTCCAACTTGTCCTCAAAGCCGAGGTTGCGGTAGGTTGCCAGAGCCTCTTCGTGGAGCATCTTGTGACGCACGATGGGCAGGTTGGCAGCAATCAGCTCGTCCATACGTCGCTTGATGCTTGCCACCATCTCGGGCGAGGAGTGCAGACCCTCGACCTCGCAGTAGAAACCCCTCGACACCGACTGAGTAATCTTGAAGGTGTGGTTGGGATAGAGGTCGTGTACGGCCTTGTGGAGCGTGATGAAGAGGGTGCGCTGATAGACACGCATACCTTCGAAGTGGGTTATATCAACAAACTTGACCGACACGGGCTCAAAAATTTTGTAATCCAGCTCACGAATCGAGTTGTTCACATAGGCAGCCAGATAGGGGTGCCCCTTTTCGTTGCCAATCTGCTCGGCCACCTGCGCGAGCGTCGTGCCACAAGCCACATCCAAAGTGCCCTGTATATTCTGGCACACAATTTTCACGTTGTTATTCATAAGGTCGTATGGTTGTGTGTTAGTATTTCGGATAGTATTTCCCCAAAGTTAAAAAAATAATCGTAATTTTGTAATACTTTTAACGTAATAAACACCCAATTCATTATGTATAAAGCACGTTTTTCACTTTTTGTAACATTCTTGGCGGCAATTTGTGCCCTCGGCAGCTGTGCCCCCAAGAGCCAAAATCTCATTATCATCTCCACGAGCGACATCCACTCGGCCCTCGACCAACTGCCCAACCTTGCCACGTTGGTAGACCAAGCCCGAGCCCAAGATACCGCCCAGGTGTTCCTTGTCGATGCGGGCGACCGCTGGACGGGCAACCCCTTTGTGGATATGGCTCCCCACGCCGGTAGGCCCATCATCGAGCAGATGAACAAAATCGGCTACGACGTGGCAGTCTACGGCAACCACGAGTTCGATATGGGCCTCGACACCCTCCAAGCTCGTAGCGAAGATGCCGCCTTCGACCTCATTTTGGCAAATGTCAATACCGGCGCCACCCCCTGGAAACAGCCCAAGCCCTATGTCATCAAACGTGCAGGTGGCGTGAAGGTGGGCTTCATAGGCCTTGTTACCAACTACGCCAACGGCCACCCCGACGGCGACGACCCCATCTTCGAGGGCACCGAGTTCTACTCTCCCGAGGCCACAGGCGAGCGTTACGGAGCCGAGCTGAGGGGTAAGTGCGACGTGATGGTGGTTATCTCCCACTGCGGCCTCGACCGCGATACCACCAACGTGGTTAGCTCGTTCCCCAATGCCGACCTGATTATCAGCGGCCACACCCACGAGCGCTACGACCGTAAGGTACAAGGCGTGCAGGTTGTTCAGGGCACCAACAAACTCCGCTCAGTGGGCCTGACCACTATCAAGGTAGAGCGCGGCAAAGTGACCGACATCCAGAGCCGCTACATCGACCTCCCCAGCGAGGGCAAAGCGAGCGTGGCCGAGGATGTGGCACAGTACAAAGATAATGCCTTCCTGACCGAGAGTATCGGCACCCTCACCGCCGAGGCCAACAAGACCGGTCTGGCACAGATGATGACCGACGAGGGACGTCGCGTGGCGGGTACCGACCTAGGCTTCTACCACATTGGCGGCACCCGTAGCGGACATTGGCCCGCGGGCGATGTGAGCCGTGCCGACATCTACGAACTCGAGCCCTTCAAGAGCTACTTGGTAATTACCAAGATGACCTTGGCCGAGATTGAGGAGATGATTATCAACAAATTCAACGACACCGAGAACTACAAAGAGTCGCACCGCGTAGACCTCATCCCCTCGGGCTTGGAGTACACCATCAAAACCAACGCCAAGGGCGACGCTATTGACGTAATCTTCCGCCCCGAGGTGAAGAAAGATATCTACACCGTGGCCATTTCGGACTATGTTTATGGCAACAAGACCTACAACTACACCCGCAGGCCCGCCGAGGGTGCCTCTGCGCTGGTTACCGACTACCTCATCGAGCGTTTCTCCGAGGGCCCCTACACCCCCGATAACCGATCGCGAGGAGAAATAAAGTAAGGTGAGAATTGAAAATTGAAAATTGAGAATTAAGGGCTTTAAGGTCGTTAGGGACTTTAAGGCCCTTAATTATTTTATAGGAGATATAAGAGTTATAGGAGTTATAAAACCTCCCTAAACTCCTTAAAGCCTTTTGTCGTTAGACGTTAGACGTTAGACCTCCGTCGGTCGACGGTCGACGGTTGACGTTCTATTTGAACTTCACGACGGTAACACCCGCACCACCACGGTCGGGGTGGTCGTCGGTGGCCGAAGCGACCTGAGGAATGTAGCGCAGATAGCGACGAATCTCCTCTTTGAGCGCACCGGTACCCTTGCCGTGAAGAATGGTCACCGAGCCTATACCCACCATTATGGCGTCGTCGATAAAGTCCTGCACGATTTCGAGAGCATCGGCTGCACGCTCGCCCCTCACATCGATGTTGTCGCGGAAGTTGAGCTTGCGGCTCGAAATATCGACACTTACCACAGTGCGGGCAGTGGTTGGGCGTGTCTGCTTTTTGAACTCGCTGTTCGAGATAGCCTCCAAGCGGTCGATGGCAATGGTGGTCATAATCTGGCCTATGGCCACGGTGGCCTTCTTGCCCTTCATCGACACCACCTCGCCCACTCCGTCTTGGCCCACGATACGCACCTTGGAGCCCACCTCTACGGGCAACACTTTGGGCTCTTCGGGCTGCACCTCCTGACTCACAGCCTCACCACGCTGAGCCTTGCGCTCGGCACGTTTCTGACGGCGGCGTTCGATTTTCTCCATCTCGCGCTCCACCCTCTCGCTCTCGGCCGAGATGTAGTCTACATCGCTCAGCACGCTCTCTTTGAGCGACTCTATTTCGCGTCGTGCCAGACGTGTGGTCTCCTTTTCGGCCTGCGACTCACGAATCACACGCACGGTGTTCTCGATTGTTCGGTTGGTCTGGTCGAGGATGTTTTTGGCATCCTCCTTGGCCTGACGAATGATGGCTGCGCGCTCCTCTTTGAGCTTCGACAGACGCGAGGCATACTCGCTCTCCATCTCCTCCACACGCTTGTCGGCAATACGGATGCGCTCGCGCTTCTGCTCCCAATAGTTACGGTTGCGGGCCACCTCGCGCAGCTGCCTTTCGAGGCTCATAACCTCCGAGCCCACCTTCTCCGAGGCGCTACGGATAATACTCTCGGGCAGGCCTATTTTGCGAGCAATCTCGATGGCAAACGAACTGCCCGGCTCGCCCATCTCCAAACGGAAGAGCGGACGGATGTTCTGCACATCGAACATCATTGCACCGTTGGCCACACCTCGGTGGTTCGATGCAAAGTATTTGATATTGGTGTAGTGGGTGGTGATTACGCCATAGGCTCCTGCCTCGACAAATCGTTCGAGTATCGACTCCGAAATGGCACCACCAATGACGGGCTCGGTACCGCTACCAAACTCGTCGATGAGTATCAGCGCCTTGTCCGACGCACCGGCCAGCATAGCCTTCATATTCAACAGGTGCGACGAGTAGGTACTCAGGTCGTTGTCGATGCTCTGCTGGTCGCCGATGTCGATAAAGATGTGGTCGAAGATTGGCAGCTCGCTCACTCCGCTTGCGGGAATGGCGATGCCGCACTGGAACATATACTGCAACAGTCCCACGGTTTTCAGACACACCGACTTACCACCCGCATTGGGACCCGAAATTACCAAAATACGACGCGAAGGATTGAGCACCAAATCGAGAGGCACCACCTCTTTGTGCTCCCTGGCGAGAGTCTGCTGCAACAGCGGGTGACGCGCGTCGCTCAGTCGCAACACTCCATCCTCCGACACAATAGCCTTGTAGGCGCCATTGTCGATTGCCCAACGGGCCTTGGCGCGGAGCATATCGAACTTGGCCAGGTAGGCACCACTCGCCTTCAAGTCGTGGCTGTGGGGACGTATCGAGGCCGCAAACTCGGTCAGAATACGGATAACCTCACGTCGCTCGGCATACTCCAACTCTTTCAATGCGTTGTTAATCTCCACCACCTCCACGGGCTCGATATATACCGTCTTACCCGTAGCCGACTCGTCGTGAACAAAACCTTTGAGCTTACGCTTGTTGGCCGCCGAGACGGGAATCACCGTGCGACCGTCGCGCACCGACAGCGATGCGTCGCTCTCCACAATACCGCTGCGAATAGCCTCGGCCAAGACCGCTTGCAGACGCTTTGCGGCCTGTCCCTCGTGCGAACGAATCGAGCGACGGATATCGTAGAGCTCCACGCTTGCGCTATCCCTCACTTCGCCCGTGCGGTCGATGAGTGTGTCGATGTGGCCCACAATCTCGGGGAAGTAACCCACCCCCTGACCGAGAGCCGCTGCCAGCGGAAAGCGCTCCTTGCGGGCATCGAAAAAACGAACAGCCTCGCCCACCGATTTGAGTCCCGCACGCAACTGCACAAGCTCCTCGCCTTCGAGGAAGGTACCCTCAACGGCCAGCTTGGCAACCTCGTCGCCAAACTCTGCCAACTCGCCCTTGGGGAAGTCGGGCTCCATCATCAGGGCCTCCCTCACCTCCTCGGCCAGAGCCTGACGCTCGGCCACCTCTGCGGGCGAAGTCGAGAATCCCTGCTCCCTGAGCAGCACGGCACCCCCCACCGTCGAACAATATTCGAGCAGTTGGGTACGAATCCTATCGAAACCAAGTTTTTGTTCTATTATGTTCATTTTTCTTTTTGTTTGTCGCTTTTTTTGTGAAAAAGTCGCCCAAAAATTTTTCCGAGATACTCGCCACGCTCACATCTCTTACATTACTTTGCTCTATCCAAATGGGAGATCTGAAAGCATCGAAAATTATGAAAGTTCTGGGTAACCCACCATAACTTTCAACTACTACTCGTACAGTTGGTCGTAGTGAGATGAGCTCTTCTCGTATTTGAGGTCTTGCAGCAGCGACGACTTAACGTTGATACGGAAGCTCCAACTCTTTCGGTAACCAAACGGCACACACGAGAAGTTCATCTGCCAACAGTGCAGGTCGCGCACAATGTTTACAACACCCGGCGTGAGCTCCTTCCTATCGAAGTCGAAACCACCCGTGTAGGATATTGCCCAGTTGTTCCGCTTGTCGAGCGTCACTGAGGCGTTAAATCCGAGCGTATTGACCACCTTGGCCCTTACACCGTTGTTGGTGTAGTTTATCGAGTAGTTGAACGAGGCGTTCCACGGCATCGAGAAGTCGTAGTACTGCGAGGTCATAAGTTGTCGCCTCAGGGCCGGGTCTAACGGGTCGTTGGGGTCGTAGAAGTAGGGGTTGGAGTACTCGGGGTAATCCTTCGAGATATCGTTGATGGTGGCCTCGGTGTAGAGGTTCGACGAGTTGAAGGTGTAACCACACGACCAACCCGTAGAGGCAATACGGCCGGGAATACCACGCCTTATGAGTAGCTTGTCATATCTCTTGCCCGTGGTTTTATCCACCTCGTAGGGGTCGAGCGTCATAGAGATATTGATACCAAACTTGGGGATGATGCTCGAACGAATCCTCACAGGTATAGACTGCGAGAGCTTCATCGAGTCGGCCAAGAAGTTGTAGGATAGCGAGAACGAGAAGTCGTCGATAATCTTCACCTTCTTCACACCCGTAGTATCCTCGTCGCTTCTGATTTTGGCTTCGAGCGTTTGGGCCATCGAGAACGACACGCTGGCGTTGCGACCGCTGCTGGGCACACCATAGAGGGCACCCGTGTAGGGCGAATACTTAACGGTCTTCTCGGGGTCGGGACCCGCCTGAATGGTCTTCCAATAGCCATACTTCTCCTTGCTAAAATCGGGAGCAACCGAACCGCTAAGACTCATATTTATCGTGTGACGAATGGCCTTGACAAAACCTTTGGGATTCTTGAACTGATACATACCGTAGAGGGTTGTATTGGCCGACACCGATGCGTTGTAGTCATAGACACGGTAGAAGCCACGAACGGTATCTTTGTCGATAACCTGCGTCTGGGGGTTCCAATTCTGCTCCACACGGCTGAAATACCAACGCTCGTTGTAGTTCACCGAGGGCGAGAGGTTGATGTAGCCCAACACGTTGAACGAGGCACTGATGGGAATGGTGTGTTTCACACCGTTGCGGAATTGTCCGAGGGCCTCTTTGGTGAACAGCTGATCGCTCTTGGTGTTAATCGAGTTCTGCAACTGTGCCTTGTAGGTCATTGCGATCTTCTCATACCAACGCTCCTTGCCTACCACAACTTTGCGCTTGAAGGGGTAGAAACGGTTTACGTTAAGGTTGATTGAGGGCAGACCGAGCGACACATCACCCGTGTTGAGGTTCTGCGAGTACTGCATATTGGCCGACATCGAGATGGGCGTACCCTTCCACGAGTGTGAGTAGGCAATCGACGAGTTGGTCTGGGCGTTCAGATAGTCGCTCAGCGAGCTGGATGCCAACTTGTTGTAACCGCTGGTCGAGAAGTTCACGTTGGCCGAGAAGGTCGAGTTGGGATTAAACTTCGAGTCCTGCTGGTGGGTCCAGGTGACCTTGAAGTTGTTGGAGTTCTGGTAGTCGGCCGACCCTTTCTCGCCGATGATGGTCTTGGCGTAGTTCACACCCACCGAGCCGCCAAACTTGTACCTCACACGATAGTTCGACGAGGCGGCCAGCTCCCACGAGCCGAGGGTGTAGATACCACCCGTAAGTTTCAGGTCGATGTAGTCGTTGAACGAGAAGTAGTAACCACCATTGCGCAAATAGAAGCCTCGGGTTGCGTCCTCACCATATGAGGGCATAATGATACCCGTCTTGCGCTTCATATTCATTGGGAAGAACACCTCGGGAATAACCAAGGGGAGTGGCACATCGGCAATCACAAGGTAGAGGGGGCCCGAAACAATCTTCTTGCCGGGGATAAACTTCGCCTTGGTCATACTGATGTAGTAGTGGGGGTGGTCGGTGTGCTCACAGGTGGTGTAGACACCGCCCTGAATGTTGAACGACTTGTCGTGCATCATCTTCACCTCGCGACCGGTCAGGTAGCCCTCGCCATCTTTGGTCACTACGCCCTTGATTTTGGCTCGCTTGGTGTCGATGTTGTAGGTCACGGTATCCATCGTGTAGGTAGAGCCCGCCTCGGTAAACTCGGGACGAGTGTGGCCGTAGGCGCTGGTGTCGGCCTTACCGTAGGCCAAAATCTCTTTCGAGTCCATCGACACGCGCATATAGTCGGCCTTGATGTTCATATTGCCGTAGGTCACGTCGCCTTTCTCGTAGATGTGTACCATCTTGCCGCGAACGTCGTAGTAGAGCGAGTCTTTGTTGTTACCCTTGATAATCTCTTCGAGGAAGTTGCGCTGCTTGCGGCCCGAGGTGTCGGCAGGGGCGGCCTCCACGTCGGCGGTGAGCAACGAGTCGATAGCGGTTTGCTGCGCTCTCATTTGGAGCGAGTCGGCACCCATAAAGGCGCGATTGCGGTCGAAAGAATTTATCCTCTCGGGCGCAATACTCTGCACAGAATCCGGCTGGGCGCTAAATTTTTTTTCGCCTTGGGACAGATTTTGTGCCCCCAGCGAAGCTGCACCCGCCAAAAATATGGCAGACAGGAGTGTGTATTTTATCTTCTTAAAGTCCAAAATATCGCAAAAAATTATTACCTTTGCCGACAAGGTCGGCAAAACCCCCTCAGAGTGGTCTGCCGCGCCTCATTAACGTAGTTAATTATTCAGCAAAAATAACAAAAAAATGAAAGCTACAACCCGCTTCTTGATGATATTAACGCTTTGTTTCTCTTTTGTCGTATCGGCTGCGGCCCAAAAAACCGTTCCCGACGTGGCAATCGACTGCGTGGTTATCGATGCGGGCCACGGTGGTAAAGACCCCGGTTGCTCGTGGAAAGGGGCCCTCGAAAAGGACCTCAACCTGCGTGTGGTACTCCGCCTGGGCGGGCTGATTGAGGAGGCCTACCCCGAGGTGAAGGTCATCTATACCCGCAAGGACGACCGCTTCATCGAGCTGCACGAGAGGGGCGATATTGCCAACCGCGCAGGAGCCGACCTCTTTATTTCGATCCACACCGACGCGGTGGACAACACCTCGGCCCACGGCAACTCCACCTTCATTATGGGTAACGACAAGAGCGAGAAGAACTTGGCCGTGGCACAGAGGGAGAACTCGGTTATCGTGTTGGAGGGCGACTACGAGGCCAAATACGAGGGTTACGACCCCGGTAGTGCCGAGAGTTTTATCATCTTTTCGCTGATGCAGTATGCCTACTCCGAGCAGAGTATGATTTTTGCAGAGATGGTGCAGAAGCACTACAAGCTCAACACCCCCATTACCGACCGTGGTGCTCGCCAAGCCCCCTATCTGGTGTTGTGGCGCACGGCAATGCCCGCGGTGCTTACCGAGCTAGGCTTTATGACCAATCAGAGCGATAGGGACTACCTGCTCAGCGAGGAGGGCGAGAAGGCGGTGGCCAAGGCTCTGTTTGATGCCTTTGGCGAGTATCGCAACAAGTGCAACAACAAGGTGGAGCAGACCAAGGTCGAGCCCACACAAAATAGCGCACCTGCACAGAAAGCAGAGCCTGCAAAAGAGGTTACACCCACACAAAAAGTGGAGCCTGCCAAGGAGGTTGCACCCGTAAAGGCGGAGCCCGTAAAAACCGAGCCCGTTAAGGCTGCCGAGCCTGTTAAGGCACAGGAAAAGCAGCCTGAGAAAGAGCAAGTTGGCGAGGCCGTTAAGTTCTACGCACAGCTCTGCACCCTCACCGCCAAGAGCAACCCCAACGACGCAAAATTTGGGGCCTACAAGGGTAAGATTGTGCAGAAGCAGACCACCTCGGGCAAGTGGCGCTGTATGGTCGAGGGCAAAGACCTCGACGACGCCAAGAGGATAGCCGCCGAGGCCGACAAAAAGGGCTTCAAGGGTGCCTTTGTGGTGGCCTTCAAGGGCGAGGAGTGGATTCCTCTGAGCCAGGCCCGATAGGCGATTTAAGCGACAACAAAAACAAAACAAAACAAAACAAAACAAAACAAATAACTCAACAAAACACTTATGAAAAAGAATTTATTGACCGTAGTTATGGCAGCAGCTGTGATGATGAGCGGTTGTGAGAGCAACCCCCTGATTAAGCCCGCCGACACCCCCTTCGGCGCCCCCGAATTTTCTAAAATCAAAATCGAGCACTATATGCCCGCCTTTGAGCAGGGACTCAAAGAGGCTCGTGCCGAGTTGGACGCTGTGATTAACAGCACCGAGGCTCCCACCTTCGAGAACACCATCGAGGCTATGGAGCGTGGCGGCGAGTTGCTCAACTACGTTTCGACCATCTTCTTTGTACTCGACGGCAACGAGACTTCGCCCGAGATGCAGGAGCTGGCCCTCGAAATTCAGCCCAAACTCGTGGAGTTCTACAACGACCTGAACCTCAACCCCACTCTGTGGCAGAGGGTTAAGACCGTCTACGAGCAGCGCGAGAGCCTCAACCTGAACGAGGAGCAGGCCAAACTGCTCGAAAATACCTATAAAGATTTCGTGCGTTCGGGTGCCAACCTCTCCGACGAGGCCAAAGAGGAGTATCGCAAAATCTCGACCGAGCTGTCGATGCTGACCCTCAAATTTGGTCAGAACGTGTTGGCCGCAACCAACGCCTTCACCCTCAACATCACCAATCCCGACGAGGTGGCCGAGTTGCCCGAGTTCGTGAAGGAGATTTTGGCTGCCGAGGCTAAGGCCAACAACCAGGAGGGTTGGACCGTGTCGTTGCAGCCCGCAAGTATGTCGCCCTTCTTGACCTACTCGTCGAACAGGGGCTACAAAGAGCAGGTGTGGAAAGCCTACAACTCGCGCTGTATTGGTGGCGAGCTGGACAACACCGAGCTCATCAAACAGATTACCGACCTCCGTTTGCGCAGCGCACAGCTGTTGGGCTACAACACCTACGCCGAGTTTGTGTTGGAGAAACGTATGGCCGAGAATCCTGCTACCGTAAACAGCTTCCTCGATGAGTTGCTCGATGCCACCATCGGTCAGGCCCGCAAAGAGGTGGCCGAGGTGCAGCGCTACGCTCGTCGCAACGGTGCCAAGTATGAGCTTATGCCTTGGGACTTTGCATATTGGAGCGAGAAATACAAAAACGCCACCTACGCCTACAACGAGGAGGACGTGAAACCCTACTTCGAGCTCAACAACGTCAAAAACGGCATCTTTGCCCTCTGCGACAAACTCTATGGAATCAAGTTTGTAGAGAACAAAGAGGTGGATGTTTATCACCCCGACGTGCAGGTGTACGAGGTGCGTGAGGAGAGCGGTGAATTGCTCGGTTTGCTCTATATGGACTTCTTCCCCCGTGCTACCAAGCGCGGTGGTGCGTGGATGACTTCGTTCCGCGACGTATATGTAGACAAAGATGGCAAAGAGGTGCGCCCCTTGATTTCGATGTGTGGCAACTTCACCAAGCCCACCGACACCACCCCTTCGTTGCTCACCTACGACGAGTATGAGACCTTCCTCCACGAGTTTGGTCACTGCTTGCACGGCCTCTTTGGCAAGGGTACCTACGCTTCGCTGACCGGCACTTCGGTGTATCGCGACTTTGTGGAGCTCCCCAGCCAGATTATGGAGAACTGGTGTGTAGAGCCCGAGTTCCTCGATATGGTGGCTATCCACTACCAGACCGGCGAGAAGATGCCCGCCGAGCTGAGGGACAAAGTTATCAAGGCCAAGAAATTCCTTGTAGCTTACTACAACACCCGCCAGGTGGCTTATGCTACCAGCGATATGCAGTTCCACACCATCACCGCCCCCATTGCCGATGCAGTAGCCTTCGAGAAAGAGGCTCGCGAGGAGTGTGAGGTACTGCCCACCGTCGAGGGTTGCTCGCCTTGTGCAGCCTTCTCGCACATCTTCTCGGGCGGTTACGCTGCGGGCTACTACGGCTACAAGTGGGCCGAGGTGCTCGATGCCGATGCTTATGCTCTCTTCAAAGAGAAGGGCATTTTCAGCAAGGAGGTTGCCGGCTCGTTCCGCGAGAACATCCTCTCGAAGGGCGGTATTCGTCACCCCATGGACCTCTACGTAGCTTTCCGTGGTCACAAGCCTGCCACTCAGGCTCTGATCGACGAGATCGTTCCTGCTAAGAAGAAATAACAGACCGTGTGAGTGGGCTACCTACGGGTGGCCCGCCCGACACACAACCATACTCACACCAAACAACCAACAAAATCCAACAAGCCTATGAAGTACACATTGGGGCAGATAGCCGAGATTTCGGGAGGCAGGCTCGTAGGAGCCAACCTGACCGCCAGAGGCGTAATGACCGACTCGCGCCACAGTTTTGCGGCCGATCGTATGCCTATATTTGTGGCCATTGAGGGTGTCAATCACGACGGCCACCGCTTTGTGAGCGACCTCTATCGCCGAGGAGTGAGGGCCTTTATGGTCGAGCACGATGTGGAGTTTGGCCTCTATCCAGAGGCGGGTTTTGTGGTTGTGAAGCGTTCACTGACGGCACTACAAAAGTTGGCCGCCTACCACCGCTCTCAGTTCCGAGGTAAGGTGGTGGCCATAACCGGCTCGACAGGCAAAACCACCATGAAGGAGTGGATTGCACAAGCCGCCCCCGATGGAGTGAGGGTTTTCCGTTCGCCCAGGAGCTACAACTCACAGCTGGGTGTGGCTCTGTCGCTGCTGATGATCGAGGGCGACGAGGATTTGGCCGTAATCGAGGCCGGCATCTCGCGTCCCGACGAGATGGCCCGCTTGGAGGCAATGATCAGGCCCAACATCGGTATCTTTACCGCACTTGGCCCTCAGCACGACGAGAACTTCATAGATTGGGGACACAAGGCGGCCGAGAAGGCAGTGCTGTTCAGCCGTGCCGAGTGTGTCATCTACAACTCCACGAGCGAGCATATTACCGACTCCGTAGCAGCCGTAAGACACAAGGTGGCCGCCACCGACTTTCTCCAAATGGCCGAGGAGTTCTATGCCCTGCTGGGCTACGACCGCGCGGCCACCAAGGAGCGCTTGGCCGAGGCCGAACCCGCCAATATGCGCCTCTCGTTGGCCGAGGGACTTGGCGGCTCGGTGGTTTTGAGCGACACCCACAACACCGATATCAACTCGCTGAAAATTGCTCTCGACGAGTTGAAAGATGTAGCTGCCGACCGACACAAGATTCTGATTCTTTCGGATATATTATATAGTACCCTTCCCGAAGGGGTGCTCTACTCGCAGGTGGCAAGGTTGTGTGCCGAGGCGGGGCTGAGCCGTTTTGTGGGCATTGGCAAGCGTATAAGCGCCCACAAAGACCTCTTCGATTCGAGCTACGACTTCTACTTCTCGGCCGACGAGTTTCTGAAAACTCTCACCCAGAACGATATCGAGCAGGCGGCCATTTTGGTCAAGGGCGGCCCGATGTCGGGCTTCGACCGCATAGTTCACGCCCTCTCGCGCCAGAGCCACACCACCGTTTTGGAGGTAAATCTCTCGCAGATGGTGCGTAACCTGAACGTCTACCGAGCCTTGATGCCTGCCGAGAGCAAACTTGTGGCTATGGTCAAGGCTTCGAGCTACGGACACGGCGACTATGAGATTGCCTCGGTGTTGGAGCACGAGGGTGTTGATTATCTGGCGGTAGCCTTTGCCGACGAGGGTATTGTGTTGCGCCAGAAGGGTATCACGATGCCCATTTTGGTGCTCAATGCCGATGCCGACAGCTTTGGACTTATGTGCTCCTACCGCTTGGAGCCCGAGATTTATAACTTCACTTCGCTCGACGCCTTTGCCAAGGCCGTAGTGGATGCGGGCGAGAACGACTACCCCATCCACCTGAAAGTCGATAGCGGAATGCACCGCTTGGGATTCTCGATGGGCGATGTGGAGAGGCTCAACGCCCGACTTGCCGAGCTGAAAGAGCTTCTGACCGTCAGGAGTATCTTCTCCCATCTGGCTACTGCCGACGACCCCGCTCAGGGCGACTTCGTAGCCACTCAGCAACGACGCTTTGCCGAGGTTAGCGACGCCATTATGGCCTCGCTCGACTACCGTCCGCTGCGCCACCTGAACAACACCGCCGCCATTGAGCACTACCCCACCTCGGGCTACGATATGTGTCGCCTGGGTATCGGTCTTTATGGCGTAGGTGCCGAGGGCGTGAGTCCCATTTCGAGGCTCACCACCCGCATTGTGCAGATAAAACCCCTCGCCGAGGGCGAAAGCGTGGGCTATGGTCGTGCAGGAGTGATTACCGCTCCCACCACCATTGCCACCATCCCCATTGGCTATGCCGACGGCTTGGACCGCAGGCTCGGATGTGGCGGTTGGAGCGTGATGATTGGCGGCAAGAGCGCCCCCATTGTCGGCAGGGTTTGTATGGACAGCTGTATGGTCGACGTTAGCGACATCGAGTGTGCCGAGGGCGACGAGGTGGTAATCTTCGGTGGCGAAGCAGGCTCGGTGAATGATATGGCCGAAAGGCTGGGCACCATTCTCTACGAGATTATGACCTCCGTGTCGAGGCGCGTAAAACGCATCTACGTCAAGGAGTAACCCCACACACAACAGAAGAGATGAGCAACAAATACGGCAAGATATATATGCTGCCCTGCCCCATTAGCGAGGGCAACCCCTACGACACTCTGCCCGAGGCAAATAGGGCCGTGATGGCCTCGCTCGACTACTTCATTGTCGAGAATATTCGCACGGCACGCAGGTTTCTTTCGGCAGCCAAGATTGGCGTGGCCATCGACACCTTGGAGTTTGCCGAGTGTAGCGAACACACCACCCCCGAGGCCGTGGAGCCACTGTTGGCCCCCGTGCTTGCAGGTCGCAACTGCGGTATCATCAGCGAGGCGGGTCTGCCCGGCATTGCCGACCCCGGTGCCGACGTGGTGGCAGCAGCCCAGCGCAAAGGTATCGAGGTGGTTCCCCTTGTGGGCCCTTCGAGCATCTTTATGGCGCTTATGGCGAGCGGCCAGAATGGTCAGAGCTTTGCCTTCAACGGCTACCTGCCCATCAAGCCAGCCGAGCGCACCAAGGCCCTACGCCACTTCGAGCGTCGCGCCGTGACCGAGAGGCAGAGCCAGATTTTCATCGAGGCTCCCTACCGCAATGCCAAACTGCTTGCCGAGATGATTCAAACGCTGAGCCCCACTACACTGCTGACCGTTGCTGCCGACATCACTGCGGCAGACGAGTATATCCGCACCCTTTCGGTGGGCGAGTGGCGCAAGAGTCCCGCACCCGACATCCAGAAGCGCCCTACCATATTTATAATTGGAAATTGAGAATTAAAAATCCCTCGCAGAAGTCTGCGAGGGATTTTTTGTCGAACGTCTAAGGTCTAACGACCAATTTTGAATTCTGAATTCTGAATTCCCTATTTGTCCTTGAAGATTTGGTTTAGCTCTTTGTCGCTCTGGCGCACGGCGGGCTCATCGTCGGGACACTCTACGGCCTTTGAGTAGCTCTCCCACTTCTCCAACACGGCACGGAAATCGTCGGGCAGCTCCGAGTCGAGATAGAGCTCCTGCTTGGTGGTGGGGTGAACAAATCCCAAACAACGTGCGTGGAGCGCGTGGCGAGGCATCAGCTCAAAGCAGTTCTCCACAAACTGTTTGTACTTACTGAACGTGGTACCCTTCAAGATGCGGTCGCCACCATACCTCTCGTCGTTGAAGAGCGGGTGGCCGAGGTGTTGCATATGTACACGAATCTGGTGGGTACGTCCCGTTTCGAGCCTACACTCAATCAGCGTCACATAGCCATAGCGACGCAACACCGTGTAGTGAGTAACGGCGTGTTTGCCATAGTCGCCATCGGGGTAGGCCGCCATATTCATAGGGTCTTTCTTGCTCCTTCCGACGTGGGCCACAACCGTACCCTCATCCTCCTCGAAGTTGCCCCACACCAGCGCCAAGTAGCGACGTGTGATGGTGTGCTCGAAGAATTGGTGGGCCAAAAAGGCGTGGGCATACTCGGTCTTGGCCACTGCCAGCAGTCCCGAGGTATTTTTGTCTATACGATGCACCAATCCGGCACGGATGTCGCCACTACCCTCTTGGAACAGCTCGGTGTGTTTCAGGTGGTAGGCCAAGGCATTTACCAACGTACCATCCCAGTTGCCGTGACCAGGGTGAACAACCATACCTGCACGCTTGTTTACAACCAGCAGCTGGTCGTCCTCGTAGACAATCTCGATGGGAATATCTTGGGGAATAAGTGTGGTATCTCGCTTGGGATAGGGCATCACTATCGAGATACGTTCGAGGGGTTTGACCTTGTAGCTCGACTTCACGGGTTTGCCATCAACAAGGATGTTTCCGCAGTCGGCAGCCGCCTGAATACGGCTACGCGAGCAGGCCTCCATGTGGGTTGCAAGGTAGCGGTCGATACGCATCAGCGACTGACCCTTATCTACCACAATGGCAAAGTGTTCGTAGAGTTCGTCGCCCTCCTCGCCATCATCCTCTCCACCCTCGCCCACGGGACCTCCGAGGGGAGTGATAGGCTCATCGGCTCCTTCATAGACCACACCTCGGCGTGGCTCTGCGGTGGTGGCTCGGTCAAACTGTCGTGCTTTCATAGTGACGGAAGTGTGTGTTTTTTGTGCGGGGGGATTATTTGGTTTGCTCTTCGAGGCGCAATTTTACGGCCACCTCACGGCCCTGACGTCCTTCTGTATCGGCTGCGGGCCACTGGAAGTATACCTTGGCCGAGTTCTGACCTGCCATATCGAGCGAACCGTCGAACTCCACCTCTCCGAGGTTGAAACCCTTGTCCCAGAGGGTGTTTTTTACCTGACGCAGGGTCATACCCGAAAGGTTGGGGATGGGCTCCAAGGTGGTACCGTCGCGACCCACAACGAGGGTAATGCGCGAACCCATAGGGGCCATAACCACCGAGTCTTTCACCATCACCTCGCCCCTGTATTTCTGGTCGAGAACGTAGTTGTTGGCGATATCTTTCACATATTCGAGCCTCTCGATTTCGAGTCCTGCGGCCATAAGGTTGCTCTTGGCCTGACGGAGCGAGTAGCCTGCCACATAGGGAACGGCCACCTTGCGCTGCTGCGAGGCGTTGATGGTTACATAGATTTTGCGACCACTCTTGACCTTGTCTTTACCTGCCGAGGGCCTCTGTTCGAGAATCACTCCGCCTGCATAGAGGGGCACATAGAGCGAGTCGTTCACGATGATTTCGAGCCTACCGCTACGGGCCATATCCTCGGCCTGCTCGACGGTGGCACCCACAAAGTTAGGCACATCTTTGTTGGCTCCGTGACGGGTGATGACCGCCAAGACGATATTGACCACAAAGAGTCCGATGACAAGCAGACTCACGGCCCACACCGCGTTACGCACAAGCGACTGAAAACCCGTGCGCTCGTGTTTTTTGGCCGCCTTGGCCTTATTGGGGTTGTTTTGGGTTGCACCCTCTTTTTTTGGGGTAGTGTTGAGTGTAGGTTTCATATTTTCAATTCTCAATTTTCAATTTGTCGGTTGACGGTCGACGGTTGACGGTCGACGGTTTACTCATTCTCTTTCATCTGCTTGGAGAGCCTCTCCCTAACGCGATGAATCTGTGTTTTGACCGTACCGATGGGCATATCGAGTTGTGCGGCAATCTCCTCGTAGGAGTACTCCCTTACGAAGCGCAGTTCGGCAAGTTGACGATACTTTTCGGGCAGAGCGGCCATAAACCTCTCGACCTGCACCTGGTGCTGTTCGTTGATGATGCGCTCTTCGGGGGTGGCGTCGGAGTCGAAAGGCGAACTGCTCTTGGGCAGCGAGTCGATCGACACATCGTCCCTGCGACGACGACGTTTGTAGTCGATGAAGGTGTTGTGGGCAATGGTGTAGATCCACTGACCGAATGTGAACGCAGGGTTGTATTTGTCCAGATTCACAAAGACCTTCACGAAGGTATCTTGGAGCATATCCGACGCACCCACATCGTCGCCCAGAGTGAGTTTGAGGAAGTATTTGTATATGCCGTCGTGGTAGCGCTCGGAGAGAGTTCCGAAGGCCACCGAATCGCCATCGAGGGCACACACAACAAGCTGTGCGTCAGAGAGTATTATATATTTTTCTATCTCCATTTGTACTTAGGAACGAAAGCTCGTTCTATGGCCAACAAAGCCTCGGCCAGGGGTGCAAAAAAGTCATACAAAGGCCAAGCAATAAGCAGTCCTCGCTCCGAGAGCCTTCGTGCGGTGCGCTTGGCCACAAGCCACACTACCAGCAACCTCAGTGCCACAGCCGAGCCGGCCACAATGGCCGATGGCAGAGGCAACAACAGAGCCACCGCAATGGCTGCCGCAAAGAAGAGTGCACGGCTCCACAGCTCCACACCCGTGCCCCACTTGACACGTTTGGGGTAGAACTTGTAGGGATACGAGAGCCTTACGCGACGTTTCTTCCACCAGCCCAGACCGCCCCAAGCCACCTGACTAACCGTCGAAGCTCCGCCGATGGTTACGGTGGTGTTGGCCGCCGAAGCAATCTTCATAACAAAGAGGTCATCTTCGCCCATATTGAGGTTCAGGTGGTTAAAGCCACGCGCCTCGAAGTATATCTTCTTGGTAAAGCCCAAGTTGCACAGCGTTCCTCGGTAGGGCCTGCGGCAGAGTGCCGACGAGAGCCAACGCATCGAGGTGGCCATATTGGCACACTTCATCGTGCGACTCCACCATCCCTTGCGGGGTGAGAGCGAGGCGTAGCCCAAGACCACATCGTGGCCCACAAATCCGCGTGCAAACATCTCGGCCCAACGCTCCGACGAGGGAGTACAATCGGGCAGAGTAAATATCAAGTGGTCGTAGTGAGCAGCCTTAATACCCACGTTCAGAGCCATTTTGGTCGATATGGGAAATGCGGGGTCTACTTTCAGTTTGGTGCTACTAAGCCTTGGCTGAGTGATTTTCAGCAGCTTGATATGCTCCGAGAAATCCTCGTCGCCCGTAACGTTCACAAGCACCACCTCGTAGTTTTTCAACGTCTGGGCCAACAACACGGGCAGTCGTTCGTTCAGAAAGCCAAAGTCGGCATCGAACAGAGGGACAATGACCGAAATGCCCACCTCCTTGGCCTCGGCCGAAGGTTGTGGGTTGCGATAGGTCGAAATACGTCCGTAAAAGGCAATATGGTAGACAACCTGCACGAGGAACAACACCACCAGCAAGCCGAGCAAAACAAGGCTCACTATGGGCCACTCCCCAGCCACAAAGTTGTCGATAAATGCAGGAAATTCCATCTTCATACTTAATAATAAGTGCAAAGGTACTCTTTTTTTAGAATAATCCGTAACTTTGTGGCCTATGAAATTCACACTCGAACATACCGACCCCGCCAGCCGAGCACGAGCAGGCGTCATCAGCACCGACCACGGTGACATACAGACCCCCATTTTTATGCCCGTAGGCACGGCCGCAACGGTCAAGGGCATCTTCCACCGCGACCTGAAAGAGGATGTCAAGGCCCAGATCATCTTGGCCAACACCTACCACCTCTACCTCCGCCCCGGAATGGAGATTATCGAGGCCGCAGGAGGTGTTCACCGTTTCAGCACCTGGGACCGACCTATGCTTACCGATAGTGGTGGTTTTCAGGTTTTTTCGCTTGCCGCAAGGCGCAAGATTACCGAGGAGGGAGTACGTTTCAGCAGCCACATCGACGGCAGCAAACACATCTTCACCCCCGAGAATGTTATCGACACCGAGCGCACCATCGGAGCCGACATTATGATGGCCTTCGACGAGTGTCCCGACGGACGTAGCGACTATGTTTACGCCAAACGTTCGCTCGAAATGACCCAGCGCTGGCTCGACAGGTGCTTCAATCAGTACGAGCGCACCTCGCCCAAATATGGCCACTACCAATCCCTCTTCCCTATCGTTCAGGGCTGCACCTATCCCGACCTTAGGGCCCAGGCTGCCGAGTTCGTACAGCAGTACGATGCCGACGGCTATGCCATTGGCGGTCTGGCAGTTGGCGAGCCCGCACCGGTGATGTACGAGATGATCGACGTGGTAAACGGCATTCTGCCCACCGACCGTCCCCGCTACCTTATGGGCGTGGGCACCCCCATCAACATCTTGGAGGCCATCGAGCGCGGTGTGGATATGTTCGACTGCGTAATGCCCACCCGTAATGGTCGCAACGGTATGCTCTTCACCTCGGAGGGTATCATCAACATCCGCAACGAGAAGTGGAAGAACGACTTTTCGCCCATCGACCCCAACGGAGCCAGCTTTGTGGATACACTCTACACCAAGGCCTACTTGCGCCACCTGAGCGTCAGTGGCGAGATGATGGCGGCCCAAATCAGCTCGCTCCACAACGTAGCCTTCTACCTCTGGTTGGTTGGCGAGGCCCGCAAACACATCATTGCCGGCGACTTCAAACCCTGGAAGGAGGAGATGGTTGTTCGCCTTGCCCGCAGGCTGTAATCACAAAGAAATACCCATACAACAGAGGGGCTGTCTAACAAATTCGTTAGACAGCCCCTTCTTTTGTTAGAAAGTGTATAAAAAGAGGGATTTCAAGGCTTGCGAAACCCGAAAAAGCGGAGTTTACTCAGGCGTAAATGAGCATTTTGAGGGTGAGCGTAACGCAGAAATCACCTTTTTAGACACTTTCTCTATTTCTGAGTCTCGGCAGCCTCCTTGGCGGCTGCTACCTCCTCAGCGGTCACAAAGCCACGAGCAATCATCAGCGCATCACGGCTGGGCTCGGCACCTCGGAACTCGCGATAGAGGGTCATACCATCCTTCATACCACCGCTCTCCAACAGTTTGCGGAAGCGGGCTGCGGTAGCCTTGTCAAACAGGTTGCCGGTCTCCACAAATGCCTGATAAGCGTCCTTATCAAGCACCTCGGCCCAAGTGTAGCTGTAATAGCCCGACGAGTAGCCACCGTCGAAGATGTGCGAGAAGTAGGTGTAGCGATAGCGGGGTGCAATCTCCTCAATCAGACCACGTTTCTCGTTGAGCACCTGCTGCTCGAAGGCGTTGATGTCGATAGGCTCGGTTACGGCCAAGTTGTGGATATCGAGGTCGCTCAAAGCGGCTGCCAGCAACTCGGTGGTAATGAAACCCTGGTTGAAGTAGGCACTCTTCTGGATACGTTTAATCAGGTGGTCGGGAATAACCGAGCCGTTCTGGTAGTGGAGTGCGTAGGTTTTGAGCAACTCAGGCTCCATAGCCCAGTTCTCCATAATCTGGCTGGGGAGCTCCACAAAGTCGCGCTCTACGCCACCCAGACCCTTGTAGGGCACCTGAGCAAAGAGGCTGTGCAGTGCGTGACCAAACTCGTGGAAGAAAGTCTCCACGTCGTCGATCGACAGAAGTGCGGGAGCTTTGCCCACGGGACGGGGGAAGTTGCACACCACGGTAACAACGGGAGTTACACGTTTGCCGTCCTTGATGCTCATATCGACATAGCTGCCGCACCAAGCGCCAAAGCCCTTGCTATCGCGGGGGTGGAAGTCGAAGATTACCACACCGAGGGTAGTGCCGTCGGTGTCGAACACCTGATAGGCGCTACACTCCTTATTATATACGGGAACAACCACAGGGCTGAAAGTGATGCCATAGAGGCGGTTGCAGAGGCCAAAAATACCGAGCCTTACGTTGTCGAGCGAGAAGTACTGACGGATGGTCATCTCATCGAGGTTGTAGCGCTGTTTGCGGAGTTTCTCGGCATAGTACCACCAATCCCACGATTTGAAGGGAGCGTCGCCCAAGTCGGCCTTGGCAAGTTTCTTCATATCCTCCAACTCTTTCTTGGCTGTTTCGAGTGCGGGCACCCAGATGCCGTCGAGCAGTTCGTATACTGCCTCGGGGGTTTTGGCCATCACGTCGTCGAGCACAAACTGAGCGTGGGTCTTGTAGCCCAACAGATTAGCCCTGCGGGTACGGAGCGCCAAGAGGGTGTTGATTACCTCCTTGTTGTCGTTCTTGTCGTCGAGGTTACACTTGGTCAGGTAGCCGGTGTAGAGCTTCTCGCGCAACTCGCGGTTCTTCGAGTAGGTCAAGAAGGGAATCATACTTGGCTTGCTCAGGTCGAAGAGGTATTTGCCCTTGTAGCCCTTGGCCTCGGCGGCCTCTTTGGCTGCGGTACGCACGCTCTGTGGCAGACCGTCGAGCTGATTGCTCTCAATTACCATCTCGAACTCGGCATTGGCTGCAAGCAGGTTTTTGGCATACTTCACACCAGCCTCCGAGAGCTTCTGGTTAATCTCCGAAAGCTCCTTTTGCTCGGCCTCCGAAAGGTTGGCACCCGAACGCTCGAAACCCTTGTAGGTCTCTTCGAGCAGTCGCATCTGGAACTCATCAAGGCCTGCGTTTTTGCGACCGAGATATACCTTTTTAACCCTCTGGAACAGAGCGGGATTCATCATAATCTCGTCGCTGTGTGCCGAGAGCATAGGGCTCACCTTTACCTGAATTTGCTGCATCTGTTCGTTGGTATCGGCCTCGGCCACCAAGAAGAAGCAGTTAGAAACCTTGCTGAGCAGTTCGCCGGCGTTGTCGAGGGCCAAAATGGTGTTCTCCCAAGTGGGCTCCTCGGGGTTATTGACGATAGCCTCAACCTCCTCTTTGTGGGCCTTCATTGCGGCCTCAAAGGCGGGCATATAGTCATCGAGTTGAATCTGGTCGAAGGGGGGCACGCCCAGAGGGGTGGTCCACTCGGCCAACAGGGGGTTCTCGCGATCGGCCGAGCTTCCCTGGGGGTTACACGAAATTGTCATAAGCGCAATCAGTGCAGTCAGTAATACAGATGTTTTCTTCATAGTTTTTATGGTTTTGTTGTGTTGTTAAATCCTATGCCCTAATTTTGGAGATAAGCCCCTTTAACACCGCTCCGGGGCCGAGCTCAATGAACTCTTCGGCACCGTCGGCCAACATTGCCCTAACGCTCTGGGTCCACCTCACGGGCGAGGTGAGCTGAGCAATCAAATTGGCCTTAATCTCCTCGGGCGAGGTGTGGGGCTGAGCATCTACATTTTGGTACACGGGGCAGCGTGGAGTGTGGAATTCGGTCTGCTCGATGGCTGCCGCAAGACTCACCCTTGCCGACTCCATGCAGGGCGAGTGAAAACCTCCTCCAACTGCCAGAGGCAGAGCGCGTTTGGCACCCGCTTCTTTGAGCTTCACCGAGGCCTCTTTGACGCCCTCGATGGTGCCCGAAATTACCACCTGACCGGGGCAGTTGAAGTTGGCCGCAACCACTCCTTCGACACCCGCGCAGACCTGCTCGACAACCTCGTCGGCAAGGCCCAACACGGCTGCCATTGTGGAGGGCACAGCCTCACAAGCCGACTGCATTGCCAACGCACGAGCGTAGACCAACCTCAGGCCCGCCTCGAAGTCGATGGCTCCCGAGGCCACAAGTGCGCTAAACTCGCCGAGCGAGTGGCCCGCAACCATATCGGGACAGAACTCGTCGCCCAAGGCCACGGCTGCTGCCACGGAGTGGATAAACACCGCAGGCTGAGTAACTTTGGTTTGGCGCAACTCTTCGTCGGTGCCGCCAAACATAATTTCGCTAATCTTGAATCCCAAGACCTCGTCGGCCTTGTCGAACAGAGCGCGGGCTGCGGGACTGCTCTCGTAGAGGTCGTGTCCCATACCGCTAAATTGCGCCCCCTGTCCGGGAAAAACGAATGCTTTTTTCATAATCGCTAAACGGTTACACAAGAACAAAGGTAAAAAAAAGTTTTGAGAATCGAAAATTGCCCCGTCCGAGGGCTCTTTGTGCACTTTTCTGTTCGGGCTCCACCAATGAAGGGCGACCTCGGAACCCGTAACTTGCCCAGAGCGAGGCCCCCTCTAATATTAGAGGGGGAATTTTGCCCTGCCAATTTTTAATTCTCGATTTTTTTGCTTACTTTTGTGGGTTGTAACGTAATTTGCGGAGGTCTGCCGCAAAATGACAGCTCGGGGTGGTAACTTTGGCCCGTCGCCTCCATAGGCAAGGCAGACGCACCCAAAGGGTGCAACAGAGAACAGACAGAACAAAACCCAGAGGACGCAAAGCGCGAATGGGTAGAACGAAACTCAAAGGAGAATATGAAGTTGGTTTTGATTATATTGTACATTTTGGTGATTGTGGTCTGGGCCATAATCTCGCTTGTGGCTATGGGGCTCACGGCTCTCATCGACCTCATTGTGGGTGGCGAGCGCAGGCTCACCCTCAAAGTGTCCTACATCGTGGCCCGAATGATCTACCACCTCAACCCCTTGTGGCGCGTGAAGGTCGAGGGCAAGGAGCACTTCCCCACCGACGACCGCCCCTACGTCATCACAGCCAACCACCAATCCTTCTTCGACATTCCGCTGATGTTCTTTCTGCCCGCCGGCAAGCCCTTCAACTTTGTGTCGAAGATCGAGGTTCGCAAGATTCCCGCCATTGGTTGGATGCTGGGGCTGAGGAACGACATCGTAATTCGCAGAGGTACCACATCGGCCGCCACCACCGTCATTGAGCAGGGCAGCCGACACCTTAAAAACGGCACCAGCGTGATGATATTTCCCGAGGGCACTCGCAGCAAAGACGGCAAAATTCACCTCTACAAGGAGGGAGCCTTCCGACTCGCCCAAGAGAATGGCGTGGGCATCATCCCCTGCGTGATGAGCACCACCAGAGGTTTGCTCTCCAAACGCGGCATCGTACCCCGCACCCTTACGCTCCGCATACTCCCCTCGTTGAGCGCCGAGGAGGTGGCCGCACAGACTCCACGCGAGGTGGCACAAAGGGTACAACAACTGAGCACCGAGGCCCACGGCCAAATCGGAGCAAACAAGTAGAAACAACGAAAAAAGAGATATAAAACAGACGTGGCAAACGAGATTATCAAAAAAACGGAACAATATACCGACGAGGATATCACCAAGCTCCCTCCCCGAGAGCAGGTGCGACTGAGGCCCGGTATGTGGATTGGCAAGTTGGGCGACGGCTCGCTGGCCGAGGATGGTATCTACACCCTCATCAAAGAGGTGGTGGACAACTCGGTCGATGAGTTCACTATGGGCCACGGCTCGCAGATCGACATCACCATCGAGGATAAATGGGTAACCATCAGGGACTACGGTCGTGGTATTCCTCTGAATATGCTCGACGCTTGTGTGGGCGAGATGAACGTGAGTGGTAAGTACAACGGCGCAGGCTACAAAAAGACCGTGGGTCTGAATGGTGTGGGCTTGAAGGCCGTGAACTACCTTTCGGCCCATTTCGAGGCCCGAAGTGTTCGTGACGGACAGTCGCGTACGGTGACCTTCGAGCAGGGAGTGTTGAAAAACGACGTAAGGGAGGAGAACGTGACCGAGAAGTCGGGCACAATGGTGCGCTATCTGGTCGATGAGGAGATCTTCGGCATCTACAACTACAACCCCGAGTATGTGGAGCAGAAGGTGCGCAACTACACCTACCTCAACACCGGCTTGGCCTTCCGCCTTAACGGCAAGAAGTTCGAGTCGAAGCACGGTCTGCTGGACCTGCTGACCGAGTACCTCGGCGAGGAGCCCCTCTACCCCCCCATCCACCTCAAAGGCAAAGATATCGAGATTGCCTTCACCCACGGCACAGGCTATGGCGAAACGTACTTCTCGTTCGTAAACTCTCAGCACACCACCCAGGGAGGTACTCACCAGGCGGCCTTCAAGGAGGCGGTGGCCAAGACCATCAAAGAGTTCCTCAAAAAGGACTACGACCCTGCCGACGTGAGAGGCAGTATCATTGCTGCCGTGAGCGTGAGCGTGGAGGAGCCCGAGTTTGAGAGCCAGACCAAGATTAAGCTCTCGTCGAAGAATATGGGTCCCGGATTGCTTTCGGTGCGTCAGTTTGTGGGCGACTTTATGAAGCAGGAGCTCGACGACTACCTCCACATGCACCCCGAGACGGCAACCATTATGAACAAGAAGATTGCCGACAACGAGAAGGAGCGCAAGGCTATCACTACGGTGCAGAAGAAGGCACGCGAGATTGCCAAGAAAGTGAGCCTCAACAACCGCAAGCTGAGGGATTGCAAAATCCACTACTGCGACGACAAGAACCCCCGCAAGGAGGAGTCGATGATCTTCATCACCGAGGGTCTTTCGGCAAGTGGTTCGATTACCGCATCGAGGGATGTGGAGACTCATGCCGTATTCTCGCTGCGCGGTAAGCCCAAAAACTGCTATGGCGAGACCAAGTCGTTTGTCTACAAGAACGAGGAGTTCAATCTGTTGCAGGCGGCGCTCGACATCGAGGAGAGCATCGACAACCTGCGCTACAACAAGATTATCATCGCAACCGATGCCGATGTGGACGGTATGCACATCAGGCTGCTGATGATGAGCTTCTTCTTGCAGTTCTTCCCCGAGTTGATTAGACAGAACCACCTATTTGTGTTGCAGACCCCTTTGTTCAGGGTGCAGAACAAGCAGCAAACCAAGATTCTCTACTGCTACAACGAGGAGGAGAAACAGAAGGCCATGGAGGAGATTGGCCCCAACTACGAGGTTACACGATTCAAAGGTTTGGGTGAGATTTCGTCGAGCGAGTTCAAGGAGTTCATCGGTCCCAAGATGAGGCTCGAGCCCGTGAAGATTTCGGCCGAGGAGCCTATCCACACGATGTTGGAGTTCTATATGGGCAGCAACACCCCCGAGCGTCAGGGCTTCATTATCGACAACCTGCGCATCGAGGCCGACTACATCGACGACATCAGGTAAGGGGAGCCATTGTGGGCAGAGCAAAAGTCCCGCCAGCGCCCCGACACAGAGAAATTGAGATATTCGACGTTAGACGTTAGACAAAAACAGAGAATGGAAGAGAACAAAAACATAGAGAACCCAAACGAGATTGTGGAGAGTGATGCAGTGGTAGCTACCGAGGAGGTCATGGCCGAAGAGGAGGTTGTGGCCGTCAAGGATGTCGACTCGCGCAAACTCTCCGACAAGTATGCCAAGCTGATGGGCGAGGGCGGCAAGGCCCGCACCAAACTGACCGGTCTGTATCGCGACTGGTTCCTCGACTACGCCTCGTATGTAATCTTGGAGCGTGCCGTGCCCTACATCGACGATGGTCTGAAACCCGTACAGCGTCGTATTCTGCACTCGATGCGCAGGATGTACGACGGCAGCCGTATCAAGGTGGCCAACATTGTGGGACACACCATGCAGTTCCACCCCCACGGCGACGCCTCGATTGGCGATGCACTTGTGCAGTTGGGTCAGAAAAACCTGCTGATTGACACTCAGGGTAACTGGGGTAACATCCTCACGGGCGACGGTGCTGCGGCACCTCGTTACATCGAGGCAAGGCTCTCGAAGTTTGCGCTGGATGTTGTTTTCAGCCCCAAGATTACCGAGTGGATGCTCTCCTACGACGGTCGCAACAAAGAGCCCGTATCGCTACCCGTAAAATTCCCTCTGCTGTTGGCTCAGGGTGTCGAGGGTATTGCCGTAGGTCTGTCGTCGAAGATTCTGCCCCACAACTTCAACGAGTTGTTGGACGGCTGTGTGGCACACCTCAGGGGCGAAAACTTTGAGCTCTACCCCGACTTCCCCACCGGCGGTCTAATGGACGTGAGCCGTTACAACGACGGACTCAGGGGCGGCTCGGTGAAGGTGAGGGCCAAGATTACCAAGGTGGACAAACGCACGCTGGCCATTACCGAGATTCCCTTCTCGACCACCTCGGAGAGTGTGAAGGAGTCGATCGTAAAGGCTTCGGAGGCGGGCAAAATCAAGATTAAGAATGTAGACGACAACACCGCCTCGACGGTGGAGCTGTTGGTACACGTTGCTGCGGGCGAGTCGTTGGACAAGACCATCGATGCCCTCTATGCCTTTACCGACTGCCAGGTATCCATCTCGCCCAATGCGTGTGTAATTCGCGACGACAAGCCCTGCTTCTTGGGCGTTAAGGATATCTTGCGCCACAATGCCGAGCACACCCGCGAGTTGCTGGGCAAAGAGTTGCAGGTAAGGCTCGACGAACTGAACGAGGAGTGGCACATGGCCTCGTTGGAGCGTATCTTCATCCAGAACAAGATATATCAGGTGCTCGAAAAGTGTAAGTCGCCCGAGGAGGCCTACAAGGCTGTGGACGACGCATTGGACCCCTTCAAAAAGTTGCTCAAAAGGGAGGTTACCCGCGAAGATGTGGTTAAGCTTACCGAGTTGAAGTTTATCCGCATCACCCGCTACGACCTCGACAAGGCCGACAACCACATCAAGGCCATCGAGAAAGAGACCAAGCAGGTGAAATACGACTTGGCCCACCTGACCGAGTTTGCCATCACCTACTTCGAGGGCATCAAGGAGCGCTACGGCAAGGGCCGCGAGCGTAAGACCGAGATCCGCGAGTTCGACAACATCACTCAGTCGAAGGTTGCCGTGGTAAACTCGAAGCTCTATGTAGACCGCGAGGGTGGTTTCTTCGGCATCGGAGCACAGATGCGTCAGGCCGAGTATGTGTGCGACTGCTCGGATATGGACGACATCATCGTATTCCTCGAAGATGGCCGCTACGTCATCCGCAAGGTCGAGGAGAAGGCCTACTACGCCCCCGGCATTATCCACATCGGTGTGTTCCGCAAGGGCGACGAGCGAACTATCTACAACGTGCTCTACCGCGACGGCGACAAGGGTGCCAATATGATGAAGCGTTGTGCCATCAGCGCAATTACACGCGAGAAGGAGTACAACATCACCAAGGGCACTCCCAAGAGCCGTATATTGTACATGAGTGTAAACCCCAATGGCGAGGCCGAGGTGTTGAAGATTATCTTCCGCCAGAAAGCCAAGCTGAAACGAGCCATTGTGGATCTCGATTTCAGCCAGCTGGCCATCAAGGGACGCGCCTCGCAGGGTAATATCTTCTCGCGCAACCCGATTCACAAGATTCTGCTCAAAAGCAAGGGTGCATCCACTCTGGCTGGTCAGCAGATCTGGTACGACGAGGATGTCAAGAGGCTCAACGACAGCGGCCACGGCCGACTGCTGGGCGAGTTCGAGGGCAACGACAAGATTATTGTCTTCACCTCGAAAGACCAATTCTACACCACCGGTTACGACGTGGGTCACCACTTCCCCGAGGATGCTACAAGGGTGGAGAAGTATGACTCGGCCAAGGTGTATAGCGTAATCTATTGGGACGAGAGCGCCCGCTTCTACTATGTGAAGAGGTTTATGGCCGAGGCCACCGACAAGATGCTCTACTTCGTAGACGAGGAGAATCCCAAGTCGAAAGCTATCGCCATAAGCGACGAGCCAAGGCCCGCAATGGAGGTAATCTATGGCGGAGTTCACGCCACCAAGCCTGCCGACATTATCGACGTGGCCGAGTATATTGGCGTGAAGGGCTACAAGGCCAAGGGTAAGAGGGTTACCACCTACGAGGTGGAGAAATTGAGGTTTATTCCTCAGCACTTCGCCCCCGCTCTGGTGGAGGAGGTTGAGGAGCAGAACGAGGAGGCCGAGGAGCCTACCACTCCCCAGACCGACTTTACAATCGAGCAGCCCCAAGAGGAGCCCAAGGCGGTAAAGAGCGAGGAGCCCAAGGCACCCGCAAAGGCGAAGGCCGAGCCCGCACCTGCCAAGGCTACCCCCGCACCCGCCAAGGTTGAGCCCAAAGTAGTGGAGGAGCCCGAGGTTGAGGAGGTAGACGAAGACGAGGAGTTTGAGTTTGTGGAGCAAGGTAGCGATAAGGGCGAGGTGGAGCTCGAAATCATCATCCCCAAGGGCGATGAAGACGAGTCGCGCAACCCCGAAATCACCCAGCTCAACCTGTTTTAACAAAAACATAATTAAGGCTTCCCTAATGACTTAGGAGAGTTTGACGTTTGACTATGGTTATATTTCTGGTCGGCTTTATGGGGTGCGGAAAGAGCACCGTGGGGCGCAGGTTGGCAGCCGCGGGGGGATACAATTTTGTAGACCTCGACGAGGTTGTGGCCGAGAAGGCCGGAATGAGCATACCGGAGATTTTTGCCACCCAGGGCGAAGAGGCCTTCCGCAAGTTGGAGCGCGAGGCCATCGAGCAGCTATCGTTACAAGACCGAACGGTCGTGGCAACGGGTGGCGGAGCCCCCTGCTATGGCGATAATATGCGTCTGCTGAGCGAGCGAGGTACGACGGTCTACCTGAAAATGTCGGCCCGCAAGTTGAGCCAAAGGCTTCTGCACGTCAGGGTCCCAAGGCCCAAGATTGCAGGGTTGGGTCCCGAGGAGTTGTTCGACTATGTGACCACCCTGCTGGCCGAAAGGGAGCCGATATATATGCAGTCGAGAATTGTGGTCGATTGCGACGACTGCCAAGTGGCCACGGTGGCCGGAAGGTTGCGCTACCTGCTAAAATAGACAGAGTTACAAACAGAAAAAAGAGATACAAAGCGATGTTCAACAAGTGTAGACCGATAGGAGTCTTTGACTCGGGAATGGGCGGACTCTCCGTCTGGCAAGCCCTGCGCAGGGAGTTGCCCGAGGAGTCGTTGGTCTACCTCGCCGACGGCAAAAACTGCCCCTATGGCAACAAGCCCGCCTCGGAGGTGGCTTGTCACGTCGGCCACGCCATCGAGGAGCTAGTAAAGCGTAACGTGAAGCTCATCGTGGTGGCCTGCAACACCGCGACGGCCGTGGCTATCGACCAGATGAGGGCCAAGTACCCCTCGATTCCCTTTGTGGGAATGGAGCCCGCCGTAAAACCCGCAGCCCTCACCACCAAGAGCGGCACAATCGGCATTTTGGCCACCCGAGCCGCCCTTGCAGGCGATTTGTTCAAGCACACCTGTGCCAACTACTCCGACAAGGTGAGAATCATCAGCGCCATTGGCGAAGGATTCGTGGAGGCCGTAGAGGAGGGGCTCGAAAACAATGCCGACACCGAGATGCTCATCCGTCGTGCCGTAGAGCCAATGTTGTTGGCCGGAGCCGACAAGATTGTGCTCGGATGTACCCACTACCCCTTCCTGGCCAAGCAGATCGACAAGGTCATCGGCCCAAGGGATGTGGAGCTCATAAATCCCGCTCCCGCTGTGGCACGCAGGGCCGCTTGGTTGCTCGACCAGCACGACATTGCCGCCCCCGCAGGCCACAAGCCCGAGTACTCGTTCGTCACCTTTGCCGACGACGCCTACCTGGCACGCATCACCGACAAGGCTATGATGCTCGCCCAAGAGGAGGAGTAAACCAACCACGCTAACCGTACCAATACCATACTTATATTATGGCTACCAAAAGAGATACCCCCCAGAAGAGGCAGGGAAACAAAATAACCACCGAGGATAAGCCCAAGAGAACCCTCTGGAGGCCCAGCGAAAATCAGCGTTGGGTCATCTGCTTTACCCTCTTTTTCATCTCGCTCTTTGTGATGATGTCGATTGTGTCGTACTACTTCACCTGGCGCGAGGACCAGATTGGCGGAGCTGTGGCCAACAATGGCGGCTCGATTGGTCTGACCATAGGCAATCTGCTTGTGGGCGAGTGGTTTGGCGTGTGTGCGCTGGGACTTCCCATCGTTACGATGTTGCTCTCGTTGCGCATTATGCTGGGCCGCAAAATCTACATCGAAAAGGCCCTGAGGGTAACGCTTATCGTGATGATTTTGGGATCACTGACGGCAGGCTTTGCCTTTGGCACCAAGTGGGACCTCTTTGGCTCCGGCATGGGTGGCAAGATGGGTATCGACGTAGCTACCTGGATGGAGGGTTACGTTGGTCGTCTGGGTTTGTGGCTACTGTTGTTGATGCTGTGGGTGCTCTTTGCGGTCTACATCAACAAGCGCACCATCGACACCGTAAACAAGGTGGCAAGCAAGAGTATAGCCCTCTTCCGCGTGGCTCACAAAGAGGATGATAACGAGGAGGAGCAGGAGGAGTCCGACTCCACCCTCACAGAGGATGACTCGGAGGAGGATAGCTGCGATGAGGAGTACTATGGCCGCGAGATTGAGGGCCGAAGTGATGACGAGAGTGGCGAGTTCGAGGTTGTTGTCCCAAGCGATGAGCAGGAGAGCGCAGGCGAAGTTGCTGCCAACGCCCCCGACAGCGAGGAGGAGGATGACGACATAAACGTGATTTCGTTCGATGATGATGAGGAGCAGCCCACCGTTGCTCCCGCCACAACCGCAACCGCAACCAAAACCCCTGAGGGCGACGACGAGTTTGAGGTTGTTCCCTCGGCAGGCGGAATGGAGGGACTCCCTCCCAACAGTTCGGCGGCTGAGGTTGCAGCAGCCACCACCGTAACCATTGCGGGCGTGGCAGCAGGCGTGGCGGGCGAAGATATTCTCCTGGGTGCAGGCGGAGTGATTACCACGGGCGAAGATGGTCAGGTGGTTGTCGAGAAACAGGAGCACGAAGAGGTCGAGGCCGGTCGCCTCGGCTCGCTCTACGACCCCACTCGCGAATTGCGCCACTTCCAGCGCCCACCGCTCGAAATTCTCGACACCTACGAAACACAGAGCACTCAGATTCCCTACGAGGAGATAGAGGAGAACAAAAACCTGATTCAGACCACCTTGGAGTCGTTTGGCATAAAGATCAAAAAGATTACTGCCACCATTGGCCCAACCGTAACACTCTACGAGATTGAGCCCACGCTCGGCACCAAAGTGGCCAAAATCAAGAGCATCGAGGACGACATTGCCATCTCGCTCAAAGCGATGAGTATCCGTATGATTGTGCCTATGCCCGGCAGGGGTACAATCGGTATCGAGATTCCCAACCGTTCGAGGCGCATTGTGTCGATGAACTCGGTGGTCAAGTCGGCCAAGTTCCAGGAGAGCAAGTACGAACTGCCCATTGTGTTGGGTAAAACTATCCAGAACGAAACATTTGTAATCGACTTGGCCAAGATGCCCCACTTGCTTGTTGCGGGTGCCACAGGTCAGGGTAAGTCGGTGGGCCTTAACGTGATTATCAACTCGCTGCTCTACAAGAAGCACCCCGCGGAGTTGAAGTTCGTGATGGTCGACCCCAAAAAGGTGGAACTCTCGCTCTACGCCAAGCTCGAAAACCACTATCTGGCCAAGATGGAGAGCGAGGATAGCGCCATTCTGACCGACACCCAGAAGGTGGTCTACACGCTCAACTCGCTCTGCAACGAGATGCAGGCGCGTTACGACCTGTTGCAACACGCCGAGGTTAAGAAGATTAGCGAGTACAACCAGAAGTTCCTCAACCGCAAGCTCAACCCCAACAAGGGGCACCGATTCCTGCCCTACATTGTGGTGGTAATCGACGAGTTTGCCGATATGATTATGACGGCCGGCAAGGAGGTCGAAACCCCCATTATCCGACTCGGTCAGTTGGCTCGTGCGGTGGGTATCCACCTGATTATCGCCACCCAGAGGCCCGATGTGAAGGTCATCACGGGTCTTATCAAGGCCAACTTCCCCGCACGAATTGCCTTCAAGGTAACCTCGATTGTCGATTCGCGCACCATTATCGACCAGACCGGTGCCAACAAACTCATCGGTATGGGTGATATGCTGATGATGATAAATGGCGAACTGACCCGTTTGCAGTGTGCCTTCCTCGATACCCCCGAGATTGAGCGCATCACCAACTTCATCGCCAAACAGAAGGGCTACGAGAGCGCCTATATGCTGCCCGACTATGTGCCCGAAGATGGCGGAATGGGCGGTGGCGGCGACGTCAAGGAGCGCATCGGTTCGCTCGACCCGATGTTCGAGGAGATTGCCCGCTTTGTTGTGAACAACCAGCAGGGCTCCACCTCGTTCATTCAGCGTAGGTTCAACGTGGGTTACAACCGCGCAGGTCGCATTATGGACCAGCTGGAACAGGCGGGTATTGTGGGCCGCAGCGAGGGTAGCAAACCTCGCGAGGTGCTCATCAGCGACCCCACCACCTTGGAGCGTATACTCAACGACCTCTATATCGAGAATTTATAACCATACAACCCCCACGCACACGTGGCACATGAGAATGAAACGTATTCTGTTACTTATAGTTGCACTCTGCGGCATTGTCGCCATCGGAGCTCAAAACAACGGCAGCGAGGTGCTCGAACAGGTGAGCCAAAAGATTGGCTCGCTGGGCAGCTATCGCATAGAGTTTGAGGTGAAAATTCCCGCCACCGAGGCCCCCTCGAAAGGCTACTGCCTGGTAGGTGGCGACAAGTATGTTATCGACATCGACGGTATGGCCCAAGCCTTCGACGGCGAGGCTGTCTATATGCTCAACCACATCACTCGCGAGGTGACTATCGACGAGCCAAGGCCCAAGAGCCGCTCGCTCTTCGACAACCCCACCAAGGCGTTCGACTTCGACAGCGAGCTCTTCTCGATCGACAAGACTACCTACGAGGCTGCGATGATTCACCTCTGGCTCACCCCTGCCGAGGGTGTGCTCGAAGGGGTCGAGCAGGTGCATCTGGTGGTCGATAGCGACACGATGTTGCCCTCGTCGCTGAGCTACGATTTTGCGGGCGCGGTGTTGAGCGTGCTGGTCCGCAAGTTTGAGTCCACAGCGGCCTCCGAGGAGGATTTCGGGGTTACTCTGCCAAGTGGATACGAGGTAATAGATTTCCGTTAGAGGGAGCCCCGTTGGGTCCCCAAATTGTCACAAACCGCCATGCTGCATCAAGCAGTAGGGCGGTTTTTTTGTTAGAGTGGCTAAAAAGGGCTAAAAAAGGGGCATTTTGGACAAAACGCGGCCCTCGGTTTCCCAAGCCAATGCCATTCCGAACACAAAGTGCCAAAAAAAGGGCTAAAAAGGGGCGTTATGAGGAAAAAAACTATGTTTTTTTTGCTGCGCCACAAAAAAAGTGTATCTTTACACGTTAAATAATGCAAGGAAACTTATACAAAACGAGATAACAAATGTCTGAATTGAACGACAACGTAACACTGAATGAGCAACTCCCACAGCAGGAGCGCATCATTAAGATCAACATCGAGGACGAGATGAAGACAGCCTACATCGACTACTCGATGTCGGTAATCGTTTCGCGTGCTCTGCCCGATGCAAGGGACGGTATGAAACCCGTACACCGACGCATCCTCTACGGTATGAGCCACGAACTCGGTCTTTACTCCAACAAACCCACTCGTAAGAGCGCCCGTATCGTGGGTGACGTGATGGGTAAATTCCACCCCCACGGCGACTCGTCTATCTACGACGCAATGTGTCGTATGGCACAGCCTTGGAGCCTTCGTTACCCCCTGGTAGACGGTCAGGGTAACTTCGGTTCGATGGACGGCGACTCGCCCGCAGCAATGCGTTACACCGAGGCCCGTATGCGCAAAATCACCGACGAGGTGATGGCCGATATCGACAAAGATACCGTAGACTTCGTTTACAACTTCGACGATACTGAGCTGGAGCCCACCGTACTACCCACCCGTGTACCTCTGCTGATGGTAAACGGTGCAAGCGGTATCGCCGTAGGTATGGCAACCAATATGGCTCCCCACAACCTCTCGGAGTGCTGCGACGCCATCTGCGCTTACATCGACAACCCCGATATGGAGCCCGGCGAGATGTGTCAGTACGTCAAAGGTCCCGACTTCCCCACAGGTGCCACCATCTATGGCTACGAGGGTGTAAGGGAGGCTATCGAGACCGGTCGCGGCCGTGTGATTATGAGGGCCAAGACCGAAATTGAGTACACCAAGAGCGGTAGGGAGTGCATCGTAATTACCGAGATTCCCTACGCCATCAACAAGGCCGAGATGGTGCAGAAGATTGCCCAGATGGTCAATGAGAAGAAGATCGAGGGTATTTCGTACATCAACGACGAGAGTAACAAAGAGGGCGTGAGGATTGTGATTATCCTCAAACAGGATGCTGTGAGCAGCGTGGTGCTCAACACCCTCTACAAGATGACCCCCTTGCAGACCTCGTTTGCAGTGAACAACATCGCTCTGGTGGGTGGCCGTCCCGTGTTGATGAGCTTCAAAGATATGGTCAAGAGCTTCGTGGAGCACCGTCACGAGGTTGTTGTTAGGCGTACCAAGTACGACCTGGCAGCTGCCGAGGCAAGGGCCCACATCGTGCAGGGCTTGCTGATTGCTCAGGACAACATCGACGAGGTTATCCGCATCATCCGCGCATCACAGACCCCCGACGCAGCCAAAGCAGGTCTGATCGAGGCCTTTGGTCTGACCGAGATTCAGGCAGCAGCCATCGTGGATATGAGGCTCAGGGCTCTGACCGGTTTGGAGAGGGGCAAATTGGAGGCCGAGTTGAAAGAGCTGTTGGAGAAGATCGAGTACTTTAAGAACGTGCTTGCCGACGAGAGCTTGCAGTTCCAGATCATCAAAGACGAGACACTCGAAATTAAAGAGAAATATGGCGACGAGCGTCGCACCGAGATTGTGATGAGCGCAGGCGAGTTCAACCCCGAGGACTTCTATGCCGACGAGGAGGTTGTGATTACCATCTCGCACATGGGCTACATCAAACGTACTCCTCTGGCCGAGTATCGTTCGCAGCACAGGGGCGGTATCGGTGTCAAGGGTAGCGCCACCAGGGATGAGGACTTCATCGAGCACATCTATGTCACCACGGCACACAACACTATGTTGTTCTTCACCGAGAAGGGCCGTTGCTACTGGTTGAAGGTTTACGAGATTCCCGAGGGCACAAGGGCCTCGAAGGGCAGGGCTATCCAGAACGTCATCCAGATCGAGCCCGACGACAAGGTGAGGGCTTATCTGAATGTTCGCCACTTGGAGGACAAAGAGTATGTCGAGAGCCACTACATCGTGATGTGTACTGCACAGGGTATCATCAAGAAGACCTCGCTCGAAGAGTATTCGAGGCCACGTCGCAACGGTGTGAACGCTATCAACATCCGCGAGAACGACCAGCTTATCAACGCCGTGCTGACCAGCGGTCAGGCCGAGATTCTGATTGGTACCCACGAGGGTAAGGCCATCAGGTTCAACGAGAGCACCGTAAGGGCTATCGGCCGTACCGGTACCGGTGTAAGGGGCGTAGATATCGAGGAGGGCAACAAGGCAATCGGTATGATTTGCGTAGAGCCCGACGATACCAAAGATATCTTGGTACTTAGCGAGAAGGGCTTCGGCAAACGTACCGATCTGGACGACTACCGCATCACCAACCGTGGTGGTAAGGGTGTCAAGACCATTCAGGTGACCGAGAAGACCGGTAATCTGGTGTCGATCCAGGCCGTAGACGACAACAACGACCTGATGATTATCAACCGCAGCGGTATCACCATCCGCACCGCAGTGAGCGACATCAGGGTTGCAGGCCGTGCTACTCAGGGCGTGAAGATTATCAACCTCAGGGAGGGCGACTCGATCGCTTCGGTTATGGCAGTGCCCAAAAACGAAGAGGAGGAGGCCCTGGCAAATGCCGAGGGTGCTGTTGAGGGCGCAACCGCAGAAGTAGCAGCAACCGAGGTAGCCACCGAGGCAGTAACCGTAGAATAACAAACAAAAACCCATAAATCAAAACAATTATGAAAAGGACATTTCTTATGATTGCAGGTGCACTGCTGATGTGTGTACCTACCTTTGCTCAGGAGGCCCAGCAGAAAGTTGATGCCGAGAGCTTGCGTAAAAAAATCGAGAAGTCGGACGCAACCATCGCCAACGAGAAGAAGGCTGCCAACGCTGCCAACTGGATTAAACGCGCAGATTTGATGATCAGTGCCGAGACCGCCTACACCGGCAACATCTACGAGACCATGGAGACCAATATGGCTCTGATGATTCTCGGTCAGCCCGAGACTCAGGAGCAGGCCGACGTGGCTGGTGTTCGCTACCTGAAAATGGGCTACGGTCCTCTGTCGGTTTACATTGGTGCCGACCAGAGGGTTAAAGGCTGGGAGGTTGCTGAGCCCGTTTATGAGGGTGCAGTAGACAAAGCTATCGAGGCCTACAACAAAGCATACGAGTTGAACCCCAAAATGGCTAAAAAGACTGCCGAGGGTTTCCAGAAAGTGATTAACGCCGTTCAGAAAGATGCAAGCAACTACTACTTCTTGCGCGACTTCGAGAACTCGGCCAAATCGTTCGAGAAGGCTTACGAGGTATCGTTGATGCCCGCAGCTGGTGTTAGCGTAGATACTCTGAGCATCTACAACGCAGGTTTCACTTCGTACTTTGCAAGCGACTTCGAGCGCAGTGTTAAAGACCTGCTCATCGCAGAGAGCTACGGTTTCTACCAGGATGGCGAGCTCTACAACGTGCTCTACAACTCGTACCGCAGCCTCTGTGGCGAGGACAAAGAGAAACTCGCTGGTGCAAAAGAGTTCTTGCTCCGTGGTCTGAAACAGTTCCCCGGCAACTCGAACATCATCACCTGCTTGACCGACCTCTACCTGGCTCTGGGCGAGAACCCCGAGGCTATCGTACCTCTGGTTAAGACCGCTATCGAGAGCGAGCCCACCAACGCAATGTTGTGGTACGGCCTTGGCTCGGTTTACAAAGAGTTGAAGAACTACGAGGAGGGTATGGCTGCATTCGAGAAAGTTGTTGAGCTCGATCCTACCAACTCGGCTGCTCACTACTTCATCGGCTACCTCTATGTACTGATGGGTGACGCTAAGAACGACGAGGTGAACGCAATGCCTTGGACCGGCCGCGAGAGCTACGACCGCGAGTATCAGAAAGTACTCGACCTGTATGCTAAATCGGTTGCTCCCTTCGAGAAGGCCTACGAGTTGAACCCCAGCGAGATTGCATTTGCTGAGTATCTGAAAGTTGTAACCTTCAAGTTGCGTGATTTGGATCCTGAGTACCAGGCTAAATACGAGAAATACAACGAGATTTTCAAACAGATGAGCGGCAAATAGTCCGAGCATCACACTCGACGAAAGAAGGCGAGGCCCACAGCGGGCTTCGCCTTTTTTTGTCGACCGACGACCGACTATTTGAAATTGACAAAATAAATTTTGTCTAAAATGCTCCCGCTCGGCAGAGCAAATGAATTTCCTCTGCTCTCGCTTACTCGCATTTGCGAAAGTTGAAAGTTGGAAATTAACACACGCCCCCGGCCTTCGGCCACCCCCTCTAACTTAGAGGGGGAATCCCTTTTATTCTCGGGTATTAAAAAAGAATTATTATATCAAAGGTGGCACAAAATTCTAAATCTACAAGAGATTAGGCTGGAGCCCTTGAAATCATCCAGAATTTGAGGTACTTTTGTGTGATGGGGCTTTGTTAAATTATTTAACTTGGGAATTGGCGATTGTTACACCTTTGATATAATAATTAAAAAAGATACCCAGGGTCGTTTTGTCTTGCCACTACTATCGAATGTGGATGTTTGGCGTTTTTCTTTTGCCGTTTGGGGAATCAAAAGCAACATAAAGTGTGAGTCCGTGTTGCGGGGGGGTACTTCCCATTTCCATCTTTCAAATATATTGCTTATATTTGTAACAGATAACAACAAACTATTTGCCTATGATAAAATAATCTCTTTTCGGAACATATTAACATAAAGCGTTAGCTTATATTCCTGCTTCCTTAAAATCGCCAATTTTTAGATATGCAGTCTGGAGTAAAAGTTGATGCTCACATCATATTTTGGTGTGGGCCTTTACTTATTTGACTGCATGGTGTTTGGCGATACCGAGGAAGCGAATAAGGCAAAAGTCCGCACTTTTTGTTTTATTCCAACCCTTATGGATGAACTAACTACAAACATCATTAACAACAAAACCCTTTTGACATTATGAAGAAATTAGTTATAGTAATTGCCGCATTGCTCTCTGTCTCAACCGCAAGTGCAATCAATGCAGATGACAATGTTATCGTTGGCCTTAAAGGTCAGATAATAAATGTTCCCACAACAGGTTGGTGCGTTGAACTCAACCTCCAAAAAGCTCTTTCCAACATAGTTCCCGTATATATTGAAACCGGCATATCGGTGGGCGGACTTTGGGACATCAATTGGGAAACTGTCGACTTTGACAAATTTGATATTGCAGATAATTCTTCCGCCTTTGTGCGCATCCCCGTTTGTCTTAACTATAAATTTTTCTTGGACACAGTCACCATTTATCCGAGTTGTGGTGTTGCACTTTCTTGCCAACCCCGAAGTTTAGAGGTTTTGGTTGGCAATGATTACTTCGGCAATCTTGTGTACGAGAAACAAACCAGAGTGATTCCTAATATGGCTTTTAGTATTGGTCTAACAGCAGAGATTAATAAGCGAATTGTCATGGGGTGGACTTTCGATTACTCCAACGCAATGTTCTTGAATCCAAGCTATTGTTGCTTCTCTCTCGGTTGTCGATTCTAATTCTATCAATTCATTCTTTTAAGGGAAATAAGTTTGAATTGCCACCTTTCGATCCAAAATGGGCTATCTGTCTTCGTGGGTATTAAAAAAGATACCTGCGACCGCATTGCAGGCGGAAGAAGGTGTGGGGTGTTGGGGGCGTTAAGAAACAAAGAAGTGCCGTAGGCACCGCCCTTTGTGGTGCGTTTGTTTTAGACACCAACTCCCCACACCCCGCCGAAATGCATCGCAGTGGCTTTTGGGTACCTTTTGCCACCAAAAGGTACAAAAATTAAGAGCGGTAGATGCCAACCGCCTGCCTGACGGTAGTCGTGGCAAGACAGAACTTTCAACTCTCAACTTGCAATTCTCAACTTTCAATTTTCAATTCTCAATTCTTTTCTCTATTTTTGTGGATTACTATTGGGCTGATAGGCCACAAACAAAATTAGAAGATGGGCGACTATCGTTTGGAAGAGAAAAACCGCAGAAGCTGGTGGCCGGGATTTAAGATTCTCGACCGCTACATTACACGCAAATTCCTCGGCACGTTCTTCTTTGCCATTGCGCTGATTATCATTATTGTAGTGGTATTCGATGCGGTGGAAAAAATCGACGACTTCATCGAGATGAAGGCTCCGCTGGGCAAAATCATCGTAGACTACTACCTCAATTTTGTCCCCTACTTCATCAACCTATTCTGCGGCCTGTTTACCTTCATTGCCGTAATCTATTTCACCTCTCAGATGGCGGGCCGAACAGAGATTACGGCCATTCAGTCGGCGGGCGTGAGTTTCCGTCGCCTGCTGTGGCCCTACTTCATCTCGGCAATGGTCATCACGGGCGTGTCGCTCTTCTTGAACCTTAACGTCATCCCCGAGGCCAACAAACACCGTGTGGAGTTCGAAAGCCAATACCTGCGCAAGAATCGCAGGCAGCAGTTCGAGCCCAACATCTACCGCCAGATTGAGCCGGGTGTCTTTGTCTATGTCCGCAACTTCAACGCCAAGAGCAACCGCGCCTCGTTTATGAGTATCGAGCGTTTCGACGGCAGCTGCATTGTGGAGTCGTTGGAGGCTTCGGATATTACCTACAACGAGAAGAACGGCCACTGGGAGGCTCCCAAGTTTGTCACCCACAAGTTTGTGGGCGAAGACGACATCTTCGAGCGCCACGAGAAACTCGACACCCTTATAAACCTCTCGAAGTTGGAGCTCGGCAAGCTCGAAAACATCATCACAACGATGAAAATCGACGAGCTCAACCTCTTTATCGAGCAGCAGAAAGCCAAGGGTAGCGACCAGGTGGGCGTATTTGAGGTGGAGCGACAGAAGAGATTTTCGTACCCTTTGTCGGTATTTATCCTCACGGTTATCGGTGTGTCGCTTTCGGCACGCAAAATGCGCAGCGGTACGGGTGTAAACATCGGTATCGGTGTGATTTTGTGTTTCACCTACATTATGCTGGGCCGAGTATTCGAGGAGATTGCCAAGGGTAGCGACGGAGTTATGGCCATACTTATGGTGTGGCTGCCCAACATTCTCTTTGCCGTCATTGCGGCCTACATCTATCGCAGGGCTCCCAAGTAGAATTCAAAATTGTTTTAGAGAGGGAGTTCTCAATTCTCAAATAGACGTTAGACCTTAAAAAAATATAAACCTAAAACTTTACAATCTTATGATGGACATTACACAGACCGCACTCTCGGGCAAAACCCGCGAAGAACACGACCTTTTGGGCTACAAACAGGTACCCGAAGAGTACTACTTCGGTGTGCAGACTCTCCGAGCCGTAGAGAACTTCAACATTTCGCGCGTAAAACTCTGTATGTACCCCGAATTTGTGAGGGGTCTGGCAGAGGTTAAGGCCGCAGCTGCTATGGCCAACCGCGACCTTGGACTTATGGACACAGCGGTTGCCGAGGCAATCGTGGCCGCCTGCAAAGAGGTGGCCGAGGGCAAATTCGACGCCCACTTTGTGGTAGATATGATTCAGGGCGGCGCAGGTACCTCGACCAATATGAACGCCAACGAGGTTATTGCCAACCGTGCGCTCGAACTGTTGGGCCACGCCAAGGGCGAGTACAAGTTCTGCCACCCCAACAACCACGTCAATCTCTCGCAATCGACCAACGACGCCTACCCCACCTCTATTAAGGTTGCAACCGTGAGGAGTGTGGAGGCTATGATTGTGGTTTTGGAGCGACTGATCGACTCGCTGGCAGCCAAGGGCGAGGAGTTCAAGGATGTTATCAAAATGGGCCGTACCCAGCTGCAAGACGCTGTGCCTATGACCCTCGGCCAAGAGTTCCACGCCTATGCCGACACCCTCAAAGAGGAGGTGGCAAGGCTCCACAAGTGCAAAACCCTCTGCTATGTTCAGAATATGGGCGCTACGGCTATCGGTACCGGCATCAACTCCGACCCCGACTATCCCGCCCTGTGCAACAAATACCTGTGCGAGATTACGGGTATGCCTATGAGCGTGGCAACCAATATGATAGAGGCCACCAACGATACCAGCGCTCTGGTGTCGATTTCGTCGGCCCTGAAACGTCTGGCCATCAAGATCTCGAAGATTTGCAACGACCTGCGCTTGATGTCGAGCGGTCCTCGCTGCGGCCTGCACGAGATCAATCTGCCCCCTATGCAGCCCGGCTCGTCGATTATGCCCGGCAAGGTTAATCCCGTAATTCCCGAGGTGGTAAATCAGGTGGCCTTCAAGGTTATCGGCAACGACCTGACCGTGAGCTTCGCAAGCGAGGCTGCTCAGTTGGAGCTGAACGTTATGGAGCCCGTGATGGTTCAGGCCATCTTCGAGAGTATCGATATGCTCAACAACGCTATGGATACCCTCCGCATCCGTTGCATCGACGGTATCACCGCCAACGAGCAGGTGTGCAAAGATTTGGTCTACAACAGCATCGGTCTGGTAACGGCTCTGAACCCCTACTTGGGCTACGAGACCTCCACTTCGCTGGCCAAAGAGGCTCTCGAAACGGGCAAAGGTATCTACGACCTGGTGTTGGAGCGCAACCTGATGAGCCGCGAGGAGTTGGACAACATCCTCAGGCCCGAATTTATGGTTCAGCCCCGCAAGTTCCCCAAGCAGTAAGTTTGGGCAAAAGACACAACACAGCCCCGAGAGTGCGCAAAACCTCTTGGGGCTTTTTTTCAAGAATCTACAACCCAATCGTTTGAACAGTATGACCACCCGAAGATTTATTGCCACCCTGACTGCGCTGTTGATATGCGTGGCAGGCTTTGCAAAAGAGTATCACCACCGACTGACCAGCCCCAATGGCAGGTTGCAGGTCAGCGTTGCCGTTGGCGAGCAACACACCACTTGGTCGCTCGCGATTGACGGCAGGGAGGTTATGTTGCCCTCGCGCTTGGCCCTTGCATTGTGCGACGGCACTGTTCTGGGCGAGGGGGCAAGTGTGCGCAAAGCCTACACCAACACCACCAAGGGCACCATCGAGGCACCACTCTATCGCCAAGCCACCGTCGAGGAGCACTACAACGCTCTCACGCTGCAAATGCGCGGAGGGTATTCGGTGGAGTTCCGCGCCTACGACGACGGTGTGGCCTACCGCTTTGTAACCAACCTGAAAGCCCCACAAGTTGATGTGGCCGACGAGTTGGTGGAGTTCCGCTTTGCGGAGGATTATCCGATTATTATTCCCTACACCTCGGGCTACCACCGTACCCCCTACACTTCGTCGTTTGAGAGTCAGTACACCTTTGGCCGACTGAGCGACGTGGCTGCGGCCACCGAGTATGGCTTCACCCCTCTGTTGGTCGATGTGGGCCAGAGTGGTCGCCTGCTCATTATGGAGTCGGACGTGGAGAGCTACCCCGGACTATTTGTGGAGTCGTTGGGAGAGGACTACGGCCTGAGAGGTGTTCTCACACCCCTACCCACTGCCATGAAGGCCACCGAGAGCGGCTCGCTCTACCCCGCCGGCTATCAGGAGGGCATAATTGCCAAAACCGTGGGCACCCGCAGCTATCCCTGGCGAATTGTGGGTTGGGCCGAGAGCGACACCGACCTGCCCCTGAACGATATGGTCTACAAACTTGCCGCCCCCAACCGCATCGGCTCGACCGACTGGATTAAGGGTGGTCGCTCGTCTTGGGAGTGGTGGAACGGCACAAGGCTCACGGGTGTAGACTTCCCTGCGGGCATCAACACCGATACCTATAAATATCATATAGACTTTGCGGCCCGCTACGGCTTGGAGTACATACTCATCGACGCAGGCTGGAACAAGGGTTTCGACCTGATGAGCCCCATCGACGAGGTCGATATCGAGGAGTTGTGCCGCTATGCCGACAAGCAGGGCGTGGGCATTCTTTTGTGGGCCGTGGGTGCGTTGCTCGACGAGCAGGGCGAGCAGGTGTGTCCCCACTACGCTGCGATGGGTGTCAAGGGCTTCAAGGTGGACTACTTCGAGTCGCAGGAGCAGCTGACCGTAGAGCAGACCTACCGTCTGGCCGACGTGTGTGCCCGCCACAAACTACTACTCGACATCCACGGCATCTACAAGCCCACGGGTCTGAGCCGCACCTATCCCAACGTGGTGAACTACGAGGGTGTCTTTGGCTTGGAGCAGCTCAAATGGACCGACCGCACCAAGGCCGATATGCCCCGCAACGATGTGACCATACCCTTCATCCGTATGGCGGCAGGCCCTATGGACTACACTCAGGGCGCAATGCTCAACGCCACCAAGAGCGACTTCCGCGCCATCGACAAACGACCTATGAGTCAAGGCACAAGGGCCCATCAGGTGGCCACCTATGTAGTCTTCGACTCGCCTCTGGTGATGTTGTGCGACTCGCCCTCGAACTACTTGGCCGAGGAGGAGAGCACACGCTTTATTGCCGACATCCCCTCGGTGTTCGAGAGTATGGTGATTCTCTCGGGCAAGGTTGGCGAGTGGATTGTTACGGCCCGCCAGAGGGATGGTGTGTGGTATGTTGGCGGCCTCACTTCGTGGGAGGAGCGCAGTGTGGATGTTGATTTCTCGTTCTTGGGCGAGGGCGAGTGGAGTTGCCGAATGTTGTGCGACGGTGTGAACAGCAACCTCACAGCGAGCGACTACACCACCCGCAACAGCACCGTAAGTGCCGACGACACTCTCTCGGTGCCAATGGCCTCGGGAGGCGGTTTTGCTATGATTTTGCACAAAACGGACGGGGGCCGATAATGCAATTTTGCGGTTGGGTGTCGTAAACGAAAGTCGGTTTACGAACACGCAAAAGGCCACAAATCAGCCATATAAACAATAGCCCCAAGGGCAAAATAGATAAAAATGCTTCGGTTGAACATCGGAGCATTTTTCTATTTTATGGCCGCGGGCAAATCTTTTGGCCTTAATTTCGCATACTTTTTTTCCGGATTAGACACACAAAAGTTCAAAATTATATGGTAAAAGAGAATCTTATCAGAATGTATCAGGAGAGCTTCCGCAGCAATGCCGAGCTCCCCGCACTTACCGACTATTTCAAAAAGACAACACTCACCTATTTCGACCTGGCCAAAATCGTTGCCAAAAACCACCTCGTGTTCGAGAAATATGGCATCAAGGCAGGCGAGAAGATCGCCCTCATCGGTCGCAATACTCCCAAATGGGTATCGATCTACGCATCGACCATCACCTATGGCGCCGTAATCATCCCCATTCTCCAAGACTTCAACCCCATCGACGCTACCAACATCATCAACCACTCCGATTCGAGGATTCTGTTCCTCAGTCAGGACGTGTGGGAGAAGCTCGACCCCTCGAAGTTCGAGAAACTCGAAGCCGTTGTTGAGTACGAAACAATGAAACCCCTCTGGGAGAAAGAGGGCAGCACCAAGTTCACCGAGCTGATGGAGAACGTAGACCAGCTCTTCGAGGAGCGCTACCCCAAAGGTTTCACCATCGAGGATATCGTCTATCCCGAGGTGAGCAACGACAAAGTCTGCATCATCAGCTACACCAGCGGTACCACCGGTTTCAGCAAGGGTGTAATGCTCACCGTGAACAACGTAACCAGCAACGTAGCTTTCGCTATTCTCTATAAATTCCACTACCGTGGTTCGCGCGTGTTGGGCATCCTTCCCCTGGCCCACGCCTTTGGTTGCGCATTCGATATGCTCACCCCTCTGGCAACCGGCTCACACATCACCCTGCTCGGCAAACTGCCCGCAGCACCCATCCTGCTCAAAGCGCTCAAAGATGTTAAGCCCGACCTGCTGCTGACCGTGCCCCTGCTGATCGAGAAAATCGTCAAGGGCAAAGTTATGCCCACCCTGAGCAAACAGCCCATCAAAACCCTCGTTAAGATTCCTCTGCTCAACCAGATTGTGTACAAAAAAGTACGCACTCAGCTGATGGAGGCCTTTGGTGGTGCACTCACCGAGCTGATTATGGGTGGTGCTGCACTGAACAGCGACGTGGAGAAACTGCTCAAAAAGATCAAACTCCCCTACACCGTGGGCTACGGTATGACCGAGTGTGCTCCTCTGATTTGCTACGAGCACCACGACCACTACAAATCGCTCTCGTGCGGTAAACTCGTTCCCGGTATGGAGATCAAAATCGACTCGAAAGACCCCAACAACATCCCCGGCGAGATTTGCGTTCGCGGCGAGAATGTGATGGTGGGCTACTACAAGAATCCCGACGCAACCGCTCAGACCATCGACCAGGATGGCTGGTTGCACACCGGCGATATGGGTGTACTTGACGCTCAGGGCAACTGCTTCATCCGTGGACGTTGCAAGACCATGCTTCTGTCGAACAACGGTCAGAACATCTACCCCGAGGAGATCGAGGCCAAACTGAACAACCTCGAAGCTGTAGCCGAGTCGCTCATCATTCAGGAGGAGGGCAAGTTGGTTGCACTCGTAGTGCCCGACTACGCCAAGGCTCAGAGCAACGGCTGGGGTATCAGCAAGCTGAAAGATGTGATGGCCGAGAACCTCACCGAGTTGAACAAACTCGTGGCTCCCTACGAGAGAGTTGCAACCATCAAACTCTGCGAGAGCGAGTTCGAGAAGACTCCCAAACGCAGTATCAAACGCTACCTCTATCCCAAGGCAGCTAAGATTGTATCGTAATTGCCGAGTGCAATAGTACAAATAAAGACAAGGGCCCGAATTATTGCAATTTGGGCCCTTGTTTATTTATCTCACTAACCTCTCTACTTAAAAATAGTCGTATAGGAGAGTTGTGCTGCCTCGGCATTTGGCAGGCAGGCCAGATGGTAGGCATTGACGCTCGTGAGGGCGTCGGAGAGGGTTTGGCAGATATGGTCGAGTGTGCGTTCTTCTTTTTGGAGTGTGGGCAGTGTGGAGGGGAGCAGTGCTCCGAAGGCTCCAAACTTGCTCAGTTTAGTTATCTGGTTTGCAGGGGCTTGGCTCAGTCGCAGGAAGCCTGCAATGGGTTTCCACTCTTGTTTCCACACGCAGCCTTTGCCACTCCAAGGCGAGCCGTAGACTCTCACGCTGCCGTCGTTCATTACCCTCACCACGGGACCGTCGTCGTTGAGTCGCTCGGTACCCTCGATATTTTCGAGCCACAGACGGGTGTGGGTACTCTTACCCGTGCCACTCTCGCCAAGACACATCACCGCACGGCCATCCTTGACGATTACCGACGAGTGAATGAGCAGGGTTTTGTAGGGCAGCGTGGCAAACGAGTAGGCAAACACGAGTGCGTGGTCGTAGATTATGCCGTTGGCACTGCGACCCTCGGCATACATATCGCTGTAAAAGGTGTAGGTGGGGGCATAGCGGTAGTCGGAACGAGCAAAGGGGCAGACAATAATTGCCTCCTTGCCGCAACTACGGATTGTCAGACGATACTCGTCGTCGTAGATTCTCAGCGTACAATCGCCATCTTGCAGGTCGTAGTCGAAGATTTGCAGGGGTGCATCTTCGCGTGGGGTTACCACCTTGTCGATTACGAGTTCAAAGAGAGGGTCGTCCACAAAGTTTTCTCTGCGGAAGGGTGCCATGTTGAGCGATACGGGAGGTATGCGCTCGGGCTCGCGCCTTGTGATGGCAAATGTGTGGTCGGCGACGCAGTACTGAATAGTCATGGGAATTCAAAATGCAAAATTGGCTACTCTTCTACCAGGTCGGCTTTGCGGAGCGACTCAATCCAAGCGTTTGCGTCGGCCAGAGCCACCTCGGCCTCTACCTCGTACTCCGAGGTAAGCAGGTCGGCCACCTTCTGAGCGTCGAACTCCTCGCCCTGCAACTGCTCCCACAACCACTCACTGGTGGGGTTGAGCGAGATGATGGTTGTCATCTTCACATTCTGGGTGCCCATACGCACAATTACACTTTCGCCCGCAATTTTGCGCACCTTGTAGTTCTGTTTCAGTTTCATATATTTCGGTCTATTTGAATAATTTACGCTTCATGTCGATGGCCAGAGTGCGCAACCCTTTGCACCTGAGGCTCAACAGTGTACGGTAGCGCCAAGCGACGCTGTCGTAGCCAAACGAACGGCCGCCCGAGAGCCTTACTGCCGACACATAGGCCACCACACTCTCGCGCGGTGCGACCTCCACCTGTCGGTAGTTGCCGTCGCCCTCCATAGTGAGCATTCCGCCCTCCATCTTCGCAATTCGGTGCAGAACGTGGGCTCCGCGATAGCGAAAAAGTACCACCATACCGCGTCGCAACTGCTCCGAGGCGATGGGCGAGAGAACCACCACATCGCGCTCGTTGCGCAAAAAGGGCCTCATACTAAACCCCTTGACGGTCATCTCGACGCTCTGTCCCTCGGCAATCAGCTCCTCTATCGAGGCGAAGAAAACATCGTTGGCTATTATCTTTTTTGCTACCATTGCTACTCACTTTACAACTCCACGATGCGGTCGCAGAATGCGAGGGTCTTGGGGTTGTGGGAAATAAACAGTATCGTCAAGTTTTGGTTACTCTGCGAAAGCCCCTCCACGGCCTCCACAATGTCGCGTTCGGTATCCTCGTCGAGCGAGCTTGTAGCCTCGTCGAGCATCAACACCGAGGCCTCTTTGTAGAGTGCTCGGGCAATGCCCACACGCTGACGCTGTCCGCCCGAAAGTCGGCAGCCGCCCTCGCCCGTGACAGTATCGGCCCCATTGGGGAGCGAATCGACCAACTCTCTCAGTCGGGCCTTGTCGATAGCCTCGCTGAGTCGCTGACGGTCAATCTTGTCGGGAGCCACACCAAAGGCCACATTCTCGGCAATGGAGATATCGGGAATGTAGAGGTCCTGCGACACATAGGCGATATTGTTCTGCCACTTGCGCCTCATCTCGGCACCCTCCACGGCCACTCCATCGACCTTCACACACCCCTCCGAGGGCTCAAACAGGCCCGCAACGATGTTGAACAGAGTGGTTTTACCCCTGCCCGAAGCGCCACGGATGCCCACCTTTTCGCCCTTGCTTATGGTGAGCGAAAAATCGCTGAGCACACGCTCCTGGCCATATCCGAAGGTTATATTTTCGAGCTCGATGCTCTTTTCAAATGGCAGTTTTTCGTTGGTCTGCGAGGTGGGTTGCACGGGGTGCGAGAGCTCGTCGGAGAGCACATCGACCACATAGAGGTTGCGTTTATACTCGGTCCACGCCGACACAACACGACTAATCGAAGGAATTATGCGATAGGCAGCCACAGCAAAAACGCCCAAAAAGAGCTTCAACGAGCCCACCGTGTGACCCGTAGCAAGGCCTATGATTATTACGGCCACAACGCCCAGAACGAGCGAAAACTCTATCACATAGCTCGACATTGCGCGCATCAACATTGCCCTCAGCGAACAGCGACGCAACTCCTTTATGCCCCTCATAAAACGCTCTGTAATATAGGGTTTTGCACCTGCAATCTCAATATCGGCATAGCCCCTCAGGGCCTCGAACATAGTCTTGTTTTGGCTCACTTGGAGTCGGTTCTCCTCGCGACCATTCTCGGCCATACGACGACGTATCACGCGCGAGTAGACCAGACCCACGGGCAGAAAGACCACCACAATAAGTGCCACCACAAGTGGGTTATATAGTGCGAGGGCCACAAGCAACACCACAACCACAACGGCCTCGGTGAGAATCATCATCAGGGTGCTCACAATTCCGTGAGCAAAGCGGTGACACACGGCATTGACGTTGTTGATAAGCGTGGTGGTGTGGTGCATACGCACAAAGAGCAATCCTCGCGAGAGGTAGCTCTGGTACATCGCCTGCGAGAGGTCGGCAAAGAGCTCCATCATATAGCGAGCCCTATACTGACCCAGCGCCAACCCCGCCACCGCTTTCAGGGCGATGAGCAGCAGCACCACAAGGCACACTGCACCGATGAACTGCCCCTCGGTAGCAAAGCCGAGCGAGTCGTAGAGCCTTCCGACCAGCGGATTGGTGGCAATAATGTTCTCGTCGAGCACCAGCAGCAGTATCGACACCAGCGCAGCAATGCCCACCAAATCGACCACCGCCGAGCAGAGAGCCGACAGCAGCACCCTCGGCAAACGACGTCGTCGAGCGGGTGGAACAAGCGAATGTACTTTGCGTAATGACATAACCAAGCAAAGGTAGTAATTTTCTCGAAAGGATAGCTAACAAGGCCCCCACTTTCGCTATTTTTTTCAAAAAATAGGGATAATAGCACTACGATGATTGCCAACCCCAAAAAAATCCATACCTTTGGGCGCGGTGCGCCCAGCGAAAGAACGAATTTTCGCCACTCCGCGGCACAACCGACACAGTAAAACAAGAAGAAACAACACAATAACAACTAAACACTCTTAAAATTATGAATTTCAGAAAATTTTTGATGCTTCTGGCTCTGCCATTGGCATTTGCATTTAGCGGTTGCGAGACCGTCACTCCCGACGCAAGCGGCATCATCCCCGAGTGCGCTATCGAGAACCTCGAAGGTGCCGCTATCGACAAAATCGAGTTTTCGGCCGAGGGCGGCGAGACCTCGTTCATCGTTAAGGCAAACCGTTCGTGGAACGCTGCCGTTACTGCCGACTGGTTTGCAGTAACCCCCAACAGCAGCCCCAACGCTAATCACCAGACCGTTTCGACCGAGGTGAAAGTTACCGCTTTTGCCAACACCGAGGCTTCGGCTCGTCAGTCGGTAATCGCCATTACCATCGAGGGCTTCCCCGCTCCTATCGAAGTGACTGTTAATCAGTTGGCCGAGGGTCAGGTGGCTACCGGTGAGGTTATCTACTACGACAACTTCGACAAGGTTGTCGCTGTCAAAGATGCCAACGACAAGTGGCCCTATATGAGTACCGAGTATGGCAACCCCTCGCCCGCAAACCAAACCGGCGTGACCTACGAGAGCAAGAACGTAACCGCTCGCGCTAACTCTGGCTCAAATAGCGACTACTCGGACTACGAGGGTAGCGGTGGCAACAATATGTTCTTCGGCGCCAGCAACCACCTTACCATCAAAGGCATCTCGCTGGCCGAGTTGGAGGGCAACGCACTGACCATGACCTTCGGCACCGAGAAGTACAGCCAGGACAATGGTAGCGTATTTACCCCCAGCGAGTTCCACGTTTACATCAGTGGCGACAACGGCGCTAAGTGGAGCGAGATTTCCTACACCTTTGCAGGCACCGCCGAGGGCCGTTGGAATGTGGCTACCGCAAGGTTCAGCCTCAAAGAGGTTCCCGCCACTTTGGCTATCAAGTTTGTCATTGACGTGGCTTCGAGCTACCGTATGGACGACCTCACCCTTCTCGAAGGTGGCGGTGGCGCAGAGATAGACCTCTCGCAGGGCAGCAATGGTGGCAACGACACCCCCGATCCCGTAGTTCCTAGCGAGCAACCCACCAATCTGGTAAAAGCAACCATTGCAGAGTTCAAGGCAGCAGACGTAGACAACACCACTTGGTATGAGCTGACCGGTACCATCACCAGCATCGCCAAAGAGGACTACGGCAACTTCTACATCAAAGACGACAGTGGCGATGTTTACATCTATGGTATGACCAATGGTTGGGTAGGTAGCAACGACAAATCGTTCGCTTCTATCGGCCTGAAAGTGGGTGACATCGTAACCCTGGGTACCCTGCGTGGCGAATACAACGGCACCATTCAGGGTGGTGGCAACAAAGTTCCCGCATTCTACATCAGCCACGTAGAGGGCAAGGCTCCCACTGGCATGGAGATTCCCGAGGGTGCAACCGTTGCCGAGGTGGTGTGCAAAGATCTGGGCATTGCCAATGGCGTGAGCGTAGATGGTCAGACCATCAAAATCGACGACAACGTGAGCATGGTATTTGCCAAAGGCAATGCAAACAACGCACCCGCATACTACGACAGTGGTATGGCAATCCGTATGTACCAGAACGGTGCTACCCTCGATGTTACCGCAGCCAACGGCAAAACCATCGTAGGCATCGAGTTCACCTTTGCCGACAACCAATACTACCTGGGTGCCGACAAGGGTACTCTCAGCGATGAGGGTGCAATCCGCATCTGGTCTGGCGAGGCTTCGACTATCAAATTCACCTCTACCGGTACCGACAAAACCCACAGGGCCTACATTCAGGCTATCAAGGTGGCTTACAAATAGTTGTCCTGGCTACAACCGGGCCACAACACAACTGCCTTTGTGGCACCAAAGGACTCCGACCAATCGTGGTTGGAGTCCTTTTTTTGTAGCCGCCAAGGGGGAGTTTTGAGATTAAAAAACAGAGAGATAGGGCGCTCAAACGAGTGTCCTATCTCTTTTTTTGCACACTTTTTGCTCGCGCGCGCACGTTATTCAAATAAAAGCACTAAATTTGAGCCCTAATAGACCCTTGTGTAATCGGTCCGAAAGGCCAAGCCGACAAGGGACGCGCAAAACAACAACACAAGAACAATGTACAAAATGATGAAATATCTGGCAGTAGTGGCAATGATGATCTCGGCCGTAGGGTGCGAGATTGTGGGCATCACCCCCGGAAACAAACTCGAGAGCAGTGCAACCTTCTCGGTGGGTGCCAACGTAGGCGCTCAGACCGCACAGCAGTTTGTGTCGATTACCACCGACGGCACTTGGAGCCTTGCTATCACCTACGACGGTGAGCCTCAGGGTTGGTGTACCCTCACCCCCACCGAGGGCAGCGGCAATGCCAACGTGATGATGGTCTTCGGCAAGAACGAGGGCGAAGTGGTGCGTTCGCTCACCATCACCGCCACCTTTGAGGACAAGACCGAGCGTTTGGAGTTTACCCAGAACTCGAAATACACCCTCAGCAACAACGCCCAGCTGAAAGGTTGGTTGGAGTTGCCCGAGTTTTCCGACGACCGCCAGCGCTACTACTTCACCAAGCACATGTTGCCCTCATCGAAGTACATCCAGCGCAGCTACTCGGCCCTCTACGATGCCGACAACAACATCCCCATCTGGGTGGCCTACCCCCTCTGCAAGTCGCACATGACTGGCAACACCCGTACCAACACCTGGGGACCAAAAGACCCCAACATCCCTGCCGAGAAGCAGCCCAATATGGGACTTTCGTATCAGGGCAACTACGACCGAGGTCATATGCTCCCTTCGGCTTCGCGCGACAACAACTCGGCCGACAACGACCAGACCTACTACCCCTCGAACGTAACCCCCCAGCTCGACCGACTCAACCAGAACAAGTGGGCCACGGCCGAAAACCTCGTAAGATCGTGGGCCGAGGGTTGCGATACCCTCTATGTGGTTACGGGAGCCGTGTTGCAGACCGCAGGCGGAAACGAAAGCGTGAGCTACACCTACGCCAAGAGGAGTCCCGAAATGGACGTGGCCATTCCCAATTACTACTACAAGGCTCTGTTGCAGTATAGCAACATCGACGGACAGAAGGTCTATCAGGCCATCGGCATCTGGATGGAGCACAAGGCTGCAAGCGGTGCAGTCACCACCGCCGACCTTGTAACCATCGACGAGTTGGAGCGCAGGCTTGGCTACGACCTCTTTGCCAACCTCGATGCCGCAACTCAGGCACAAATCGAATCAAGTTACAGCCCCATCTATTGGAGTGGAGTTAGCGAATAACCCGACAAAAACACAAACCACAAATGAAGATTCTGAGATATATCACACTGGCCCTCGCTGCAATGGCTGCCGCAATGGTGGCTTGCGAGGAGTTGCCCAACGGAGAGGGCAATGCTCAGCTGGACGTAGAGATTACATCGCTCACTCTGCCTGCCGAGGCTGGTATCACCTCGTTCGACATCACCTCCAACACCGAGTGGAGTATCAGTTGCTCGGCCGATTGGATGCAGATAATTCCCACGAGCGGTTCGGGCTCTACCCGCGTGTTGTGCAGCTACTCGGCCAACACCACCGCCAAGGGTCGCAACACCAAAATCGAGATTATGCCCGTAGATTTGCAGAGCGCCTCGTCGCACACCGTCTTGGTGCTCCAAAATGGCACAAGTGGCGGCAATGCCGATAACGGTGGCGATGATAATGGCGACGACAATGGCGACAACGGTGGTGGTTTAGTTACCGACGGCGGCACTCCCCACGCCGGTTGGGCCGAGTTGCCTGCCGAGCAGGATAACAGCGACTACTATTACGCCTACCACATGCGTCCCGACAAGACCTCGCAGCGCAATCTGGCCATCTGTTATAGCGCCTCGAAGGCGTGTCCCGTATGGGTGGCTGCCGTGTTGCACTCTTGCTACAAAGGCTCGGCCGACCGTTCGAGCTACAGCCCCGACCCACAGATTCCGTCGAGCATTCAGGCCGTACCCGGCGCTGGCAACACCAACAAAGGCAACTGGATGAACCGAGGACATATGCTCGCATCGAACAAGCGCACCGTATCGTCGGCAACCAACAAACAGGTGTTCTACTACACCAACATCGCCCCCCAGAACGGCAACACGCTCAACACGAGTGGCGGTCTGTGGAACAACCTCGAAGACCACGAGAACAAAATCATGTGTGCCGACACCCTCTACTCCGTACACGGCTGCCATTGGGAGAACACCAACGAGCGTTTCAATGACCAGGTTGTTCCCACTCACTTCTACAAGGTCTACATACGCACCAAGAAGGGCAACTCGGGCAAATGGGTGGTTAATTGTTCGGCCAGCGAGTTGCAGTGTGTGGCCTTCTATATGCGCCACGACGTGGAGAAATGCCAACCCAGCAGCAAGCATATGATAAGCGTGGCCGAGTTGGAGCGAATTACGGGTCAGACCTTCTTCCCCAACGTTCCCAACGCACCCAAAGATACCTACAACCCAAGTGATTGGGGATTGTAAGAATGGAAAATTGAAAAATCTCGATAATATGAAACGTAACATTTTTGTAATCGTAATGGCGGCAGCGATGCTGTTGTCGATGGGTAGCCTCTCGGCACAGAGCAAGCGCTACACCGTGTTGTTCTACAACGTCGAAAACCTCTTCGACACCATTCAGGACCCCACAATCTACGACACCGAGTTCATCCCCAGCGGAGTGAAAGAGTGGAACTCGACCAAGTATTACAAGAAACTCGACAACCTCGAAAAGGTATTCTACTCGATTGCCGAGCAGAACAAGGCCTACCCCACCGTTATCGGTGTGAGCGAGGTGGAGAACCGCAACGTGCTCGAAGATATCGCCTCGTTGCCCAAGCTCCAGAGGGCCAACTACCAGATTTGTCACTACGACGGTCCCGACGCTCGTGGTGTGGACGTGGCATTCTTCTACCGTCCCGACCAATTCAAATACGAGGGTAGCAAGTCCATCAAAGCCAACATCCCCGGTGCGCGCGAGAACTTCCGCACAAGGGACATCCTCACTATGTGGGGCAAAATCGACGGCGAGGACTTCCTCTTTATCGTGAGCCACTGGCCCAGCCGTAGGGGTGGTCAGAGTTCGTCGGCCTACCTGCGCGAGGGTCTGGCAGCACAGATTAAGGGTATCTGTGACGAGGCTCGCAGGCAGAATCCCAACATCAAAGTGGCCGTAATGGGCGACTTCAACGACGATCCCGGCGACAAGAGCGTGTCGGAAGACCTTGGCGCCAAGCTCAAAAAGAACAAACTCGAAGAGTATGACCTCTGGAACCCCTATTGGCAGATGCACCGCGACGGCTACGGCACGCTGGTCTACAACGACCTGTGGAACCTGTTCGACAACATCGTAGTTAGTGCCAACGTGGCCAACGCTCCCAAGGGAACTCTCGAAATCTGGAAACCCAAGCAGAGTACCTACTACGGCAACGTCTTCAAGGGCGAATTCCTCTTCCAGAAAGAGGGTCAGTACAAAGGTTACCCCCTGCGCACATATAGCGGCAACAACTTCCAGAACGGTTTTAGCGACCACCTTCCCGTTTACATCTTCTTGGTGAAGTAGCAAGCCCGATTATTAAGAATTAAAACAAGCATAAGAGAACAATGATTAAGAGAACATTCATCACTTTATTGTTGGCCGTAGCCGCCATCGTTGGTGCCTCGGCACAGCAGCAGGTCGGCAGCATCACCGGTAAGGTTGTGGCACGTCAGGATCGCCAGCCCATCGAGATGGCCAGCGTGAGCCTCGACGGTCAAACCAAGAAGACCGATGCCGAGGGCCGCTTTACCTTTGAGGGCATCCCCTTCGGCACCGTAACCATCGAGGTCGAGGCTTTGGGCTATGCCCCTTCGAGCGTAAACGTAAAAGTAGACCGCCAGGTGAAAGACATCAACTACATCACCTTGGCCGTTAGCGACTTTATGGCCGACAGTGACCTGCTGGACGACAGCTCGTTTGTGGAGTTCGACAGCGACACTTTCAGCGACGCTCAGTCTACTCCCGTGTCGCTCAGCTCGTCGAAAGATGTGTTTAGCAACATCGCAGGCTACAAATTTAGCTCTATGAGGTTCCGTACCCGTGGTTACGACCAGAACACCGAGGTGGTTTACCTCAACGGCGTGGAGATGACCGATGCCAACAGCGGCAACGGCACCTGGTCGTTGTGGAGCGGTCTGAACGAGGCCACCCGCAACCAGGAGGCCACCTATGCCACCTCGATTGGTACAAGCGGCGTGGGCGGTATCAACGGTACGACCAACATCTTGGCCCGCGCCTCGCAGATGCGTAAGGGCTACCGCGCAAGTGCCGTAACTTCGAGCGGCTCGTATCGCTACCGACTGATGACCACCTACACAAGTGGTATGCAGGACAACGGTTGGGCCTACGCAGCCAGCCTCTCGGCAAGGCTCGGTGGTAACGACTTTGTGGAGGGTGTGACCTACAACGCTTGGGCCTACTTCCTGAGTGCCGAGAAGAAATTTAACGACCAGCACCAGGTGTCGTTCACCTTCTTTGGTGTTCCCACCCAGAGGGGTGCTCAGATGGCTGCCACCGACGAGGCATATCAGTTGGCTGGCAGCTACTACTACAACCCCAACGTGGGTATGCAGAACGGCAAACTTCGCAACGCTCGTATGCGTGAGTACCACGAGCCCGTGGCTATGGTCAATTGGTTCTACACCCCCGACGACCAGACCCGCATCACCGCAGCAGCACTCTACCGCTTTGGTCAGAACGGCTACTCGGCCCTCGACTGGAACAGCGCAGCCGACCCCAAAGCCGACTACTATCGTAACCTGCCCAGCTATTGGGTACAGAAGGGCGATATGGACCACGCTCGCGAGATGCTGAACGCCTGGGAGCAGAACCCCGACAAGATGAAATATATCGACTTCGACAGGCTCTACAATATCAACTACCTGAGCAACCCAGCTAATGGCGACCGCCCCACCCTCAACTACGAGGGCACCGGTTTGGAGGAGAGCGTGCAGGGCAAAAACCGTTCGCGCTATATCATCTCGGAGCGCCACACCGACCAGAGGGACTTCCGTCTGAAATTGCAGATCGACCGCACCCTCAGCAAGCGTCAGAGCGTGGCTGGTGGTGTAGACCTCCGTCGCAACCGCACCGAGTACTACACCTCTATCAAAGACCTGCTGGGTGGCGACTACTGGGTGAACGTAGACAACTTTGCCGAGCGTGATGTTCACGGCACCGGCGACCGTCAGATTACCCTCAACGACCTCCGTCGTTCGGACAACTACATTGTGGGCGAGGGCGACAAGTATGGCTACGACTACTATGCTCACTCGATGTTGGGCAAGATGTGGGGTGCCTACAACCTCCGTATGGGTCACTACAAAGTGGCCGTGGCCGGTGAGGTTTCGTACACCGAGTTCTGGCGCGAGGGCCTCTACCAGAAGGGACTCTTCCCCGAGAGTTCGTTTGGCGACAGCGAGCACCAGAAATTCTTTGGCTACATCGGTAAGGCCAACCTGATTTATGAGCCCAGCGGCTCGACCAACGTGCAGATCTCGTTGGTTGCACAGCAGAATGCCCCCTACTTCCAGGATGCATTCGTGTCGGCCCGTACCCGCAACACCGTAGCCCCCAACCTGACCACCGAGAAGATCCTCAGTGGCGATATTGCCTACTCCTACAAGGCTCCCTGGATTAGTCTGCGTGCCTCGGCCTACCTGACCAGCATCAAAGACCAGTCGAAACTTATCAGCTACTACGACGACGTGTGGTCAGCCTTCTCGAATATGTCGCTCAGCGGTATCGACTCGCGCTATGCGGGTGTTGAGCTGGGTGTGAAGGTCCCCATCACTGCCGACCTGAGCTTCTCGGGCGCAGCGAGCCTTGGCGACTACGTCTACACCTCGAACCCCACCTTTACCCAGACCCGCGACAACACCGCCGACATCCTCATCGAGAATGCCAAGGTCTATTGGAAGGGTATGAAGGTCGAGAGCACTCCTCAGGTGGCCGTGAGCTTGGGCGTGAACTACAAGACCTCGAACAACATCTACCTCTCGCTCGATGCCGAGTACTTCGACAAGATGTACCTCAGCATGAACCCCCTCTACCGCACTCTGGCAGCTATGGGTGGCAGGGTAGACACCACGGTTAATATGAGCGAGTTTGACGGCACCATCGACGAGTTGCTCACCTACTCGGAGAACTATGTTCTCAATGGCGAGACCGTAAACAAACCCTTCGTACTGCCCGGTCACGCAGGCGCTATCACCACGCTGACCGCACAAGAGAAGTTCCAGCCCACCGTAATCCTCAATGCCAGCATTGGTAAAACTTGGTATGTGGGCTCTCAGCAGTTGGGCTTCAGCCTCGAAATCAAGAACCTGACCAACACCGTCAGCCGCACAGGTGGTTTCGAGCAGATGCGACTCTTCTCGAACGACGAGTACACCACAGGTACCCAGTACACCCGCTTTGCGTCGAAGTACTACTACCTCTATGGTACCAACTACTACCTCAACATCTACTACCGATTCTAATAACAACCAACCCGAAAATGCAGATTTAAGGATATGAAAAAACATCTCTATATAGTTATGGCATTGGCACTGACCTCGTTGGTTGGCTGTCAGACCTTTGAGCCTGTTGAGCCCTACAAGCCCGCCACCGAGGCCGACTTGGAAGGCTACACCATTATGTCGATTAACGACTTCAAACAGGAGTATTTCTATAAAGTTCTCGCCGAGCCCGGTGGCACCGTTAAGGGCATCGAGATTACCGACAAAGTGGCCATCTGCGGTAAGGTTATCAGCTCCGACGAGCTGGGTAATACCTACCGTTCGCTCTACATTCAGGACGTCAATGGCCCCGTGAATGGCGGCATTGAGCTGAAAATTGGCAAAGGCTCGCTCTACACCTTCTACAAACCCGGTCAGGTGCTCTACGTCAAGGCCGACGGCCTGGTGTTGGGCAACTACCGCTGTGTACTCTCGCTGGGTGGTAAATCGTCGGAGTCGAACTACTCGAACGGCTACATCGACATCCAGACCACCATTGACGAGAAGATTTTGCGTGGCGAGGTTGTTGGCTTCCAGCCCGGCGACACTCTGGTAATCAACCAGAGCAACGTGGCCCAGATTATTGCCAACGACAAGAAGTACCTGAGCACCTTGTGCCGCTTCGAGGGCATCGAGAGCTACTGGGGCGCTATCACCAAGAGCGACAATTACAGCTACGACGGCGACGTTTACCCCTCGTTCCTCGAAAACGTGAACGAGGTCTACACCGATTGGGTATATAGCGACTTCAAGAGCAACCCCGACTACCCCGATGGTCTGCCTGCAACTTGGGCATACAGCTACGACAACACCTCCTACTACGGTTCGAGCATCTTCTGCTACGACAAGAGCCTTCCCTTCTTGGTGCGCACGAGCGGCTATTCGAGGTTTGCGCTCAACCCCATTCCTGCCAACGGCACGATTGTGGATATGACCGCCATTTTGGCCAAATACTGTTCGAGCAGCGGTGGTTACACCAAGTATCAGCTGGTGCTCAACACCGACGAAGATGTGGTTGAAAAATAACGAGACTTCGTTTTGAATTTAACAAAGAACTCCACCTTGCGAGGTGGAGTTCTTTTATTATTTACCCCGCCAAAAATCCTGCGACCGCATTGTAGGCGGAAAAAGGTGTGGGGGATTGTGGGCGTAAAAAACAAAGACGTGCCCCGTGCACCGACCTTTATGGTCGTTTGTTTTAGACCACAATGCCCCACACCCCGCCGAAATGCATCGCAGTGGCTTTTGGGTACCTTTTGCCACCAAAAGGTACAAAAGAATAAAAGAATGGTAGATGCCAACCGCCCGACTAACGTCGGTCGTGGCAAGACGGTTGTTGAATTGAAAATTGAAAGTTGAAAATGGAAAATTATTGGTCATTATAGAAAAAAGCATAACTTTGTATTGTCGTGGGTGAATAAACCCCTCGGCATTACATATTTTTTGATGAAAGTGTTTCCGCTTTTATCCTTGGTAAGAAATCTGACAGTTTCAACGAAAAGGGGATGGCGACAACACTCATCATCTGTGTTGGTATGCGAATTGACTCCATATCATATACACAGGTGTGGGGTTTGTATGCGTTTATTCTTTTCAAGGTTTTGTCAGAACCTCTTACCAAATAAACGGAATCGGCTCCACACTTTCTTTGTTTTAATAATTGGTCTTTCGGGAGCTGCGGCCAAGCAATACAGATTACAACGATGAGCTCTTTTTACCCCGAGAAAGTCAGACGACGATGACACAAATCGCCACATTGGAGATTTGTTCGGCAAAAAAATGGCATTTCGATGAACTTTTTTGTCGAAATATCATTATCTTGCAATAATTTTGGTGGAGTAGGCCAATAACTCGTTGGGGACTAACAACAAAAAGGCTGTCCACTACGTTAGTGGGTATGGGAAACAACCCCAAAGCGACACCACCAAGCAAGAGAGGTCAATACAACCACAACGAAATAAACAACAAACAAATAACACTCAACAAAAAAAGAAACTACTATGTTTAAGAAACTTCTTTCGCTGGTAGCCGTAGCCGCTCTGTCGGTTATGGGACTCTATGCTCAGCAGTTTGAGCAGCTACCACAGGACCCAGAGTTGCGTAAGGGCGTGCTCGAAAACGGCCTTACCTACTACATCCGTCACAACGCCACTCCCGCCGGTCAGGCCGACTTCTACATCTACGACAAAGTGGGTGCTATTCAGGAGGAAGACCTCCAAATCGGCTTGGCTCACTTCTTGGAGCACATGGCATTCAACGGCACCAAAAACTTCCCCGACAAAGAGATGATCAACTACTTGGAGAGCATCGGTGTGAAGTTTGGCGCCAACCTGAACGCCTGGACCGCAATGGAGCAGACTCAGTATATGATGCAGAGTGTGCCCATCAGCAATCCCGAGGTGGTAGATAAGGTACTCCTTATCCTCCACGACTGGGCCTACTACATCAGCCTCGAAGAGGAGGAGATCGACAACGAGCGTGGCGTAATCGTAGAGGAGCTCCGCACCCGCAACGACGCCAACTGGCGCATCCGCGAGCAGATGGCTCCCTACCTCTATGGCGACACCAAGTATGCCCAGCGCAACATCATCGGTACCGAGGATAGGCTCCGCAACTTCACCTACGACGAGCTGCGCGACTTCTACCACCGCTGGTACAACACCAAAAACCAGTGTATCGTAATCATTGGCGACTTCGACGTAGACGCTATGGAGAAGAAGGTTGTTGATTTGTTCAGCACCATCCCCGCAGTGGAGAATGCCGAGGAGATCGCCTACATTCCCATCCCCGCTTGCGAGGAGCCCCAGGTTGCTATCCTGACCGACCCCGAGGTGACCGAGAGCTCGGTAGAGGTTATCCTCCGCAGCGACGCAATGCCCAAAGAGCTCAACAACACCATCGTCTACGAGCAGATGGCTATTCTGGACGGCTTCATCTCCACCATTATGAACGAGCGTCTGGCCGATATTGCACAGAAACCCAATGCTCCCTTCCTGGGCGCTTACTACTACAACGGCAGCATCACCCGCTCGATGGATATCTGCGACCTGTCGGCCACCAGCCGCGATGGCGAGACCCTCACTTCGTTGGAGGCACTCTACACCGAGCTTGAGAAAGCCCGTCGTTATGGCTTCACCCAGTCGGAGTTCGAGAGAGCACAGACCAACCTTATGCGTCGCGCACAGCAGGCCTACGACCGTCGCAACGACCGCCGTCACGGCCAGTTCGTAAGGCAGTACACCAACAACTTCTCGAACAATACCCCTCTCTACTCGGCCGAGCAGGAGTGGCAGATCGACAGCTTGCTGTATAGCGCTATCGACCTGAATACCGTGAACAACTTTGCCCAGCAGGGCCGTCTGGTACCCCAGAATATGGTTGTAATGGTAACCGTTCCCACCAAAGAGGGCGTGGAGAACCCCACCGCCGAGCAGGTGAAAGAGGTTTTGGCCAAAGTGAGCGCTGCCGAGATTGCAGCCCCCGCCGAGAGCGGCGTTAAAGAGCCCCTCATTCCCGCAGGCACCAAACTGAAAGGCTCGAAGGTGAAAACCACCTCGACCGACTCGTTTGGCAACACCGTGTGGACCCTGAAAAATGGCGTTAAAGTGGTGTTGAAACCCACCGACTTCAAGGCCGACGAGATTCACATCAACGGTTACGCCCTGGGCGGTACCAGCATTTTGGCCGACGAGGATATTACCATCACTACCCACTGGGGCGACTTTATCGGCTACCAGGGTGTGGGCAAATTCTCTGTTAGCGACTTGCAGAAACAGTTGGCCGGCAAAGCCGTGAGGATTCAGCCTTCGTTGTCTGCAACCACCAGCGGCCTCTACGCAAGCTGCTCGCCCAAAGACCTCGAAACCGCACTGCAACTCATCTGGCTCTATGGCAACTCGCCCCGCTACGACGAGGATGCGTTCAATATGGTTAAAGATCAGCTCGTGAGTCAGTACTCGAACATCGAGTCGGATCCTATGTATCAGTTTGCTCGCGACCTGTTCAAACACGTCTACAACCGCCCCGACCGCTGGCGCAGGCTTAGCGCTGCCGACGTGGAGGCTATGACCTTCGAGCAGTTCAAGAGGGTTTACACCCAGCTCTACAACAACTTCGACGACTATACCTATATTATTGTAGGTAACTTCCAGGAGGCAGAGCTCAAACCCCTCGTGGAGAAATATCTCGGCTCGATGCCCAAAAACAAAGCCAAAGCCGCCTACAACATCGAGAACGTTGTGACCTACCAGAGCGGTGTTCGCAACGAGGAGATTGCCGTGGCTATGCAGATGCCCAAAGTGAGCGTAGCTTGCGTTCTGAGTGGCGAGATGGAGGTTAATCTGAAAAACGACCTCTCGATGAGCATCCTCCAACAGATTCTCGACATCCGCTACACCAAGAGCATCCGCGAGGAGAAAGGCGGCACCTATGGCGTAGGCGTGGGCGGTCAGAATAGCGGTGTTCCCGCAGTGCCCGACTATATGCTGCTTATCAACTTCGACACCAACACCGAGATGGCCGAGGAGTTGAGCTCGATGCTTATTCCCGAGATCGAGAAGATCGCAACCGAGGGTCCCGCAGCCGAGGATTTGGCCAAGATCAAAGAGTATCTGCTCAAAACCCACACCGACAATGTTAAACAGAACGGCAACTGGGTGAGCTGGATTCGCTCGATGGACGTAAACGGCGTAGACTACGTTACCGGCTACAACGAGGTTGTAGAGGGTATCTCTGCCGACGACATCAAGGCTGTTGCTGCCAAGGTTTTGGCCGACAACAACAAACTGATGTTCTTTATGAAACCCGCCGAGTAAACCTCTTACTCGTACCAATAGAGAGCCCCGCAACTTTGTGTTGCGGGGCTTTTTTATTTGGCGATCGAACGTCTAACGTCAAACGTCTAAACGACCTGTATATATATTCAGAGGATTGAAAAGCAACTTTGACTTTTGCACCACTTCTTGAACTAAAAGTCGAAGGCAACTTGTTAGAAGGGGTAGCCGATACCGAAGTTAAGGGCGGTATTATTAAAGTTGAAGTGGCTGACAACCCAGCGTTCGCCGGCGGGTTTATTGGGGTTATGGAGTTGTACACCCCAGTCGAGTCGGAGCAGCAACACGTTGAGGTTGAGTCGCAGTCCCAGGCCCGTATTGAGGGCAATTTGTTCGGCGAAGGTGTCGAACTTGAAGGTTGCGTCGTCGGGGGTGCCTTGAATGTCGGGGGTATACCAGATGTTACCCGCATCGACAAAGAGTGCTCCGTCGAAGATTCCACCCAGGGGGAAGCGCAGTTCGGCATTGGCCTCCAAGCGGAGGTTACCAAATTGGCTTGGGTAGCCGCTATCCACTTCGGCCGATCCACCGGGACCCAGGGTGCGGACACTCCAACCACGCATACTGTTGATACCGCCTGCGTAGAAGAGCCTATCGGCCGGCAGTGATTCGTGGCGCGAGTTTCCGTAGGGGTAGATGATACCTCCATAGAGTCGGTAGGCAAAGCTGCTATCGTCGCCCAAGGCCACCGATTCGGCCCACGACACATCGGCCCTGACGTATTGGGCGTAGGGGATGCCGAACATTGTGTAGTGGTTGTTGGTCTTAGTTGCTCCGAAGAGCGAGTTGATGCCCGAGAGGAGGTTGCCGCTGGTGGCAAAGTTAATCCTCAGGTTGTGGTAGTTACGCAGCTCGGTGATGTTCTGGGGGCCAAAGACAAAGCCGCCCGAAAGTCCCGCCATCATCTGCGTGGTGTAGCTATCTTTTAGATAGGGGTTTTGGAGTCGGTCGAGGAACTCTTGGCTCACATAGCTCATCTTCACAAGGCTGATGTCGAAGGGGCGGATGGAGTAGTAGTTGCCATCTCGGTCGGACCAATTATAGCCAAATGTGAGGTTGGAGAGCACGCGGTGGTAGTAACGCCTGTTCTGGTCGTTTATGGAGAACTCTACACGGGTTTGGGGCGCGTGGAGAGTGCTTGCGGGGTCGATCTCTATGGGGAAGAGGAAGGTGGGGAAGGTCACACCAACACGACCACCCAGCTCCACCGAGTTGCGGTTGAGCGTCGGGTCGTCGATTTTGAGGAACTCGTAGCCAAATGTGAAGCTCAGGTCGAACAGCTCTGCACCACGGAAGAGGTTGCGGTTCTGGTAACCGAGCGTGGTGGCCAGACCGTAGAAGCTCGATGTGGTCGAGGCCTCCAACTCGACCTTGTAGTTCTGACTGAGGGCGGGGGCAAGGCGAATCTCGCAGTCGAGCACTCCCTCGGTGGTCTCGGCAGTGTCGCTCCAATGGTCGCCAATGAATGTGATGGGACGCATACCGCCCTGCTGGTCGGGGGTGAAGAGCATATTGGCGCTACGCACATAGTCGAGCCTCATAAGGTTGTCGTAGGTGGTGCTCACGCGCTGGTCGCTATACAGAGCACCGCTTTGGAGCCTTATGAGTCGGCGCAACATCGAGGGGCGCAGGTTGGGCTTGTCGCCACTGTAAACAATGTTCAGGCCCTCGTAGGTAAGCGTGTCGAGCGAACGCAGGTAGTCGGGCGAGGTGGCCGCACGGGTGGCGTCGTAGTCGGGCAGAACGGATATCTTGCCCAGACGGTAGATAGAGTTATTGGCCGTGATGAGTTCGCCCTGGGGGTTGTAGCCCTCCTGACGACGCTTAACAATCATCTCCACATTGGCCTTGTGATTGCCGATGGTGGTATCGACACGGAACTCGATGTTGGAGGGCGAGAAGTCGTAGTAGCCGTTGTTGCGCAACATCTCGCTCAGTCGGCTGCGCTCTTCGCCCAGACGGTTGATGTCGAGAATTTCGCCCGTGTGGAGCATCTCGGTCGAGTCGTTCTCGATGATGCGCTCGATGAAGTTGTCCTCGAAGAGGTAGCTCACGTTGGCAATGCGGTAGGGGTCGCCCTGAAATGTCGAATAGGTGGCCGTGGCGGTACGGGTCGAGGGGTTCAGGCTCAACGAGAACTCCTCCTCCACGCCAAAGAATCCGCGCGAGGCCACATAGGCCTTGATGTTGTCGGCACTCTTGCGGGTGAGGGTTGTGTCGAGCAACACGGGAGCAGTACCAAGGCTGCGCAGAATACCACTCAGCCAACGAGGAGTCTGGTTGGTGTCGGCCTTCATATAGAACCACTCTCTCACGCCCCAGAGATCCATCGAAGGGCGCTGTTTTATGTACTTGGCAATCTCCTCGCGAGAGATGCGCTCGGTGCGTGGTACCTGACGGTCGGTTTCCACCACATTTTTGCGCAGAACATACTGCCCCTCAGGGATATAGTTACGGATGCTGCACCCCGAAAAGAGGGCCACAGCAAGCGCAAAAAATGCCAAACGGGCTATGTGGTTTCGACTGCTCATTCGCGTAAAGGTTGCCATAAAACATACAAATATACAAAAGTTTCACTATATTTGTCAGTGAAAAGAGCCTTTTTCAATGAAATTGAATTTTTGGAAATACGAAGGGGCAGGCAACGATTTTGTGCTGCTCGACCTGAGGGACACAAATTTCGAGCCGACCGAGGAGTTTATCCACGCCATCTGTTCGCCCCGCACGGGCATTGGAGCCGATGGCGCAATGGTGCTCACACGCTCGTCGAAAGCCGACTTCGGTATGCGCTACTTCAATGCCGACGGCCCTGAGGCCACAATGTGTGGCAACGGTGGCAGGTGTATTGCCTGGTTTGCCGACCTGCTGGGTATCGGTGGCGACGAGAAACGCTTTGAGGCCGTGGATGGTATGCATACCGCCACTATCCTCTCGCGCTCGGGTAGCACCGCCCGCATCCGCCTACAAATGGTCGATGTGGAGAGCGTGGTTGTGGACTCGGAGGGCGATGTGTTGCTCGACACGGGCTCGCCCCACCTTGTAAGGCGCGTCGAGAGCCTCGATATGGATGTTGTGGGCATTGGAGCCGAGCTGCGCTACGGGCCCAAGACCGCTGCCACCAAGGGTGCCAACATCAACTTTGTGGAGGTGTTGGGCGAGGGTGAGTTGGCCCTGCGCACCTATGAGCGAGGTGTGGAGAACGAAACGCTGGCTTGTGGCACGGGAGCTACGGCTACGGCCATTGCCGTGTGTCACACTCTGCAACCCGACGTGCGCCACTTTGGCTTAAAGGCCCTCGGTGGCCACTTGGAGGTTGAGTTTGAGGTAGATAGCGAAGGACGCTACCACAACATCTTCCTCACCGGTCCCGCCCGCCTGGTCTTTGCCGGCGAGTTGGAGAGCGACAATTTTTAGGACATTAAGACACAAAAAATAGCATGAAAGAAATGAACATAAGTGGTTTGAGCGACCTGCCCGATGTGGCCGAGGAGATTATTGCCAGCCTCGACCGACGCAATGTTGTGGCCTTCTTTGGCCCTATGGGTGCAGGCAAAACCACCCTTATACGCGAGATTTGCGCCCAGCTGGGCTCGACCGACACCGTCACCAGCCCCACCTTTGCGCTCATCAACCGCTACGACACCGCCGAGGGCAACCCCATCTTCCACTTCGACTTCTACCGCATCGAGCGCCCCGAAGAGGCCTTCGATATGGGCTACGAGGAGTACTTCTACTCCGACGGCTTGTGCCTTGTGGAGTGGCCCGAGAAGGTAGAGGAGCTACTCCCCGACGAGGTTATGAAGGTAACCATCACCCCCACCTCGCCCACCAAGCGCACCATAGTGATTGAGTAATTTACAGAAAAAACCACATAACCCAAACCCACACACAATGATTAAAAATGTAGTATTCGACCTCGGAGGAGTGGTCGTAGGACGTGATTTCGACAATCTTGCCAAACTTGCCGGCGACGCTTTTTCGTTCCTTGCCGGCCACGAGTTTCCCGCCTATTGGCACGACTTCGACGCAGGTCTTTACACCCGCGAAGAGGTGGCACAGCTGTTGGCCAACGACCGCCAATGCTCCATCGAGGAGGCGCAGGACAAAATTCAGCACCTGTTGGAGCTGCTCCAAGAGGTTCCCGAGACCCGCGAGTTCATCAAGGAGTTGAAGGCCGAGGGCAAGCGCACCTTTGTGTTGTCGAACATGTCGCCCGAGTTCTATGCCCACCTCAAACAGTTCGAGGTGTTTAACTACTTTGACGGAGAGGTTGTGTCGGGCTACGAGCACATCAACAAACCCGATCCCCGCATCTACCAGATACTGCTCGAACGCTACAATCTGAACCCCGCCGAAACCCTCTTTGCCGACGACAAACCCGTCAATACGGCAGCTGCGGCAGAGTTTGGCATCCACACCGTAACCTTCGGCAACGACGGCTTGGAGCAGATGCGAGCTCTGATCGACAGCTTGGAGGATAAATAGTGTAACACCACCTTCGCATCTTGACCAATAAAAAAAGGCTCTTCCCTCTTTGGAAGAGCCTTTTCCATTTTCAATTTTCCATTTTCAATTTTCCATTAAAACTCCACCTTGCGACCTCGGCTGGCCTTTGGGCCTCCACCAAAGCCTTCGCTCTGTCCCTCGTTTTCGGCCTCGTTACGCCACTCGATGTGGCCGCAGTAGCGACACTTGTAGGCCACTTTGTAAACACGCCCCAGGGCTCCGCTTTCGGCCTCCACACGCTCGTCGCTACGCTCCAAGGCTCGACGGCAGCCGCACTCGGGACAACGATTGTTGAGCCTCACGAGGGCCACAATCATCACCACAAACAGAATGGCCGTGCAGATGAAGATAATCAGCCCCACAATCCTGCTGCCACCTCCGCCCGAAGAGTCGGTCTGCTCGGCCACACTACCGCCCGCGGCCAGAGCGTTAGAGATGTAGCACAGAAGTAGTGGTATTGTAGCCAAAAGTCGTTTCATGGGTGAAAATATCCTGAAAGGTTGAGTACAAATTTACACTTTTTTGTATATTTGTGGCTACAGAGATGAGAAAATAACTAAAAACTTTATAACAACTACATCTTATGAAACTGAAAATCCGTCTGATCATTATGAACTTCCTGCAATTTGCAGTGTGGGGCGCCTACCTGACAAGTATGGGAAGTTATCTGGTAAGCGTAGGTATGGCCGAGAACATCGGTTGGTTCTACGCCGTGCAGGGTATTGTGTCGATCTTTATGCCCACGCTGGTGGGTATCGTGGCCGACCGCTGGATTCCTGCACAGAAGGTGTTGAGCCTCTGTCACGGCTTGGCAGGTGCGCTGATGTTAGCCGCCGGTATGTATGGCCTCGGCACACCCAACCCCGAGTTTGGCACACTCTTTACCCTCTACTCGCTGAGCGTGGGATTCTATATGCCCACCCTGGCTCTCTCCAACTCGGTGGCCTACTCGGCACTCAACGGTGCGGGTATGGATACCGTTAAGGCCTTCCCCCCTATCCGCGTGTTCGGTACCATCGGTTTTATCTGCGCAATGCTGCTGACCGACGGTTTGGGCTTCCAGGCAAGTGCCAAACAGCTCGCCTTCTCGGGCATCTTGGGTCTGGTTTTGTGCTTATACGCACTCACCCTGCCCGCTTGCAAAGTAAACAAACAGGTGGAGAAAAAGTCGCTCGTAGATACTCTCGGTCTGAGGGCTTTTGCACTCTTCAAACAGAAAAAGATGGCCATCTTCTTCATCTTCTCGATGTTGCTGGGCGTGTCGTTGCAGATTAACAACGGCTTTGCCAACCCCTTCATCACCAGCTTCAAGGCTATCCCCGAGTTTGCAAACACCTTTGGTGCAAACCACGCAAATGCACTCATCTCGCTCTCGCAGGTGAGCGAAACCCTCTGCATTCTGCTTATCCCCATCTGCTTGCGCAAGCTGGGCATTAAGAAAGTTATGCTTATCGCCATGTTTGCCTGGGTATTCCGCTTTGGTCTGTTTGGCGCAGGCAACCCCGGTGGCGGTGTGTGGATGTTCATCCTCTCGATGATTGTCTACGGTGTGGCATTCGACTTCTTCAACATCAGCGGTTCGCTCTATGTAGACAAAGAGACCGAGCCTTCGATTCGTTCGAGCGCACAGGGCGTATTTATGATGATGACCAACGGTATTGGTGCAACTGTGGGTACCCTGTCGGCACAGGCAGTGGTGAACGCTTGCGTTTACTCGAAACCTCTGGCCGAGCAGACCGCAGGTTGGAGCACCGCTTGGTACATCTTTGCTGCCTATGCATTGGTTGTGGCAATTCTGTTTGCTATCATCTTCAAGTACAAACACAACCCCGATGAGGCATAAGCCACAAGGGGCCGATAAATAGAAAAACTCCTTCCCAAGTGTTTGGGAAGGAGTTTTTTATTGTCTGTCGGTGCGGTGGACCTTTCGCCACCCCCACTCTCTAACGCCTACGGAACTCGGCACAAGTGAGGGCAGTTGCAATGGCCACATTGAGCGACTCGCTACCCTGACGGTCGGCAGGGAAGGGAGGAATGAAGAGGTGATCGCTCACCAACTTCTGCACCTCGGCACTCACACCGCGACCCTCGTTGCCCATAACAATCACACCACCCTTGGTGAGGCTCTTGTGGTAGATATTCTCTCCGTCGAGCGTGGTGGCATAGGTGGGCACTCCCCTCTTACGGGCGTCGGCCAACCACTCGGCCAGATTGCCGTAGCATACCTCTACCCTCAGCAGAGCTCCCATTGTGGCCTGCACAACCTTCGCACCCCAGCAGTCGGCTGTGGTGGAACTGCACACAATACGACGAATGCCAAACCAATCGGCCGTGCGGATTATGGTACCCAGATTACCGGGGTCCTGCACCTCGTCGAGGGCGATGACAAGTTCGTCGGCTGTGGCGGGTCGGAGTTTGCGCACGGGCATCTCCACCACCGCAAGCGAACGAGGAATACTCTTGAAGCTACTCATACGCTCCATCTCCTTGGGGCTCACCACCTCAGCATAGGGGACCTTCACGGCAGAGTCCTCCAACACAAACAGGCGACTCACACGCCACCCCTTCGAGGCCACAATCTCGCCCACCACCTTGTCGCCCTCGGCAACAAAGAGGTTGTGGGTAGTGCGTGCCTGCTTGTCGGCGAGCGAACGCACGAGTTGTATGTCGGCTTTTGTTATCATAGTGCTGTTTTTAGAGTTGTGCAAAACGGAGTGCCAAGAGGGCCATAACGCTCACACCCATACCGATAGCCTTGGTATCGGGGAGCAACTGAGGGGTGTGGAGAGCTCCTGCCTTGCGGGCCTCGAACTCCTCCCCCGAGTAACCCACTCCGAGGCGGTAGAAGAGCGATGGATAACGCTCGGTGTAGTAGCCAAAGTCCTCGCCCGTGGGCCTTATGCCGAGGGTTTGGATGGCCGAAGGGCCAAATGCATCGGCCACGGTTTGGAGCGCCATTTCGGCCAGCTGGGGGGTGTTGAACACCGCGGGATAGCCGCTACCAAAATCGCGCTCGACAACCACTCCGTATTTCTTTTCGATATTATCGCAGTGATACTCCACGAGTTTCTTGACCTGCACTCGCCTCTGCTCGTCGAAGGTGCGAATGGTGCCTTGCAGAGCCACGCTATCGGGAACAATGTTGGTTGCTCCGTTGGCCTCGATGCGACCAATGGAGAGAATCGTGGGGTCGTTCTGCTCGGCTCCGAGGGCGGGAATTTCGTAGAGTGCATCTATCAGCTTGGCGGTGGGGAGAATGGGGTCGATGAGCCCCTCGCGAAGTGCCGCGTGACCTCCCTTGCCCCTGATTGTCAGGTGAAGCTCGTCGCAAGCGGCCATATACCTGCCGCTACAAACGCCCACAACACCCGTGGGAAGCGTGGGCTCGATATGCTCACCCACACAGGCCACAACCTCGTAGCCCTCGAAGGGGTTCTCCTCCAACACGCTCTTTGCGCCACCCGGATTAAGCTCCTCGCCGGGCTGGAAGAGTCCAAAGATGGTACATCCCAACTCGTCGCGGTGCTTGTTGAGCAGGGCGAGGGTGCCGAGAAGTACGGTGGTGTGCATGTCGTGTCCGCAAGCGTGCATCACACCCACATTCTGCGAGGGGTGTGGCGAGGCGCTCTGCTCGGTGATGGGCAGAGCGTCGATGTCGGCACGGAGCACCACTGCTTTACGCAGGTTGGCCCCGGGGGCTGTGCCCTCAATCTTGGCCAACACTCCCGTTGTGGCAATCGAACGACACTCGACATCCTCCGAGCGCAGTCGGGCCACAATCTGCTCGGCCGTGCGGTACTCGGCAAAGGAGAGTTCGGGGGCGGCGTGCAACTCGTAGTAGGTGGCCACCAACCCGACGTATTGTCCTAAAATTTCCTCGGTCAGCCTCTTAATCTCCATCTTCGGTAAGTTCTATTTGATAGATTTTGTTCCAATTTTTGCCCGTAACCCAGATGCGCCCCGTGGCCTTGTCGTAGGCAATGCCATTGAGCACATCGGTGTTGTAACGGATGTCGGAGGGCGACTGTATGCCCGAAAGGTCGATGATGCCCACAATGTCGCCCGTGGCGGGGTTGATGCGGACAATCTCGTTGGTCATATAGACGTTGGCCCAAATCTCGCCCTCGATCCACTCCAACTCGTTGATGTATGGAATCTTGCGACCCGACAGCCTCACACTGAACGTGCGTTCGAGCTCAAAAGTCTCGGCATCGCGCACGGTGATTTTGTCGCTACCGTCGCTCATATAGAGCTTGGTGCCGTCGGTGGTGAGTCCCCAGCCCTCGCCCATATAGTCGAAGGTCTTGATGCGTCGGAGCGTGGCTGCGTCATAGACAAAGGCTTTATGCTGCTGCCAGGTAATCTGATAGACCTTGCCGTTCAGCACCGTAATGCCCTCGCCAAAGTAGGTGCGAGCCAAGTCGGTCGAGGCCAACACACGGCCCGTTGCCATATCGGTCTTTGTGAGCTTCGAGGAGCCATAGCCACCCGTGCCCTCCCACAAGATGCCATCGACATACTGCAAGCCCTGAGTATAGGCCTCGGTCGAGTGGGGCAGTTCGGCCACCACACGAAATCCGTAGTTTTTGGCAGCCACGCGGTTGGTTGTCGGAGTGGCGGTATGGGTGGCGGCAGCAACACTTTGTTGCTTTTTTGCCCCACCGATACACCCCATCGAGAGCCCCGCAAAGAGCATTATTATAATAAAGTGTGTTCGTTTCATAAAAAACCTTGTTCGATAATGGACAAAGATAGTAAAAAATGGTATATTTGTAGCCAATTAAGTCAAAACAAGAATATAAAAAACCATAGATTATGCTTACATTAAAGCAAATTCGCGATGACAAAGAGTTCGCAATTGCCCGCTTGGCAGTCAAAGGTGTCGATGCCCGTGAGACTATCGACCAGATTTGCGCACTCGACGACGCTCGTAAGGAGCAACAGCAGAAATTGGACAAAAACCTGGCCGAACAGAATAGCGCCGCCAAACAGATTGGCGCTCTCTTTGCTCAGGGCAAACGTGACGAGGCCGAGGTGATCAAAGCCCGCACCGCCGAGCTGAAAGAGGAGAGCAAAACTCTCGATGCAGAGCTCAAAGCCACCAGCGACAAACTCAACGCACTGATTGTGTCGCTGCCCAACTTCCCCGCAGCCATTGTGCCCGAGGGCAAGACCGCAGCCGACAACGTGGTGGTAAAAGAGGGTGGCGAGATTCCCACCCTGGGCGAGGGCGCTCTGCCCCACTGGGAGCTGGCCTCGAAATACGACATCATCGACTTCGAGCTGGGTGTTAAACTCACCGGCGCAGGCTTCCCCGTATACAAAGGCAAAGGTGCGGCCTTACAGAGGGCACTGATTACCTACTTCCTCGATCAGAACACCGCCGCAGGCTACTTGGAGGTACTGCCCCCCATTATGGTAAATGAGGCTTCGGGCTTTGGTACCGGTCAGCTGCCCGACAAAGAGGGCCAGATGTACCACGCCACTGCCGACAACTTCTATATGGTCCCCACCGCCGAGGTGCCCGTGACCAACATCTACCGCGACAGCATCGTGGATGAGAAAGAGTTGCCTATCCGCCTGACTGCCTACACCCCCTGCTTCCGTAGGGAGGCCGGCTCGTATGGCAAAGATGTGCGCGGTCTGAACCGTCTGCACCAGTTCGACAAGGTGGAGATTGTTCGCATCAACCACCCCGACACCTCGTATGAGGCTCTGGACCAGATGGTAGCCCACGTTGAGAAGTTGGTTGCCGCTCTGGGTCTGCCCTACCGCATCGTTCGCCTTTGCGGTGGCGATATGAGTTTCACCTCGGCTCTCACCTACGACTTCGAGGTTTACTCGGCAGCACAGGGCCGCTGGTTGGAGGTATCGAGCGTGTCGAACTTCGAGTCGTTCCAGGCCAACAGGCTCAAACTGCGCTACCGTTCGGAGGGCAAGAAGACCGCTCTGGCTCACACCCTCAACGGCTCGTCGCTGGCTCTGCCCCGAATTGTGGCAGCATTGTTGGAGAACAACCAGACACCCGAGGGTATCGTTGTTCCCGAGGTGCTGAGGCCCTACACCCGTTTCGACATCATCGACGGTAAATAGCAGCCAGAGCTCCTCACCCCACGCCCGGATACCTAATTGTTGGTACAAAAATTGAGCGCAGGGGTTGCGAGTAACAAAAAATGTGTATCTTTGTGATACTTTTAGTAAACTCTAATAACACTTAACGTACAATTCACTATGGCTTACAAAATTGATCCCGACAAATGTGTAGCTTGCGGTAGCTGCATTGGCGAGTGCCCCGTAGAGGCTATCTCGGCTGGTGATGTTTATGTTATCGACGCTGATACTTGCATCGAGTGCGGTAGCTGCGCTGATGTTTGCCCCAACGAGGCTATCTCGTTGTAGTAGCAAGTCTGCAACACACGCAAATAGTAAGGGTGGCTCCGAAAGAGCCACCCTTGCTGTTTTTATACCCATCTCGTAAGGTGGGTGTTAGAAGGCGTAGTTGTAGAATACGCCCACAAAGTTGTTGGTGTTGCTGTTGGTATCAACGCAGTAAGTGTCGGCCATAGGTAAGATAAACTTGGTCTGGGTGTGGTCGTAACGCCAATAGAGTGAGATGCTGCTGTGGGAGTCGACTTTCACTTTCACGCCCACATTGCTACGCACGCGGGGCAGATAGTAACCCACGGAGTGCTTTCCCGAGAAGTCGGTTGCGGGGTTGAGCAACAAGAAGCTCTCGATGTTGGCAAAGGGCTCCAGACGGGTGTCGGTCTTGTAGGTCACTCCGAGGTGACCACGCAGTTGGAACTCTGGATTGGTGCCGTCGGTCACTTCGGGATAGAGTTTGTCTTGCAGACGGGTGCCGCCACGCAGGGTGAATGCCCAGCGCTCGATGCGGTGGGTGTAGATGACATTCATATCATAGATCATCGTGCGCGCGCCCGAAGTGGAAGCGATGTGCATCACCATTGGCGAGAGGGTGAGGTTGGGGCGCAGGTAGTAGTTTACCATCAGGCGCGAGTAGACCTTCTGGAACTCGCTGATGTTGTTGCCGAAGTAGAGCTCTTCGCCCCAATTGAGGCCCCAGCGGTCGCCGATGCGGCCACTCATCTGAAAGCCCGTGTGGAGCTGAGTGTCGGTGGTATGGTTGTGCTCGTAGAGCTGTGCCTGAGCCGAGAATGCTGCCAAAGCGGCGGCAAGAAGCAAGAGTAGTCGTTTCATATTGTTGTGGGTTGTTTTGCCGGCAAAGATAAAAAAAACCGACATATCGCCAACAAGTCAACGAAAAATCGTATATTTGCCGTGGATAAGATGACCATAACCACAACTAAACCCATCTAACCTATGAAACGCTTCTTATCACAACTACTTCTTTGGGGAGTCTTGACGACATCGTTTGCGTCATGCCAGGCAGAGTATTATTACATCGAAGGCATCCCTACCTCCGACACTAACACCACCACAATCCCCGCAGAGGGTGGTACTTTCTTCTTGCAGCTCGTTCAATATAAATGGGATGAGACTATGTATAACGAAAACGCCACACGAACCCAACCACCCGCTGTACATCAGTGCTATCGCTACCGACTAAACATAGACGACAATATAGGCGAAGAGTCGGAAGATTACAATGGTGAGTATGCTTTCGTTAATATACCCCAAAATAGTACGGGCCAAATCAGAAACCTTGTCATAGAGGTAAAAATAGCAGAGGGCTATCACCACTCGGAGTTCGTCGGCATATCTTGCAACAACCCTGCCAATAAATTTGGCGAGTGGCAGGTTGCCTGGGAGGGCATCCAGGAATTCCAATAGTTCATTAGGACTCCACCTTGGCGCAGGGAGGCACATTAAAAATTGACAAAATTGTTTTGTCAACTTTCAATTCGTCGGTCGACGGTCGACGGTCGACTGTCGACAATAAAGCCATTGTAGAGGAAATGTTAAGTTTTTGTTATGCCCGTATTAAGTAATTGTTAATAAAACTTTTTGCCCTTTTGGAGTCGAAATTTAGTAGTACATTTGTAGCGTAAATACAAAAACTTAAACTTATAATGTCTGCAATTTACACTTTCGCCGTCGTGGTGCTCATTCTGTTGGCCATTGGCGGTTTGTATGTTGGCGTGTCGAACGACGCAGTCAACTTTCTCAACTCGGCCATCGGTTCTAAGGCCGCACCCAAAAAGGTAATTCTCGCAGTAGCCTCGGTTGGTATCATGATCGGTGCCCTCACTTCGAGCGGCATGATGGAGGTGGCCCGTAGCGGTGTCTACTACCCCGAATTCTTCACTTTCCACGAGGTGATGATGCTCTTCTTGGGCGTTATGTTCGCAAACGTAATCCTGCTCGATGTGTTCAACTCGCTCGGCCTGCCCACCTCGACCACCGTAGCTCTGGTGTTCGGTCTGCTCGGCTCGGCCCTGGCAGTTACCATACTCAAAGAGCCCATCTTGGACGCAGAGGGTAATCCCGAGGTGCTTATCAACTCGGGCAAAGCGCTGGCAATGATTGCCGCAATTCTGTTGTCGGTGGTTTTGGCCTTCATCACGGGTACTATCCTAATGTTTTTCAGCCGTTTGCTCTTCACGTTCCGCTACCACAAGCAGCTCCGTCGTTGGGGTGCTCTCTGGTGTGGCGTGGCATTCACCATCATCGTCTACTTCGCACTCGTAAAGGGTCTGAAATCGTCGGGCTTGGCAACCGACCTGGTGGCCTACATCCACGACCACACAGCCCTCTGCCTGCTGATTGTCTTTGCAGCAAGCTCGCTGCTGATGTTTGTGTTGCAGAGGTGCAAAGTGAATATCCTCAAAATTACCATTCTGGCAGGTACCTTCTCGCTGGCATTGGCATTTGCGGGTAACGACTTGGTGAACTTTATCGGTGTGCCCATCGCGGGTTACGACTCGTGGAAGATTGCCAGCCAGACCGGCAACCCCGATATGTTGATGGGCGCTCTGAACAACCCCGTAAAGGCCGACACCATATTCCTTATATTGGCCGGTCTGATTATGGTACTTGTGCTCTGCACCTCGAAGAAGACTCAGAATGTGAGCGACACCGAGTTGAGCCTCTCGTCTACTCAGGACGATGGCGCAGAGAAGTTCGGTTCGTCGGCATTCTCGCGTGCTCTGGTACACATCGCCGTGGGTTGCAGCCGCTGGTTTGAGGACCACACCCCCAAGAGTTTGCAGAATGCTGTGGCTCGCCGCTTCGAGCAGCCCGCAGCCTCGGAACTCTCGGCCGACCACGGTCAGTATGACCTCATCCGTGCAGCCGTAAACCTCACCGCAGGCTCAATGCTGATTATCATCGGTACCTCGTTGCAGCTGCCCCTCTCGACCACCTACGTTACCTTTATGGTGGCAATGGGTTCGTCGTTGGCCGACAAGGCTTGGGGCCGCGAGAGCGCAGTAAACCGTATCACCGGTGTTATCACCGTGGTGGCAGGTTGGTTTGTTACCGGTTTGGCAGCCTTTGTGTTGTCGGTAATCATCACCCTGTTGCTCCTCTGGGGCGGCACCGTGGCAATCATCGTTCTGTCGGTACTGTGCATCTATATGATGTTGCCCAAGAAGAAAAAAGGCGGCGCCGAGGAGGTTAAACACATTAGCGCAATCGACGAGAACGATGTGCTGGGCAGCGTAGTGGCCGAGGTGTGCCAGACTATGCAGACCACCACTTCGATCTATGCTCAGACCATCGAGGCAACCCTGAAAGAAGACCGCAAGGCGCTCCGCTCGTTGGTACGCCAGAGCAACGACCTCTTCTATGCTGCTCGTGAGCGCAAGTACGAGATGCTGCCCACGCTCAACAAGTTCCGCGACAACTATGTAGATATGGGCCACTACTATGTGCAGGTGGTAGACTACCTGAGCGAGATGACCAAGGCACTTGTCCACATCACTCGCCCCTGCTATGAGCACATCGACAACAACCACCGAGGTATGAGCGAGGAGCAGGTGGAGGATTTGACCACCATCAACAACTCCGTATCGGAGCTCTACGTTCGTATCAACAATATGCTCCAATCGGGCGACTTTGCCGAGATCGACCTTGTGTTGGCTATGCGTGACGAGCTCTTCGAGCACATCGCTCAGGCCATCAAGAATCAGTTGCGTCGTATCCAGAGCAAATCGACCAGCACCAAGGCAAGTATGCTCTACCTGACCATCCTCAACGAGACCAAAACCATGGTACTCCAGAGTCGCAACCTGCTCAAATCGCAGAAGCACTTTATCGAGGGCCAGGTGGCCGACAACTAATAGGCCTACCTCCAAGTGGGGAGGGCAAAACAAGAGGGGCGGACCATTGCGGTTCGCCCCTCTTGTTTTTCTGTCTGCTCTATCGGTGCAGCACTTTCGGCCGCCCTACTCGCCCTCTCGTTACTGCTGCTTGGCGGGTTTGTTGCGGTGATTGTGGGTGTTCATTGTGCGCTCGATGCCGATGGTGGTAAAATCTTTGATTGCTGCCACGGCTTTATCTACCGCCTCGTCGAAGATTTTGCGCTCGTCGGCCGAGAGCTTGCCCAACACAAAATCGACCTGATGTCCCTGGGGGAAGTCGCCACCCACACCCATACGGATACGGGCATAGTTGCCGCCACCACACAGAGCGTCGATATTTTTCAGACCATTGTGGCCTCCGTCGCTACCCTTGGCACGGATACGCATAGCGCCCACGGGAATGGCGATGTCATCGACCACCACAATGAGGTTCTCCTTGGCGATATTCTCTTTGTCGAGCCAATAGCGCACAGCCTTTCCGCTCAGGTTCATATATGTAGAGGGTTTGATTACCACCATCGTGCGACCCTTCCACTTAACCTCGGCACGCGAGGCATAGCGGTCGGGCGAAAAGGTGGCACCTGCACCCTCGGCAAGTCGGTCTACCACATCAAAGCCGGCATTGTGGCGTGTGGCCTCATACTCGGCACCAATGTTTCCGAGTCCTACAACAAGATACTTCATACTATCGGGTTCTCTTCTTTTTTTGCTGAATAATCCAAAAAACATCGCGCAAAGATACTCTTTTTTTCGTGGTTACGACTCAACAGTCTGCTCTTCGTCTGCATCGTGGGCCGACAAGAGCTGCTCGGGCAGACGTTTTGTGGCCTTGGCTCCGAGCGAACGCAGCCCCTCTACACGCGAGAGGATGTTGCCGCGGCCCGTCGAGAGCTGTTCCATAGCCTTGGTACAACTCTCCGACGACTTGCGGATATACTTCTCCAACTCGCCGAGGGTATCGACAAATCCCACAACCTTGTCGTAGAGTTTGCCACCTGCATCGGCAATTTTGAGTGCATTTTTGTTCTGGGCATCGCGCTGCCACAGGTCGTAAACAATGCGCAACAGAGCGAGCAGGTTGGTGGGCGAACTGATGACCACATTACTCTTGTAGGCCTCGGCCCAAAGGTTTGGCGCATTTTGCAGGGCACACATAAAGGCGGGCTCGTTGGGCACAAACATAATCACAAACTCGGGGGCTTTGTCGAGCAGGTCTTGGTAACGCTTGCCGGCAAGCTCCTTGACGTGTTTGCGTACCGAGCCGACGTGGGCCATAAGGGCAGCCTCGCGCGCGGGGCCCTCCTCGGCCGAATTCCACTCCACATAGGCGGTGAGCGACACCTTCGAGTCGATAATTATCTGCTTGCCCTCGGGCAACGAGAGAATCACATCGGGCCTCTGGTTACGGCCGTCGGTATCTTTGAAGCTCTCCTGGGTGGAGTAGTGAATACCCTTTTGCAGACCGCTGTGTTCGAGCAGGCTGTCGAGAATCATCTCGCCCCAATCGCCCTGCACCTTGCTGTCGCCTTTGAGCGCACGGGTGAGGTTGCGAGTCTCGGAGGTGATGGTGTTGTTCAGCTCCAAGAGGTTTTTGAGCTCGGCTTTCAGAGCGCCTGTCTGTTCGTTTTGGGCCGAGTAGATACTCTCTATGCGGGTGCGAAATTCGGTAATGTTATCGCGCAGAGGTTTCAACATCAGGTCGATAGACTCCTTGTTGGTGGCAGTCATCGACTTCTGCTTCTCGTCGAGGATGTCATTTGCGAGGTTTTTGAACTCGGCACGAAACGAGGCCTGCAACTCTTCCAGCTGGGCCTTGTCCTGCTCGGCCTTGGCTCGGAGGTTGTCGTTCTCGGAGCGCAGCAGAGCTGTTTGGAGCTGCTCTTTATGCAACTCTTCGTTCCTCTGTTTCAGTTCGGCTTCGAGGGCGATGTTTCGCTCCACCTGCTCCACGAGTTTGGCATCTACAATGCGGTTTTGGCGGCGGTCGAAACGCAACAACACAGCCATCACGGCCAACACAATGGCCAACACTACGGCGGTTATGAGAAGTATGGTATTCATAAATTTGAGATTAGTTGGTCTGAGCAGCCCAAAAGTAATACTTTTTTTCGGTTTTTTGGCTACCTTTGCAGAAAATAGAAAAACCGCCCCGCGGGGCACAAACTTAAATCCAAGAGAAACAACCGACTATGAGCAAGCGAATCGTATCTCCCTCAATGCTTTCGGCCGACTTTGGCCACCTCGACCGCGACACCCGAATGATTGACCGCAGTGCGGCCGAATGGGTACACATCGACGTTATGGATGGCGTCTTTGTGCCCAACATCTCGTTCGGCTTCCCCGTATTGAAGGCCATCACCTCGGCTACCGAGAAGTTTATGGACGTACACCTGATGATTGTCGAGCCCGAGAAGTATGTCGAGAGGTTTGCCCAGGCGGGTGCCGACCTGGTAACTTTCCACATCGAGGCTACCAACGACGTGAAGGGGTGCATCGAGCTGATTCGCAAGTCGGGCGCCAAGGTGGGCGTGTCGATTAAGCCCAAGACCCCCGTGGAGGTGTTGGAGCCCATTTTGGCCGACATCGACCTGGTGCTCGTTATGAGTGTCGAGCCCGGCTTTGGTGGTCAGAGCTTCATCGAGGGCAGCACCGACAAAGTTCGCGCCCTGAGGAAGATGATTGACAGCAAGGGTCTGAACGTGCTGATTGAGATTGACGGAGGTGTGAGCCGCCACAATGCCGGTGAGCTCTACGAGGCCGGTTGCGACGCACTCGTTGCGGGCAGTGCAGTATTCAAAGCTGCCGACCCCGAGGCCGAAATTGTAGCCATCCTGAACGCATAGAGTGGAATTGAAAATTCAGAATTGAAAATTGAAAATTCTCAACTGCTACACAAAGGTTTTCGGGAACGAGAGAAACACGGAAAACATCCACAACCAAGAAAAATTTCTATTGTGAGGTGTTTTCAAGGCCCTCGAAGGGCACGAAAACCGCAGTTTACTGAGTGGTAAATGAGGTTTTCGGGAACAAGAGAAACGCAGAAAACACCCACAAGAGGAATTTTTTCAAAGAATGGTATCGATAGATAACGTAACAGTGAGTTTTGGAGGCTGGGACCTCTTTAAGGATATATCGCTGCTGATAAATCCACGCGACCGCATAGGTCTTGTGGGCAAGAACGGTGCAGGCAAAACCACCCTTCTGAAAGTGATTATGGGCCAGCAGCCCCCAACCTCGGGAGCCATAACAATGAGTGGCGACACCTCGCTGGGCTACCTGCCACAGCAGATGAAGGTGCACGACACCACAACCCTCGTGGAGGAGACCTCGAAAGCCTTTGAGGAGGTCTTGACCCTCGAAGCCGAAATGGAGCGACTGACCGCCCTGATTGCCACCCGCGAGGACTACGAGAGCGAAGAGTATGCCGAACTGATCCACCGTCTCAACGAGGCCACCGACCGACACCAACTGCTCGGTGGCGAGAGTCGTAGCGCACAGGTGGAGCGCACACTGCTCGGTCTAGGTTTCAAACGCGCCGACCTCGACAAGCCCACCAGCACATTTAGTGGCGGTTGGCGTATGCGTATCGAGTTGGCCAAACTGCTCCTGCGCAGGCCCTCCATTCTGTTGCTCGACGAGCCCACCAACCACCTCGACATCGAGAGTATCCAGTGGCTCGAAAACTATCTGAGAGATTACAGCGGAGCGGTGTTGCTCATCTCGCACGACAGGGATTTTCTGGACAACGTGACCAACCGCACCGTCGAGCTTCTGTTGGGCAAGGTCTACGACTACAAGGTGCCTTACAGCCAATACGTTCAGCTCCGCAAGGAGCGCCGAGAGGCTCAGGTGGCCGCCTACAACAACCAGCAACGACTCATCGAAAAAACCGAGGAGTTTATCGAGAAGTTCCGCTACAAACCCACCAAGAGTAATCAGGTGCAGAGCCGCGTGAAACAGCTCGAAAGGCTCGACCGCATAGAGATAGACGAGGAGGATTTGAGCGCACTCAACCTCAAATTCCCGCCCGCACCCCGCAGCGGTCAGATTGTGGCCGAGATTAAGGAGGTGGGCAAGCAGTTCGACACCAAGCGAGTTTTCTCGGGTGCCGACTTTGTTATCGAGAAGGGCGACCGCATTGCCCTTGTAGGACGCAACGGTGAGGGCAAGACCACCCTGGCCCGCATCCTCATTGGCGAGTTGGAGCCCAGCGAGGGAAGCATCAAGGTGGGTGCCAACGTGAGCCTCGGCTACTATGCCCAGAACCAAGACGACCTGATGGATGGCGAGTTCACCGTCTACGACACCCTCGACAAGGTGGCCGTGGGCGACATCCGCACCCGACTGAGGGATATTTTGGGAGCTTTTTTGTTCCGTGGCGAGGATGTGGACAAGAAGGTGAAGGTGCTCAGCGGTGGCGAGCGTTCGCGCTTGGCTATGGCCCGTATGATGCTCTCGCCCCACAACCTGTTGGTGCTCGACGAGCCGACGAACCACATGGATATGCGTTCGAAAGATATCCTCAAAGAGGCCCTTATGAAATATGACGGCACGCTGGTGGTTGTTTCGCACGATAGGGAGTTCCTCGACGGCTTAGTAGACAAAATCTACGAGTTCCGCGACGGTGGTGTGAAGGAGTACCTGGGCGGCATCCGCTACTTCCTCGAAAAGCGCAAGCTCGAAGATATGCGCCAAATCGAGGCCAAAGATAGTGTGGCCAAGGAGCAGAAGAGCAGCAGTGGTCGCGACGACTATCTGGCCAAGAAGGAGAACGAGAAGTTGGTGCGCAAGACTCAGCGAGCCATCGACGAGAAGGAGGCCTTGGTGGCCGAGCTCGAAGAGCAGATTGCGGCGTGGGACCAGAAGTTGGCCTCACCCGAAGAGCACGGCATCGACCTAACCGACAGCAAGGTCTTTGAGCAGTACAACGCCCTGAAACAGAAGCTCACCTTCGAGGAGCACGAGTGGGAAAAACTGTGCTACGAACTCGAACTGCTACAAGAGGGATAAATTTATAAAGCAAAGGCCGTAAGAGAAACGCAGTTTCTCAGAAAAGTTTTTGGTGCAGCTTTTTACAAAAAGGTGCAGAAAAAGAGAAAAACAAAACACAAAATATATGGAGAATAACGAATTTTTGAGGGACAAGCGCGAGCGCAAGCCTCGCACCGAGAGTTACACCAATCCCAACGCCGAGCCCGCCTATACCGAGGCCCGCGACATCAACTGGGAGGAGCGCACACGTCAGCCCAAAGCGCCCTACCGCAAAGAGCAGAAACCCCGTAGCAACGAGCCTCGCGAGCGCAAAGAGCGCGCCTCGGAGGAGAACATCGTCTACGGTCTGAGGCCCGTGATTGAGGCTATCGAGACCGAAAAACAGATCGAGAAGCTCTATGTGAAGAAGGGAGCCGAGGGTCAGCTGATGGCCGACCTGAGGGATCTCTGCTACCGTAGCCGCATCCGCTATCAGGAGGTGCCCGTCGAGAAGCTTAACCGCCTCACTCGTGGTAATCACCAGGGTGTGGTGGCCGTGATTGCTCCCATTGAGTATGTGGGCTTGGAGGATATTCTCGACCGTATTCCCGACGACGAGAAGGCCCTGATTGTGGTCTTCGACGAGGTTACCGACGTGCGCAACTTTGGTGCTATTGCCCGCTCGGCCGAGTGTGCCGGTGCCCACGGTCTTATCACCCCGTTGAAGAACTCGGCACCCGTAAATAGCGAGGCCATTCGTTCGTCGGCAGGCGCACTTACCCGCATCCCCGTACACCGCGCAGGCAGCATCCGCAACACGCTCAAAACCCTCGCTCAGCAGGGTATGCAGATTGTGGCCGCCACCGAGAAGGCCGACACTCTGCTCTTCGATGCCGACCTGACCGGCCCCACCGTTATCGTTATGGGCAACGAGGAGAGCGGCATCTCCAAAGAGGTGTTGAAACTCTGCACCTGCAAGGCTGCAATCCCTATGGTGGGACGAATCGAGAGCCTGAATGTGTCGGCAGCTGCGGCTGTTATGCTCTTCGAGACCGTTCGCCAGCGCTTCTGCAAGTAGTTCTGATTGGGAGGAGTGGCTATGGCAACCGAGCCTAAGGGTTACACTGTCGAGGTGGTGCGTAGCCGCAAGGCGCGACGCATCTCGCTGAGGGTACTTGCCGAGGGGCGCGTGAGGCTCACCATTCCTTGGTGGCAACCCAAAGGTCCCGCCCTGAGATGGGCCGAGGAGCGCCACGAGTGGATTGTGGCCGCCATAGAACGCCAGAGGAGCCGTGCCAAGAGGAGCCAAGCGCTCAGCGATGACGAGGTGGATGCTCTGCGCAAGGTGGCTAAGGAGAGATTGCCCAAGGCGCTTGATGAGGCATCACGACGCACGGGCATAGGCTACAACAGGCTCACCATCCGTAAGGCCCACACCCGCTGGGGCAGCTGTACAAGGGATGGTAACATCTCGCTGTCGCTCTATCTGGCGGCCCTGCCCGACGAACTCATTGACTTTGTGTGCGTACACGAGCTGTGCCACCGCATCCACCCCAACCATTCGGCCGACTTCCACGCCCTTGTGGACCGCCACCTTGGCGGCCGCGAAAAGGAGCTCAACGCCCAACTACGCAACTACCGCCCGGGGCAAAAGGGCCAATAGAAACAAAACCTCCCTCCTTGGAAATAAGGAGGGAGGTTTTTTGATTACTTGCCACCCGAAACGGTTATGATGTCGGTGTTGTTGCGAACGGGGCCATCTATTATGGTATTACCCGCACCCGTGGAGCTGCCTCCGCCCTCGGAGGTGTCGTTGGGCGTGGGCTCAATCTCAATTCGCCCCTTGGGAAGTTGCGACCAACTCAAATAGCAGTAATTCATTCTACGCCCCTCTTCGGTAAGCTCGAATGTAACCTCGTTTTTGAGCGACAACTCTATTTGACGGAATACATCCAAAGGGATCTCGGTATATTTGGATTCTTGCTGATACCAAAAATAAACATCCGTAATTTTGCCGTCAGAGGATGAAATGTTTAATACGATATCCAACGTTTTGGGAAATACAATTAAGGCTTGTTCTTTGGAAAAACCACAATCTATTATATTGAACAAATTTCTACTTGTATTGTCGTTTAATACAACTTCTGGTTTTCCTCCAAAAAACAAATCGTCAATACTATCTATTTTTATCGGACTTCCATCTTTATAATTAAGATTCATTGATCTTCCTGGATGATTCTCTGCATTGTATATGCATATATCTTTAAACAATACTAGCGTATCGCACACATAAGTGTATCCATCCATACGCAAGGTGTCGCTGGCGTAATCTTCGGGTTTAAAGAAGTCATAGTCCCTCTGAGCGCAGAGTATTTGTGATGTAAATAGAACAATTATTAGTATTATTGTTTTTTTCATAACTACAAACTAATAGGCGGGATTATTTTAGGGTTAGAGTTTTGTTGCACAATATACGAAAGATGAGCCATTTATGCAACTCGACCCTCAAATATCGGGAGTAAGAGCCTTAATCGGGGCAGAAAAGTGCTCCGATTTTTTTGTTTGGACAAAAATTTGTACCTTTGGCAATATCTAAAACCAAACCGCTATGATTGTACTAATGCACGAACCTACCGACGAACTCTTCCTCGGAGTTATGCACCCCGATGCAGCACTGTTCTCGGACTACTTCGATATCGAACTCGCAGCCAAAGAGCACGCCGACTATCGCGCAGCTCTCGAACGCGCAGGTGCCAAGGTGCTAACCGTTAGGCAAATACTTCTCGAAGGCACACTCGACAAGCAAGGACGACCCGTGGAAGGCAAAGAGCTTGCCGACCTGCGCAAATTCGCAGCTCAATACCTAACATTCAATACCGACAACATCCCCGACGAGCGCAAAGCACAAGAGCGTTACAAAAAGATGGTCGTGGGCCGAGCACACCCCAAAGACCTCGTGAGGATGATTATGTTGCAGCCCGAAATCGTGCTCTCCTACACCGAGAGCAACACCGGCTTTGCGGCCACCTACATCCAGAGGCCCATTATGAACATCTTCTTTATGAGGGACCAGATGATCTCGACCGCCAAAGGCATCGTCATCGGCCGAATGAACTCGGCACAAAGGCAGCTCGAATGTGACATCGCCGAGTTCTGTCTGCACAAAATCGGCTTCCCACCCATCCACCACATCGAGGGCGATGATGCCTATCTCGAAGGTGGCGACTTCCTCCCCTTTGGCGACTACTCCTTCATCGGTTGTGGTCTGCGCACCACTCAGTCGGCCGTAGACCAGCTGATGGAGAACGACCTGCTGGGCACCAACAAGGTGGTGGTAGTCAAAGACATCTGGGGCGAGCAGGAGCAGATGCACCTCGACACCTACTTCAACATCATCGACCGCGACCTGTGTACCCTCTCCGAGGCGCGCTACCTGGCCGCCAAGGGCGACCCACAATACCTCAAAATCGACATCTGGGAGCGCGAAACACCCAATGAGCCCTACCACAAGGCCTTCGAGAATATCAGCTTCGTAGACTTCATCGAGGATGAGTTGCACATGAAGATTATCCCCATCTCGCGCCGCGACGAGCTCACCTATGCCAACAACTTCCTCACCGTTGCTCCCCGCAAGATTATGGCCGTGGCAGGTCAGTCGGTGGAGTTACAGGAGGACTTCAAGGCCAACTATGTAGACGTAACCTGGGTGCCCCTGAGCAACCTTATCAAGGGTTATGGTGCTGCCCACTGTATGACCCAGATTGTAGACAACGGCGACGTGCTCTTCTAACCGCCCCGTCCAACTACGATCCCCAAAACAAAAAGCCGACCCCGCAATGGAGGTCGGCTTTGTTTTGTGTCGCCACCTATACAGAGGGTGGCAAAATAGAGTTACATAGCAAATTGAATGGGCATCGTGAATTTGACCGAGACCTTCTCGCCATCACGCTCACCTGCTTCCCATTCTTTGGGCGACGAATTGAAAACACGCTCTACCTCGTCCGAGAGCACCTTGTCGGGAGAACTCAACACCACAAACGACGTTGCCGTGCCATCCTTATCGACCACAAACTCAAAGAGCACGCGGCCGCTAATGCCCTCCTCCACAGCCTCGGCGGGATACTTCACATTGCTCTGCATCCACACACAGAAAGCGTTTAGATCTCCACCCCTAAAAGTGGGCATCTTATCCACCTTCTCCTCATCGGGCCTACTTTGGCTCTCCGCCACAACACTCTCCTGCGCTTGGCAGGGGTTGTTGGCAGGTGCGGCAAAAGCACTCAACGCCACCGCCACCATTGGCAGCACCAGCAGTGCCTTGACTTCCGACCACCTCGAATAGTTGCGTTTATTCATCGACACCTATAATTGTTGTTAGGTTAAACCTTTCTTTTGCTAACTAGCGCCTAGCGGCCCACTCTACTCCTCGGCAGCAACAGCAGCCTTGTTGTAGGGTTTGAGGATGCCTCGTTTCGACGAGCGGATGAAATTAACCACCTGGTCGCGAATCTCGCTCTCGGGGAACTGAGCCATCACAATCTCGCAAGCGGTCGAGTAGTTGTGACCGTCCTGGAAAAGCACACGGAAGATGTCCTGAATCTGGCCGATCTGCTCGGGGGTAAAGCCCCTACGACGCAAGCCCAAGAAGTTTGCACCAACATAGGTGATAGGAGTGTGGGCAGCCTTCACATAGGGGGGCACGTCTTTGTTTACAAAGGTGTTTGCAGCAATCATTGCGTGGTCGCCAATGCGGCTGAACTGGTGAGCACCACTGTGGCCGCCAAATACAACCCAGTTGCCGAGCTCCACCTCGCCTGCCAGCGATACGTTGTTTACAATAACGCAGTTGTTGCCGATGATGCAGTCGTGGGCAATGTGTGCATAGGCCATCACGAGGTTGTTGTTACCAACCACGGTTTTGCCCTTGGCATCGGTACCACGGTTTACGGTACAGCACTCGCGGAAGGTGTTGTTGTCGCCAATCTCGCAGGTGGTATACTCGCCGTGGAATTTCAAATCCTGGGGCACGCCACCAATAACGGCGCCGCTGTGTACCTTACAGTTTTTGCCCATACGGGTGCCGCTCATCACGCTTGCGTGGGGACCAATCCAGCTGCCGTCGCCAATAACCACATCGTCCTCGATGAAGGCAAAAGGCTCTACAACCACGTTCTCGCCCAACTTTGCACCGGGGGCAACATAAGCCAATTTACTAATCATAATCTTTTCAGTTTTGCGGGGTATGTTTTATTGTTGTTTTTCTATAATCTTTGCCGTCTCGGTATTGGCCAAGTGGCCGGGGCGCAGGGCGGAAACTTTGCCGTTTATGCGCCTACCGATGAGTGCCAAATCGCCCAGAATGTCGAGCAGTTTGTGGCGTGCAATCTCGTTCTCGAAGCGGAGTCCGAGGTGGTTGAGATAGCCGTTCTCGACCTCCACATTCTCGCGGTTGAAGGCCTTGCAGATGGCACGCTTGGAGCTCTCCGAGATGGGTTTCTCGACCACCACGATTGCGCTCTCAACCGAGCCGCCCTTGATAAGACCGAGCTTCAACAGCAGCTCAATCTCGTGGAGGAACACAAAGGTTCGGCAGGGGGCAATGTTGGTCACAAAATCGTCGCCAAGGCGGTACGAAGCCGTCTGACGGCCCACCACTTTGGAGTTGTAGTCTACGGTAACGTCCACCGAATACTCCTCGGCGGGCTCTACGACCACCTCCACGCCCTTCTTGTCGATTGCAAACCTCACGGGCTCTTTGATGTCCATCACCTTGCGCTCTGCGTCGAGAGTGCGGATGCCCACACGGTTAATCTCGGAAGCATATTCGCGGGCCGAGCCATCCATAATGGGGGTTTCGGGAGCGTCGATGTCCACCACTGCGTTGTCCACGCCCATAGTCCACAAGGCAGCCATCAGGTGCTCGATGGTCGAGACCTTGGCCTTGCCGAGTTTGATTGTGGTGCCTCGCGCGGTGTCTACCACATAGCGAGCCAGGGCGGGTACTTCGGGTGCACCCTTTATATCTGTGCGTCTGAAAACAATGCCCCTATCGGCCTCGGCGGGGTTCACAACCATGGTAACGATAGCACCCGTGTGCAGACCCTTGCCACTGAAACTGATAGGCGATTCTATTGTCGTTTGTTTGTTAGACATACTTTGTCCGTTTCATTTTTTAGTCTACAAAGATAATAAATTTTTCAAATAAAAGCACTACCTTTGTATGAAATTGAAAATTCTTACGTTAGAGATTTACAAATGGAACAACAAAAACCACAAAATAGGGCTCCACGCCCCAAGCTCAACCTCCCGTTCAGGCGACGCAAGTTCGATCCCGGCGAGTGGGCCTACGACCACCGTGTAGCCATCTTGGTTACCGTGGTGGCCTATGTGATTTTTGGTGTGGCATTTGTTACGGCCGATATTATTGTGAGTCGTCGCGACGCTCAGAGCGAGATACTGCTCGACCTGACCGACCTGGCAGAGTTGCAGGAGGAGCTCAAACGAGCCCAAGAGTTGAACAAACTGCTCAACGAGAAGTATGACAACTCGCCCGCCTCGAACCGCATATCGAACGACGACGCCCTCGACGAAGAGCTCGAAGACCACCGCACCGACGCATCGAAAATCTACTCCGAGGCAGACGAAGTGCAGCAAAGATTGCGCCAAAATGCCGACGATTATGCCGCGGGACTAAATGCCGAACGCGAGATTCTCAACCGCCGCTACGAGGGTGAAAAAGAGGAACAAAGCAAGCGTGTGAGAGGCAAAGTTACGGTCTCTTACTCGCTGGGCAACCCTCTGCGCCACGCACTCACAATGCCCGTGCCTTCGTATATGTGCGAGGGAGGTGGCGAGGTGGTTGTAAACATCACCGTAGACCGCGACGGCTATGTCATCTCGGCCAAGGTGAACGACAAACTCTCGGAGCAGAACGCCTGCCTGCGTGAGGCGGCACTCCGCAAGGCCGAGGAGTCGGTCTTCAATGCCAATGTCGAAGCTCCCGCAAGGCAGCAAGGCACCATTGAGTACCTCTTTATCTCGCAGTAGCACACAACAAAAAAGACAAAACAAAAACTGATGATATTAAGCACCGGAAACATACTGCTCGTAGGCTCGATAATCCTCTTTGCGGCCATCACAGCGGGCAAAATCAGCAACCGCTTTGGCACCCCCATGCTGTTGTTTTTCCTCTTTGTGGGTATGGCCTTTGGCACCGACGGACTCGGCATCGAGTTCGACAACTTTGCCACAGCCCAATTTGTGGGTATGGTTGCCCTTAGCGTCATTCTCTTTTCGGGCGGTATGGACACCGACTACCACGAGATTCGCCCCGTTATGAAGGAGGGAGTGGTGTTGGCCACCGTGGGAGTTCTGCTCACGGCTGCCATCACGGGCCTCTTTATCTACTACATTGGCGGCCCCTTAGGCAAGGCCGTGTCGCTCCCCGTGGCACTGCTCACTGCGGCCGTAATGTCTTCGACCGACTCGGCCTCGGTGTTTGCCATTCTGAGGGCCAAAAAGCAGGGACTGAAACACAACCTGCGACCACTGTTGGAGTTGGAGAGCGGTAGTAACGACCCTATGGCCTACATTCTCACAATTCTGCTCATACAGATTGCCGGAGGCAGTGGTGCCGAGAGCTCGGTGTGGGCGGTGGTGCTCACATTCGTCAAACAGATGGGCTTAGGTGCTTTGGCAGGCTGGTTGTTGGGTCTGGGCGCAATTCAGATTATCAACAGACTGAACATTGGCAACAAGTCGCTCTACTCCATTCTGCTCCTCTCGGTGGTATTCTTCATCTCGTCGTTCACCGACCTGCTCGGAGGTAACGGCTACTTGGCCGTCTACATCGCAGGTATCGTGATGGGTAACCACAAACTAAGCTACAAAAAGTCACTCAGTACATTTTTCGACGGTATCACCTGGTTGGTACAGATTGTGATGTTCTTGATGCTCGGATTGTTGGTCAATCCCCGCGAGTTGGTCGATATTGCACCTCTGGGCATCATCGTGGGCATCTTTATGATTGCCGTGGCACGCCCCGCAGCCGTACACCTCTCGTTGTTGCCACTGCGCAGCTCTCTGCCCCGCAACGCTCGCCACTACATCTCGTGGGTGGGTTTGCGAGGTGCGGCCCCTATCCTCTTTGCTACCTACCCCAAGTTGGCGGGACTCGACCCCAACAACACCATCTTCAACCTTGTATTCTTCATCACCATCTTCTCGCTGCTGGTGCAGGGCACCACGGTGAGCAGTATGGCCACCACGATGAACGTGGGCGACAAGACCCCCGAAGCGGGCTTCGACATCGACCTGCCCGACGAGGTCAAGGCGGCACTTACCGAGATTGAGATAACCAACCAAAAGAGCATAGGCAAGTCGCTGAAAGACATCAGCCTGCCACCCCGAACTCTTGTGATGATGATACGCCGCGAGGGTCGCTACATTGTGCCCAACGGCAACACCACAATTCAGCAGGGCGACCGACTGCTGCTCATCTCGGAAGACGCAGGTCAGCAACAACCCACCCCCATCAAGAGCAAGGGGCGCTTTGTGCTGGTGGAGAGCGTCAAAAATTTCATCGAAAACGCAACCAAAAAATAGTCTGTTATGGAGAATAGTTTTTTGCTCAGGTGGATGGCCGATTTGCTCTCGCTCATGGGGCTCGATTCGACCGACGGAGGCTACAAGTCGCTCTTAGCCTCGGCTGTGGTGATAATCTGCTGCCTGTTGGTGTGGTGGATACTCCGCAAACTGCTTATGAAGGCCTCCAAGCTGACCGACAAAATCCCCGGTAAACTCGACGATATAATCCTCACCCCACAGAACGTCAAAAAGATCTCGTTCGGTCTGGCGGCCATTGCACTCTATGTGCTCCTACCCTTGGCTTTCGACCCCGCCTCGGAGATTGGCCGAATCGTAAAGACCGCCCTCGATTTGGTGCTCGTGTGGATGTTTACGATAGCCATCAACGCCACCATCAAGACCGTCTTTACGGCCCTGCACCACAAACACAGCGAGAGCGGCGCTCCGCTGAAAGGCATTATGCAGGTAATCCAGATTGTGGTGTGGATTGTGGCTATAATTCTGATTATCAGTATTATTATCCACAAGTCGCCCAGCAAGTTGTTTACCGGTCTGGGTGCTTCGTTGGCCGTTTTGAGCTTTGTGTTCAAGGATGCCATTATGAACCTCGTGTCGGGAATTTTGCTCTCGGGCGACAAAATCGTAAAGGTGGGCGACTGGATCGAGATGCCCTCGGCAGGTATCGACGGAGTGGTGGTGGATATGACGCTCAACACCGTAAAGGTGAGGGGGTGGGACAACACCATCTCGAACGTTTCGCCCTACACACTCACCTCGGGTACGTTTAAGAACTGGCACGGTATGTTTGCCTCGGGAGGTCGTAGGATTGCCCGCTCGGTGGAGATTGACATCAACACCGTGAAGTTCTGCTCGCCCGAGCTAGTGGAGCGCATCGGCAAGTTGGACCTTATGCGCGACTACATAGCCTCGCTACCCGAACCCCACGTTCAGCAGACCAACCTCGGATTGTTCCGCCAATACCTAACTCTCTACCTCGAAGCGCAGCCTTGGCTCAATAAAGATATGTACCACATGGTGCGCCACCTCCAATCGAGCGACACGGGTGTGCCCCTGCAAATCTACGCCTTCTCGAACGACACCGCATGGGTGAACTACGAGGCCATTCAGGCAGGGCTTTTCGAGCACATTATGGCCATTGTTCCTCTGTTTGAGTTGAAGATTTTCCAGCGTCCTTCGGGTGCCGACCTCGAAAAGAGGGGCATAGTAGACGAACTCATCAAAGGGAGCCTCTAAATTTTTCACCAATTCGCCGTTTGACGCTTGACGTTAGACCCCCAAATCTATGCACCACCGCAGAGTAAGTTTCACAGGCCACCGTCCCGACAAAATTTCGGGCTGGAAGGTGTGGCCCGCCACCATCGAGAAGTCGGTGCGAGGTGCTCTGCGCGAGGCCATTGTGGAGGCCTCAACCGAGGGCGCCGAGGTGTTCAACAGCGGTGCTGCACCGGGTGTAGACCTATGGGCTGCCGACGAAATTCTCACGCTCAGGGCCGAGGGCCGACTTGCCCCCACCACACAACTGCGCCTGCTACTCCCCTACCCCCGCTTTGCCGACTCGTTCAACACTTCGGAGCGCGCGCTCTACAACTCGGTGGTGGAACGAATGGCGGAGGGAGATGAGGTTGTGGCCGTGTCGGAACACTACCACCCGGGGTGTTACAACCTGCGCAACGACCGTCTGGCCGACGAGTGTGACCTGATGATTGCCTACTACGAAGGGGGCGTGGGAGGCACTCGCTACACCCTCGGTCGTGCCCGCAAACAGGGGTGCACAATCCGCAACATCTTTGGCCGAGAACTCTTTTAGACTCGGCCCGTCTCAAGGGGGATGACAAATCTGCACCCCAAAAATTCTCTATTCTAAATAATTATTCATATCTTTGTACTTTACACGACAAAGCAAAGTACGGAGCCTATGTTCAGCATTTTCAAAAAGAAAAACTATTTGGTAGATCTGTTGGCCGATTTTCACGACGTTCACAGCCACCTGCTGTGGGGTGTCGATGACGGCTGTGCCGACCAAAAAGCCACAGACCACCTCGCAGACCAGCTTGCCGAGCTCGGCTTTTCGCACATCTATCTCACCCCCCACATCATCTACGGACTCTACGACAACCAAGACGAAAAGAGCCTTCGCGAGCGCTATGCACAGATGGCTCCCCACGGAAAGGTGGAGTATCGTCTGGGAGCCGAGTACTTCCTCGACGAGAACTTTATGAGCCACCTCAACTCCGACACCCCACTGCTCACAATGGGCGAAAATTGGTTGCTCACCGAGTATGGTATGGGAGTTTCGCGCGCAGGCAATCTCGACGCAATCTTCGAGGCACAGATGAATGGTCTGAACATCATCATCGCCCACCCCGAGAGGTATGCCTTTGTGTGTGAGGGCCACAACCGCCACGAGCTCGAAAAGCTCACCGCCCGCAAGTGTGCCCTGCAACTCAACCTGCTCTCTATCATCGGCAGCCACGGCGACAAGGTGCGCAAGGTGGCCGAGGAGATGCTCCTGGCAGGCGAATACACCTTTGTGGGTAGCGACAGTCACTCGCCCCGCTATGCCGAGGCGTTCAAGGAGGCAACGATTGGCACAAAACTCGTAGAGCCCCTCAAAAGAGTTATCGAAAACAACAAAAAGATATTATGGAAGTAATCACCATCTTGGCAACCCTCTGTGGAGCCTATCTGCTCGGCTCGATTCCGAGTGCCGTGTGGATTGGCAAGGCTTTCTATGGCGTAGATGTGCGCCAGCACGGTAGCGGTAATGCCGGCACTACCAACGTGATGCGCGTATTGGGCAAAAAGGCCGCCCTGCCCGTCTTTATCATCGATATGCTCAAAGGCTATTTGGCCGTGAGCCTTGTGAGGTGGAGTGGTTTGGAGGCCGAGAGCCCCGAGTGGTTGTATCTGAAAATGGCCCTCTGCATTGTGGCCGTGGTGGGACACATGTTTCCCATCTTTGCAGGCTTCAAGGGAGGCAAGGGTGTGGCTACGCTCGTGGGAGCGATGTTTGCATTCTCGCTGGGCGGAATTCTGCTCTGTCTGGCCACCTTTGTGGTGATTGTGGCCTACACCAAGTATGTGTCGGTGGGCTCGATGGTGGGCGGATTGCTGCTGCCCTTCTACTCTGCCCTGTGTGGTCAGAGCGATTGGCGACTGATGGTCTTTTTCGGCATCGTATCGTTGCTGATTTTCTACACCCACCGCTCCAACATAGGCCGTCTGCTACACGGCACCGAGAACAAAACCTACCTCTTTGGGGGTCGTAAAAAGGAGGAGTAACAGAACTCTCGCCAAGGAGCCCCAAACCCCACAACCGCGCACCATCGGGCACTTTATTCCCCATTTGGGCGTCATTTTACGGGGGTAGGACCCGACAGACCTATGGTGGCCGTTGGGAAAGTTGTATATATTTTTGCGACTGTAAGATTGTTAACATAACATAAATAATTATGCTACAAGAAAACCTTATTAGGATTTATCAGGAGAGCTTCCGCAACAACCGCGAGCTTCCTGCGCTGACCGACTATTTTAAGAAAGAGACCTTCTCGTACTACGAGATGGCAAAGGAGATTGCCAAACTGCACATGCTCTTCGAGCAGTGCGGCATCGAAAGGGGCGACAAAATTGCCCTCATTGGTCGTAACAACCCCCGTTGGGTCATTGCATACATTGCAACCATCACCTATGGCGCCGTAATCGTACCCATTCTCCAAGATTTCAACGCCAACGACATCAACCACATCATCAACCACTCGGAGTCGAAACTGCTCTTCTTGGGCGACAACTTCTGGGATGTGATCGACGAGGAGCGCGTGACCGGCATCAAGGCAGCCTTCTCGCTGACCGACTACAAATGTATCTTCGAGCGCGAGGGTAACGAGATTGGCGACTTCCAGCGCAACATCGTAAAACACTATCGCACCCGCTACGCCCACGGCTTCTCGGCCGACGACATCGTCTATCCCGAGGTGGGTAACGACGAGGTCTGCTTGCTCAGCTACACCAGCGGCTCGACCGGTTTCAGCAAGGGCGTTATGCTTACCGTAAACAACCTCACCGCACAGCTGATGTATGTGCTGCCCATCAAGTACCACTTCCGCGGCTCGCGCGTATTGTGCTTCCTCCCCTTGGCTCACGCCTACGGTTGTGCAATCGATATGCTCTGCTCGCTGGGTGCAGGTACCCACGTCACTCTGCTTGGCAAGATTCCTTCGCCCAAGATTCTGATCGAGGCTATGGCCGAGGTACGTCCCCACGTTATCTGCTCGGTACCTATGATTATCGAGAAGGTGGTCAAAAAACAGATCTTCCCCATCATTGGTAGCGGCCTGATGAAGACTGCACTCCAAATCCCCCTGATCGACAACGTGGTTTACGCCCAGATTCGCAAGAAACTTGTGGCCACAATGGGTGGCGAGTTCTTGGAGTTCATTGTGGGTGGTGCTGCGCTGAATGCAGAGGTCGAGGAGTTCCTCCACCGCATCAAATTCCCCATCACCGTGGGCTACGGTATGACCGAGTGCGGTCCCCTGATCAGCCACCGACTCTACACCGACGGCTACATCCCCACCTCGGCAGGTAGGCTTCTGAGCGACTTCTGCGAGTGTAAGATTCTTTCGCCCGATCCCTCGAAGATTCCCGGCGAGATTCTGATTCGTGGCGAGCAGGTGATGAAGGGTTACTACAAAAACCCCGAGGCAACAGCACAGGCCATCGACGAAGAGGGCTGGCTCCACACCGGCGATATGGGTACCATCGATGCTGATAACAACATCTTCCTCCGCGGTCGTAGCAAGACCATGATTCTCCGCAGCGGTGGTCAGAACATCTACCCCGAGCAGATCGAGGCTAAGTTGAACAACCTGCCCTACGTTTTGGAGAGCCTCATCATCGAGCGCGACGACAAGCTGGTGGCTCTGGTTGTGCCCGACTACGAGCAGATCGACGCTGCCGACATTGCTCACGACCAGCTGCAGAGCGTCTTTGCCGAGACCATCAAGGAGCTCAACACTCTGGTTGCTCCCTACGAGCAGATTGCACGCTTTGTGCTTCAACCCACCGAGTTTGAGAAGACCCCCAAGAAATCTATCAAACGATACCTCTATAACAACTAATCGCGAAACGCGATTAGTGTTAAAAACAGCAGAGGCATACAACCATTCGTTGTATGCCTCTGCTATGTTTATGCCTATACTCTTAGAACGCTACCGAGGCTCCCGCACTAAACACGGGGCGATTGAGGTGTCCGCCCACAAGGTAGCACGAAAGTCGCAGCGAGAGGTCACCCTGTTCGGGCAGTCGCAACCACGAGGTGTCGGCCATAAGGTTGGCACCCACGCTCCAAGGGCCCTTATACATAAAGCCACCGTCGGTGTAGTTGGCACCCGCCACCAGCACGTCGCCAAAGAGCGAAAGGCTCAACCTTTTGAGCAACACGATGCCCTCGATGCCCACCTCCGGGTAGCAGAGCGGTGTGCAGTACTCCACCGAGGCACCCACCTGATTGTCGGGCAGAGCGTAGGTGTCCTCGAAGTGAGTCGAGCCGCGAGGTGTGAGCCACCCCATATTCACGGCATAGTTGAGCGGGCCGTTGCCCACGATATTTTGGTAGGTTGCGCGGATGGTAAATCCGTCGTTGAGTCCGAATGCGGGGGTGTAGAGTCGGCCGTAGAGTCCCAACGTGGCGGGAGTTTCGACCTTGGCCGTAAGGCTCTTGCCCACGCCCGCAATAAACGACACACCCCAACGAGGTTGCAGGTTGCGTTTTGCCTGACGGGTGTAGGAGTTCCACTGAATGGTGGCTGCCGAGGCCAGCAGACCTCTGTGATAGGTGCCGCCTTCGTAGCGGTCGGGGTTGTAGACAAGGTTGTTGTTGGCCGAGATCTCTATCGCGGGAGTAAGCACCGAGGTCCAATAGCTGTGCGAAAGCACAAAGGGCATCGAGCCACGCGCGAAAATCGACATATAACCTCTGGGGGGAGTGGGTTGTTTAACCTGCTCGGTGTGGTCGTAGAGGCCGTAGTATTCACCGCCCTGCATAAGCATACCTTGCAGGGGGTAGAGCCCCACGCGGCCATTATCATATTTAACTCCGAGCTCCATCTTTACGGGCAGGCCCACATATTTGTAATTGAGGCTCAGGGAGTGTATGCCATTGAGGTTGTAGCGCCACCCGAAGGTCGTAAAGGCCGTGTTGAGTAGGTTTTGCGAGGTTGCCATCAGGCCAAATCCCACGTCGCCCAACGAGCCCGCCATAACCTCATCGGGACGGAAGTAGACGGGAGCCCACGAGTGGATGTTGAGCAGATTGGCCGCCTTACGGTAGGGCCTTGCGGGGTACTGTTGCTTGGATTTGGCACGGTCGCCGGCCGAGAAGTTGAGTCCATCGACCTTGGTCACTCCGGCCCACTCGTAGCTGTCGGGATTGACCACATTTTTAGGCAACACAGAGGGCTCAACCACCTCCGCGGGAGCGTTGTCGGCCACGGCGGGGTGATAACCTCGGCGGTCGTAGGTGGCGAGGGCTATCCTCTCTCCGTCGGGCGAAGGGCTGCCCCAAAATGAGCCGTATTCGGATGTGGTGAGTCGTGTTTCGGTGGCGGTGGCAAGGTCCCACGAGTGCACCTCGTCGTAGCCCGAAGAGATTGAGCCAAAGTAGAGTTTTCCGTCGGCTGCCGTCAGATGGCTCAGCGTGGCATAGCCCACGGGCTTAACCACCTCGCTACGCCAATCGGAGGGGCAGACGCGCTGAATACCCATACCTCCATATCCCGTGGTCAGCAGATAGAGCCACTCGCCCTCGGAGGCCAAGCCGTGAATCTCCATACCCTCGGGCATAGTCATCTCTCCCTCGGCGCAGACCACCGAATAGGTCCCCTCGTAGTTGTAGCGCACATAGGCGAGCTGCCCCCCGTAGTTGGTGGGATAGAGGCAGACGATATTTCGGTCTATGGGGTTGCTCTTGGCTCCTCCCGACAGAGGCTTGCACCACAACACCGAGCCCACATCCTGACCAAACGAGGAGAGCTGGGTGTGCTCGGTCCAATATATCCGGTCGCCTATGATTGTCGGACGGCTGCTTACATAACCCACCGCAAAGAGCGCTTTTTCGGCGCCCGTGGTGGCGTCGATGGCGACAAATCGGGCCAACCTGTCGAGCGTCGCTTTAAGGGCCACAATGGTGTTATTATCGACCCACAGAGGGTATTGGTAGCTGACATATTGGTCGTCGGGCGTTGGGCCGTCGAGTCGTCGGGCCGAGTCGTGTCGCTCGGGCAGGCTCTCCCAATGGTCGTTGAGCCTCTCGAAGGTCTTGCGGAAAAGTTCGGTGGTGGAGTATCCGAGCTTGCGACGCATGGCAATCTCGGTGGCAAAGATGGTGTAGGGACGGCGGGTGGCGTAGTCCACAACCTCGTCCCACACATACTCTCCCGCCAAGGTGTTAGCCGTAGTGACAAGTTGGTAGCCGAGTTCGTAGTGCGAGGGCACCTCCTGCGTGTATGAGCCGCCAAACCAGCGGTCGATATTGCCATTGAGTATATCGCGCCCCACGGCTCGGTAGTGGATCGTAAAGGAGGGTTGCAAGCCTCGGCCAAAGAGGCTCAGCTGAGTTTCTGCGTCGGTGGCGTCGCCCTCCAACCACCAGAAAGGCATAAGTCCCGATGAGAGCAACAGCCCCTGCTCGCCCAACAGATAGTAGAGCCCGTGCACAAAGTTGCGGTTGAGGGCGGCATATTGGGCCGAGTGGCGCATCTCGTGAACCGAGAGCTGACGCAGCCACGAAGTGGCGTAGCCATCCACCGCGGGCATACCGCTCATCTCCACACGCCTCGGAGCCCAGATGGAGAGTCCGTTGGAGAGCGATGTGGCAGGATGAATGACCAGAGGGGCCCTATCCACCCCGAAGCCCAAGCCGTAATCGACCGACGAGCGGGTGGAGTCGGCATAGAAGAGCACACTGCGGGCAGCCGTGTCGAAAAAGTCGGGCGCAACAATCCTCACCGAGTCGCTCTCGATGGTCTGCCACCTCACCCACGCAGGGCTTGCTCCTGTGTCGTAGTACTGGGCCGAGAGTTCTCCCAACGAGAGCCACAAGGTCAGCAACAACCCCACAACGGTATGTACTCTAAAACTCCTCATCTGTTCGTTACGCTCCTGCCTTCTTGGCCCTATAACCCTTGGTCAAAAGAATCTCCAAGACCCTCTCGCGGTGGTCGCCCTGGATGATAATCTCGCCATCCTTGGCCGAGCCACCCACTCCGCAACGGCTTTTGAGCTCCTTGGCCAACTCTTTCAGGTCGTCGTCGGAGCCCACAAATCCTTTGACGAGGGTCACGGTCTTACCTCCTCGGTGGTTGCGGTCGAGCCACACGCGCAAATTCTGCTTTGCGGGGGCCAAAGTTTCGACCTGTTCCTCCTCGTCGGTGGTATAGTTAAAGTCGGGGTTGGTCGAAAAGACCACACCCAAGCGTGCTTTCCAATCGTTATCTGCCATACTTATTTTGGTTTTAACTGTTACAAATGTACAAAATAATAATGACATCTGCTCCTCGGCCCACATTTTTTCGGTCTTGCTCCTTTGGCAAAAAAATCCTAACTTTGTGGAGCAAACCGTAACAAGCCGCAAGTTATGCCCACTGCCGAAGTGAAAATCCGCCCCCTGAGAGAGGCTACCGAGGAGGTTGCCGCCCGACTCGATGTGCTTATGGGCCACCTAACCTCGTCGCCCCGCCCACGTCTTGATGTCGAGCGACTTAGGGCTATTGTGGAGTCGGCCCACGCGACCCTCTTTGTGGCCGAGCGCAGGGGCGAAATTGTGGGCACACTCACCGCGGCTCACTACACAGCCCCCGTGGGCGAAAAACTATGGATCGAAGATGTGGTGGTCGCACCCGAAGCCCGAGGAGAGGGCATAGGCCGAAGGCTCGTCGAGGCCGCCGTGGAGCTGGGAGCCGAGCGCTATCCGACAGCCACCATCTGTCTGACCTCCAACCCCTCGCGCACCGAGGCCCGCAGGCTCTACACCTCCGTAGGCTTCGAGGTCTACGACACCGGACTCTTCCGCCTAAAACCCACCCACAAATAGCCCCACACACTATGGCAAAACGCAGAGATAGCCGCCACCGACCCACCTTCACGCCACGCCGCCCGACCGTGGCCCAACTCCCCCAGACGCTTCCCGTTCCGGAGGGGTGCAGGCGCATTATGGCCTTTGTGGAGGGTTATGAGGATGTGGCCTTCTGGCGCACCATCTTTGCCCCCTTCGAGAGCGACGAGGTGCGTTTCGACGTGTCGGTACCCCTGCGTGGCGACCTCGCCAAGGGCAAAAAGGTGTTGCTCAAAAGTTCGGCCTCGTGTCACCCCAATCTGGTGATGTGTATGGACAGCGACTTCGACTACCTCTTTGCCGACCAGACCGAAGATGCTCAGACCATCAACTCGTCGCCCTATCTGTTCCACACCTACGCCTACTCCATCGAAAACTACCTCTGTTACGCACCCTCGCTCCACGACGTATGCGTGAGGGCCACCAAAAACGATGCCCACATCTTCGACTTCGAGGCCTTCTTCGAGGAGTATTCGCGCACAATCTATCCCGCCTTTGTGTGGTATGCCTACTCGGCCCAAATCTCTACGCCCAACATATTTACGCTCACGAATTTTAAGAATACCGTGCGCTTGGGCTACCTCGATATCGACCAGAACGGAGCCGACACCCTGCGTTGGTTGCGCAAGCAGGTGGATCGTCGAATTGAGGTCCTCACTGCCGAGCACCCTGAGGTTGCCGAACGCCTGGGCGAGTTTGAAATTCTGCTCCACAATCGCGGTGTAACCCCCGAGCAGACCTACCTCTTTATGCACGGCCACACGCTTATGGACAACGTGGTGATGGTGGTGCTCGATGCCGTGTGCAGCAAGCTAAAATTGTTGGCCACCGACCGCATAAACCGCTCGGAGAGGGAGGGCATAGGGCTCACAAACGAGCTGAGCAACTACAACAACTCGCTCTGCAATGTGCGTGAAGCTCTGCTCTTTAACGAGAACTACAAAGATTGTTTCCTCTACCGAAAGCTCCAAAAGGATATCGAAAACTTCCTGCTGCTGACCAAGTAGCGGGCTCGCAGAAATATATGCCACAAAAAGAACTCGGCCACCGCGCATTTGTCGGTAGCCGAGTTTTTTATCTCTTGCGGGAGCACTCCCCCATCGCAACTATTTTGCCTCTTTCTCTGCGTCGGGGAATTTAACCGAGTAAATCAGAGCCTCCAAGCCACGCACCAGGTCGCGCTGGCCGTGTTTGGGCGAGAAGACGTAGCAGTCGATGGTCACCACCTTGTTGGTGTTCACATCGAGGGTGCTCCAACTAACCATTGGGCCGCCCATAAAGTCGCCACCCTCCAAATCCCAGAAGCCACGCACCTCGGCCCAGAAACGACCGTTGATACGTTTGTAGGTCACCTCGGGGATATACTCATCGACGGTGGTCATATAGGACTTGCCGCTGGGGCCGGGGATGTTCTTCATAAAGTTGTTGCGCTGAGCAATGAGGTTATCGAGCTCGAAGTCGCTCTTGCCGCTGTAAGGGTAGGTGTAGACCGCCACGCCCTGAGTGGCAATGGGGTACTCAAACGAGGTGACCAGCAGACTGTCGCCACTTGTGCCACGCATCGAGTAGCCACGAGGCAGGTCGAGGGTCATACCGCCAAACATCTTGCTGATGCGGTCGATAATCACACCCTCTTTGTACTTCTTGTTCATTTTGATTGCCCTGTTGCGCTCGGCATCCTCATAGGCTTTGAGCAGCTCGGCACGGTTCTCGTCGAGGAATTTAATCATCTCCTCGTTGCTGGGAGCCGTTACCATTATCACCAACTGATCCTCGGCATAGAGTCCTTTCTGGCCCACATTGGAGAGGGGTTTCGAGGGGTCTACTTTCAGGTAGAGCACATTGCGGTGCACCTTGATGAAGCCCTCGAAGGCCGAAGGAATCACACGCATCAGGTCCATACGGGGCTCGTACTGATTGACATAGGCCACGGGCGAGCCGAAGATGGAGCGCAGGGTATCTTGTATGGGGCTCTCCCACTGTGGTTTATCCACCACGGCAATAAGCTCGTAGGGAGCACCACCGGCAGCCTGCTGACCCGTGCCGATGGTCGAGGAGTCGCACGAAGCAACCACACCGCCAACCCACAGCAGGCCCACAAGCCACATTATTCTGTTTCGGAATCTCATTTTCGTATAAATTAGCTGTTAAACATTCGATAAATCGACCAAGCATCGCAAAGATAGCGAAAAAATAATACCTTTGCACCCGATAGGCACAAAAAACGTGCAGCACTAAGTAAAGCAACCAACAAGAGAGCGTTATGTACTTCAATTGGCCCAAGTTTTTCCGTCGTATGACCCCCACGATGTTGTGGCAGGTGGATAGCCCCGATAGCGTCTACCTGACCTTCGACGACGGCCCTACGCCCAAGATTACGGAGTATATTCTCGACACCCTCGACCAATACGGAGCCAAGGCCACATTCTTCTGCCTGGGCAACAACGCCGAGATGTATCCCGAGTTGGTGGAGGAGATCGAGCGCCGCGGTCACGCCATTGGCAACCACTCCTACAACCACACCCGAGGGTGGCTGGTATCGACCGAGGCGTATATGGCCAGCGCCTACAAGGCGGGCCAATTTCTGCCCCACACGCGCCTCTTCCGCCCCGCCTATGGTCGCATTGCCATCCGCGAGGTACACCGTATGCGCTCGCAGGGTTGGAGGGTTGTGATGTGGAACAGCATCTCGGAAGACTACGACCACAAACTCACCCCCCAGAGGTGTGCCCAGAAGGTCATCCGCCACTTGCGCGGGGGCAACATTATCGTCTTTCACGACTCGGTAAAGGCGTCGAAAAATATGATGTACGCACTGCCCAAAGTGTTGGAGGCGATAAAAAAACGTGGGCTGAAGACCGAGATTATTACCAAAGATTTGTAGGAATTTAGACAAAAATGACTACTTTTGTCGCTTGGAGCGACACAGCAACCACAACACACAAGCAAAATCTAAACTAACAAAACGATATTTAACACTATGGCAACAGCATCAGACATCAAAATCGGTATGTGCATCGATATGGACAACAAGACCTTCTTGGTTGTCGATTTCCAGCACGTTAAACGCGGCAAAGGCCCCGCATTCATCCGTACCAAACTCAAAAACCTCGAGAATGGCCGCGTACTCGACAAAACCTACTCGTCGGTAGGTGAGAAAATCGAGCCCGTTCGCGTAGAGCGTCGCCCCTATCAGTACACCTACGAGGATGATCTGGGTGTTCACCTCATGCACATGGAGACCTTCGAGGAGATCACCATTCCCCGCGACCTTATCGAGAACTCGGACCTGATGGTAGACGGTCAGATTTTGGAGGTTATGTTCCACACCGAGAAGGAGTTGGCTCTGACCGCAGAGTTGCCCCCCATCATCGATATGGAGGTTACCTACACCGAGCCCGGCGTTCGTGGCGATACCGCTTCGACCAACTCGCTCAAACCCGCAACCGTTAATACCGGTGCAACCGTTAAGGTGCCTTTGTTCATCAACACCGGCGACAAGATCCGCGTTGATACCCGCACCCGCGAGTACTACGAGCGCATCAAATAGCAACGGCCCTCCCGCAGAGGAACAACGCTTTTGACCCAAAAGCCCCGCACTTACACCAAGTGTGGGGCTTTTTTGTGTGGTCGAAAAAAATACCCCTCCGAATAACTCAATTCGGATTCTTTCACTATCTTTGTAACCTAGGAGAGCTAACTATCGACAAGAACCTAAAACTAACATAACACAACAAAGACTCACTATGAAGTTGAAAAAAAGCATCGCAAACTCCATTACAACCAAAAACATCCTCTCGTGGGTGGGCGTGGCGATTGGCGTAACCATTATGTCGCTCGGCTTTGTGCTCTTCACCAACCCCTACAAAATCATCCCCGGAGGTGTATATGGTCTTGGTCGTATCCTTCACCACATCTTCCCTGCAATCCAGACAGGTACCTTTGGCTTTATGCTCGATGTGCCACTAATGATTATCAACTTCATAATCTTCGGAGCCTCGATGGGTGCCAAGACCATCTTTGCAGCACTCATCTCGCCCTTCATTATGAACGGCCTGACCAACTTCTTCGGCGAAAACCCCGCCGACGGAATTTCGATCATCAGCACCGCCTTCAACTTCTCGGACAACCTGTTGGTATGTGCCGCATTCGGTGGTCTGCTCATCGGTGCAGGCGTGGGTATCATCATCCGCAGCGGAGCCACCTCGGGCGGTACGGATATTATCTCGATGATTATCAGCCGTTTTGCGAAGATGAAGTTTTCGAGCGCAATGGCCATTGTCGAGTCGAGTATCGTGATTGTGGGTATGCTGGTCTTCAAGGATTGGAAGCTCCCCCTCTACTCGCTCATCTCTATCTATGTGAGTGCCAAGGCAGTAGACTTTGTGCTTGACGGTGCAACCTACGAAAAACTGCTCTTTATCATATCGGACAAGAAGGATGAACTCAAACACTTCATTCTGCACGAAATGTCGCGTGGCGGCACCTACATCAGGTCAAGCGGTATGTACACCGACATCGAGCGCGATATGATATTCCTGGTCATCAGCCGCAAGGAGATTGCGCAGGTGAAGAGCAAAATCAAAAAAATCGACGAGAAGGCATTTGTGGTAGTGGTCGATGCCCACGAAACCTATGGCGACGGCTTCAAGAAGTTCGAGCCCGACGACCAGACCGCAAACGCATAAAAAAACAAGCGCAACCCGAAAAGGTTGCGCTTGTTTTTTGTCGACCGTCAACCGACTAAGATTTCTCAATTTTCCATTTTCAATTTTCCATTTTCAATTCTAAAAGGTATCTTTGCGCCAAGAAAACTTTATTTCAAGATAGAAATATGAAAATAGAAAAGATAGCAACCGGTGGCGGACAGAAACTCTACATCGAGACCTATGGTTGCCAGATGAACGTTGGCGACACCGAGATTATAGTATCCATAATGGAGAACGAGGGATATGTTTACACCTCCAACATTGACGAGGCCGACATTATCCTGGTAAACACCTGCTCGATTCGCGACAATGCCGAGCAGCGCATCTGGGGCCGACTCAAAGAGTTTCATCGCTACAAACGAGCCAAACGCTCGCTCATTGTGGGCATTGTGGGCTGTATGGCCGAGAGGCTCAAAGAGAAACTCCTCGAACAGGAGCCCATTGTAGACATCGTTGCAGGTCCCGACACCTATCGCGATATGCCCCGCCTGGTAGCGGCGGCTCAGGCCGGCGGTAAGGGTATAAACGTAGCCCTTTCGCAAGACGAAACCTATGGCGACATCCGCCCCGTAAGGCTCGACAGCAATGGCGTGAGTGCCTTTGTGAGCATTATGAGAGGCTGTATCAACATGTGTGCCTACTGCGTGGTGCCCTACACCCGCGGTATCGAGCGCAGTCGCGACCCTCAGACCATTCTGCGCGAGGTAAAGGAGATTTTCGAGGCGGGCTACCGCGAGGTTACTCTGCTCGGACAGAACGTAAACTCCTATCGTTGGAAAAACGAGCAGGGCGAAGTGGTTGTAGACTTTCCACGCCTGATGGAGATGGTGGCCGAAGTGTCGCCCCTGCTGCGTGTAAGGTTTGCCACCTCGCACCCCAAAGACCTCAGCGACAAACTCATCGAGGTGATGGCTTCGCGCAAGAACATCTGCAAGGCCATCCACCTGCCTGCCCAGAGCGGTAGCACCCGTATGTTGCAGATTATGAATCGCAAATACACTCGCGAATGGTACTTGGGCCGTATTGCCGCCATCCGTGCCGCAATGCCCGACTGTGCCATCACCACCGACCTTATTGCGGGCTTCTGCACCGAGACGCTCGAAGACCACGCCGACACCATGTCGCTGATGAAGGAGGTGGGCTACGAGAGCGCCTTTATGTTTAAGTTCTCGATGAGGCCCAACACCTATGCTGCACGCCACATGACCGACGACGTGAGCGAGGAGGAGAAGACCCGTCGATTGACCGAGATTATCAACCTCCAAAACGAGCTTTCGATTGCCAGCAACCGTCGCGACATTGGCAAGGAGTTTGAGGTGTTGATCGAGGGCCACTCGAAGCGTAGCGACAAGCAGTTCTGTGGCCGTACTTCGCAGAACAAGATGGTTGTGTTCGACGCGGCCGAGGGGCTCAAAGCGGGCGACTACGCCACCGTTCGCATCCACGACTGCTCGTCGGCAACCCTCTTCGGAACACTCGTGGAGTAATCCACCCCGATAGAAACAACAAAGGAGTCCACCCCAAAAAGGTGGACTCCTTTATTATTATATATGTGCGTCGGGCTACAAGCCGAACTTCTCGGCAAGATGCTGGTGCTCAAAGGCTTTGTAGACCGACACATTGTCGCTCCTCCAACTGAAATGGGTGGTAGCTCCGGGCTTCACACCCGCACCGGTCGAGCCCGTAATGGCCGTAACGTGCACCTCGTTTTTGAGCGCTCCGCTTGCAGCCAAGGGCAGCAGAGCCAGCTGAATGGCCGTGGCAAAGCAACCGGGGTTGGCCACCCTCGGCCAAAACAGCGCCCAAACGTACCACAAAACGTACCATAAAAACGCCACCCACAAGCACAAAAAAGGGGCACTTTTGCCCCTAAATAAGTTGCCGCCAAAGCCGACTTAAACCGACTCCGCAACGGCTATTGTGTAATGCTCTGATAGATGTCTGCAAGTGCGCTCACAACTTCCTCTACGGGTGCATCTTTGAGCATCACCGTCTTGGCTCCGTCGAGCAGGTAGAGGGTGGGTATGGCCTTCAAATCGTAGATGTCGCCATTTAGGATTTTGGTCCCCTTGTCGTAGGCCGAAATCCACCACGAGGGGTTCTCGCCCAGCGTTGTACGCCACTCTTCGAGCTCCTCGTCGGGGTGGATGGCAATCACTGTCAGCAGGCCCATATTGTGTAGCGCCTCGGCATAGCCCGAAGATGTCAGCACCTCTTTGACATTGCGACACTCGGGACAACCGGGGTTGTAGAAGTAGACGAGCAACAGATCCGAGTGAGTCTTGTAGAGCGAGCGCTGAGTACCATTGGCAAGGGTGTAGACAAAGTCGGATGCGCGGGAACCCTCCTGATTGCGGCTCACGATGCGCAGCAACGAGCGGTAGCGCCCCTTGGAGGCCTCGTCGAGCGGACTCTGCTCCCCTACTGCGTGGCGCAAAACACTCTCGAAAAGCAAGTCGTCGCGCAGCGGAGAGTTGGGCTCGTAGAGCCCCTCCTCGGCAAGTTCGAGGAAGAACCAATAGCAGTCGAGGTTGGCCGCCGCCCCCTTCATCAGGTTGGTCATAGCCGTAGCCGCAGGGGCGGGCTGACACTTATAAACCCCCGAAAGAAACTCCACAAAAGCCTGTTGGAGCTGCTCCTCGGTAAATTTGGTGTGGTTGGCAAAGGGAAAGTGGTCCCAGAAGTGCACCGCCTCGTACTCCACCGCCATACGGTCGTCGCGAATCATTGCCGGGGCAGTAACACGAGGAAAGTCGGCCGCCTGAGGCTGCTGCTCCTGCCCTCCACCACCGTAGAGAGCCTGTCCCGAAAGCGACTCGACAAACGCTACAAGCGCAAACAATATCGTCAATAGCCTATTTTTCATAAGAAAATTCTCTTTTAGTAACGACAAAGTTAGTGAAATAATTGTGTTAATCGAAAAACAATGCTAACTTTGCACCAATTGAACAACTATTTTTTTTCATTAACCTAAATAATTATGAGTGGAAGTATTTTTACCTCTTCAATCGGCAAGAAGATGTTTATGAGCATCTCGGGCTGTGCTTTGGTCTTGTTCCTCACATTCCACATGTGTATGAACTTGGCTTTGGTTATCTCAAATGACGCTTACAACGCAATCTGCGGCTTCTTGGGCGCAAACTGGTATGCAGTTGTTGCCACCGCAGGCTTGGCTCTGCTTGTAGTGTTGCACTTCGCGTTGGCCCTCGTGCTGACAATCCAGAACCGCAAGGCTCGCGGTACCATTCGCTACGCTGTTACCAAACAGGAGAAAGGCGTTGAGTGGTCGTCGAAAAACATGCTCGTTCTGGGCTTTGTTGTTATCGCAGGTCTTGCAATCCACTTGGCAAACTTCTGGCTCAAGATGATGTATGCCGAGTTGCAGGGCGCACACGAGGTTGTAGTAGGCGCTGCCGCAGTGGCTCCCACCGATGGTGCCGCTATCGTGCGCTTCTATTTCAGCAAGTGGTACTATGTAGTTATCTACCTGGTATGGTTTGCAGGTCTGTGGCTCCACCTGACCCACGGCGTATGGAGCATGATGCACTCGGTTGGTTTGAACAGCAAAGTGTGGTTCAAACGTATGAAATGCATCTCGCTCATCGTGGCAACCATCATCGCAGGCGGTTTTGCTCTCTGCGCTATTGCAATTTTCTTGCAGGAGAACTTCGGTATCCTCAACTTTTAGTCTGACTTAAAACTATTAGACGCGATATGATTAAACTGGATTCTAAAATTCCAACCGGCCCTATCGAAGGCCAGTGGACCAAACATAAAGGCGCAATCAAAGTTGTAAGCCCCGCAAACAAACGCAAACTCGACGTTATCGTTATCGGTACCGGTCTGGGTGGTGGTGCAGCTGCTGCATCGCTCGGCGAGTTGGGTTACAACGTGAAAGTATTCTGCATCAGCGACTCGCCCCGTAGGGCTCACTCGATTGCAGCTCAGGGCGGTATCAACGCTGCCAAAAACTACCAGAACGACAACGACTCGGTATATCGTCTCTTCTACGACACCATCAAAGGTGGTGACTACCGTGCAAGGGAGTCGAACGTGTATCGTCTGGCAGAGGTGTCGAACCTCATTATCGACCAGTGCGTAGCTCAGGGTGTACCTTTCGCTCGTGAGTACGGCGGCAAATTGGCCAACCGTTCGTTCGGTGGTGCTCAGGTTTCGCGTACCTTCTATGCTCGTGGTCAGACCGGTCAGCAGCTGTTGCTCGGTGCTTACGCAGCTCTGAACCGTCAGATTGCAGCCGGTAGCGTTAAGAGCTTCTCGCGCCACGAGATTCTGGATATCGTTCTTATCGACGGCAAAGCAAGGGGCGTTATCGCTCGTAACCTTGTGACCGGCGAGTTGGAGCGTCACGGTGCTCACGCAGTAGTTATGGCTACCGGTGGCTACGGTAACGTATTCTTCCTCTCGACCAACGCTATGAACTCGAACGGTTCGGTTGCTTGGCAGGCTTACAAGAAGGGTGCTGCATTTGCTAACCCCTGCTTCACTCAGATTCACCCCACCTGTATCCCCGTTCACGGTACTCAGCAGAGTAAACTGACCCTGATGAGTGAGTCGTTGCGTAACGACGGCCGTATCTGGGTTCCCAAAAACCTGAGCGACGTGAAGGCTCTGCGCGCTGGCGTTAAACAGCCTTCGGACATCGCTGAGGAGGATAGGGACTACTACTTGGAGCGTCGTTACCCCGCATTCGGTAACTTGGTTCCTCGTGACGTAGCTTCGCGTGCTGCTAAGGAGCGTTGCGACGCAGGCTTCGGTGTGAACGAGACCGGTTTGGCAGTATATCTCGACTTCAAGACCGCTATCGAGCGCCTCGGTATCAACATCATCCGCGAGCGTTACGGTAACTTGTTCCAGATGTATGAGAAGATCACCGCTGTGAACCCCTACGAGCAGCCTATGCAGATCTACCCCGCAGTTCACTACACCATGGGTGGTACCTGGGTAGACTACAACCTGATGACCACTATCCCCGGTCTGTATGCAATCGGTGAGGCTAACTTCTCGGATCACGGTGCTAACCGTCTGGGTGCTTCGGCTCTGATGCAGGGTCTGGCCGACGGTTACTTCGTACTGCCTTATACTATTGGTGACTACCTCTCGCACGAGATTCAGTCGCCCAAAGTAAACACCAACGATCCCGCATTCGAGGAGGCCGAGAACGCTATCAAGGCTAAAATCGAGAAACTCTATGCCATCAAGGGTAACCAGACTCCCGACGAGTTGCACAAGAAACTCGGTTGCGGCATTATGTGGGAGAAAGTTGGTATGGCTCGTACCAAAGAGTCGTTGGAGAGCGCAATCGTAGAGATTCAGGCACTGAGGAAAGAGTTCTGGAGCGACCTGAAACTCGCAGGCAAACCCGACGAGTTGAACCCCGAGTTGGAGAAAGCACTCCGCTTGGCCGACTTCTTGGAGCTGGGTGAGCTGATGGCTCGCGACGCACTCAACCGTAACGAGAGCTGCGGTGGCCACTTCCGTGAGGAGTACCAAACTCCCGAGGGCGAGGCATTGCGCGACGACGAGAACTATGCATACGTTGCAGTTTGGGAGTACCAGGGTGAGGACAAAGAGCCCGTACTCTACAAAGAGCCTCTGAAATTCGAGACTATCCACCTCCAGCAGCGTAACTACAAAGACTAACCCCGAGCATTAACTTTTCAGACAGAGAAAACGACTATGAATTTAACACTTAAAATATGGCGTCAGGCTAATGCCAAAGCCAAAGGACAGTTCGAGACATACGTTGTAAGAGATGTTTCGACCGAGAGCTCTTTCTTGGAGATGCTCGACATTTTGAACAACCAGCTCATCCACGAGGGTAAAGAGCCCGTGGCATTCGACCACGACTGCCGCGAGGGTATCTGCGGTGCTTGCTCGTTGCGTATCAACGGCCACGCACACGGCCCCGAGAGCGAGGTAACCACCTGCCAGCTGCACATGCGTAACTTCAAGGATGGCGACGTTATCGTTGTTGAGCCTTGGAGGAGCCGCGCATTCCCCGTAATCAAAGACCACGTTGTAGACCGCACCGCTTACGAGAGCATTCTCCAG
>JAZQZS010000006.1:0-116976 GCA_045634145.1 Tidjanibacter sp. | reverse complement strand
CGAAGATTAGAGTAGCAGATTAAGATTAAGGTGGTAATAGCAGCGAGGTCCCACCTCTTCCCATTCCGAACAGAGAAGTTAAGCTCGCTTACGCCGATGGTACTGCATTTAGTTGTGGGAGAGTAGGTAGCCGCCTCTTTATGTCAAGTTTGAAAAGAATTGGCTTTTTTTTATTTATAAAAAGCCAAGTCTTTTCTGGCTTAAAGAGGCAGGCTACCAATAGTAGCCGCCATTTTTTGTGTTACCCACCCCCTAAATCCCCCTCCTGTGAGGGGGACTTTTGTGTTTTTTGTTGCTTACAAGAAAATTATTAACTATATTTGCAGTAAGCTATCGGATAGGTGGCTGATTTTAGATGGCATTTAGGCTATTGCTGACCTTGTAAAACGACCAAATTTATTACACACAAGCAATAGGCACGATAAATGCCCTCGCCGCATGGCGTGGGTTGTGCTTATGTGTGTATGGGTACTTGGTCGTCCCTTCAAGGTATAGGCGTGACTCACGTTTTTCTTTTCATAGTTAGACGGTTGCTATCTTTGTTAGCAACTTTTTATTAACTACTAATACAATCAAGCTATGAAAAGAGGATTTTTACTTATTGTCTTTCTGGTGGCCACTTTGAATATTTATGCTCAAGAAAAGGTGGGTGCCTACCAAAATTCTTGTTTTAAAAAAGAATACAAAGTTGAAGCGTCATTGTCAAATGGCGAATTGTCTATTTACTTTGATGTTGAAGGTTATAATAGTACCGACAATGTCTGTATGTGCATTAAGGGAGCGAACATTGATTTGTTTATTGCCGCACTGACGCTTGCTAAGCAAAAGCACACTGAATGGACTTCTGTTGCTATTAATAATAACGTGACCAAGATGAACAAAGAGATGGACATAAAATTTCCCAAGGTGGACATTTGTTGGCTTGGTTCGAAATGGTGGTTTGATTTTGGCCACAAACTCCGTCCTCTATTTATGATTACAGAAGACGGACAACATCTTTGTATGATTGGAGGTACGGCTACGGCAAGTAGTAACGAGTATATTGATCAAAAATTCTACTTGGGTTTTGCGACACCAGAGGATTTTGATGCTCTCATAGATGAGATAAAACCTTCGGTGGTGCGAGAGAAACTTAATAATAAGCAGAATGTGGAGGATTTGTTTAAGTAGTAACAACATTCCTTAATGTATCAAGACTCTCCGATGCATGTCGGAGGGTTTTTTGTTTAAAGTCCATAAGGACCTTAATGACCTTAAAAGTCTCATAGGGCCTATAAATCCCATGGTGTGTGGATTGTGGTAAAGGTATTCGGTAGGTAGAGAGGTGTTTCATTTCTCCAATATGGATATGCAATAGATATCATTGGTGTTGTTGTGGGGCGGTGCAATGCAAAAAAAGCCGCCTCGGAGGGTACAATGAACAAAAATTTTTGTATATTTGTCATAAGCGTTTGGGGGCAAATACCCCACAAAAAGCCCGCAAAAGATGAGATTTTAGTATTAACCAATAGTTTAACCTTCTAAAAAACACACGACTATGAAGAAACTTATGCTCACTTTGGCAGTTGCTCTGTTTGCAATCTGCTCGGTTTCGGCTAACAACTATGTAGCTAACGACGCCGCTATTGACGCTTTGGTAAACAACTCGATCGAGATGGTTATGGAGGCTGCTCCCGCTGCTCCCGCTGCTGTAAGCTCGAAAAACCCCGTTGTTGCAACCGCTCTGTCGTTGATCCCCGTGACCAACTGGCTCGCTTTGCACCGTTACTATCTCGGTACCGCTCCCTGGATGGCTCTGCCTTATGTTCTGACCGGTAGTGGTTTCGGTATCCTCTACGTTGTAGACTCGGTTGTTCTGGCTATCGACCTCATCGAGAGCAACAGCATCAGCGGTCAGTACATGAACAATCAGAAAATTCTGATGTGGGCAGATCTCTTCTAGTAGAGTTCGTAGCCTAAACAGCCAAGGTTTGTTCTAAACAAATTTTTTGGTTACCTTTACGGGGCGAGGGGAGAATCAAAACCCTTTCGCCCCCTTTTTTGTTATGAAAGCAAGAGTTTTTATTATAGCCCTCTTTGTGGCCTTGTTGCACTCGGTAGGTGTTGGGGCACAGCAGCGTTTGTCGGTCGATGTCGAGGAGGTATCTGTGGCCGGAGGTCAGAAGGTTACCGTTACCCGAAGCATTTTTCTGCACCCCGACGGCCGTATGGTGGTCGAGCAGCACAGGCCTGACCGAAACATCTGCATAACCAATGCGCTTGGCGAAATGCAGCTCTACACTCCTCGCAAAAACGAGGTAGTGGTGGTCAATGGCAAAGAGGTGTCGTCGGGTAACGATTTGGTGGCGATGTTTGCCAGCGGAGCCTATGTGGATATGGGCCTGCCACTCTATGGCTACACCCAGAGCGGTGTGCGTAGGGAGGAGGGGCTCACTATTAAGACTTTCGAGCCCAAGGGTGGCTCGCGCGAGGGTGCTGCCAAGGTGGAGTTGGTGTTTCAAAACCAACTGCCCATCTGTATGGTCTACTACGACGGCAGTGGCAAGACTCTGCGCAAGCTCTACTTTTCGCGCTACGAGTATGGGCAAATTGCTCTACCAATGAGGGTTACGGAGGTGGAGTACACCTCGCCCACCGACTCGCTCGTGAGACTCAGTCGTTACTCCAACCTGCGCTTTGGCAGTGATGCCACCTCGGAGATGTTCGACTTTCAGGTACCCGCCGATGCGGTGCGCGTGGCTCTGCCCAAGATGAATAATAGATAACGGATAGTATGAGGTTGTGGGCCAAAATAGTGCTTTTGTGGGTAGCTCTTGTGGGGGCTACCTGCGTAGGTTATGCCCAGAGCCGTAGTGATATGGAGCTGTTGCGCTCGGCCGAGTTTGAGGGGCCGAGGAGTGACCGAGAGGAGCCATACGGACTCGTGGAGGGCAAGGCGACCCTCTCGCCCGCCTACCACGCCACGAGTGCGCTGTGGTGGGTATGGCAGAATGGTATCGCTCCCGATGTGGCCTCACCCGGAGGGTATAGCGACACCAATGCCAACTACTTCAAGGCCTTAGTGGCGGAGTATGGCCTGCTGAGGGCTCTATTTTTCTACCCCGACCGCATTGTGCGCAACACCAAGGTGGGGCGTGTGAGCAGCCCCAAGAACTCACGAGGATTGATTGAGGATGACCCTAAACGCTACCGATGATGAAAAGTGTTGCAAGAATAGTGATTTTGACGGTGGCATTGGTGGCGTGTGGCCTATTTCAGGCTGCGGCTCAACCTCACGCCAGGGGCGACTTTGAGTTTGGTCGCTACTTGCTGGGCAACGGGCTTTTGCGCGACGCAAAGACGTTGGCAGAGAGCGACTTTAATGCCGAACTATATACCCCTGCGGCCCTCGATTCGTTGGCCCACTTGAAGGGGTGGACTCTCTATAATCTGCGCGACTTTGGAGGTGCCGTGGGGCACCTCGGCAGGGCTGCAAGCAGCTCGCCACTCTATGCCAAGAGCGCCTTCTATGCTACGGTGAGCAGTGTGGAGCTGGGCGATTATGAGGTTGCCGAGCAGCTGTTGGGGGCTTTCGAGAAATCTCCCGCACGGGCCGATTATGGCGAACTTTTGGCCTTTGAGAGGGCGGGTGTGGCTCTGTTGCGGGGCGATACCGATCTCTACAAATCCCTAAGCAAACAGTTTACTTACAGCGACTTTGCGTTGGCCGACGAGGAGCGCGCTCTGGATATGATTGCCTCCACCAAGCCCCGAAATCTCTCGCCCTGGGTGGCGGGTGTGGCTTCGGCCGTGGTACCCGGATTGGGTCAGATCTATGCGGGCAACATTGGCGAGGGTGTGGCCTCATTCCTGCTGGTGGGAGCTATGGCAGGACTCACGGCCGAGAGTTGGGTCAAGGCCGGAACGCCCGCAAATCTGCGCACCATTCTCTACGGCAGCGTGGGAACACTGCTCTATATCGGAAACATCTGCGGAGGTGTGGCCTCTGTGAAATTATACTACAAACAATTCGATGAAACACTCTCTGAGGCTGTTGTGTGCAGTCTACATATTCCTTTGCGCTCCATTTTCAAGTAGCGCGCAGGGGCAGGGCGACTATACTGCCGAGGCACTCAGGTTGGAACGAGAAGTGTTTGCATCGACCACCCCGAGTGAGTTCAACCGTGCGCTGATGGCGAAGGTGGAGGTGCGCAAGCAACAAGGGATGTGGAGCGATGCCGTGGCCGAGTTGGGGCGTGTGCGCACGTTCGCTCTCTCCGAGGATGAGTTGGAGGGCTACTACTATCAGAGGGCTCTGTGTAGCTATCTGGCGGCCGACTTTGAGGGGGCGCTGGCGGCTATCGACGAGGCTCGTTTTGCCCTCTACGACACCGTGGCGCTTGCACGAATGGAGCTCATCGAGGCCCTCGCGGCAGGCGAAAAGGGCGATTGGGAGCGTTCGCAGATGGCTGCTCGCAGGGTGGTGGCGGCAATGCCCGCCGAGCAACAGGCCGAGATGGAACAGAGGTTGAACGAGATATATAGCAAGGCACCCCGTATGCGTTCGCCGGAGTTGGCTTGGTGGCTCAGTATGGTACCGGGTTTGGGACAATTCTATGCTGGCGAGGTGTGGAGCGGAGTGGTGTCGCTCGTGGCCAACGGAGCTCTGGTGACCTTCGGTGTGGGCGAGATTGTGGCGCACCATTGGCTCAGTGCTTGGCTTGGTGCGGGAGGACTGCTCAGCACAACCTACTTTGTGGGGCAGGAGAGGGCCCGAATACTTACCGAGCGACGCAACCAACGGGTGTTGAGAGAACACAACGACCTGCTTAGGGCCGAACTGCTGAAATAAAAAAGAGATTTACCGCAGAAGCGTAAATCTCTTTTTTTTGTCTGTTATGTGTTAGCCCTACTGCGCCACCTGGAAGTTGAGCGGCAGAGTGTACTGCATCGCTACGGGAATACCACCTTGGCGTCCGGGAGTCCACTTGGGCGAGCGTTCGAGCAGGTCGTAGACCGACTTGGCCAACTGCTGATTGTCGGTTTCGAGAATCTCTATCCACTCCACGCGGCCCTTGGCATTGACCACAAAGGATACAACCACGCGGCCACCAATCTGGCGACCATAGATGTCCTTTGGGAACATCATATTCTCCACAACCCACTGGCGGAAGTGGGACAAATCTCCACCCCTGAACATAGGCATCGTGTCGCCACTCTCGGAGGCCGATTTGAGCGATGCGGCCCTCTCGGCTTTCTTGTAGGTCATAGGTCGCAGAAGGCTCTTGGCTACACCCTCCGTGGCCGTAAACTCGCTGAACGTGTGGGTGGAGAAACTCTCGTCGTCGTTGCGCACAACCACGCACAAGCGACCTCCGCTAATGCCAAAGAGCAAACCCTCGCGTACATCCTTAACCTTGAATACGAGGTCGAAATTGTGGCTCAGAAGTTCGTCGAGCAGGGCCTGCGACGAAGATACACCTCCGCCCACGGCAACAGCCACCTCGTTGGTGTAAATCCACCTGAGCACACCCTCCGAGTCGTAGATGTAGTCGGCATAGATGTGGGTGCCGCTACCTTTTCTCTTTTTCTGTGGCTCGGCGCTGAAATCCACGGGCTCGCTCAGGTCTATTGCGTCGATAAACTCGGCAGAGTTCTCGATCTCGACCAACCACTCCTGCTCGATAATAAACTGAGCAGCATAGATGTGGAGGTGGTTGTAGCTCTCGCCCTTGACCACTCCGCCACGGTGGGGCAACTCCCTGACGGCCTTCATGGCCTCGCTGTCAAACTTCTCGATATTGATGTTGGGCAGAGCAATCTGTTGGGCCGAGAGTGTGGCACAGCCCGCAACCAGTAGGGTTAGCAGTGTGATTATGTGGCGCGAAAGTTTCATCTTGTTGTTTTTAGTTTTGGGTGCTTCTTCCGCAAAGGTAGCAAAATGTAGAGAAAAAACAACGTGCCGAAACAAACTATTTTCGTAGTTGTCTCGGCACGCTGAGAGTGCTTTATAGCTTATTAGTAGCTTCTTGCAAAGAGCACGCGACGCTGCGAAGGCTTGCCGCTAAATACGCAAGTGCCCTCCTCGTCTACGGTGTCGAAGGGGATACAACGGATGGTAGCCTTGGTGGCCTCCTTGATGGCAATCTCGGTCTCGGTGGTGCCATCCCAGTGAGCCAGGATAAAGCCGCCCTTGTTGTCCAAAACCTCCTTGAACTCCTCCCACGAGTCTACCTTGGTGATCATCGAGTTGCGGAACGAGAGAGCCTTCTGGAAGATTGCACCCTGCATATCGGTCAGGGTCTGCTCTACGAGCTCCACGATGCCGTCGAGCTGAACGCTCTCCTTCACGAGGGTGTCGCGACGCATCATCTCCACGGTACCTGCTGCCAAGTCGCGGGGACCGAGCACCAGACGCACGGGCACACCTTTGAGCTCATACTCGGCAAACTTGAAGCCCGAACGAACATTGTCGCGAGCATCTACCTTCACGCTGATACCTTTGGCACGCAGCTGGTCGGCAATCTCCTCCATCTTGGCGGTCATGGTGCGGAGCTCCTCGTCGCCCTTGTAGATGGGAATCATCACTACCTGGATAGGAGCCAACTTGGGAGGCAATACCAGACCGTTGTTGTCCGAGTGAGCCATAATCAGCGCACCCATCAGTCGGGTCGAAACACCCCACGAGGTTGCCCAAGCGTAGTCCATACCACCGTCGCGAGTGGCAAACTGAACGTCGAAAGCCTTACCGAAGTTCTGGCCCAAGAAGTGCGAAGTACCGCTCTGCAAAGCCTTACCGTCCTGCATCAGAGCCTCGATGGTGAAGGTATCCACAGCACCTGCGAAGCGCTCGTTGGCGGTCTTGGTACCCATAATCACAGGCACACCCATCCACTTCTCGGCAAAGTCCGAGTAGACACGAATCATCTTCTGAGCCTCGGCCTCGGCCTCCTCGCGAGTCTCGTGAGCGGTGTGACCCTCCTGCCAGAGGAACTCGGCGGTACGCAGGAAGAGGCGGGTACGCATCTCCCAACGAACCACGTTAGCCCACTGGTTGCACATAATGGGCAGGTCGCGGTAGGACTGAATCCAGTTTTTATAGGTGTTCCAAATGATGGTCTCCGAGGTGGGACGTACAATCAGCTCCTCTTCGAGTTTAGCCTCGGGGTCTACAACCACACCGCTACCATTGGGGTCGTTTTTGAGGCGGTAGTGGGTAACCACAGCACACTCTTTGGCGAAGCCCTCGACGTGATCGGCCTCTCGGCTGAGGAACGATTTGGGGATAAACAGAGGGAAGTAGGCGTTCTGGTGGCCGGTGGCCTTAAACATATCGTCCAGCGCGCGCTGCATCTTCTCCCAGATTGCGTAGCCGTAGGGTTTGATTACCATACAACCCCTGACTGCCGAGTTCTCGGCGAGTCCGGCTTTCACAACCAAGTCGTTGTACCACTGCGAGTAGTTCTCCTCACGAGGGGTCAGTTGTTTTAATTCTTTTGCCATTGCTTGATGTTTGTTGTTATTTTTTTGTAATAATTTGCTCGTTTGGTTACAAAGTTGCCTATTGTTTTTGTACTTTTGTGGTGGGGGCAATTTTGTCCGTCGCAAAGTTATACTTTTTTGCCGAAAAAAGGGATATATTTGCCGACTTTACGACGCAAAACACTTTTTTTTACACCCTCGTGCAACTATTTGGCCCTTTTTTGCGTCATAATAGTAAAGAGATTGTTGTTTAACGCACACCATAAAACATTTTACAGTTATGAGAAACTTGCGTAACATATTGGCATTAGCATTTGTAGCATCGCTGTCGGTAGCGCTTTCGTCGTGCATCACCCTCCAAATCGGGGGCACCTCCGCCAGCCACACCGCAGCATATAGCGATGACCTCTACGGCACCCACGACCGTGCAGCCATCGCCGCCGCCCAGCGTGCCCTGGCCGAACAGCAGGCCGCCGAAGCCGCCGAGCGAGAGAAGAGAATCAACGCTATGGTTGCAGCTGCCAATGCCGAGGCCGATATCGACGACCTGCTCGGTGACCTCGACCTCGACGACCCCGCAGTGGCCGCAGCAGTGGCTTCGGGTGGCATTGTCATCAACAACAATAATACCTACAACAACATCTATGTTGATGACTATCAGAGTGCCTACGAGCGTCGTCTGAAAGGTTTCTCGTCGCCCTCGTACAAGATGCCTTCGTCGTACTACAACTACCGCTATGGCGACTCCTACTTCCTCACTCTGGCCTACGACCCCGCTTTTTACACCGTGATGGTTATGGGCGATCAGGTGTGGGTAGAGCCTCGCTATGTTACCGCAATGTTTGGCGGTTGGGGTTGCTCGTACATCAACTATCGCTACGGTTATCCATACTATGGTTACCCCTACTACGGCTATGGTTATCCATACAGCTACTATGATTACTATTGGGGATGGGGTCACTCGCCCTACTACGGCTACTACGATCCCTTCTACTATCACCACCCCTGGTATGGTCCCCACGGCCCAAGTTATCACAGGCCTCCACACCACAAACCGGGTCACCACAACCCACCTCACCACAACAGCCCCTCGCACAACAAACCCGGCGTTGGTGGTGGTCACCACAATTCGGGCATCGTGAGCCGTCCTTCGTATGGTACCGGTGGCACCGTAAGACCCGTGGTTACTCAGCCCGGTCGTACCGCAGGTGAGGATCGTCCCGCAAGCCGTCCCAACTACGCTCAGCGTTTCGAGGAGCAGAGGGCTTCGAGCGCCAAAAACGAGATTGTGGCAAGCGGCAGTTCGGCAACCCCCAGCAGACCCAACAGGGTATCGAGCGAGGTTATTCGTGGCGGTGGCGCAACCATCGTGAACGGCAACAGCAGCTCCTCGTCGCGTGGCGGAGCAGTAGCCGTGGGTGGCAGCAGCGTGAGCAACTCCACTTCGCGTGGTTCGTCGGCAGTGAGGAACAACAGCAGTAGTTCGTCGAGGGCCAACGCTTCGAGCAGCACCTCGTCGAGCGGCAACAAAAAAGTTACCGTGGTGAACCGCACCAACTCCTCGTCGAAGAGTAGTTCTTCCTCGTCGGAGAGCAAAGTGACCAGCCGCAGTTCGAGCCGTAACAACTCCTCCTCGTCGAGCAGTTCGAGCAGCAGTTCGTCGTCGAGCAGTCGTTCGAGAAGCTCTTTCTCGTCGAGCAGCAGTAGTGGTGCCAGCAGCGTTAGCCGTTCGGTAGGCTCCTTCTCTTCGGGAAGCAGCAGTCGCTCGTCGAGCAGCAGTAGCTCTGGCTCGGCTCGCAGGGGCAGGTAATTACACAACAGACATACACTTCGAGGGTAGCCCCCAAAGCACAAAAGGGGGCCTCCCTCGATGCTATAAACCAACAATAACGAAGTCGTTATCAGTACAGAAGATTTTTTGAAAGATATTATGAAGAGGTTTTTTTATACCGTGGCCCTTGTGGCCCTCTCGCTCTTCGGGGCCGAGGCACAGACCACAAGCTATGGCGGAGAGATCATCGGTGCAGCCAATATGAAACACACCGATGCGGCACTGCTCTCGCAGACCGAGAATAGTTATATGTCGGCACGAGTGTCGGCACTCGGAGGTGCCTTTGTGTCGCTCGGAGCAGACCTGTCGAGTATGAGCATCAATCCCGCAGGTTTGGGTATGTATCGTTCGTCGGCGCTGGCCATCTCGGCCGACTTTTCGAGGGCCCGCACCACCAACGCCTTCAACACCTCGGGTAGCACAAATACCAACTTCTCGTTCAACCAGGTGGGCCTTGCGCTGAATCTCTATCAGGGCTCGGGTTCGCTGGCAAGCTTCACCTTCGGCTTTGCCTACAACAAGTTGGCCGACCTGAACTACGTTCAGAACTACAAGTGGAGTGACGACAACGTGACCATCGGCGAGTTCTTTGCCGAGCAGATGTGGGGAGTACCCGAATCGTGGCTCGGTACCGACAGCGACGCTTTCCGCAACAACAATATCAACGTGGATGAGTGGGGCGGAGTGTTGGCCTACCAGACCTATCTGATCGACCCCGTGGTGGGTGCCGACAACACCACCTCCTACACCGTTCCCGGTGTGCCCCTCGACTTGGCCATCAACCCTCAGCTTTCGGCCCGTAGTCGTGGCTCGGTGGGTGAGTACTCCTTCTCGGGAGGTTTCAACTTCGCAAACATCCTCTACTTGGGTGCAACCATCGGTATTCAGGATATAAGCCACTCGCAGAAATACTACTACACCGAGCACTACACCCCCGCCTCGACTAGCGCAGCACTGCTCCGAGGTATGGAGTATACGCCTTCGGTAAGTACCTATGGCTCTGGCTTGAACTTCAAGATTGGTGCAATCCTCAGGCCCATACCCTCGTTGCGACTCGGAGTGGCCTACCACACCGCAACCTCGGTGGAGATTATTCGCGACTACTACACCTCGATGAGCACCGCGTTTGGTAACGGCGACACCTACCTTGCCGAATCGCTCATCAACTCCTTCTCGCTGAACTACTCCTCGCCCAACAAGCTGCTTTTGGGCGCCTCGATGCAGCTCGGTGAGAGGGCTATGCTCTCGGTCGATTACGATATGGTGTGGTATGACAATATCTCGTTCCACACGGGCTACAAAGATATAAACGCAGCAATGGATGCTTCGGCCAGGCTCGACTTTGGCAAGAGTCACAACCTGCGTGCGGGACTCGAAGTGAGGCCCCTTGCACGACTCTACCTGCGTGGCGGTTATGCCTTCTATGGCTCGCCCTTCAACGAGGAGGTGGAGCGATACATCGAGCAGGGCGACACCTTCTATGGCAACTACAAAACCCTCACCGACAACTACTCGTTGGGTTTGGGTTGGCGCTTTGCAGGTGGTTCGAGCCTCGATGTGGCGTGGGTGAAATCGACCTCGCACTACACCAACCACTACCTCTATCAGTACTATACCGACAATGTGGCCGAGGCTAGTATGCCCATACTTGTGCAGAGCCCCACGGTGGCCAACAACAAACTGAGCCGTAGTTCGGTGCTGGTGACCTACACCGTGCTGTTTTAGAGTTGAAAGTTGAGAGTTGAAAGTTATAGGGTGTTTAAGGGCCTTAAACTCCTTAAAGCCCTTAAATAATTTTGAATTCGACGGTCGACGGTTGACGGTCGACAAAAAAGAAAGACCTGCGATTTTGTCGCAGGTCTTTCTTTTTTTTATTGCAACGCCAGTTTTAAGACATCGTCGTTGGTGCGAACGTAGTGGAAGTTGAGGCCCGCAAGGTAGGCAGGCTTAATCTCGCTCACGTCTTTGCGGTTGTCCTCACACAAGATGAGGTCGGTAATGCCCGCACGCTTGGCAGCCAAAAGCTTCTCCTTAACGCCGCCAATGGGGCAGACACGTCCGCGCAGGGTGGTTTCGCCCGTCATAGCAATGCGCTCCGTAACCTTACGACCCGTGTAGGTCGAAACAATCGACGTAACCATAGTGATACCCGCACTTGGACCATCCTTGGGAATTGCTCCCTCGGGAACGTGGATGTTGATGTCGTACTTCTCGAACTTCTCAACCTCGATACCAAGCTCCTGGTGGTGGGCCTTGACCCACTCCCAAGCAATGGTGGCCGACTCCTTCATCACGTCCCCCAGGTTGCCCGTAAGGTTCAAGACACCCTTGCCGGGGGTGAGGGCCGACTCGATGTAGAGAATGTCGCCTCCCACCTCGGTCCAAGCCAAGCCTGTAACTACGCCCACCATTCCGCCAATCTCGTACTGATTGCGGTTGTAGCGCTCCACGCCAAGGATTTTACGAACATCGTTGATGGAGAGCTCGGGGTTGAACTCCTCCTCGAAGCCAATCTGTTTGGCACGGTAGCGGGCAATCTTGGCCAGCTGTTTGTCGAGCGAACGCACGCCACTCTCGCGGGTGTAGTCCTCGATAATCTGGGCCACCACATCCTTGCTAATCACAAGTTTGTCGGCAGGAACACCGTGAGCCTCGCACTGCTTGCGAATCAAGTGGCGCTCGGCAATTTCGAGCTTCTCGTCGAGAATGTAGCCCGCAATGTTGATCATCTCCATACGGTCGCGCAGGGCTGCACTGATGGCACCCACGTTGTTGGCCGTGGCAATGAAGAGCACCTTCGAGAGGTCGTAGTCCACGTCGATGTAGTTGTCGTGGAAGGTGGAGTTCTGCTCGGGATCCAGCACCTCCAACAGAGCCGATGCAGGGTCGCCGTGGGTACCGCGTCCCACCTTGTCTACCTCATCGAGGATAATCACGGGGTTGGACGAACCACAGCGTTTGATTGTTTCGATAATACGGCCTGGCATCGAGCCGATGTAGGTACGACGGTGTCCGCGAATCTCCGACTCGTCGTGCAATCCGCCCAGCGATATGCGGCCAAACTTGCGGCCCAAAGCCTCGGCTACCGACTTGCCCAGCGAGGTTTTACCCACTCCGGGAGGGCCATAGAGGCAGAGAATGGGCGATTTCAGGTCGCCTTTGAGTTTGATAACGGCCAAGTGCTCCAAGATGCGCTCCTTAACCTCGTCGAGGCCAAAGTGGTCGGCATCGAGCCTCTCGCGGGCCGTGGTGAGGTTCATATTGTCCTCGGTGTACTCCTCCCAGGGGAGTTCGAGCATTGTGTCCAGATAGGTCATCTGCACCGAGTACTCCGCAACGGCAGGGTTGAGCCTTTCGAGCTTCGACACCTCTTTTTCAAAGCGCTCGGCCACGGACTTATTCCATTTTTTCTTTGCTCCGCGCTCGCGAAGGCGCTTGATATCGCTCTCGTCGGTGTCGCCCAACTCCTCCTGAATGGTACGGAGTTGCTGCTGCAAGAAGTACTCCTTCTGCTGCTGGTCGATCTCTTGTTTTACCTTGCTCTGAATCTTGTTTTTGAGCTCGACAAGCTGCTGCTCGTTAATCAAGATTTCCAGCAACTTACGGCTGCGGGCCAACAGACCGGGAGCCTCCAAGAGCCTCTGTCGGTCGGCATCGGTGAAGTCCAGATTGGAGCAGATGAAGTTGATAATGCCGCGCTTGGAGTCGATGTTTTTGATGGCAAACGAGGCCTCCTTGGGGATGTTGGGCGAGATGCTGATGATGTTCAGCGCCACGTCGCGAATAGAGTCCACCAAGGCCGTAAACTCCACGTTGTTTTTGTCGGGAGTTACATCTTTGAGCACGTTTACCGAGGCGGTAAAGTAGGGCTCCGAGGCGATGTAGTCGATAATCTCGATCTTCTCCAAGCCGTGCAGAATGACGGTCAGATTGCCGTTGGGCATTTCGAGAATTTTGAGGATGCGGGCAGCGGTACCCACACGGTACATATCGTCGCCTGCGGGCTGCTCCACATCGGCCTCGCGCTGCAATACTGCGCCAAGCATACCACCGTTGCTTTCCACGTCGCGCACCAGCTTGATAGACTTCTCGCGGCCCACCGTGATGGGTGTGATGGCCCCGGGGAAGAGCACCGAGCTGCGCAACGAGAGGATGGGCAGGGTGGTGGGTATGGTGAGATTTTCGGTGAGTTCGTCCTCGTCCGAAACGATTGGAATGACCTGCTGAATGCCCTCGGCGGCATCGCCAATGCCGGTCACGATTTCCAACTCTACGTTATTGTTTTTCTTTCTCATAATTCAGTTTGTTTGCGTGCGTTGGGCGGGTTACCCCACACTAAAATCAGCCACAAATATAACGACTTTCGTGCCCAAAAGTTGCGTCACAGCCAAAAAGTTATTAACAATCGGTTGAATGACGACCGTCGACCGACGACCGTCGACCGACAATTTTGAATTTTGAATCTTGAATTTTGAATTCTTTTCCGTATCTTTGGAGGTTAATTGCGCAATAACAAATACAAAAACATATACATACTATGCAAATCGCAGACAAATACACCCCACAAACCATCGAAGGTAAGTGGTACGACTACTGGATGGCCCACCGAATGTTCCACTCCGAACCCGACAACCGAGAGCCCTACACCATCGTTATCCCCCCACCAAACGTGACGGGTATGCTCCACATGGGACACATGCTCAACAACACCCTCCAAGATGTGTTGGTGCGTCGCGCCCGTATGAAGGGACTCAACGCCTGCTGGGTACCCGGTACCGACCACGCCTCGATTGCTACCGAGGCTAAGGTGGTGGCTAAACTCAAAGCCGAGGGTATCGACAAGGCCGACCTCACTCGCGAGGAGTTCTTGGCCCACGCTTGGGAGTGGAAAGAGAAACACGGCGGCATTATCCTAAAACAGTTGCGCCACCTGGGTGCTTCGTGCGATTGGGACCGCACTTGCTTCACCATGGATCCCGCCCGTACCGAGAGTGTAATCAAGGTATTTGTAGACCTCTACAACAAGGGCAAAATCTACCGTGGCGTGAGGATGGTAAACTGGGATCCCTCGGCACAGACCGCTCTGTCGGACGAGGAGGTTATCTACAAAGAGTCGCAGGGTAAATTCTACTACCTGCGCTACAAGGTTGAGGGTTCGGACAAGGCTCTTATCGTGGCTACCACCCGTCCCGAGACCATCTTGGGCGACTCGGCCGTGTGTGTCAATCCCAACGACCCCCGTTATGCCGATCTGCCTGCCGACGCAAGGGTTATTGTCCCCTTGGTAGGTCGCTCGGTGCCCGTGATTCGCGACGAGTATGTAGACATCGAGTTTGGTACGGGTGCTCTGAAAGTTACCCCCGCACACGATGTGAACGACTATATGTTGGGCGAGAAGTATGGCCTCGAAACCATCGACATCTTCAACCCCGACGGTACCATCAACGACAAGGTGGGCCTCTATGTGGGTATGGATCGCTTCGAATGTCGCAAGGTTATTGAGGGTGACTTGGCCGCTGCCGGTCTGCTCGAAAAGACCGAGGCCTACACCAATAATGTGGGTTACTCCGAGCGTACAGGCGTGGCTATCGAGCCTAAACTCTCGATGCAGTGGTTCCTCTCGATGGAGGAGTTGGCAAAACCTGCCACCGCAGCCGTGCTCGAAGACGTGATTAAGTTCGTGCCCGAGAAATACAAAAACACCTACCGTCACTGGATGGAGAATATCAAAGATTGGTGTATCTCGCGTCAGCTGTGGTGGGGTCAGCGCATCCCTGCGTGGTATCTGCCCAAGGGTGGCTTTGTAGTGGCCGAGACCGAGGCCGAGGCTTTGGAGTTGGCCAAGGCCAAGAGTGGCGACAGCTCGCTCACCCTTGCCGACCTGCGTCAAGACGAGGATGTTCTGGACACCTGGTTTAGCTCGTGGCTCTGGCCCATCAGCGTATTCGACGGCATCCGCAACCCCGAGAACGACGAGATTAAATACTACTATCCCACCAACGACCTTGTGACCGGTCCCGATATTATCTTCTTCTGGGTTGCGAGGATGATTATGGCGGGCTACGAGTGGAGGGGCGAGATGCCTTTCCGCAATGTCTACTTCACCGGTATCGTGAGGGACAAGCTGGGCCGTAAGATGTCGAAACAGCTGGGCAACTCGCCCGATCCTCTGGATCTGATTGCTCAGTATGGTGCCGACGGTGTGAGGGTGGCACTTATGCTCTGCACCTCGGCAGGTAACGACCTTATGTTCGACGAGAGCCTCTGCGAGCAGGGCCGTAACTTCTGCAACAAGATTTGGAACGCCTACCGTCTGTTGGGCACTTGGAGCGTAGAGGAGAGTGTGGCTCAGCCCGAGCACTCGAAGGTGGCTATCAAGTGGTTTGAGGCGGTGCTCAACAAAGCCCTGGGCGAGATTGAGGAGCACTTTGCTGCATACCGCATTTCGGACGCAATGATGAGCGCCTACAAACTCTTCTGGGACGATTTCAGCGGCTGGTACTTGGAGATGGTTAAGCCTGCCTACGGCTCGCCTGCCGACACCGCAACCGTTGAGGCTACCAAGGGCTTCTTCGAGAAACTCTTGCAGGTACTCCACCCATTTATGCCCTTCGTTACCGAGGAGTTGTGGCAGAACATCAAAGAGCGCACCGAGGGCGAGAGCGTTATGTTGAGCCTTATGCCCGCAGCCGGCGAGGTGGACGAGCAGATGCTCGCAGCCTTCGACCTGGCTCGTGAGGTTGTTACGGGTGTGCGTAATATCCGCGCCCAGAAGAACGTTCCCAACAAGGAGCAGATGGCTTTGGAGGTTATTGTGGATGATAACTACCACCCCGAGTTTAATTCGGTTGTAGCCAAGATGGCTAACCTTTCGGCCATCAGCGAGGTGAGCGAGAAGAATCCCACCGCTTCGGCATTCATTGTTAAGACCACTCAGTACTTCGTTCCTATGAGCGAGAATATCAACGTGGAGGAGGAGATTGCCAAGTTGGAGAAGGATTTGGCCTACTACGAGGGCTTCTTGCGCACGGTTATGGGTAAGCTGTCGAACGAGCGCTTTGTGGCCAATGCCCCTGCTGCGGTGGTGGAGAACGAGCGCAACAAACAGCGCGACGCCGAGGCTAAACTCGCTGCCATCAGGGAGCGAATCAATGCCTTGAAAAAGTAAAGAGTTTGAATTGAAAATTGAAAATTGAAAGTTGAAAATTGAGGTGCCTGCGGCGCATATTTATATTTGATGAATAACACCAACGTCATAGCCGAAAAGAGTAAGGATTTTGCAATTCGTGTAGTGAAGTTTGCAAAATTTCTACGCCACAATGGTGTGGATGTTATCATCGTGCGCCAATTGCTGAAAAGTGGAACAAGTATCGGAGCCAATACCCGTGAGAGTGTCAATGCTCAAAGCAAAGATGATTTTATCCATAAATTATCTGTTGCTCTGAAAGAGGCCGATGAAACTGCGTATTGGTTGGAGATATTGCTTGGTGCCGAGGATATTTCTCAAAAACAATTCGATTCTCTATATGCCGACCTGAAAGAGGTAATAGCTCTTCTGACGGCTATAATAAAGACTAGCAAAGGAATATAAAAACTCTTCCATAATTTTCCATTTTCCATTTTCAATTTATGAGGAGGTTAGTCCAAATACTGCTACTTGTTCTTGTGCTGGGCTGTGCATCGAGTGATGCTGTGGCTCAGTACAACAAGCGCTATATTTCGTGGGCAAGCCGTAATATGCTGGCGAGCGACAACTACAAAGAGGCTATCGACATCCTCAATGTGCTGTTGCGCAGCGACAAAGAGTCTTACGAGGCCTACTACCTGCGTGGCTATGCCAAGCTGGGCTTGGGCGACCTGCTCGGTGCCGAACAAGACCTCTCGCGCTCGTTGGAGATAAACCCCGTATATACCGAAGCATTTCACTACCGAGGTATTGTGCGCTCCGAGATGGGTAACTACGAGGATGCCATTAGGGATTTCACGGATGCTATCGACCTTAGGCCCGACCTTCCGAACTCCTACTATTCGAGGGGTGTGACCCACCTGCGTAACAAGCAGTTCGTGAAGTCGTTGGTCGATTTTGATATGATTTTGCGCTTTACCGACAAGGACGCACAGACCCATATCAACCGCGGTGTGGCACTGCTCAATCTGCGCGACACGTTGGGAGCCAAGGGGTGCTTCGACAAGGCCATTCGTACCAACCGCGACTACACCGAGGGCTATAACCAGATGGCTATGCTGTTGGTGCAGCAGGGCGACAAAGAGGGCGCTTTGGAGAACTACAATATGGCCATCAAGTGTGACTCGACCTACCTGCAACCGCTCTTTAACCGTGCGCTGGTGTTGTGCGACTTGGAGCGCTACGACGAGGCTTTGGCCGACTTCGATAGGGTGTTGGAGTTGGACGAGTATATCGTGGGCGCCTACTTCGACAGAGCCATTGTCTACTCCATCACGGGTGACTACCAGAAGGCTTTGGAGAACTACGACGAGGTGTTGCGCCACGCCCCCGATAATGTCAAGGGCTACTACAACCGTGCGGGAGTCTACCTCCAACTCGGTCGCTTTGCCGAGTCGTTGGGCGACTACTCCAAGGCCATAGAGCTCTATCCCGACTTTGCCAATGCCTACCTCAATCGCGCAATGGTCAAGGAGAGGGTGCACGACATTGCGGGTGCCAAGCACGACCGAGCCATTGCGGCCCGCAAGATTGAGGAGTATGAGTCGAGGTTGGAGGAGAACCCCGAGGAGTTCTCTATCTATGCCGACACTTCGAGCCGCTTCAATCAGCTGGTGTCGTTTGAGTCGAAGTTGGCCGAGCGCAAGCTTACCGACCAGAGCGAAAAGCCCGTCACTCTGCGACCAATGTTCCGCTTTGTGTTGGTAGCCGAGGAGAATCCCACATCGAGGCACTACTACTCCGAGCGTTTGGAGCGTTTCGAGGCCGAGGTTGGCGACCAGAAGGTGGTATTTACCAACAACCCCACGCTGCTGTCGGCCGACTCTATGGTGGTACTCGACAGAGAGTACGAAAAGGGCGCTTTCGAGTGGTTGGGCAAGTTTAAGTATGGCACAAGTCAGCTGGGCGTAAGGCAGTACACTTCTTCGGTGAATCTCTTTACCGAGGCCATTCACCTCTCGCCCCGCAATCCCTTCCTATATATAAATAGGTCGGTGGCCAGGGCCGAGATGATCGAGTTTATCTCGTCGATCAACCGCTCCGACCGCATCTCTATCGACTCGGATATGGTGTTGCAACACAGCCCCACCCGTACCTACAACTACGACGAGGCTATTGCCGACCTGAGTAGCGCCGCAAGGCTCTACCCCGAGTTTGCCTACATCTACTACAATCGTGGCAACCTCCACGCTCTGTCGGGCGATATGGCGGCTGCCTACGACGACTATACGCGAGCCATTGAGCTTGCACCCGAGTTGGCCGACGCCTACTTCAACCGCGGCTTGGTGCAGATCTATATGAAAGATACCCGCAAGGGTTGCATCGACCTGAGCAAGGCGGGCGAGTTGGGCATCAAAGAGGCCTATGCGATAATAAAACGATACTCAAACTAATAATAAAAAACTAAAACAAAACTATGGTAGCACAAATTCAAAAAAGATTGAATGACTCGGCCTTCATCCGTTGGTCGGTGCTCATTCTCATCGCATTGATGATGTTCTTTGGCTATATGTTTGTCGATATGTTGTCGCCACTCAAAAGCCAGCTCGAATCGTCGCTTGGTTGGGATAGCGGCACCTTCGGTACCTACGCAGCCAGCGAGTACTTCCTCAATGTGTTCTGTTTCTTCCTCATCTTTGCGGGCGTTATTCTCGACAAGATGGGTATTCGTTTCACGGGCGTTCTGTCGGCTTCGCTGATGGTTATTGGTGCCAGCGTGAAGTTCTACGGTATGAGCGACCTGTTCATCGGTAGCGGCTTGGAGGCTTGGCTCAACTCGTGGTGGGTGGCTCTGCCCGCAACTGCCAAGGTGTCGTGCCTCGGCTTTATGATCTTTGGTTGCGGCTGTGAGATGGCAGGTACCACCGTATCGAAAGCTATTGCTAAATGGTTCAAAGGCAAAGAGATGGCTATGGCTATGGGTTTGGAGATGTCGATTGCACGTCTGGGCGTATTTGCCGCAATGTGGCTCTCGCCTATGGTCTACGACAAGTTTGGTCACAACGTGGCTGCTCCCGTGGGCTTTGGCGCAATCCTGCTGCTCATCGGCCTTATTTTCTACACCGTATTCGTAGTACTCGACAAGAAGTTCGACAAACAGCTCGAAGCTGCCGGCGAACTCGAAACCGAGGCCAGCGAGGAGGAGTTCAAGTTCTCGGACCTGGGCAAAATCTTCTCGAGCAAGATGTTCTGGTTGGTGGCTCTGCTGTGTGTGCTCTACTACTCGGCTATCTTCCCCTTCCAGCGCTACGCTCCCGACTTCCTCAATACCACTCTGGCAATCGAGAATGGTGCACAGCTGTTTAGCTGCTTCCCCATCTTGGCAATGGTATTGACCCCCTTCCTGGGCGCATTTATCGACAACAAGGGTAAGGCTGCTTCGATGCTGATGGTTGGCTCGTTGGTGATGATTCTCTGCCACCTGAGCTTTGCATTCCTGCTGCCCGCATTCCCCTACAAATGGTTGGCAGTTACCATTATCGTAATTCTGGGTGTGTCGTTCTCGCTTGTACCCGCGGCTCTCTGGCCCAGCGTACCCAAGATTATCGACAACCGTATCCTCGGCTCGGCCTACTGCATCATCTTCTGGATTCAGAACATCGGCCTCTTCGCAGTGCCCATCCTGATTGGTGAGGTGCTCGACGCAACCGGTGGTTACACCCTGCCTATGGTAATCTTCTCGTCGTTTGGCGTGTTGGCACTGCTCATCAGCCTCTGGCTCAAAGTTGTGAACAAGAAGAACAACTACGGCTTGGAGGAGCCCAACATCAAAAAATAAGACAACGTAGACCAAATAAAAAAAGGCTCGGCAAACACTGCCGGGCCTTTTTTATGGTCTAACGTCAAAAGTCTAAACGACCTATAAGTAATAATCATCAGGGTCTTTTAGGAGAGGGAAACTATTTGTTTTTGAACAAATAGCTGTAACCTTTTCTCGGAGGCTGGTGGATGAAAGAGAGCATGACCGCCCCGTTTTGGGTGGCAAAGAAATAAAGAAGAGGACCAGCTGCAAGTTTACTTGCAAGATGGTCCTCTCTTTTATTTTTGGTAGTGCCGATTAGGCACACTCTATTTCTGCCGCCAGACTACGCAAAGACTACACTAAAAGTTTTTGCGGAGCTTTTTACAAAAAGCGACAGTTCTCTCGCCGAAGGCCGAAGAGCGCTATCGGGTACCGAAGAGTTTCTCGGCGATTTGTACAGCGTTGAGTGCTGCGCCCTTGCGGATTTGGTCGGCTACGCACCAGAAGGTCAGGCCGCAGGGGTTGGAGATGTCCTCTCGGATGCGGCCCACGAACACGGGGGTAGTCTCGGCCACGAAGAGGGGCATGGGGTATTTCTTCTCTGCGGGAACGTCCTCTACCACGAGGCCTTCGCCCTCGGACAGAGCTTTCTTGGCCTCCTCTACGCTCACGGGTTTCTCGAACTCAACCCAGATCGACTCCGAGTGGGCCCTTGCCACGGGTACGCGCACGCAGGTGGCGCTAACGGCGATGTCGGAGTGCATAATCTTCTGAGTCTCGAAGTGCATTTTGAGCTCCTCTTTGGTGTAGTCGTTGTCGGTGAAGACGTCGATGTGGGGGATGACGTTGCCGGCAAGTTGGTAGGCAAATTTATTAACAGTGGGCTGCTGACCTGCTGCAATCTCGGTGTACTGCTGTTCGAGCTCGGCGATACCCATAGCACCTGCACCGCTGGCTGCCTGGTAGGTAGCAACGTGTACACGTTTGATGTGTGCGAGCTTTTCGAGGGCCGACAGAGCAACCACCATCTGGATGGTCGAGCAGTTGGGGTTGGCAATGACGTTGCGGGGGGTGTTGCGAGCATCCTCGGGGTTTACCTCGGGTACCACCAGGGGCACGTCGGCATCCATACGGAAGGCGCTCGAATTGTCGATCATAATTGTTCCGTGTTTGGTAATGGTCTTCTCGAACTCTTTGGAGGTCGAGCCGCCAGCCGACACAAAGGCCACATCGATACCCTTGAAGTCGTCGTTGTGTGCGAGCAGCTGCACCTTCACTTTCTTGCCCTTGAACTCATACTCGCGACCTGCGCTACGCTCGCTACCAAAGAGGTAGAGCTCGTCTACGGGGAACTCCCTCTCGGCCAAAATCCTCAAAAACTCCTGTCCTACGGCGCCACTTGCGCCTACGATTGCTACTTTCATAACTCTATATTACCTGATGTTTATTTGTTTCGTTTTGTGTCTGTATTGTGCGGGGTTTAGAAGAACTCCTCGTCGTCCTCGAAGATCACGTCGCTGGTGCGGTCGATGACCTCGATATCCTCATCGCCCTCTTCGGCTCCATCTTCGCCCTCGACATCCTCGATGCTAATCGAGCCGTCCCAACAGTTGTACTCCTTGGCACCTGCGGGACGGTAGAAGGTATCCTCGACGGTTACCCCCAGCGAGCCATCCTGCTGCACCTTGCGCAGGAACTCGCCAAAGATGGGCAGAGCCACAACCGAGCCCTCACCTCGTGACGAGAGGTGAACACTCTGGTCTTCGCCACCAACCCATACGCCACCAACCAAGTTGGGCGCTACGCACATAAACCAAGCGTCGCGGTTCTCCTGCGAGGTACCGGTCTTGCCACCCACCTCGGTTTCGGCCTGTCCGTAGTCGCGGATGAGTCGTCCGCCCGTACCGCGCTGAACTACGGCGCGCAACATATCGATCATGGTGTAGGCGGTCTGCTCGCTGATGGCCACGGTACTTGTGGGCGAGAACTCGGCCAAGACGTTGCCGTGACGGTCCTCGATGCGGGTAACGAAGATAGGCTCGGTGTAGACACCTCGGTTTACGAAGGTCGAGTAGGCACCCACCATCTCAAAGAGCGACACATCAGGAGTGCCAAGACAGATGGCATTCACGGGGTCGAGGTAGCTCATAATACCCATATTGTGGATAAAGTCGGCCACAGCTTCGGGCTGATTGGCCTGCTTCATAATCCAAGCCGAGTAGTTGTTGCGACTACGAGCCAAGCCCCATTTGAGAGGGTAGAGCTCGCCGTCATAGACCACCTTGGTACCTGCCTCTTTGGGGGTCCAGGCCTCGCCCGTAAATGTTTCGATGGTTACGGGCAGGTTGGGTACCATAGTGCAGGGGTTGTAGCCCAAGTGGTCGAAGGCAAAGGTGTAGATGAAGGGCTTGATGGTCGAGCCCACCTGACGCTTGCCCTGCTTGGCCATATCGTACTTGAAGTAACGGAAGTTGGGGCCACCAACGTAGGCTTTGACGTGTCCGTTGTGGGGATTTACGGCCACCAGCGACGCACGCATAATGCGTTTGTGGTGGAGAATCGAGTCGAGAGGAGTGATGAGCGTATCGACCTCGCCCTTGTAGGTGAAAATCTTGGCCTTCACCTTGGTCCTGAAAGCCTCGTTGATCTCCGCCTCGGAGAAACCATCCTCCTTCATCTCGCGGTAGCGGTCAGACTGACGGATGGCGCGACTGATAATCTTGTCGATATCCTCCTTTTCGAGGTCGTTGAAGAGCACCTTGGTCGAGCGCCACTGCTGGTCCATTGCGGGCTGAATCTGCTCCGAGAGCTGCTTCTGAACAGCCTCCTCGGCATAGCGCTGCATTGTGGAGTTGAGCGTGGTGTAGATTTTAAGACCGTCGCGATAGATGTTGTAGGTGGTGCCGTCGGCCTTGGTGTTCTTCAAACACCAGCCGTACAGAGGGTTGTTCTCCCAACGCTCCACCTCTTTTTCGTAGTCGTACTTGGTGTAGTACATATTTCGGGTGGGCTTGGGCGAAGTCATTGTCAGACGAATCATCTCGCGGAAGTAGGTGGCCAGACCCTCGTTGTGCGACGAAGGCGAGTAGTCGAGCTCGATGGGCAGAGCCGAAAGCGAGTCGAGCTGAGCCTTGGTAATGTAGCCACCGGCCTTCATACGGGCCATAACAGTATTGCGCCTTTTGAGCGAACTCTCGGGGTTGCGAATGGGGCTGTAACGGGTGGGAGCATTCACCGCACCCACCAACACAGCAGCCTCCTGCACATTTATCTGACCGGGCTCTTTGTCGAAGAAAATCTTGCTGGCCGACTTGATACCGTAGGCGTTGCTGCCGAAAAATACGGTGTTGAAGTACATCGCCACAATCTCGTTCTTGGTGTAGTTGTGCTCCAACTTAACGGCCGTAATCCACTCCTTGAACTTGGCCACAACGAGCTTGCCCACACGGACAACTTTCGATTTGTAGGGGGTGGTATCTCGGGGGAAGAGGTTTTTGGCCAACTGCTGAGTGATGGTCGAGCCGCCACCCTGACCCTTGTCGCCCATAGCGATGGTCTTGATACCCACACGGGCAAGCGAGATAAAGTCGATACCCGAGTGGCTCTTGAACCTCGCATCCTCGGTGGCAATCAGAGCCGCCACCAGCGCGGGCGAGAGGTCGTCGTAGTCCACATAGGAGCGGTTCTGCACATAGTACGAGCCGAGCAACACTCCGTCCTCGGAGTAGATTTCGGTTGCCAGATTGCTCTTGGGATTTTCGAGTTCTTCAAACGAAGGGAGCTTGCCGAATGCGCCCGCTGCTGTGAGCACAATCATAGTGATGAATGCCAGAGTGGGCACTCCCACGATGGTCCAAAACCATACTGTCACCTTCGATGCCTTAGATAATTCGCTGTATTTCTTCATATTACCTTCTTTGGTTGGCAACCGTTTGCAGTTGCCCCATTATACCAAACGACAAAGATATGCAAAAATTTTGGGATTTGTTCGCCCCACGGGTGCTACGCACCCGAAATTGTTGCGTCGGGGTAGGGTGGGAGTGTGCGTTGATGGGTGGAAGATGAATGGCGTGAGCGTGTGGCAAAAAAAGAGGACACCATTTCGGGTGTCCTCTCTTTTTTGTCGGAAACGTAGTGCTGACTACTCCTCCTCCATGCGGTGCAGCTGCTCTACATAGATAGCGTGCTGCATTTTCTCGCGTTTAGCCCAGCTGGGTTTGGTGAAGTACTGACGTGCGCGGAGCTCTTTGAGTACACCGGTACGCTCGTATTTACGTTTGAATTTTTTCAGGGCGCGCTCGATGTTCTCGCCCTCTTTTACTGGCATGATAATCATAGTTGTAATCTTTTTTTTGCGTTATTATTTTTTTGCTTTTGTCTGGTTAAATTGGCGCTTTTTCAAAGTGTCCGAGCCCTTAGCCCGACTCTCTGCCCCAAGCACCGTGGGGTTTGGCTATATATGTTGTTATCAATTACTTCGACAGGGTTGAACCGAGCTGCCTACGACTCTTTGCGACTGTGCCTTGCCCTCCCCAAAGCCGCCTACTCAACGGGCGTAAATTTCAAATAGGGAAGAATCCTTTCGGCCTCTTCTTCGCTCAATATGTCATCTGCCTTAAACTGCTCAGTTGTACTCCAACCTCCTTTCAATTGTCGATGTTTGATAATCTTTCTAACCCTGGGCGGAGTCATATACGGATGCTCTGCCAACTCTTTTGGGGCCACAAAGTTAATATCTATTTTTCGAATTTTGCAACTGTCGCACCAAATTTCTTGTTCAAAGAGCTGATAATTCTTCTGTTGGACCACTGCGAGGTCGAAAAGTTGGCTCTTGGAGTGGAATCCTCCGAGCCTTTGTCGGTAGAGAATTATGTCGTGGGCGGTGGCGGGGCCGATACCTCGGAGCGACGTGAGGGTGGTCGAGTCGGCCGAGTTGAGGTCGATGAGTACGGGAGGTGCTTCGGGCAGTGGCGAGAGGGTTATGTAGTCGCGCATCTCGGCATAGAGCTCCTCGCCTATCAGATAGCAATCCCTGAACTGCAAAACCGAGCCAAAACCACCTATCCTCTGGCGGTACTCCACAAGTGCTTCGGCTTGGCGCGCAGTGAAACATCCAAGGTCATAGAATCCCTCGGCATCGAGGGCGTTTGGGTCGAAGAAAATCTTGCGAAATTTGCGCTCCTTGTGGGTGAAATTTGGGGCGTTGTCGTCGCTCTTGCCGCCGAACTCTTTTGGCTTGACTTTGAACTCGTTACCAATGGTAATATGGGGCTTCAAAAGTTCATACAGCGAGTCGGTTATGCCATACACCACGGCCACATCTTCGGGGATGGCGTAGGTGCGTCCTGCCTGGCGATATTTCACAATGTTGCGAGCCACAAATTTGTCCAAACCCATAGCCCTCAGCTCCTCGAAACTCGCCACATTTGGGTCGAAGTTGCGGAGGCGCAGAGTGTCGGCCACAAGGGACTCGGCGGGGCTCTCGGTGGCGGTCGAATCGACCTCGGCAGCGACCTCGGAAATACCCTTTACGGGCCACAGCGAACTCGCCACAATCCACACCAAAACTCCCACAAGTGGCATCAAAAGAGCTATGGCTCTTATGTCGCGTTTGGTGAAATTCATCCTCAAAAGCAATTTTGTTACACAAAAGTAGTAAACATTCTTGAAAAAAAGAGGTCTGTTTATTTATAAATTAGTATATTTGCGTCGCTGTATGGGCAGTACTAAGTGAAAACAACTAACAACTAACTATAAATTCACAATTAAAAAGTTATGGCAAACAACAAGTACGAAAGGTTGTTTGATGAGTTCCCCGCAGTCTCGACCGAGGCATGGGAGGCTGTCATCAACACCGAGCTCAAAGGTGCGGACTACCAGAAAAAGCTGGTATGGCGCACAGCAGAGGGCTTCAATGTCCGCCCCTACTACCGTGCAGAGGACCTCGCAAAGGTTGAGTTCCTTGGCGCATCGGCAGGCGAGTTCCCCTATGTTCGTGGTGTTAAAAACTGCAACAAGTGGAAAGTATTCCAGACTATCTATGTAGAGTGCCCCGCAGAGGCTAACAAGAAGGCTTTGCAGGCATTCGAGGGCGGCGCCGAGAGCGTAGCTTTCGAGATCTGCAAAGAGGTAAACAAAGAGTTCGTTGAGGCTCTGACCGCAGGTATCGATCCTACCAAGAACGAGATCGTATTCTACATCTGCACCTCGAACACCACCATCGTTGAGCCCGTTATGGAGTGGGCTGCCGGCTTCGACAAAGAGGCTGTACGCATCGCATTCGATTTCGATCCCATTATGTGGGGCCTGACTCGCTTTGGCAAATTCTGCTGCGAGAAAGAGCGCGGCGAGGAGTGCTTCGACAAGATCGCAGGCTACATCAAAAACTACAAAGAGTTCAAACACGTTCGCTTTGCAGGTGTTGATGGCTCGCTGCTGGGCAACTGCGGTTCGACCATCGTTGAGGAGCTGGGCTATATGATGTCTGCCGGCCACGATATGTTGGTAGAGCTTATCGCAAGGGGTGTGAGCGCAACCGATGCCGCTAAAAGCATCCGCTTCACCACCTCGATCACCTCGAACTACTTTATGGAGATCGCTAAACTGCGTGCTGCTCGCGTTCTGTGGGCAAACATCGTTAGCGCCTACGAGCCCGAGTGCAAATGTGCCGAGAAGATCTATCTCCACGCTGTTACTTCGATGTGGAACCAGACCGTTTACGACTCGTATGTAAATATGCTCCGTGGCACCACCGAGGCTATGAGTGCTGCTATTGCCGGTGTTCACTCGTTGGAGGTATTGCCTTTCAACGCCGTAACCACCAAGAACGACGAGTTTGCAGAGCGCATCGCTCGTAACGTACAGCTGCTGTTGAAGAGCGAGTCGCACTTCGACAACGTTGTAGACCCCGCAGGTGGTTCGTACTACATCGAGAACCTCACCGCAAGCATCGCCGAGGAGGCTTGGAAACTCTTCCGCGAGGTTGAGGCCGAGGGCGGCTACATCACCGCTTTCAACAACGGCACCATCAGTGCTAAGGTGAAAGCTTCGGCCGAGAAGAAAAACAAAGAGGTTGCTACCCGTCGCATCACCCTGCTCGGTACCAACCAGTACCCCAACTTTGGTGAGGTTTTGGAGGCTCAGAAGGCCGAGTGCACCTGTGGTTGCACCTGCCAGGCTGAGGACAAAGCACTTGTTCCCCACCGCGGTGGCGAGGCCTTCGAGGCAATGCGTCAGGCAGTGGATGCAAGCGGCAAAGCTCCCAAAGCATTTATGCTCACCTGCGGCAGCTTGGCAATGGCTCGTGCAAGGGCCCAGTTCAGCTGCAACTTCTTCGCTTGCGCAGGTATCAAAGTTCAGGACAACACCTTCTTCGCTTCGGTTGAGGAGGGCGTGAAGGCTGCCAAAGAGGCTAAGGCCGACATCGTAGTGGTTTGCTCGTCGGACGACGACTACGCTACCTTGGCACCCGAGGTTGCAAAACTCATCGGTGGCGAGGCTATCGTTGTAGTGGCAGGTGCTCCTGCTTGCGCCGAGGAGTTGAAGGCTCAGGGCATCACCCACTTCATCAGTGTTCGCGACAACGTTCTCGAAACACTCGCAGCTTACCTTAAAGAGTTGGGAATTTAATCATCAGGAGGAAGAATTATGAGAGCACAGTTTACAGATATTAAATTTGCTGGCGCAGCCGAGGGTTGCTGCCAGAAACAGTGCGCCACTACCGAGAAAGAGTGGATGACCGCCGAGCAAATTCCCGTTAAAGGCCTCTACAATGCAGAGGACTTGGAGGGTATGGAGCACCTGAACTATGCAGCAGGTGTGGCTCCCTTCTTGCGTGGCCCTTACAGCACTATGTACGTTATGCGTCCCTGGACCATCCGCCAGTACGCAGGTTTCTCGACCGCCGAGGAGAGTAACGCATTCTACCGTCGTAACCTGGCTTCGGGCCAGAAAGGTCTGTCGGTAGCATTCGACTTGGCTACCCACCGTGGCTACGATGCCGATCACCCCAGGGTTGTGGGCGACGTTGGTAAAGCAGGTGTGAGCATCTGCTCGGTAGAGGATATGAAAGTCCTCTTCGACGGTATTCCATTGAACCAGATGTCGGTGTCGATGACTATGAACGGTGCCGTACTGCCCGTTTTGGCATTCTACATCGTTGCAGGTTTGGAGCAGGGTTGTACCCTCGACCAGCTGGCCGGTACCATCCAGAACGACATCTTGAAAGAGTTTATGGTGCGTAACACCTATATCTATCCACCAGAATTCTCGATGCGTATTATCGCCGACATCTTTGAGTACACCTCGAAGAATATGCCCAAATTCAACTCGATTTCGATCTCGGGTTACCACATGCAGGAGGCTGGTGCAACTGCCGACATCGAGTTGGCCTACACCTTGGCCGACGGTTTGGAGTACCTCCGTGCAGGTGTGAACGCAGGTATGAGCATCGACCAGTTTGCTCCCCGTCTGTCGTTCTTCTGGGCTATCGGTATGAACCACTTTATGGAGATTGCCAAGATGAGGGCTGCTCGTCTGTTGTGGGCAAAGATCGTAAAACAGTTCAACCCCAAGAACCCCAAATCGCTCGCATTGCGTACCCACTCGCAGACTTCGGGTTGGTCGCTCACCGAGCAGGATCCCTTCAACAACGTAGCTCGTACCGCCATCGAGGCTATGGGCGCAGCTCTGGGCCACACCCAGTCGTTGCACACCAACGCTCTCGACGAGGCTATCGCGTTGCCTACCGACTTCTCGGCTCGTATTGCTCGTAACACCCAGATCTACATCCAGGAGGAGACCAACGTTTGCCGTTCGGTTGACCCATGGGCTGGTTCGTACTACGTAGAGAGCCTGACCAACGAGATTGCTCACAAAGCTTGGGCTCACATCCAGGAGATCGAGAAACTCGGTGGTATGGCAAAAGCTATCGAGACCGGTATTCCTAAGATGCGTATCGAGGAGGCTTCGGCTCGCAAACAGGCTTGGATCGACTCGGGCGACGAGATTATCGTAGGTCTGAACCGCTACCGTTTGGAGAAAGAGGCTCCTATCGACATTCTGGCAGTAGACAACACCGCAGTTCGCGAGAGCCAGGTGAAACGTCTGAAAGAGCTTCGTGCCGGCCGTGATGAGGCTGCCGTTCAGGCTGCATTGGCTGCAATCACCGAGGCTGTTAAGAACAAGACCGGCAACTTGTTGGAGCTTGCTGTTGAGGCTGCGAAAGTTCGCGCTACTCTGGGTGAGATTTCCGACGCTTGCGAGGTTATCGTAGGCCGTTACAAAGCAGTTATTCGTTCAATCTCTGGTGTATATTCGAGCGCAATGAAAAACGACAGCGACTTTGCAAAAGCAAAAGATATGGTTGCCGACTTCGCAAAACGCGAGGGTCGTCAGCCCCGTATCATGATCGCCAAACTCGGTCAGGACGGACACGATCGTGGTGCTAAGGTTGTAGCTACCGGCTATGCTGACCTTGGTTTCGACGTAGATATGGGTCCCTTGTTCCAGACTCCCGAGGAGGCTGCTAAACAGGCAGTTGAGAACGACGTTCACGTTGTAGGTGTTTCGTCGTTGGCAGCAGGTCACCTTACCCTTGTTCCTCAGATTATTGCCGAGTTGGCCAAACTTGGTCGTGAGGACATCGTGGTTGTAGTGGGTGGTGTAATTCCCGCACAGGATTACGATCAGCTCTACAAAGACGGTGCAGCTGCAATCTTCGGCCCCGGTACTCCCGTAGCTACCGCAGCGATTAAGATGCTTGAAATCCTCAGCGAGTAAAAAACGCATCTTACGAGCAACTACTGCGTTGCACTTCGATAAACCCCTGCCTCATTTACGCAAAGTAAACTCGGCAGGGGTTTTCTTGTGCGCCTTGTATTTATCTCGTAATATGCGTTCTTTGCGTGAGTCACTCATACCTATTTTATATATGGGCTTTCGTCGGTAGGCGGAGGCCCGTTTTTTGCCCCGTAGTATATGTGTGTGTTGGTAATTCCCGATTCTATAAGTTTGGCTTATTGTGCGATATAAAAATATCATAGCGCCAAAGTGTACCAAAATAGAATTTTATGCACTATATTTGTACTACCAAAAAGATAGAAAACAATAACAATTAAAAAACATACAACTATGAAAAAGAACATTAGCGACCGCCTCGTAGCGGCTATCAACGATCAGATTAACGCCGAGCTTTGGTCGGCATATCTCTACCTCTCGATGTCGATGGACCAGGAGGCAAAAGGTAACAAAGGCTTTGCAAATTGGTTCTTCATCCAGTTCCAGGAGGAGCAGGACCACGCTCGCATCTTTATGAATATGCTCAACTCGCGTGGCGCAGAGGTAAAACTCCAGCCCATCGATGCAGTTGATACCGAGTGGGCAACCCCTCTGGCAGCTTGGGAGAAGACCTTGGAGCACGAGCAGGTGGTTACCGCACGCATCAACAACCTGATGGCTATTGCCAAAGAGGAGAAAGACTACGCATCGGAGAGCTTCTTGCAGTGGTTCGTAGACGAGCAGATCGAGGAGGAGGAGAACGCTCGCGACATTATCGACATCTTGGAGAAGATTGGCGACAACAAATACGGCCTCTACGAGTATGACAAAGAGCTTGGCGCAAGGGTTTACACCGTTCCTTCGCCTTTGGCAAATGCCGAGTAGTGCTCTGCGAAACGAGTAACATTCCAAAACAACAACGCCACTCCGCAATGGAGTGGCGTTGCTGTTTTGTGGGGAGAGTGTGGAAGATTAGATCGAGATGTCCAAAATCTCGAACTCCATAAGGCCCACGGGGACCTTAACCTCCACCTTGTCGCCCTTTTTGTGGCCCAGCAGTGCGTGGCCGATAGGGGTCTCGACCGAGAGTTTGCCCTCGGCAAGGTTGGCCTCGTGGTCGCCCACAAGGGTGTACTCCATCTCGCTACCGGTGGTGCAGTTGCGCAGTTTCACGCGGTTGAGGATCTGTACTTTGTTGAGGTCGAGGTGCGACTCGTCGATGATGCGTGCGTTTGCGAGGTTCATCTCCATACGCATAATACGCTCTTCGAGGTTACGCTGAGCCTCTTTTGCTGCGTCGTATTCTGCATTCTCCGAGAGGTCGCCTTTGTCGCGTGCCTCGGCGATAGCCTCAGCTGCTTTGGGACGCTCCACGATGCGGAGGTGGTCCAGTTCGGCTTTCATTTTGTTGTACCCCTCTTTGGTCAGAAGAATTGCTTCGTGTGCCATTGTTTTTGTCTGTTTTTAGTCTTTTATTATTGTTTTGTATAGAGCGAAAAAAAATATGAATTCCGACCTTGCGGCCGAAACCCAAATATCCTTATTTGGCACCATGTGCCCTTATTTTCGACACAAAGGTATGTATTCTTTTCGAGAAAACAAAATTTGTGCTAAATTTGTGGTAACCACTTTAATAAAACAGCAATGAGTACACTTTGCAGCCTCTTTTCGTTTGCCGATTTGTGGACGATATTGTCGTTTAGCTACACCATTTTTGTTGTGGCTGTGGTGGTTATCGTCATTGCCGAGAGGCGTGAGCCGGTGAAGACTCTGGCCTGGGTGATGGTCATTACGATGTTTCCCATTGGCGGTATGATTCTTTTTGTTGTCTTTGGTCAGAATCACCACAAGCAGCGCACCTTCCGACGCAAAGAGTTGCTCGATGCCGAGACCATCGAGTCGCTCTGCAACCAGCAGCTCGCCCGAATTGCCGACCAAGAGAGTCTGGCCGTGACCGACAAGAGCGTGGCACGACTGATGCTCAACAATAACAAGTCGCTCTTGACCCTCCACAACAGAGTTCGCATACTCAACAACGGCCACCAGACCTTTGCCGATATGTTTGGCGCTATGGCCGAGGCCAAGGAGAGTATCCACATAGAGTTTTTTGCCATCGAGGGCGGAGAACTTTTCGACCACATGTGCAACATCCTCGAAGAACGCATCAGTGCGGGTGTGAAGGTGCGAATTATCTACGATAGCGTGGGTAGCCGACAGCTGCGCAAGAGCGACAAGCAGCGGCTGGTCGATATGGGTGCCGATGTGCACAGCTTTATGCCGGTGCTCGTTAGCCGCTTTACGAGTACGGCCAACTATCGCAACCACCGTAAAATTGTGGTCATCGACGGCAAGGTGGGCTACACGGGCGGTGTGAACATTGCCGACCGCTATATCTATGGCCGCAAAAATGTGGGTGGCATTTGGCGCGACACCCACCTGCGTGTCGAGGGCGAGGCGGTGGCTATGTTGCAGGCCATTTTTATTACTGATTGGTCGTTTGTTACCGACGGAGAGTTGCTCAGCGATGCTGTCTACTTCCCTCCGACCGACATTACCGACGTGGTGCCTATGCAGATTGCCACTTCGGGGCCCGATACCCAATTTGCTGCCATTATGCAATCCTACTACGCCGCCATCTGCAAGGCCGAGAAGTATATCTACATCTCCACCCCCTATCTGTTGCCCAATCAGGTGATTGTGACAGCTCTGCAAGTGGCCGCTCTGAGTGGTGTGGATGTGAGGGTTGCCATACCCGTCAGGGGCGACAATATCTTTGTGGCGTGGGCGGGCTACTCCTATATCGACTCGCTTATGGAGGCGGGCGTGAAGGTCTACCTCTACAAGAAGGGCTTTATTCACTCCAAGTTTATCGTCATCGACGACGAGTTGTGTACCATCGGCTCGGCAAATCTGGACAACCGCAGCTTCGAGGACGACTTCGAGGTGCAGGCTATCATCTACGAGGATGGCGTGGCCAAGGAGTTGAAGGGCTACTTTATGGAGGATCTGGCCGATAGCGAGCTGATTACCCGCGAGGCTTGGGAAAAACGCTCCCGACTCAGCAAAATTATGGAGCCCCTCTGTCGCCTCCTCGCCCCGATATTTTAGTGTAGCACAACCGCATTGTTATAACGACTCCCACCTCTGGTGGGAGTTTTTTTGTGCCCACAACTCCGCAAAGTCCACTTCTGGCAAAAGGTTTGCAATCGCCATATTACAAAAAAGACTCACAACGAAAGCTCCCCTTAACAGGAAGTCTAACGATATAAAAACAGAAAGGTTATGAAAAGGTTTATTCTCTTATGGCTGGCTACGCTGCTGGCTCTCGGGGCTGCCAACGCGCAGGTTTTGCGCTTCGGAGCTCGTGTGGGACTCAATACGGGAGCCTACACTTTCGACCAGATTACCCTCGACCGACACACCATAGCCCCCGCCATTGACCGCAGTGGCGGTTACCAGGTGGGCCTGATGATGCGCCTGTCGGTACCCAAGTTTATCTTCATTCAGCCCGAGCTCGACCTGGTGATGCGCGACTACTCCTTTGCGCTACACCAGCCGAGCCGCGTGGCCGAAAACAAAAACATCCGCACCCTAAGGCTTGAACTACCCGTAATGTTGGGCTTTAAGATTGGTGCTGCACGCTTCTTCGGAGGTCCCGTGTGGCGTATCGATGCCCACCAACACTACAAGGGCGAGGGGCCTACACCCTTCGAGGTGAAGTTCAACGACAACGACATTGCCGGAATGGCGGGTGCCTCTATCGACCTCGACGGACTCTTTGTGGAGGTGCGCTATATGAAGTACCTCAAAGAGACCACCTCGGAGATAACACTCCACGGCCAGAGCGCCACACTTGCAGTCCAAGACGACAATATGTTTCAGGTAAGCTTCGGTGTGATGTTCTAACCGCCCCCTCCCTCCCGTAGCCCACTTGTTGCTCGGGGCGCGGTCACTCCACAAAAAAACTCCTCCCTCACACTTGCGGTGGGGGAGGAGTTTTGTCCTATGGGAGAGTCGTGGGCCTATTTTGCGTAGGCTACTGCACGGGTCTCGCGGATAACGGTGATCTTCACCTGTCCGGGGTAGGTCATCTCGTCCTGAATCTTCTTGGCGATATCGCGGCTGAGCTGCTCGCTCTCCACATCGCTAATCTTCTCGGCACCTACGATAACCCTCAGCTCGCGACCTGCCTGAATAGCGTAGGTCTTCATAACGCCGGGGTAGGAGAGTGCGATGTCCTCCATCTCTTTAAGACGTTTGATGTAGCTTTCGACAATCTCGCTACGAGCACCGGGACGTGCGCCCGAAATGGCGTCGCAGACGTGAACAATGGGTGCGATGAGCGAGGTCATATCCATCTCCTCGTGGTGCGAACCAACTGCGTTGCATACATCGGGTTTCTCTTTATACTTCTCGCAGAGCTTCATACCAATCATTGCGTGTGGCAACTCGGGCTCGTCATCGGGCACCTTACCAATATCGTGCAACAGACCTGCCCTGCGAGCAGCCTTCACGTTCAGACCCAGCTCGGCAGCCATAATGCCACAGAGGTTTGCGGTCTCGCGAGCGTGCTGCAACAGGTTCTGGCCATACGACGAACGGTATTTCATCTTACCGATAAGCCTTACCAACTCGGGGTGCATATTGTGGATACCGAGGTCGATAGTGGTGCGTTTGCCCACCTCGGCAATCTCCTCCTCGATCTGTTTCTTAACCTTCGAAACAACCTCCTCGATGCGTGCGGGGTGGATACGGCCGTCGGTTACCAGCTGGTGGAGCGACAGACGAGCAATCTCCCTGCGCACGGGGTCGAAGCCCGAAAGGATGATTGCATCGGGGGTGTCGTCTACGATAATCTCCACGCCGGTTGCAGCCTCCAAAGCACGGATGTTGCGGCCCTCGCGACCGATAATGCGACCTTTAACCTCGTCGCTGTCGATGTTGAAGACGGTCACCGAGTTCTCTATTGCGGTCTCGGTTGCAACCCTCTGGATGGTCTGAATAACGATGCGTTTAGCCTCTTTGGTGGCGGTCAGCTTGGCCTCCTCGATGGTGTCGCTGATGTAGGTCTGAGCCTCCTGCTCGGCCTCTGCCTTCATATTCTCCATCAGTACGGTCTTGGCCTCCTCGGCACTCATACCGCCAATCTGTTCGAGCTTGATGTTCTGCTCTTTGATGATGCGCTCAACCTCCTCTTTGCGCTTGTCGAGCGACGAGAGCTGGTTGTTGAGATTCTCTTTGAGCTTCTCGATCTCGTTGTTTTTCTTGTCCAACTCCGAACGCTGCTGGTTGAGGTTGTTCTCCACCTGCTTGATACCCTGCTCACGCTGGTTGAGCTTCTGGTTGCGCTCGTTTACGGTGCGGTCGTGCTCGCTTTTGAGCTGGATGAATTTCTCTTTTGCTTGGAGAATCTTCTCTTTTTTAATCATTTCGCCCTCGGCCTCGGCCTCTTTGATAAGGCTCTCGCGGCGCTTGCGAACGGTGCTTTTGGTTATCGCATTGCTTACCACTACGTAGGCTCCGACGCCTGCGCTGGCAGCTAGAACTGCGGTCAATACTATTGTAAGCATAATTGTTTTACTTGTTTTTGGTGTGTGTTAGTTTCTATTTTAGTTGTCTTAAAGTGTCTGTTTTGTGTGTATATAAAAAAGCCCACATAGAGTTCCATGAATTGTTTGACGAAACTACCGAATCGTCATTGTGTGAGAGCTCCGTATTTGCATCGCAAACGTCCAACGGCATCGGACCCGAAGGTCGGACACTCCCCCTTGCGGGGTCACCTAGGCCTGTTTTTGACACTACGAGTAACTCTCAATTTTTAATAGTGTTGAGTTTCGCAAATCTGAATGGAATCTATGCGGGTAAGTCTTGTTCCAAATGTATGTAAAGAACGTGTGTGTGCCCCTCTGCCTACAACTTCGACAGGTGTGCGTCGAGGGTGCGTTCGAGTTTGGTGAGCTCTTCGAGGTCGTCGTCGATGCTTCGTGCGGTGGCTCGCTCCACGTTTTGCAGGGCGAGTTGGAGGGCAGCCATAGCCAAGCACCCCTCTTTGTCCATACGATATCTCGACTCGATGGTAGACACCCAACGGTTTATCTCTCCCTCGGCTTTGCGATAGAGTTCCTCCTTCGAGCGGTCGATTTTGAGCGGATACTTGTGGCCTGCAATCGTGAGGTGTATGTTCAAGGTCTCTGCCATCGTGTGTTACGTTTCTCTCTTCAAAAATATAGTTGTTCGTGGCCGTTTGGCACCATTGTGTCTAACGGTTCATCAGGGCGATGCAGTCGTCAATCTCCCGCATAAGACGATTGATTTGTGCTCGTGCCCTTTTGCGGCTCTCTTTGGTGTTTGCGCCACCGGTGAAGCCTTCGCCGAGTTCGAGAAGTTTCACTCGACTTTCGAGCTGGTCGATGCGATTTTTGAGTTCTCGGTTCTCGGAGCACAATTTGTCCCTTTCGCCAATGGCTTTGGCAGCCGAGGCTTGCAGACGAGTGTTCTCTTCCATCACACGTCCGACCTTCTCAATCAGTGAGTTTACTACCTGCTGCTTGGCCATTGTTGCTCTCTTGTTGCGCTAAAAAATTATATCCTTTGTATCAAATCACTACAAAAATAGCAAAATTATTCTCTTGTACCAAAAAATATGGCCAAAAGATTGGGTTTGCTGTGCGGGCGGAGGCTACTCCACAACCTCGCCGTAGAGGTCATACTCCTCGCAGTCGGTGATGCTAACATCGACCATCTGGCCCAATTCCAACTCCTTGGCCGAGGTGATGAGTATCTCCTCGTCTACTTCGGGAGAGTCGTACTGCGAACGGCCGATGTAGAAGTCGCCCTCGATGCGGTCGATGATGGCCCTCATAGTTTTGCCCACCCTCTCGGCATTCAGTTCGAGCGAGATGCGCTTTTGGATCTTCATAAGTCGCTCCACGCGGCTCTCTTTTACCTCCTCGGGTACGTTGTCCTCCAAATGGAGTGCGCTTGGGGTTCCCTCCTCCTCGGAGTAGGCAAAGGCGCCCAGACGCTCGAAACGCACCTTGCGCACAAAATCACACAACTCCTCGAAGTCCTCCTCGGTCTCGCCTGGGAAGCCCACCAACATAGTGGTGCGCAGGGCGATGTCGGGAATCTCGCTGCGGAGTCGCTCCACGAGAGCCTCGGTCTCGGCCTTGGTGATGCGGCGACGCATTGCGCTGAGTTGGTTGTCCGAGATGTGTTGCAGAGGAATGTCGAGGTATTTGCAAATCTTGGGCTCGTCGCGCATCACGTCGATAACCTCCTGAGGGAAGTCGGTGGGGTAGGCGTAGTGCAACCTCACCCACTCCACGCCCTCGATGGCACACAATCGACGCAACAGTTCGGCCAACATACGCTTGCCATAGAGGTCTTTGCCGTAGTAGGTGGTATCTTGTGCGATGACGATAATCTCTTTCACGCCCACGGCAACCAGACCCTCGGCCTCCTCCAAGACCTTCTCCATAGGTACGCTGCGGTGGTTGCCCCTGATGAGAGGAATGGCGCAATAGGCGCAGTGCCAGTTGCAACCCTCGCCAATTTTCAGGTAGGCATAGTGCTCGGGGGTGGTGAGCAGGCGCTCGGTTTCGAGCTCGGGAAGATACTCGGCATCGAGAGCCTCGACAACCTCTTTGAGCGAACGTGCGCCAAAGTAGTCGTCCACCTCGGGAATCTCGCTGCGGAGTTCGTCGGCATAGCGCTCGCTCAGGCAACCCATCACGAATATCTTGTCGATACGTCCGTCGGCCTTGGCCTCGGCACACTCCAAGATGGTCTGAATGGCCTCCTCCTTGGCGTCGCCAATGAAGCCACAGGTGTTGATTACCACAATCTTGGCATCGGTATCGTTCGAGTCGGTAACTATCTCGTAGCCCGCCTCGTCGAGTTGGGCCATCAGGTGCTCGCTGTCCACAAGGTTCTTGGAACAGCCCAGCGTTATGACATTTATTTTTTTGCTCATAATCTGTGTCGGGGGGAGTTACTGTTTCTCGCCAAAGAGGGCGTTTACATACTCGTGGCGGTCGAAGATTTTCAGCTGGTCCACACCCTCACCCACGCCGATGTAGTGCACGGGAATCTGGAATTGGTCGCTGATGCCGATAACCACACCGCCCTTGGCTGTTCCGTCGAGCTTGGTGATAGCCAACGAATTAACCTGGGTGGCTGCGGTGAACTGACGTGCCTGCTCAAAGGCGTTCTGACCGGTCGAGCCGTCGAGTACCAACATAACCTCGTGGGGTGCGTCGGGGATGATTTTGGCCATCACGTTGCGAATCTTCGAGAGCTCGTTCATCAGACCTACCTTGTTGTGCAAACGACCTGCGGTGTCGATCAACACCACGTCGGCACCATTGGCCACGGCCGATTTGAGCGTGTCGAAGGCCACCGATGCAGGGTCGGAACCCATATCCTGACGAATCATTGTGGCACCGGCTCTGTCGGCCCACACCTGCAACTGGTCGATGGCGGCAGCACGGAAGGTGTCGGCAGCACCGATGTAGACCTTCTTGCCCGCCTTTTTGAGCTGTGCGGCAAGCTTGCCGATGGTGGTGGTCTTGCCTGCACCGTTCACGCCCACAACCATCACAACGTAGGGAGTGCCCTCGGTGATGTTGAGGCCGAAGTTCTCGTTCTTCTCTTCACACTCCTGCAACAGCGCCTCAATCTCGCCACGGAGAATTGCGTTCAGCTCGGAGGTGTTCATATACTTGTCGCGGGCCACACGGCGCTCGATGTTTTCGATGATTTTGACGGTGGTTTCCACGCCCACGTCGGAGGTGATGAGCACCTCTTCGAGGTCGTCGAGCACGTCGGCATCCACCTGCGAGCGACCTGCCACGGCACGCGCCAACTTGCCAAAGAAACCCTCCTTGGTCTTTTTGAGTCCCTCGGTCACCTCGGCCTGCGAAGAGCTCTGAGGCTCTGCTACGGGGGCTGCGGGGCTCTCCTCGGCAGGAGCGGGTTGATTGTCGGTAGGGGTTACCTGAGCCTGCTCCACGACCTCGGTTTTTACCTCGGGGGCCTGTGCGGGCTCGCTCTTTTTTCTCTTGAATATGTCAAATAGTGCCATTACTAAGGATATTATTTGGCAAATATACCACCTATTTTTTGAATTTCCTCGCCAGGGCGGTGTGGCCGAACCTCTTTTTGGCCTCTTCGGGCGTCAGATTGGCCCAAAAATCGCTGTCGTAGTCGAGGGGATTGAAGGTGGGCTCGAAGCGTGGATTGACCCACAATGGGGCCTTGGCGTTGTGGGGACAACAACTCTGACACTCGTCGCAGCCGAAAATCCAGCCGTGGGAGTCGAAATCGCTTTCGCCCTGCTCGATGGTTCGATTGGAGATGCAGAGGGTGGTGTTGATGGTGCGATTGGGGTTAATTGCTCCTGTTGGGCATCGTAGCAAACAGCGTTTGCAACCCACGCATCCGTCGCCCTCGAAAGCGAGGCTGTAACTATCGACACTCTCGCGCACTATGAGCTCGCCCAAGTGGATAAACGAGCCGAGCGACGGGCTGACAATGAGTGAATTACGCCCCTGCCAACCGATTCCTGCCAGTCGGGCAAGGCTCTTTTCGGCCAGCGGAACGCTGTCTACACACACTTTGTAGTCGTGACGGTCGGTGAGGCCGAGCTGTTGGGCCACACTGTGGAGCATATCGCGCAGTGTAGTGTGGTAGTCGTTGGCCCTGGCGTAGGAGGCCACCTTGGCGTCGAAATAGGCCTCGTAGCCCATTGAGAGCTCGTTTTTGTAGCTCACGGCACCTACGATTATCGACACCGCACCCTCCATCAACTCCTCGGGCGCAAAACGCTTGTCGAGGTTGCGATGCAGGTAGTCAAGCCCCTCGGCATTACCCTCGGCCAACCACTGTTCAAAATGCCCTTTGGCGTCGGAGAGAAATGAGGGCGTAAGGCGCACCACACCCCAGCTGTCGAAACCCGCCGAAGACATCGCTTCGGATATTTTTGCCATTTTGAACATTCCAAAAAAATAAGTATATTTGTGTTTGATAATGATTAGCTCGCATACCTTTGTGCCACTTTTGGTTTTCAAAAGTGTGCGGCTAACGAAACTTCTACGCACCAAAGATATAATTTTTTACAAAAATGAGATTCAAAACACTGAAACAAATACTCGACAACAGCGTCAAGGTCTTTGCCAAACGCACTGCTCTGTCGATGTTCGAGCGCGAGAGTATGACCTACGCCGAGCTTGGCGATAGGGTTAAATACGTTCAGCAGTTGCTGCTCGACAGCGGTCTTAATGCCGGCGACAAAGTTGTACTGCTCAGCAGCAGTATGCCCAACTGGGGCGTGTGCTACTTCGCAGCCACCTGCGCAGGTATGGTTATCGTGCCCGTGTTGCCCGACTTCTCGGGTCCCGAGCTCGACAAGATTATCGCCCACTCCGAGGCTAAGGCTTTGTGTGTGAGCGACAAACTCTTTACCAAGCTCTCGCAGGAGACCGTCGATAGGATGAACATCGTTATCCGCACCAAAAACCTCGCTGTGGTAAGCCAGACCTGCACCACCAAAGGTGAAGGCAAGGTGCCCGAGCCCGAAGATTTAGCAGCTATCATCTACACCTCAGGTACTACCTCTACCCCTAAGGGTGTTATGCTTACCCACCAGGCTCTGGCTCAGCAGGTTGGCCTCTGCTACGCAATGCAGAACGTAAACGAGGAGGATGTCTTTCTGAGTATACTTCCTCTGGCGCACACCTATGAGTGCTCGCTGGGTCTGTTGTTGCCCCTCTCGTATGGCTCACAGGTTGTCTACCTCGACCGTCCACCTACGGCCTCGGCTCTGATGCCCGCATTCCGTGGCGTGCGTCCCACCATCATCCTCTCGGTGCCCCTGATTATGGAGAAGGTGTTCCGCAGTCAGGTGAAGGCCAAATTTACCAAGACCAAATTTATGCGCTCGCTCTACTCGTGTGGCGTGATGCGCAAACTGTTGCACCGCGTGGCCGGTGTGGCTATGAAGAAACTCTTTGGTGGCCGCGTGCGCTTCTTCGGCATCGGTGGTGCTAAGGTGGAGCGTGAGACCGAGCGCTTTATGCGTGAGGCCCACTTCCCCTACGCCATTGGCTACGGTCTGACCGAGACTGCACCTCTGCTCTACGGCTCGGCTCCCCAGGAGACTAAGTTGCAGATGGTTGGTAAACCCGCAATCCACGTCGAGGGCAAACTCATCGACGTAAATCCCGAGACCGGCGAGGGCGAGTTGGTTGTTAAGACCCCCTGTATTATGCAGGGTTACTACAAGAACCCCGAGGCTACCGCCGAGGCGTTCACCGAGGACGGCTGGTTCCGCACCAAGGACCTCTGCGTCTTCGACAAGAAGAGTGGCTATCTTGTAATCAAAGGCAGGGCTAACAATATGATTGTTGGTGCTACCGGCGAGAATATATATCCCGAAGAGATAGAGAGCGTTATCAATACCCACCGATTGGTTACCGAATCGATTGTTGTGGCCGACAAAGGTACGTTGGTGGCATTGGTAGCGCTTGATAAAGAAAAGTTGGAAGAGGCGTTGTCGGAGTTCAAAGACAACGTGTCGAATAAATATGACGAGTTGATGAAAGAGATTCGCGACTATGTAAACAGCCGTGTGGGCAAGTTTGCGCGCGTGTCGCAGGTCGAGGAGCAGAAAGACGGCTTCGAGAAAACCCCAACTCAAAAGATTAAACGCTTCCTCTACAAGCGCGACAAATAAAAAACGCAAATAATTGACGATTACGTCGTTGCACTGCGATAAGCGGGCTCCTCATTTACGTTGAAGTAAACTGCGGAGCCCGCTTTCTTGTGCGCCTTGTACTCGCCTAATTATTTGCGTTTTTACCGCTTCCGAAGGTAAACTGCGGAGGGCGTTTTCTTGTGCGCCTTGCATTCATCTTTTTATTTGCGTTTTTACCGCTCCCGAATGTGGACTGCGGACTCGCCTTCTTGTTTGGTACAAAATTCAACTCGCTCTCTGCGTTTTTACCGCTCCCGAAGGGAGTCTCATTCTCAATTTTCAATTTTCCATTTTCAATTCTCAATTTATTAACTTATCTTTGTAAGTTAAAACGCATTTACTATGAACGAACCAAATATAATCATAGACGAAACATTGGCACCCGAGAGTCGCCGTTGCGAACTTTCGATAGGTCACGGCTGCGAATTCTGCCACACCAGCGGGCAGGATATGTGCGCCAAGGCCAAAGAGGGGTGCTACAAACTCCACGAGTACGATTGGCTCGCAGAGTATCCCGATAATGGCCCCACCGACATCGTGGAGGTGAGGTTCAAAAATACACACCGCAGTTACTACGCAAACGTGAACAACCTGCCTTTGGCAGTGGGCGACATTGTGGCCGTAGAGGCTTCGCCCGGTCACGACATCGGTATCGTATCGCTCACGGGCGATATGGTGGCACGTCAGATGCGTCGCGTGGGCTTCAACCCCCAGAATGGCGAGTTTCGCAAGGTCTACCGCAAGGCGCGCCCCTATGACATCGAGAAGTGGCACGAGGCCGTAGGTCGTGAGCACGAGGTGATGATTCGCTCGCGTCAGATTGCTGCCGATATGGGCCTCGATATGAAGATTGGCGATGTGGAGTTTCAGGGCGATGCCATCAAGGCCATCTTCTACTACATTGCCGACGAGAGGGTAGACTTCCGTGAGCTGATTAAGGTCTTTGCCGAGCAGTTCCGCATCCGTATCGAGATGAAACAGATTGGCGCACGTCAGGAGGCCGGCCGTATTGGCGGCTTGGGCGCTTGTGGCCGTCAGCTCTGCTGCGCATCGTGGATTAGCAGCTTTAACTCGGTAACCACCAACGCTGCCCGCACTCAGGACCTCTCGCTCAACCCCCAGAAGTTGGCAGGTCAGTGCAGCAAGCTGAAATGTTGCCTCACCTACGAGCTCGACGATTATATCGACGCTCGCAAGGAGTTCCCCCGCGTGAATGGTCCCTTGCAGGCTCTCGATGCCGACTACTTCCACGTCAAGAGCGACATCTTGGCCCGCACAATGAGTTTCAGCACCCAGCCCGGCTCGATGGCAGGTCTGGTAACTCTCTCAATTGGCAGGGTTAGGGAGATTATGCGTCTGAATGCCGAGGGCAAGAAGCCCGAGAAGATTTTGTCGGACACCGTGGTTGATGTGGCCGGCGACGAGCCTACATACATCAACGTGATTGGCGAGGACAGCATCACCCGCTTCGACAAGGCCAAACGCAACAAAAAACGTAAGAACAAAAACAATAAGGGCGGCGGTCAGCAAGGCGAGGGCCGCAAGGAGCAGCAGGGCGAGTCGAAAGAGTCGAAGGGCGAGCAGCCCAAGGGCGACAAACCCCGTGGCGACAAGCCCAAAGGAGAGAATAAACCTCAGGGCGAGGGCAAACCCAAAGGTGAGAACAAACCCAAGGGCGAGAAACCTCAGCAGCCACAGCAGGGCGAGAAGGCTCAGCAGGGTGACAAACCTCGTGGCGAGGGTGGCGAAAGGCCTCGCAGTGGTCGTGGCAACCGCAATCGCTCGCGTGGCAACCGTGGTCCTCGTGAGGGCGGCGGTCAGCAGAATGGTGGCGGTCAGCAGCAGAACAAACCTCAGCAGTAGTTGGCCCCGTAGGCAAGAGAGCGTGTCCCTATGAGCAGGAGAAGTGGCAGAGTGATGTTGGCGGCGTTGGCAGCCTTGGCGTTGGTGGCGTGTGAGCCCAAGCACAATGGTGCGGTGGTGGCCGATGTGTCGCCCGCAGGGTGGAGTGCCGAAGAGGTCGTAGAGCTCTGCTACCACAACCTCGATACCCTCACCAAACGCAACGTGTGGGTGGTGGCAAGGGCCGAGGCTAACCACAACCATCCCCCCGTGGAGTTGCAGGTGGAGTGTATGGCTCCCGACTCGGTTTGCTTGGAGGGGAGTGTGGTGTTGAGGCCCACGAAGCACAAGGGTGGCTCGTTTGTGGAGCTCCGCGCCAGATGGATTGAGGAGGCTGTGCCTGCCAAGGTGGGCGACTACTTGTTCCGCATATCTCACTCCGAAGAAGAACCCATAGAGGGCGTTTGGAATGTGGGAGTGGAATTGAAAATTGAGAATTGAAAGTGCCGCCGGGCACACCGAGTGTATTGGTAGTGGCGCTAAGAATGGCTGAGCATAGGCCGTAAGAGATATGAGCGCAGCGAGTATCTCAGAAAAGTTTTTTGCGGAGCTTTTTTACAAAAAAGCGACAAACAAGGAAAAAGAAACAAAACAAAAAATAAACAAATGGGAAAAGATAAAATTAGGCGTTTTGCCGAGAATCTCACCTTTGAGTGTATGGTTCAGCCCGCCTTTGAGGAGGTTTTCGACAAGGACCACCCAATGAAGGGCAGATGGCACGAATTTTTCGGCAACAACAACCCCATAGTGTTGGAGCTTGGCTGTGGTAGGGGTGAGTACACCGTGGCTTTGGCCGAACGCAACCCCGACAAAAACTTCATCGGTGTAGATATCAAGGGTGCCCGTATGTGGCGTGGTGCTAAGACCGTGACCGAGAAGGGAATCAAGAATGCGGGCTTTTTGCGTACCCGTATCGAGTTCATCTCGTCGCTCTTTGCCGAGGGCGAGGTGAGCGAGATTTGGATCACCTTCCCCGATCCACAGATGCCCAAGCAGAGGGCCAAACACCGCCTGACCGGTCCTCTCTTCCTGGCTCGCTATGCCAAGATTTTGGGTGCCGACGGCTGGATTAACCTCAAAACCGACTCGCAGTTCTTGCACGAGTACACCAAGGAGGTAATTGCTCAGAACGAGTTGCCTTGCGAGGTGGCCAACAACGACATCTACGGTAGCGGTTATGCCGACGAGACTCTGTCGGTTAAGACTGCCTACGAGAGCAAGTTCTTGGCTCAGGGTATGCCTATTACCTACCTGCGCTTTGGCCTGGGTGGTAAACGTGAGTTTACCTTCACCGAGGCTGAGGAATAATAGGGCCGAGCAAAGGAATGTAAGAGAAACGCAGTTTCTCAGAAAAGTTTTTTGCGGAGCTTTTTTATAAAAAAGCGACAAACAAAAAAAGAGAAAAAGAATGGAACTAAAAATAGGAATAACGCTCGGTGATCAGAATGGTGTTGGTCCCGAGAGTGTGATAAAGATTTTCCGCGACAGCCGTATGCACGAGCTGGCAACCTTTGTGCTCTATGGCTCGACCAAGGCGCTCTCGTTCTACAAGCCCACCATCGAGGGTGGCGAGGCTGTGGTCTACAACGTGGTGCGCTCGGCCAAGGAGGCAGCACCCCGCAAGCTCAACATTGTGGAGTGTGCCAAAGGCGAGGTTCGTATCACTCCCGGTGAGGCTTCGACCGAAGCAGGTGTGGTGGCTATCGAGTCGCTGCGCAGGGCTGTCGAGGATGTGAAGGCCGGAGAGTTGGATCTGATTGTTACCGCCCCCATCAACAAGAACTCGATGAATGCCGAGGGCTTTGGTGCAACCGGTCACACCGAGTACCTCGCTCAGGAGTTTGGTGGCGAGCCACTGATGCTTATGTGTAGCGAGGTTATGAGGGTAGGCTTGGCAACCATCCACCTGCCCGTAGCCGAGGTGGCGGGTGCGCTGTCGAAGGAGCTCATCAAGGAGCGTGTGGCACAGCTGGACTCGTCGCTGCGTAATGACTTTGGTGTGCGAGCACCCCGCATTGCGGTGTTGGCGCTCAATCCCCACGCAGGCGATGGTGGTCTGCTGGGTGGCGAGGAGCAGGAGATTATCCGTCCCGCCGTGGTGGAGTCGTATCAGGAGGGCAAATTGGCCTTTGGTCCTTTTGCTGCCGACGGATTCTTCGCAGCGGGCAAGTTTAGGAGCTACGATGCGGTGTTGGCAATGTACCACGACCAGGGTTTGGCTCCCTTCAAGACACTCACCCCTGCGGGTGTGAACGTAACGGCCAATCTGTCGGTTGTGCGCACTTCGCCCGACCACGGTGTGGGCTACGACATTGCAGGCAAGGGAGTGGCCGACGAGAGCTCGATGCGTAACGCCATATATATGGCTATCGATATCCTCCGTAGCCGTGTGCGCGAGAAGGAGTATGCAGCCAACCCCCTGAAACACTACGAGCGTGAGAGGGGTGGTCGCGATATGAACGTCAAAGACCTGAAAGAGTTCAGGGGTAACAAAGAGGGTGAGTAGCCTAAAACATAAGAGCCGAGAGAAGGGTAGTGGCAACCGTGGCGTGTTGGGCCAACTGTTGCTGACTTTGGTAGCCTTCTTGGGACTGCAAGTACTGATTCGCTATGCAGGCTCGGTGCGTGGTCCCGTGGTCGAGATGCTCGGCAGTTGGGGCATCACGGGGCAGGAGGCTCGTTTTGTGGGCTCGTTGGTGGCCACGGTGTTGATGGCCGCAGTGGTGGCTCTCTACATCAAGGTCAGCCGAACAAGGTTGATGGCTGACGCGCGGGGCGGCTGGAAGAGTGCCCTCGGAGAGTATGCCAAGGGCGTCGTGGTGAGCTCGGTGATGATTGGAGCCATTGTGGCGTTGAGCCTTTTGGGCGGAGGAGTTAGGTATGTAGGCCTCGGTCGCGTGGGCGCAGTCGAGTTTGCAGCAGTGATGTTGCTCGGAGTGCTCAACGTGCGCGAGGAGTTGCTCTTCCGAGGATGGATGATGAGCCAAATGAGGGGCTATATGTCGGTGTGGGGTGCCGTGGTGGCGAGCTCGCTGCTGTTTGGACTTTCGCACGCCTTCAACCCCAATGTTACGGCCCTTGCGTTGGTAAACCTGTCGTTGCTCGGAGCCTTCTGGGCTTTGTGTATGCTTCGCAGCCGAAGCCTCTGGACGGTGATGGCAATGCACACCTTTTGGAACTTTGCCCAGAGCAAAATTGTGGGTATGGCCGTGAGCGGCTCGGGCCACAACAGTAGCTCGCTGGTGAAGTTCGAGGGCGTAGGTGGCGGACTCTGGGGCACGGGAGCCTTCGGATTGGAGGGCAACCTGGCCACAACCATAGTGATTGCTACGGCACTGATAGTGGTGGTCGTGGCAGACCGAAAAAAGAGAATGATACGATAATAAAAATAGACAATCGGGGCGGTAGGCCGCAGGTCGTATTGCGGTGCCCCACAAACAGTAACTAAAAACAATTATGGAAAACATCAAAATTACTTTCCCTGATGGCAGCGTTCGTGAGTATGCCAAGGGAACTTCGGCAATGGCTATTGCCGAGAGCATCAGCCCCCGATTGGCGGCCGATGTACTGAGCGCAACTGTAAATGATGTGGTGGTAGACCTTACCGCCCCCATCGACGCAGATGCAACCGTGAAGCTCAACAAATGGGACGATGAGGATGGTCGCCGCACCTTCTGGCACACCTCGTCGCACTTGCTGGCCGAGGCTCTCCAAGAGCTCTACCCCGGTATTAAATTCGGTATCGGTCCCAGCATCGAGAACGGTTTCTACTACGATGTAGATTCGCCCACCCCCATCACCGAGGGCGACCTGGTGAAGATTGAGAAGAAGATGGAAGAACTCGCCCGCACAAAAGAGCCCGTGGAGCGTAGGGAGGTGCCCAAAGCAGAGGCACTCGAAACCTTCAAGGCCAAAGGCGACCAGTATAAAGTAGAGCTTATCGAGGCCCTCGAAGATGGCAAAATCAGCTTCTACACCAACGGCTCGTTTACTGACCTCTGCCGCGGTCCCCACTTGCCCAACACCGGTGCAATTAAGGCTATCAAGCTGACCAGCGTGGCAGGTGCCTACTGGCGTGGCGACGAGAAAAACAAGATGCTCACCCGTATCTATGGTATCTCGTTCCCCAAAAAGTCGATGCTCGACGAGCACCTGGCTATGTTGGAGGAGGCCAAAAAACGCGACCACCGCAAACTTGGCAAAGAGCTTGAACTGTTTACCTTCTCGCAGAGGGTTGGTCAGGGTTTGCCTATGTGGTTGCCCAAGGGTGCCGAGTTGAGGATGCGTTTGGAGAACTTCCTCCGTACCGTTCAGAAACGCTACGGCTACGATCCCGTAATCTCGCCCCACATCGGTCAGAAAGAGCTCTATGTAACCTCGGGCCACTATGCCAAATACGGCAAAGACTCGTTCCAGCCTATCCACACCCCCTATGAGGGCGAGGAGTTCCTGCTGAAACCTATGAACTGCCCCCACCACTGCGAGATCTACAAGTTCAAACCCCGTTCGTACAAAGATCTGCCCCTGCGCTTTGCAGAGTTCGGTACCGTTTACCGCTACGAGCAGAGTGGTGAGTTGCACGGTCTTACCCGTGTGAGGGGATTTACCCAGGATGATGCCCACTTGTTCGTTCGTCCCGACCAGCTGTTGGAGGAGTTCGAGAACGTAATCGACATCGTGCTCTACATCTTCAAGACCTTGAAGTTCGACGAGTTTACCGCACAGATTTCGCTCCGCGACCCCAACAACAAAGAGAAATATATCGGTACCGACGAGAACTGGGAGAAGGCCGAGTCGGCTATCATCAAGGCTTCGGCCGAGAAGGGTCTGAAAACCGTTGTGGAGTATGGCGAGGCTGCATTCTACGGCCCCAAACTCGACTTTATGGTTAAAGACGCCATTGGTCGCAAGTGGCAGCTGGGTACCATCCAGGTAGACTACAACCTGCCCGAGAGGTTCGATCTGACCTACACCGGCGCAGACGACAAACCCCACAGGCCTATTATGATTCACCGTGCCCCCTTCGGCTCGATGGAGAGGTTTGTGGCAGTATTGTTGGAGCACACCGGTGGTAAGTTCCCCTTGTGGTTGGCTCCCACCCAGTGCGTAGTTCTGCCTATCAGCGAGAAATTTAACGATTATGCCGAAAAAGTTTCGAAATATCTAAATAATTGCGATATTCGCAGCGAAATTGACCTCCGTAACGAGAAGATTGGTCGAAAGATACGCGACAACGAGCTCAAACGTATCCCCTACCTGATCATCGTGGGCGAGAAAGAGGCAAGCGAGAATCTCATCTCGGTACGTCAGCAGGGTGTTGGCGATATGGGCCAGATGAGTGCCGACAGCTTCATCGAGCTCATCAAGCAGAAAGTTGCCGAGGAGATCGAGCAGCAGTAGGCTCGACGTGGAGTGTCAAACAAGGTAAAATTAGAAATCTAACACTTATATTTATAATAATAGAGAATGGCAGTACCTTACAAACCAAAACCAACCTATCCCCCCAAGCCACGCCCACAGCAGGGTGGTCAGCAGAAAAAGGAGGGCGAATTGCGCATCAACGACGAGATTACCGCACCCCAGGTGCGCGTAGTTAGCGACGAACTCGAAGGTGCACAGGTTATGTCCATCCGCGAGGCTCTCAACTTGGCCGACGAGATGGAGCTCGACCTGATTGAGATTTCGCCCAAGGCCGATCCACCAGTGTGCCGCATTGCTGACTATCAGAAATTCCTCTATCAGCAGAAGAAAAAGGCTAAGGAGATCAAGGCTAAACAGGCCAAAGTGGTTATTAAGGAGATTCGTTTCGGTCCCCAGACCGACGACCACGACTACAACTTCAAGTTGCGCCACGCTCAGAACTTCTTGCAGGAGGGCGCCAAGGTTAAGGCATACGTCTTTTTCCGCGGTCGTTCGATTGTGTTCAGCGAGCAGGGTCAGATTTTGTTGTTGCGCTTTGCCACCGACTTGGAGGAGTATGGCAAGGTGGAGATGATGCCCAAATTGGAGGGTAAGAGGATGACAATGATGTTGGCTCCTAAACCCAAAAAATAGTAAATAATTGGCGACTACGTCGTTGTACTTTGATAAACGCCCTCCTCATTTACGTCAAGTAAACTGCGGAGGGCGTTTTCTTGTACGCCTTGTATTCGCCTAATTATTTGCTGTTTTTTTTGTCAACCGTCGACCGTCAACCGTCAACCGACAGAGGGCTTTAAGGAGTTTAGGGTTATTAAGCCCCGTATAATTACCATAACTCCCATAACTCTTATAACTCCTAATAATTTTCCATTTTCAATTTTCCATTTTCAATTAAACAACACGAGGTTGTTCCGTAATAGGAGCAACCTCGTGTTGTTGCAAAAAAGCTCCTCGCAGCTTAGAAGTGTCTCATGCCAAGGGGTAGGGCAACGCCAAATTGGAAGTTCAGCGACTTCTGGGTCAGAGGAATAGGAATTGCTCCTCCGTTTGCGGTACCATACTTCAACGACACATAGTCCATACCTGCAAATACGTTGATCAGGCGGCTGTGGAGGTTTACGGCAAAGCCCACGGTGTTCGCGTTGTTGCTTGCGAAGGTGTCGCTCAGGGTAAGGCTAAACCAGTGAGTGGGACGCACGGTCACGGCTGCGGTGGTCTGGTGGAAGAGGTGGTCGCTATACTGCTTGCCGCTCCAAAGAGCACCAAAGCCTAGAAGGCCGTCGAGGTAGTTGTACTCAATACCTGCAAGGTAGGTGGTGTGGAGTTGTTTCTTCTTGTTAATCTTCTCGTTGGTGGTCTGGATAGCGATGTGTTCGGGTTTCTCGAACTTGGCCTCACCGGCCTTGAAGTCGAAGCCCTGGAATGCGTAGCCCACATTGTCGATGGTTGCGCAGAAGGAGTTCTGGTCGCTCCAAGTGGTCCAGCCCAGGTCGGTAACTGCGGCCGAGACTTTCAACTGCTCGTCCATCAGCAACCACTCGATACCTGCGTCGATAGCCATACCGAAGCTGTTGATATTGGCGGTCGAGAAGTTCTGTCCGAAGTTGGAGATGTGGTCGGTAAAGTCGCTCAGGGTGAGCTCGCCGCTCAAACCCTCGAAGTTCATACCGTTCACGTTGGCCTCGATGGTACCTGCCAGCTCGGCACGATACTCGTCGGCACCAATCTTGACGTTCAGCTTGTCGAGTTTGGCCTCGACGTGTGCCAAGCCCACCAGAGCCTTGGCCCTAAAACCGAGGGTAAAGACATCCTGAACGGGGAAGGTGTAGCCAAACGAGGCTTCGAGATAGTTGTTGGTCTCGATGCCGAAGCCTGCGATATTATACTCGCCCGGAGCGAGTTTTTTGGTCAGGGCAAAGAAATCTTTGGGGATATTGACGTCGGTTTGCGAGCGGAGGTTTACACCAATCGACCAGAAGCCTGCGCGGAAGTAGTTGCCCAGACCGATAATCTGGTCGTTCACGTCGAACGACAGACGGTTCATATCCGAGAGTCGGCCCAAGAAGTCGTCGGCCTTGACGTTCTTGTTCATATAGGTCACAAGGCCGTCTTCGGTGGGGAAGAAGAAGTTCTCGGCACTAAGGAAGTTGCTGTACATACCGGTGTGGAGAGTTGCCACGGGCACCACAAAGTAGCCCCTATCGGGCGAGAGTGCGGGGTTGAGGTCGTAGCGCTGACTCGAACCGGTCAAAAAGTACGAACTTTGAAGCTGTGCGCCCACAACGCCTATGGTGGCCAAGAGCGCAAGTGTCAGTGTTGTGATATATCTTTTCATAGCGATAATCTTGGTTTTTTAGGTTGTTGTGAGGGTTATTCGTTGTCGTTATTGTCGTCCGAGCCGAGCAGTGAGTCGAGGTCTACGGTAATACCGTTGTCGAGCACCACGTTCAGGTTGGCCGAGAGGTATTGGTCGGGGCTCAGACCGCCACCGGCAAGGGTTGTGCCCTTGAATGTGCAGCGCACGGCCTTAGTTTTTGCAAGGGTTGCAATGGGCGAGAGGGCCGACGAGGTGGGGTCGGTAGCCAACTCGATAACGATTGCGGTGGTCGAGGTGGCAGCCTCTGCCGAGGTGCTACCCTTGATTACACCCTCGCTGGTAACGTTGATACCGGGGATGGTGTTCAGCTCTGAGTCGAGGAACTCAACCTCCAACGATGCATCCATAGGCAGGGTACTTGTGGCGGTCACGGCAAGGGTTGCTTTGTCGATATCGAGGTCGATGTCGGACAGAGAGCTCAGGTCTACATCCTCAATGACGGTCGAGTAGTTGATGTGGCCCTCTTTCTCTGCGTCGAAGCTCAGGGCTGCATCAACCGAGTAGCTGACGTTGAAGGTGTAGGACTCTTTGAGCACCAACTTGTGAGCGCTGCTCTTGTTGGTCTCGGCCGAGAGCTCTACGGTCAGTTTTTCGGGCAGCGAGTTGATAATGTCGGCCAAGCCTGCGATGTAGATGTAGTCGGGCTGGTCGGGCTGTACGGAGTTGCCCGAGAGTACCAGATTGGTCACCGTTGGGGTTGCACCCTGTGCTGCACGAATCGAGATGGTGGGGGTGATGACGGTCTGCGACACTGCGCCACCCTTGTAGGCGATAATCTTCACCACAGCGTCGATACCCACGCCAATGGGGTTCTCGACCGAAAGACGCAACACGGGCGAGTTGAGATTCAGTTCGATGTCGGCATCGCCCAGAGCCTCGCTAATGTCGCTCAAGTCGATATCCTGAGGCTCGATAAGGTCGCCCAAGTCGGGGTCGATAAGACCCGTAACCTCGTCGATGGCAATGTCGCTCAGCTTGATGCTGGGTGTGATGGTAATGCTCTTGGCCGAGGTGTCGAGCGTAAGGTCCTGACCCTGAGGCAGAGTTGCGGTGGCGTTGATACCCACGTTGCCGCTCAAAGTGGCCTTGCTGCTTGCAATGCTGATGTTCTTAACACCCTTGATTGTGAGGTTCAGAAGGGTGTTGTTCTGTCCGTTGGCAATCTCCAAAGAGCTGCACGAGAGCGAGTTGTCGGAGCCCAAAGTCCAACCCTGAGGAGCCTCTACGTCGATAAATGGGGGCAGGATGATCTTCACGTTCTTCATCTCCACCTTGCTCATAGGAGCGCCCTGCAAATCGACATCGATTTTCAGAGTGGGTTTGGCCGATTTGTTGGCAGCGTCGGTTACGGAGAGGTAGTCGATGCGGCTAATCTCGGCGGGCAGTTCGATAGTTTGGTTGATACTTTCGAGCACCTCTACGCTCTGCTCCACCAAGCCCGCCTTGACGGTGATGCTGTGGATCGACAGACCTGCCGAAATCTCAACCTTGGGCATTGTGGTCGAAACGTAGCCAGCCTTGGTGGTGGCGTTGAACTTGAAGCCATATTTCACGTCGGCATTGAACGAAACTTTGCCGCCCGAGATGGTGGCACTGCTCAGATCGAGGCTCTTGATTGTGAAGGCAATCTTAAAGTCGCCGGTGGTGATGCTCTTGTTGGTAATGGTGTAGCGGTTGTTGGTAGTCGAACCCTCGCCTTTGCTCACGGTACCGCCACTGCCGTTGTCGGCCAGCGTGAAACCTGCGGGGAGCTCGATCATAAACTCCTCGATGGTGCGGCCTGTGGTCACATCGGCCAAGTTGTTCAGGTGGAATGTCACCTCGGCACTCGAACCCTGACCATTGGGGCCGAAGGTTACCAGACCCAGCGAAGCTACCTGCTCGGGCAGAGCAACCTCAAAGGTGTTGGCAAAGGTGCTGGGGCCCACTTCGAGGGGAGCCGAGATGCCGGCCAGAGCGTCGGGAATGGTCACACCTGCCGAGATGCCTGCGGGCAGGGGTACCTCGTGGGTGCCGCTAATGGTGGGCAGCGAGGCGTCGATGTTGCCCATAAACTCGAAGGTTGTGGGGGCGATGTTGGGCACAATACCCGAAATGGAGGGAATGGTGCCAACCTCTACGGTGTAGCTGAACGAGTCGCTGGTAGAGAACGAGTAGAAACCCTGCTCGTTGGGAGTAAGGGGTGTGTCGGTAAGCAGTTCGGAGAGTTTGATTTCGCCGGTGCCTCCCAGAGGTACTACTATACCCTCTGTGTCGCCTACGGTAACTTCGAGCGAGAGTTTGTCGAAGTTGTAGTCGGTGTTACAGCCCACAAGGGCCAACGCCGAGGCCACCGTCAGAAGTGTTGTACGGTAGAATTTCTTCATAATTGTTCTGTTTTATGATTATAACTTCGGTTTGTCCGGATATTTATTTGGCTACAAGGTACGAAAAATTTCTCAAAGGTGTACCACTCTATACCCATTTTTATAAAAATAGTCCGCCACTTTTGGGGTGGCGGACTACCTTAAAGCCCATTGCTACGGGAAATATGGGCTATGGTGCGGCGGGTTAAAACTCGCTGGTAAATTTGAAGCGGATGTCGGGGAATTTCTCGATGGCCAGCTGCAAAGCGTAGCTTGTGTCGGCCAAGAAAACATCCCTGCCGTGCTTGTCGGTGGCCATATTGGTGAACTTCCTGCGCTTGAAGTCGGCCAACTGCTCGGCATTGTCGCTCTCGATCCAGCAAGCCTTGTGGATGCCGATGGGCTCCCAGCGACACTTGGCGCTATACTCGTGCTCCAAGCGGTACTGGATAACCTCAAACTGCAGTGCACCCACGGTGCCGATAATCTTGCGACCATTCAGACTCGACGTAAAGAGCTGAGCCACACCCTCGTCCATCAGCTGGTCGATACCCTTGGCCAACTGTTTGAACTTCTGGGGGTCGGCATTCTCGATGTAGCGGAACATCTCGGGCGCAAACGAGGGAATGCCGGTAAATTTGAGCTGCTCGCCCTCGGTGAAGGTGTCGCCAATGGCAAAGTTACCCGTGTCGTGCAGACCTACGATGTCGCCCGCATAGGCGGTGTCGATTACCGATTTCTTCTCGGCCAAAAAGACGCTGGGCGACGAGAACTTCATCTGCTTGCCCGAACGAACGTGCAGGTAGTTCTTACCCCTTTCAAATGTACCACTACAAATTTTGAGGAAGGCCAAGCGGTCGCGGTGGTTGGGGTCCATATTGGCGTGAATCTTAAACACAAAGCCGGTCATCTTGGTCTCGGTGGCCTCCACCTGGCGGGTCTCGGTGGGCGAGGGCTGAGGCGAGGGGGCGATGCGGATGAAGGTTTCCAGGAGCTCCCTCACACCGAAGTTGTTCACGGCACTACCAAAGAATACGGGGGCCAACAGACCCTGCAAATAGAGATCCCTGTCGAAGGGCTCGAACAACTCATCTACCATCTCCAAGTTTTCGTGTAACTCGTCGGCATACTGAGCACCAATGTGGTCGGCAAGTGCGGGGTCGTTCAGTTCGAGGTGGATGCTCTCGGCAATATATTGGCGGTCGATCTCTTTGAACAGCGCAAGGCTCTCGTCGTAGATGTTGTAGACACCCTTAAATGCGGGGCCGCTGGCAATGGGGAACGACAGAGGGCGCACGGCAATCTGCAACTCCTGCTCAATCTCCTCCAACAGATCGAAGGGGTCTTTGCAGGGGCGGTCGAGCTTGTTGATGAATACCATCACGGGGGTAGACCTCATACGGCACACGTTCATCAGCTTGCGGGTCTGGCTCTCCACACCCTTCGCACCGTCGATTACGATAATTACGGCGTCTACGGCAGTGAGGGTACGATAGGTATCCTCGGCAAAGTCCTCGTGACCAGGAGTGTCGAGGATGTTGATCTTGGTGCCCTTGTACTCAAATTCCATAACCGAGGTGGCTACCGAGATACCCCTCTGGCGCTCGATCTCCATAAAGTCGGAGGTGGCGGTCTTTTTGATTTTGTTGCTCTTGACAGCACCTGCAACGTGGATAGCGCCACCAAAGAGCAGCAACTTCTCGGTCAGGGTGGTCTTACCCGCGTCGGGGTGGGCAATTACGGCAAATGTGCGCCTGCGCGCAATCTCTTCTTGAAATGTCATATTTTTTATTTTGTCTAACGTCTAACGACGAGTTTTTTAATTGAAAATGGAAAATTGAAAATGGAAAATTTTGGTGTGCCTTCGGCACGAGTATTTAATTTTCAACTTTCAACTTTCAACTTTCAATTCTGCGGTGGGTAGTCGATGGTGTAGTGCAGTCCGACGCTCTCTTTGAGGGCCTGGGCCTGCTTGATTATCAGGTAGCCCACCTCGATAAGGTTGCGCAACTCGCACAACTCCACATTTATGCGACTCTTCTGGTAGAGTTCCTCCGTTTCGCGGTAGATAATCTCCAACCTACTCAGCGCCCTCTCCAAACGCAGGTTCGAGCGAACGATGCCGACATAGTAGCTCATAATCTGTTGCATCTCTTTGTAGTTCTGAGTGATGAGAATCATCTCTTCGGTGGCCACCATACCGTCGTCGTTCCAGTCGGGAATCTGCTCCTCGAAGGTGAGCGAGTCGAGCCTCTCGATGGAGTGGCGTGCAGCTGCCGAGGCATATACCACAGCCTCGATGAGCGAGTTGCTGGCAAGTCGGTTGGCTCCGTGCAGACCTGTGCAAGAGCTCTCGCCCAAGGCGTAGAGGCGGTGGATGCTGCTCTCGCCATTGAGGTCTACCTTGATACCGCCACAGCAGTAGTGAGCTGCGGGGGTGACGGGAATCATATCCTTGGTGATGTCGATACCCAGCGTCAGGCACTTCTGGTAGATGTTGGGGAACGAGCGGATGGTCTCCTCGGGGTCTTTGTGGGTGACGTCGAGGTAGAGGTGCTCGGCTCCGCTGATCTTCATCTCGTGATCCACACAGCGAGCTACCACATCGCGAGGAGCAAGCGACCCCATAGGGTGGTACTTATGCATAAACTCCTTGCCATTAGGCAGTTTGAGTATGGCGCCATAGCCACGCATAGCCTCGGTAATCAGGAACGAGGGCCTCTCGCCGGGGTTGTAGAGCGTGGTGGGGTGGAACTGTATGAAGGCCATATTCTCGATGATACCCTTGGCTCGGTGGGTCATAGCAATGCCGTCGCCCGTAGCCACCAGAGGGTTGGAGGTGGTGTGGTAGAGGTTGCCCACACCGCCGGTGCTGATGACCGTGACTTTCGAGAGTATGGTGAAGACCTTGTCGTGCTTGATGTCCAACACATAGGCTCCGTAGCACTCGATATCGTCCCTGCGGCGAGTGACCTCGTGACCGAGGTGGTGCTGGGTGAGGATATCTACGGCAAAGTGGTGCTCCAAGATGTCGATGTTGCGGTGACGTTTGACGGCACTAATCAGCGCGCGCTCCATCTCGGCACCCGTAAGGTCTTGGTGGTGGAGGATGCGGTGTTCGGTGTGTCCGCCCTCGCGGTGGAGCGAGTAGCGCCCCTCGGGGGTTTTGTCGAAGCGTGTGCCCCACTTGATGAGGTCTTTGATGCCCTCGGGAGCTCCGCAAACCACCTGCCTTACGGCCTCCTCGTCGCAGCGACCTGCGCCACACACCAAGGTGTCTTGGATATGTTTTTCGAAGGTGTCGGGTGGGTAGGTGACACAGCAGATGCCACCCTGTGCATAGTTGGTGTTGCACTCGTTCATCTCGCCCTTGGTAACTATTGTTACTCGGCCACTTTCGGCAGCTTTGAGCGCAAAGCTGAGGCCCGCAACGCCACTGCCAATAACCAGAAAATCGGTCTTTTTCTTCATCTACGCCTGTTTTTATGCGACACAGAAACCACTCGTGCTACGATAAATTGTTTCGATATTTCGGCAAAAGTACGAAAGAAATTGCTAATTTCGCCATATAAAATCGAGATTTTAATGGCCGGTCGGACTAAACCCTGCAACAAAGCCCCCAAAGAGGTGCTTTTGAGCCCCGAGTGGAGCGAAGAGATAGAGGAGTGGAGAGTATATCTGCTGCTCGGACGCTCTATGGCCGCAAATACGGTGGCGAGCTATGGGAGCGATATGGAGGAGTTTGGACTCTTCTGCACCGAGCGCGGTGTGGCCCCCTTGGATGTGTCGAAAGAGGTGGTGGAGAGCTATCTCGACTACGTCAATCGTGACAAACAGTTGAGCCGAAATTCGCAGGCGCGACTGCTCTGTGCACTGCGTTCGTTCTACCGCCATTTGGTCTTGGAAAAGAGGCTTCCGTCGTCGCCAACCGACGGTATTCGCGGCCCCAAAAACGAGCGTCATCTGCCCGAAGTTCTTTCGGTCGAGGAGGTCGATCGTGCCATTGCCGCAATCGACGTGAGCACCCCCGCAGGACACCGCGACAGAGCCATCTTCGAGATGCTTTACAGTTGTGGTCTGAGGGCCTCCGAACTGACGGCCCTGAACCTTGGCGACCTGTTTGTAAATGAGCAGGTTGTGAGGGTTGTAGGTAAGGGCAACAAGCAGCGAATTGTGCCGCTCAGTCCCGAGGCTATTAGGCAGCTAAGGCTCTATCTCCAAACCCGCGCGGAGTGGGGTGTTGAGGTGGCTCAGGAGGCACTCTTTGTAAACCAGCGAGGGGGTAGGCTGAGCCGTATGAGCGTCTTTAATGTTGTCAGTGGTGCGGTACGCGATGCGGGCATCGGAAAGGATGTTTCGCCCCACACTCTGCGCCACAGTTTTGCAACCCATCTTTTGGAGGGTGGTGCGGGTATCCGACAGGTGCAACAACTGCTCGGACACGAGAATATCGCTACCACCGAAATCTATACCCACATAGACCGCCGACACCTGCATCGCACCATTGGCGACTGTCTGCCTATGCCCAAGAAGTAGTCCTCCGAGGGTGGTGGGGCGAGAAAAAAAGTGGCCTTTGGCCACAAAAACGGTGCCTGAGGTGCAAAAAACGGGGGCTATATATGTGGCCTCTAAAAAGTTTTTTGTAATTTTGGCGGTTATTTGGATAAAATCGACAAAAATATATCGCTATGAGCAGCAACAAATTCAACGAGTACAAGGGACTCGACCTGCCCGAAGTGGGCCTCGAAGTTCTCAAAAAATGGGACACCGACGACACCTTCCACAAGAGCATCTCGCAGCGTGAGGGCTCGCCAACCTTCGTATTCTACGAGGGTCCCCCATCGGCCAACGGTATGCCCGGTATTCACCACGTTATGGCCCGTACCCTGAAAGATGTTATCTGTCGCTACAAGACTCAGAGCGGCTACCTCGTACACCGCAAAGCTGGCTGGGATACCCACGGTCTGCCCGTAGAGCTCGGTGTGGAGAAAAAACTCGGCATCCGCAAAGAGGATGTGGGCGTGAATATCTCGATCGAGGAGTACAACCGCAACTGTCGCGAGTCGGTGATGGAGTTTACCGGCGTGTGGGAGAAACTCACCCGTCAGATGGGCTACTGGGTGAATATGGACGACCCCTACATCACCTACGACAACAAGTATATCGAGACCCTCTGGTGGATGCTCAAACAGCTCTACGACAAGGGCCTTCTCTATAAGGGCTTCACCATTCAGCCCTACTCGCCCGCAGCAGGTACGGGCCTCTCGAACCACGAGCTCAACCAGCCCGGTTGCTACCGTGATGTGAAAGATACCACCTGTACTGCTCAGTTCAAAGTGGTTCGCAACGCCGAGAGCGAGAAACTCTACGAGGGCGTTGAGGGCGAGCTCTACATTATGGCTTGGACCACCACCCCCTGGACTCTTCCTTCGAACACCGCTCTGGCCGTAGGCCCCAACATCGACTACGTTAAGGTGCACTGCGAGAACCCCTACACAGGCATTAAGCAGACCGTTATCGTGGCAAAAGAGTTGGTGGGTAGCTACTTCACCAAGAAGATGGAGGGCACCTTCACCGTTGAGGAGAGGCTCTGGAAGGGTAGCGAGTTGGAGGGCGTGCGTTACGAGCAGCTCATTCCCTGGATTAAACCCATCGAGACTTTGGGCGACGCTTTCCGCGTAATCGCAGGCGACTATGTGAGCACCTCGGACGGTACCGGTATCGTTCACATCGCTCCCACCTTTGGTGCTGATGACGACCGCGTAGGTAAGCAGGCAGGCATTGCTCCTATGTTGCTCATCGACAAGGCAGGCAAACACCAGCCTATGGTCGATAAGCAGGGTAAATTCTTCACTATGGAGGACCTCGATGCCGACTACGTTGCCAAATATGTAGACGCCGAGGCTTATGCCCAGTGGCAGGGTAGGTTTGTGAAGAACGCCTACGACGAGTCGCTCACCGAGGCCGATTCGACCCTCGATATCGACATCGCAGTGACCCTCAAAGCCGAGAACAAAGTATTCAAAATCGAGAAACATACCCACAACTATCCCCACTGCTGGCGTACCGACAAGCCCGTGTTGTACTATCCTCTGGATTCGTGGTTTATCCGCACCACCGCAGTGAAAGATAGGCTCATCGAGCTCAACAAGACCATCTATTGGAAACCCGAATCGACCGGTAGCGGCCGCTTTGGTCGTTGGTTGGAGGGCTTGGTGGATTGGAACCTCTCGCGTAGCCGCTTCTGGGGTACCCCTCTGCCCGTGTGGGCAACCGAGGACTACTCGGAGATGAAGTGTATCGGCTCGATCGAGGAGCTGAAAGCCGAGGTTGAAAAATCGGTGGCAGCAGGCCTGATGAGCGAGAATCCCTACACCGATTTCGTGGTGGGCGACTACTCGAAAGATAACTACAACAAGGTAGACCTCCACAGGCCCTATGTGGACAACATCGTTCTCGTTTCGAGCAAGGGTGAGCCTATGCGTCGCGAGAGCGACCTGATCGACGTATGGTTCGACAGTGGCGCAATGCCCTACGCACAGGTACACTACCCCTTCGAGATGAGTCAGGAGGAGTTCCTGAAAGTTTACCCCGCCGACTTTATTGCCGAGGGTGTGGATCAGACCCGTGGTTGGTTCTACACACTCCACGCGCTGGCAACTATGTTGTTCGACAGCGTGGCATTCAAGAATATCATCTCGAACGGTCTGGTGCTCGACAAGAACGGCAACAAGATGTCGAAACGTCTGGGCAATGCCGTAGACCCATTCGAGGTTATGGACAAATATGGTCCCGACGCCACCAGGTGGTATATGATTAGCAACGCACAGCCTTGGGATAACCTCAAATTCGACGTCGATGGCGTAGACGAGGTGCGTCGTAAATACTTCGGCACCCTCTACAACACCTACGGATTCTTTGCTCTGTATGCCAACGTAGACGGCTTTACCGGTAAAGAGGCAGAGGTACCCGTGGAGAAACGTCCCGAGATTGACCGCTGGATTCTCTCGACCCTCAACTCGCTTATCAAAGAGGTAAACGAGCGTCTGGCCGACTACGATCCCACTCCCGCAGCAAGGGCTATTCAGGAGTTCGTGGGCGAGAACTTGTCGAACTGGTATGTAAGGCTTAACCGTAAGCGTTTCTGGGGTGGCGAGATGACCGAAGATAAGTTGGCTGCCTACCAGACTCTCTATACCTGCTTGGAGGTTGTGGCTCAGCTGTCGGCTCCCTTTGCACCCTTCTTTAGCGAGAGGTTGTTTGGCGACCTGAACGCTATCAGTGGCCGTCACGAGGGCTCGGTTCACCTGAACCTCTTCCCCGTGTGCAACGAGGCGCTCATCGACCGCGACTTGGAGGAGATGATGACTCTGGCACAGAAGAGCTCGTCGATGGTACTCGCTCTGCGTCGTAAGGTGGGTATCAAGGTGCGTCAGCCCCTGACCAAGGTGATTATCCCCATCCTCGATGCCGATATGGGCCGCCGCTTGGAGGCTGTGAAGGCTCTGGTTATGGGCGAGGTGAATGTTAAAGATATCGAGCTGATTACCGACACCACCGGCTTGATTACCAAGCGTATTAAGCTCAACTTTAAGAATTTCTGCGCTCGCTATGCCAAGTTGGCTAAGCCTATGGCTGCACTTATTGCAACCTGGTCGCAGGAGCAGATTGTGGCTATCGAGGTGGCCGACCAGACCACTTTGGAGGTTGCCGGCGAGAGTGTTGTTGTAACCCCTGCCGACTTCGATATCACCTCGGAGGATATGCCCGGATGGTTGGTTGCTTCGGAGGGCAAGCTGACCGTGGCTCTCGACGTGACCGTTACCGACGAGTTGCGTCGCGAGGGTATCGCACGCGAGCTGGTAAATAGGATTCAGAACGCTCGTAAGGATAGCGGCTTGGAGGTTACCGACCGCATCTTTGTGGAGATTGAGCACAAGGATTACTTGGCCGAGGCGCTGGAAGTTTACAGCGACTATGTTGCCCAGCAGACTTTGGCAGTGAGCGTGTCGCTTGCGGGCGAGCCTAAGGGTACCTTTGTGATTGCCAGCGACATCGACGACGAGCCTCTGAGTATTGCAATCAGCAAGGCAAACTAATAGAACTTGACTCGGTGCCGCTGTCGCATAGGTGGCGGCACCATAATAAGAAGTTGTCTAATAAGGCTGCTTTGTCGTTAAGCTCGCTCTCAAAATGCTCATTTACGCCTTGTAAACTGCGCTTTTTCGAGCTTCGCAAGCCTAAATCAGCTCTTGTTATACAACTTCTACAAAACAGAAGAGTGTGTTCAACCAGCGTTGAACACACTCTTTTTTTTATGCCTGCCCACTACTTTGGAGCTATTTCCTATACAAGTCCAAGAGGTTCTTGGCGGCTACGAACGAGCTGACGCGGTCGCTCAGGATGTCGGCCTCGTATTGAGCCAACAGCGGTGCAATGCGCTCGTTGGTGTAGAAGTCGCTTTTGAGCGTTTCGTTTATGCTCTCGTACATCCAATACTTGCCCTGACGGTTGCGGTTGGCTTGGAAGAATCCGTTGGCCTTGGTGTGGGTGATGAAGTCCACCACGGTGTTCCACACATCGCCAATGCCCTTGCCCGAAAGGCTCGAACAGGTAAGCACCTGAGGTGCCCACTCGCTCTCGGTGGGAGGGAAGAGTTTGAGGGCGTTGAAAATCTGTGCTCTGGCCAGCTCGGCACGGTGGCGGTTGTCGCCATCGGCCTTGGTGATTGCCACCAGGTCGGCCATCTCCATAATACCGCGCTTGATGCCTTGCAACTCGTCGCCTGCGCCCGAAATTTGGAGCAGCATAAAGATATCGACCATCGAGTGTACGGCCGTTTCGCTCTGTCCCACACCTACGGTCTCGATGAAAATCACATCAAAGCCTGCCGCCTCACACAACACCACACTCTCGCGTGTTTTGCGGGCTACGCCACCGAGCGAGCCTGCGCTGGGGGAGGGGCGAACAAAGACGTTGGGGTTGTTGCAGATGGTCTCCATACGGGTTTTGTCGCCCAGAATTGAGCCGCCGCTACGCTCCGACGAAGGGTCGATGGCCAGCACGGCCAACTTGTGTCCCTGCTCGGTTACAAGTCCACCTACGGCCTCGATGAAGGTCGATTTTCCCGCACCGGGAACACCCGTAATGCCGATACGCATCGAGCGACCCGAGTAGGGCAAACAACGCTCGATAATCTCCTGAGCCTGGGCGTAGTGGTCACGATTGTTGCTCTCCACGAGGGTGATGGCCTGGGAGAGAACGGTGATGTTGCCCGCCAAGATGCCCTCGACAAACTCGTCGGTCGAGAGTGCTCGACGTTTGCGACGTTTGAAGTAGGGGTTTACGACGGGTTGGCTCTCCACACCGCTGGTTACGTTCAGAGCGCTGTCGTCGTGCTCTTCGCGGTGGTGAAATTCGTAGTGGTCTATGTTTGTAGCACTCATTTTGTAGGGATAAAGTTGTCGATTATAGCTTGGTCGAGCAGGGCCGAGTTGCCCGTCCAGAGGATTACTCCGCGGTGGTTGGTCAGCACCGAGTAGGGGACATAACGTACCTCGAAGCTCTTGAAGATAGTGCCCGCCTCGTCGATGGCAACATAGAAGTGTTGGTAGTCGTGGAGCATCATCTCGGCAATCTGCTCGCGGGGCTCGCGGGCCACAACCACCACGTTGAGGCTCTCTTTGTAGTCGGCAGCAAGCTGGTTGAGCTCCTCAATGCGCTCTTGGCACTTGGGGTTTGTGGAGTGGAAAAACTCCACCAGTAGGGCTTTGCCTTTAAGGTTGGGGCGGTCGGTGAGCCACTCCGAGCTGCCAAGGCGTGGTGCTCGGGCACCCAGAGTGATACTCTGGGCACTTGCCGAGGCGGCTCCCAGCACTATTGCCATCAGCAGAGTGGCCATCTGTATGACTATCTTCTGTTTCATACCTACAAAAATAATATTTTCGGCTCGAAAAAGCAACCCCTCTACCCACTTTTGCCCATCATATCACAATAACTTATTACCCCAAGGGGGTAAAACTACCTACAAATAGGGATTGACAGGCTTGTAAAAATAGACTATTTTTGTGCGCAAAAATAGCAATAACGGGAATGAAACTTTCGGAACTCAAAGAGGGACAGTCGGCAGTGATTGTCAGAGTGGCGGGCCACGGCGGTTTTCGCAAACGCATTATGGAGATGGGCTTTGTGCGAGGACAGCAGGTGCGCTCTGTGCTCAACTCGCCCCTGAAAGACCCCGTGAAATACTCCGTGATGGGCTACGACGTGTCGCTCCGACGTGCCGAGGCCGCAATGATTGAGGTGTTGCCTCCCGACGAGGCCAACCGTCTGCACCTCGAATCGGTCAGCACCTTTGGCTGTGACACCTCCTGCGAGCAGTGTACCATAGCCTCGTGTGCTCGCAAACAGTCCAAGACTATGCGTCGCAACGAGATTAACGTAGCTCTGGTGGGCAACCCCAACAGCGGCAAAACCTCGCTCTTCAACGCCCTATCGGGCAGTAGCGAGCATGTGGGCAATTACAGCGGAGTGACCGTGGAGGCCAAGTGGACAAGGTTTAGCTATCGCGGCTACCGAATAAACCTCACCGACCTGCCCGGCACCTACTCGCTGGCAGCCTACACCCCCGAGGAGGTCTATGTGCGCGAACACCTCTTCGAGAAGATGCCCGACGTGATTGTAAACGCCGTGGTGGCATCCAACTTGGAGCGCAACCTCTATCTCACAACCGAGCTTATCGACCTGAACCAGCGTACCGTGGTGGCGCTGAATATGTATGACGAGTTGGAGTCGAGCGGTGCCAAGTTCGACTACCAGCAGTTTGGTGCAATGATAGGTATCCCCATCATTCCCACCATTGCTAAGAGTGGCTACGGCTTGGAACAGTTGCTCGACACCATCATCGAACTCTTCGAGGGTCGCAACAAGGTGGTGCGCCACGTTCACATCAACTACGGTGCACTCTTGGAGGAGGAGATTCGCAAACTCTCGGAGGTTATTCGCTCCTCGGAGCAGGCCCCCAGCCAATTTCCCATTCGTTATTGGGCCGCCAAACTAATCGAGGGCGACACTCAGGTGGCCACTCTGCTGAGTGGTTGTGAGTCGTTGGGTCAGTGGCAGAGTTTGGCACAAGAGTCGGCTGCCAAGGTGCAGCGAAGGCTCAACAACGATGTCGAAACACTCATCAGCGACTACAAATATGGCTTCATTGCGGGTGCTTTGGAGGAGACCCTCAGCGAGGGTGGGGTGGATATAAACCGCCGCTCGCGACGCATCGACCGACTCGTGGCCAACAAGTGGCTCGGATTTCCTATATTTATATTATTGGTGTGGCTGATGTTCTACTCCACCTTTGCGCTCGGAGCATATCCCCAGGGGTGGATCGAAGAGGGCTTCGGGGCGCTGGGCGAGTGGCTGTGGCGAATAATGCCCGACGGAGCCTTGCGCGATCTGGTCGTGAATGGCATCGTGGGAGGTGTGGGCAGCGTGGCCGTGTTCCTACCCAACATCCTGATTCTCTACCTCTTTATCTCGCTGATGGAGGATAGCGGCTATATGGCTCGCGCGGCATTCATTATGGACCGACTGATGCACCGAATGGGTCTGCATGGCAAGTCGTTCATTCCGCTCATTATGGGCTTTGGCTGCAATGTGCCCGCCATTATGGCCACACGAACCATCGAGAGCCGCAGCAGCCGACTCATCACCATACTCGTTACCCCCTTTATGTCGTGTAGCGCACGACTACCCGTGTATATATTGCTGGCGGGAGTGTTCTTCCCCAACCACGCTGCCACGGTGCTCATCGGACTATATCTGTTGGGCTTGTTGGTGGCCTTCACTACGGCACGACTGCTCAGGGCTACGAAGTTCCAGAAAGACGAAACGCCCTTTGTTATGGAGCTGCCACCTTACCGTTGGCCCACCTTCCGTGCCACTATGCGACATATGTGGGACAAGTGCTCGCAGTATGTCCGCAAGATTGGTACGACCATCTTGTTGGCTACGGTGGTTATATGGTTTTTCAGCTACTATCCACGCCCCGAGGTGGTGGTTGTCCCCGCGGTGGATGGGGTGGAACAGGTGCAGGAAGATGTGCACGGAAACTCCTATATGGCTCGCATCGGTAAACTGATTGAGCCTGCAATGCGCCCCTTGGGACTCGACTGGCGTGCGGGTATGGCGCTGGTTACGAGCATCCCTGCCAAGGAGTTGGTGGTGAGCACAATGGCGGTGCTCTATGGAGGCGATGACAGCTCGTCGCTCTCGGAGAATATCTCGGCCAAGAGCGGTATGACCCCCTCGTCGGCTCTGGCGTTTATGATATTTATTCTGCTATTTTTTCCCTGTATTGCTACGCTATCGACCATACGGAGCGAGACGGGCAGCAGTGGGTGGATGTGGTTTACGATAATCTACAATACGGGTGTGGCGTGGCTGCTTGCGTGGCTTGCGCACATTGTTTTTTAGTCTAACGTCTAAGATTTATAGGAGAACTAGGAGAACTAGGAGAACTAAGAATCCTATAACTCCTATAAGATCATTACCAATAAAAAAAGGCCCGACTTTTCAGTCGAGCCTTTTTGTTGGTGCCCAGGACAGGAATCGAACCTGCACGCCTTGCGGCACACGCACCTGAAACGTGCGCGTCTACCTATTCCGCCACCTGGGCATTAAGTTTTGCTTGTTTCAGCGTGCAAATATACAACCTTTTTTGTAATTCCAAAAAAAAGAGAGCCCCAAAGCCCTCTTTTTTCTTCTTTTTTGTTGGCTACACTCCCAAAGTGTCGCAAGTAGGGCCACTTGGCCCACTCGGCAGACTACAAGTGTGCCTCGATTTTTTTGCGAAGGTCGCCCTCCGAGCAAGCACCAACCTGTTTGTCTACCAACTCGCCATTCTTTACGAATACGATGGTGGGAATGTTGCGTACCGAGAATTTTACGGGCACGTCGTCCGACTCGTCTACGTTGCATTTGCCAATGTTGGCTTTGCCCTCGAACTCCTCGGCCAATTTCTCTACGATAGGACCAATCATACGGCAAGGACCGCACCACTCTGCCCAAAAGTCAATAACCAAAAGTTTCTCGTCTGCTGCCAACTCTGCATAGTTGGCGTCGTTAATTACAAGTGCCATAGTTCTAAGTTTTTTAGTGTGTTAAATATGTGTATTGTTTTGTTTGTCAATTATTTCACAATCGAGTAGCGCAGTCCCTTCTCTTCGAGCCAGTCGAGCAGCTGGTGATCGACCTTGACTTTCAGTTTCTTGGGACGCAAATCTACTGCCACATCGCTCTTGGAGTCGGTAATTCGTATCCTCAGGGGAGTGCCGCCCTTCGACTGCTTAACCCTCTTGGTGAGCTCCTTGATCAGTTCGCCATCCAGCTCCTCCAAGTAGATATTCACAATCAACTGCTTGATGATATCCTCCTGCATCTGGGCCAACTGACCCATCGACATCAGTCGCACCTCCATCTCGCCGGGCCTATATGTACGCTCCCTGACCATACCCCTGATAAGCAGGCAGTAGTTCTCGAACAGGTAGGGCCTAAACTGCTCATACTCCTTGCTCCACAGCGTGAACTCATACTCGCCCGAGTAGTCCTCCAACACAAAGCGACCATAGGGCTTGCCATCCTTGGTGGTGAGGTTAGTGACCTTCGTAACCATACCCGCAATGGCAAACTCCTTATCTTTCAGCTCGTGGAGGTTGGCAAAGTGAGAAAGCTGGTGCGAGCAAATCAGGTTTATCAGAATCTTATACTCGTCCAGCGGGTGTGACGAGAGGTACATACCCGTAATTTCCCTCTCGCGTGAGAGTGTTTCGAGCTTGCTCCACTCGGTAACGATGGGGGGCACGGGCCTCTGCACGCTGGTATCGACCGCTCCTCCGAAGAGGCTCTGCTGGGCGTTATTCTTGTCGCTCTGGAACTTCGAGCCGTAGCGCATAAGCGAGTCGAGGAAGGGGGCCGAGCCGGGGTCGCGCAGGTCGGTTACAAAGAGCCTGCTGCGGTGGAATCCGAGTATGGAGTCGAAACTTCCTGCCAGAGCCATATTCTCGATACACTTGCGGTTTACGGCCTGGAAGTTGATGCGCTCCAAGAAGTCGTAGATGTCGGTAAACTCGCCGCCGCGCTCGCGCTCCTCCACAATCTCCATCACCGCAGCCTCGCCAACACCCTTGATGCCCGCCATACCAAAGCGGATGTTACCCTCCTTGTCGGCCGAGAAGGTGTGGATACTCTTGTTCACATCGGGGCCGAGTACGCTCAGGTGCATCTTTCGGCACTCGTCCATAAAGAATGTGAGCTTGTCCATATTCGAGAGGTTACGGCTCAGCAGTGCTGCCATAAACTCTGCGGGGTAGTGTGCTTTCAGGTAGGCGGTCTGGTAGGCCACATAGGCGTAGCAGGTGGCGTGCGACTTGTTGAACGCATACGAGGCAAAGGCCTCCCACTCGCCCCAAATCTTTTCGAGCGTGGGAACGTCGTGTCCTCGCTCCACAGCGCCGTCGATAAACTTGGGCCTCATCTTGTCCAGCACAGCCTTCTGTTTCTTACCCATCGCCTTACGGAGCGTGTCGGCCTCACCTCCCGTGAAGCCCGCCAAGAGCTGCGACAGCAACATCACCTGCTCCTGATATACCGTAATGCCGTAGGTGTCCGAGAGGTACTTCTCCATCTCGGGGAAGTCGTATGTGATGGCCTCTTTGCCCTGCTTACGCGCAATGAAGTTGGGAATCTTCTCCATTGGGCCGGGGCGGTAGAGGGCGTTCATTGCAATCAGGTCTTCGAAACGGGTGGGTTTGAGCGCCCTGAGGTGCTTTTTCATACCGGGCGACTCGAACTGGAACACTCCCGTGGTGTCGCCGTGGCTAAACAGTTCGTATGTCTTTTTGTCGTCGAGCGGAATGGCGTCGATGTCGATATCTTTGCCCGTGGTACGCTTGATGTTTTCGAGCGCATCTTTGATGATAGAGAGCGTTTTGAGGCCCAAGAAGTCCATCTTGATAAGGCCCACACTCTCCACAAACTTACCCTCGAACTGCACCACGTTCAGGTCGGCATCCTTGGCCGTAGCAATGGGGGCAAACTTTTCGAGGTCGTCTTTGCCGATAATTACACCACAGGCGTGTACACCCGTCTGGCGAACCGAGCCTTCGAGCTTCTCGGCATATTTGAGCGTGTCGCGAATGGTCTTGTTCTCCGACTCCCTTTCGGCCGCAAACTCGCTTTGGGTAGCATAGAGCCACTCGAAGGGTGTCTGGCCCTTTTTGTTCTCAATCTTGTCGGGAATCAGCTTGGTGAGTCGGTCGCTCTCGGGCAGGGGCAACTTCTGCACCCTGGCCACATCCTTCACGGCCATCTTGGGGGCCATAGTACCGAAGGTAACAATCTGGGCCACCCTCTTGCGACCATACTTCTCGATAACGTAGTTGAGTACATCGGCCCTGCCGTCCTCGTCGAAATCGACATCCACATCGGGCATCGAGATACGGTCGGGGTTGAGGAATCGCTCAAACAGCAGGTCGTACTTTATGGGGTCGATATTGGTAATCTTCAATGCGTAGGCCACAACCGAGCCGGCAGCCGAACCACGACCAGGACCTACCGATACGCCCAACTCGCGGGCGGCACGAATGTAGTCCCACACGATAAGGAAGTAGCCGGGGAAACCCATATTTTCGATTACGCTGAGCTCGTAGGCGATACGTTTGTCGGTATTCTCGTCGAGCACCTTGCCGTAACGCACTCTGGCACCTTCGTAGACCAGGTGGGTGAGGTATTGGAACTGCTTGGCCACCATCAGTCGCTCCTGCACCTCGGGGTGCTCCTCGGCGTAGGTGTAGATGCTCTCGGCCGCCTCTATGGCAGCCTTCTCGGCCTCGTCGGTGGTCTTTTTTAGCACACTTGCTTTGAGCTTTTGCTCGTCGAGTTCGAGCGTGGCAGGAACATCGAAGTTGGGCATCAGAGGGCCGCGGTCGAGCTTGAACACCTCCACCTTGTCGGCAATCTCTACGGTATTTTCGAGCGCCTCGGGGTAGTCGGCAAAGAGTTCGGCCATCTCGTCGGGACTCTTGAAGTACTCCTCGCCCGTGTAGCGCATACGGTTGGGGTCGTCGTAGTCCTTACCCGTGTTAAGACAGATCAGGTGGTCGTGGGCCGCAGCGTCATCGGCATCGGTGAAGTGAACGTCGTTCGAGCAGATAATCTTCACGCCGTGCTTGCGGGCCAATTCGACCAACACCTTATTGGCCACGTTCTGCTTTTCGATAACATCGCGGGGCCTTGTGGGATCCTTGGGGTTGTGCCTTTGGAGCTCGATGTAGTAGTCGTCGCCAAAGAGGTTTTTGTACCAGAGCAACCTCTTTTCGGCCTCCTCGATGTTGCCGTTGAGAATGGCGCGAGGCACCTCGCCCGCAATACAGGCCGAGCAGCAGATAATTCCCTCGTGCAAATCTTCGAGCAGTGCGTGGTCAATACGGGCACGTCCGTCGAACATACCCTCGGTATAGCCCAGCGACACGAGTTTTATCAGATTGTGGTATCCTTTTTCGTTTTTGGCAAGGAGTATGAGGTGGTGTCGTTGTTCGTTCTTCTTGTTGCGGTTCGAGCGGTCGGCCACGATGTAGGTTTCGCAACCGAGGATGGGTTTGAGCCCCGCTTTGGTGACCGTGTCGTAGAACTCCTTGGCACCGTACATGTTGCCGTGGTCGGTGATAGCCACAGCGTTCATACCATATTCGCCAGCGCGTTTTACGATGGAGGATATGGAGGCAGCACCGTCGAGAATGGAGTACTGCGTATGTGTGTGAAGATGAACGAATTGTGGCATATTTCCGTAGTTTTTGTTACTCTTAGTAGACAAAGATACGGCTTATTATTTAGATTTTTAACACGGGGGCAGATTATTTTCAGCAAAAAAAATCTTATCTTTATCCGGAAAAAGTTTTACTCCCCAAAAAGAGATTGCAGCGATGAAACAGAAGAGTAAAGAGGGGGTGGTGACGCTGGCGTCGTACCCCACAGCAGCAGAGGCCGAAGTGGCTGCATCGATGCTCCGCAGTATGGGTGTCGAGGTGAGTGTGATAAACGAGATTTCGTCGATTATGCTCCCCTACATTGAAGACAATTTGGTGCGCTTGTTGGTAGCCGAAGAGGATTACGATAAGGCAGTCGCACTCCTTAGTGCTCCACCTCAGGAATAGCCTGATGGTCCAAGCCTGCTCGCATCCCATAGAATTTTTTCATTTTTACATTCCCCCTAAATCCCCCTTTGTAAAAGGGGAACTTGGTCAAAGAGCGAGCTCTTTGAAAGGTGGTTCTGTCTAAGTGCTAGTTGCGAATTACTAAATTTACGTTGATGTAGTCCGGGGCGAGCAATTAGGGTATAAAATAAGAGATGACGGAGGTCCCTCGGTGGGCTCTCTGCCATCTCTTTTTGTTTGCTATTTTTGTGGCGGTTGTTACTTCTCGATTACGCCGCTGCCAACAAGCTCCTCGCCATCGTACCAAGCGGCAAACTGACCTGCCGTGATACCCCTCTGGGGCTCGTCAAAGAGCAGGTAGGCTCCCTCGTCGCGGCGGTGGAGTGTGGCTCCCTGTAAGGGTTGGCGGTAACGTATGCGGGCCATATAGCGACGTGGCTCCTCGCCCACGGCCTGCTCCAAATCCTCCCTTACCCAGTGAATCTCCTCGGGGGTGATGCGCAGAGACCTACGCAGCAATCCGGGGTGCTCGTGTCCCTGACCGACATAGACAATGTTGCGCTCCACATCGGTGGCAATCACAAACAAGGGTAGTGCCGTGCCACCCACGCCCAAGCCGTGACGCTGACCAATGGTATAGAAGTGAGCTCCGCTGTGGGTACCCACCTTGCGACCATCGGAGGGCTGATAGGTGTAGGGTGTTGCGAGGGTTTCGAGATCGAGCGACTCCACAAGTGCCGCATCGCTCTCGGCTGTGCGATAGCCCTCCCAATCGGCCGCAATCTCTATGATGCGACCCTTCTTGGCGGCCAACTTCTGTTGCAGAAAGACAGGCAAATCGACCTTGCCCACAAAGCAGATGCCCTGCGAATCTTTGCGCTTGGCGGTGGCCAGGTGGCGCTCGGTGGCAATGGCCCTCACCTCGGGTTTGAGCATATCGCCCACGGGGAAGAGTGCGCGCGAGAGTTGCTCCTGACTGAGCTGACAGAGGAAGTAGCTCTGGTCTTTGTTGCCGTCGGAGCCGGCCAGCAGTCGGTGAGTGCCGTCGGGGCAGTGTTCCACACGGCAGTAGTGGCCCGTGGCAACCCAGTCGGCCCCGAGTTTGAGCGCCTCTTTGAGGAAAACGTCAAACTTTATCTCTCTGTTACACAGCACATCGGGGTTGGGAGTACGACCCTTTTCATACTCGGCAAACATATAGTCCACAACCCTCTGTCGGTACTGCTCGCTGAGGTCTACCATACGGAAGGGGATATCGAGCCTTTTGGCCACCAGCTCGGCAAAAAGTCGGTCATCCTCCCAGGGACATTCGCCGCTGAGGGTACCCACCGTGTCGTGCCAATTGACCATAAAGAGTCCCACCACATCGTAGCCCTGTTCCTTCAACAGCCAGGCTGCTACCGACGAGTCTACTCCGCCCGAAAGTCCTACTACCACACGCTCCTTCTTCATTGTTTCTTTCTGATTATTTTTGCAAATATACAACAAACTTCCGAAAAAGTGGTTATCTTTGTGGCGACCAGCAATATTGGCAAGATTAACAGACTAATTTACTGAACGATATGGAAGAAAAAGTGATTACCTCGGAGGCCGAAAATGGTGCAGCAACTGTGGCTCCTCAGGCCGAGAAAAAAGGCATTGTGCGCCGCTTGTATGATTGGATGCTCTCGTGGGCCGATAGCAAATGGGGCGGATTGGCTCTCTTTTTGTTTGCCATGGCCGAGAGTATCTTCTTCCCCGTGCCCCCCGATGTATTGCTCATTGCACTCTGCATCGGTTGCGTGGCCAAGTCGTTCAAGTATGCCGCCATCTGTACCGCCGGCTCGGTGTTGGGCGCCATTGTGGGCTTTGGTCTGGGTGCTTTCTGCTGGGAGGTGGTAGACAGCTGGTTTATCCCCTCGATCTTCTCGCAGGATGCCTTCGATGCCGTGGGCGTTAAATACTCGGAGTGGAATTTCTGGCTGGTATTTACCGCAGGTTTCACCCCCATTCCCTATAAACTTATCACCATTTCGGCAGGTGTTTTCTTGGGCATTGCCGACTTTTGGATTTTCATTTTGGCGTCGATTATTAGCCGTGGTGCAAGGTTTGCGCTGGTTGCAGCCCTTATCTACAAGTTTGGCGCACCCATCAAGAAGTTTATCGACAAATACTTCAACCTCTGCGCCATTGCCTTCACGGTGCTGCTGGTGGGCGGATTTCTGGTTATTAAATACGTCTTGTAATAGGCACTATGGAGGAACTCTACGGGCTTATAGGTCGTCCGCTGGGACACTCGCTTTCGGCCGACTACTTTACTCGCAAGTTTGCGTTGGCGGGTGAGGCCGATGTGCGCGCCTACCGACTCTTCGAGTTGGAGAACATAGAACAGCTGACACAGCTCTTGGGCGAACACTCCAACTTGCGCGGACTGAATGTCACTATTCCCTACAAAAAAGCCGTTATCCCAATGCTCGACCGCCTCTCCGACGAGGCTGCGCGTATTGGTGCCGTAAACTGCGTTCGCATCGAGCGCGACGGCTCGCTTACGGGCCACAACACCGACTATGTGGGCTTTGGTGAGTCGTTGGCGGAGTTCTTGGACGGGGCGCACCCCAAGGCGTTGGTGCTCGGCACGGGAGGTGCTGCTCAGGCGGTGTGTGCTTGGCTTGGCGACCACGGCTTTGAGTTTCTGAGAGTGTCGCATAGCGGCTCGGGCGACATCGACTACGGACAGATTTCCACCGAACTTTTGGCCGACTACGGCTTGGTTATTAACACAACACCGCTGGGTATGAGTCCCAACACCGACACCGTTCCCGAGTTGCCCTACGAGGCCCTGACGGCCGACCACTACCTCTTCGACCTGGTCTACAATCCCGCACTGACGGAGTTTCTCCGCAGAGGCCAAAGGCGAGGTGCCCACATCTGCAATGGTATGGCTATGTTTACGAGGCAAGCTGAGGCTTCGTGGCGCATCTGGCGGGCCGTCTAAAAAAGGCGAATTTCGGCGTTACGCTCGCCCTCAAAATCCTCATTTACGCCCCGTAAACTGCGGTTTTTCGGGCTTCGCAAGCCTTGAACTTCATCCTTTTTTAGACAGCCTATCTTCTAGGAGTAATCCTATGACAATTACTGTGGGGAGGGTTTCAAACGAAGGACACCACGACATAGGGGAGTACCAAATAACAAAGGACACCACAACAAAGGGGTGAAAAAACAAAAAGGCCGATGTAAATCGGCCTTTTTAGTTGGGTTGCACGGACTCGAACCATGAATAACAGGACCAGAATCTGTTGTGTTACCATTACACCACAACCCAATTGCGAGTGCAAAAGTAAGCCTTTTTTCTTTTACTGCAAACGAAATGGCAATTTTTTTGCAAAAAAATTATAATTTTGGAGTGAAGTTCGACAATAAAAGCCCCCAATAGGCGTTTTTCTGTTGGACACAAACCATAAAAACTTCCGATACAAGCACCTTATTATATATTTAGAAGCCTATGTAACAACACTACTTTTTTGTAAACGATTTTATTTGTAACACCAAAAAAGAGAAAAAAGTATGAAAAAGGCATTCATTGCAGCTGCGGCCCTCATCGGAGCAGCAGCCATCGGCGGACTCACTGCCGCCGCGGTAATATCTTCGCACAACGAGGCTCAGCCCATAGTCGAGGTGAGCGCAACAAACCCCTTCGACGAGGCTGCAAATAGCAACAATCACTTTGTAAGCTACTCCAAAGAGCGCTATCCCGACCTGACCTATGCGGCCGAAAATGCCGTCAAGGCCGTGGTTAATATCGAGGTGGTGATGACCGTCAAGGGCTCCGTGGGGTTCGACCCCTTCTTGCAGTTCTTTGGCATTCCTCAGGGCTACTATGGCGCCCCAACCCGCGAGGCTAAGGCGGGCGGCTCGGGTGTGCTTATCACCGACGACGGCTACATCGTAACCAACCACCACGTCGTCGAGAACGCAACCAAGGTGAAGGTACGTCTGAACGACGGCCGTACCTACGACGCCGAGATTGTGGGCACCGACCCCACCAGCGAGGTGGCCCTCATCAAGATCGACGACAAAAATCTCCCCTTCCTCAAATTTGGCTCGTCGGATGCACTCCGTCTGGGCGAATGGGTTTTGGCCATCGGCTCGCCCTTCGACCTCCAATCGACCATCACTGCGGGAATCGTGAGTGCCAAGGCACGCAATCTGGGTGCAATCCCCAGCCAATATAGTATCGAGTCGTTCATCCAGACCGATGCGGCCGTAAACCCCGGCAATAGCGGTGGTGCGCTGGTTAATACTGCGGGCGAGTTGGTGGGTATCAACACCCTCATCAAGTCCGAGACGGGCAGCTATGTGGGCTACTCGTTTGCAGTCCCCAGCACCATTGTCAAGAAGGTGGTTATGGACCTGAAAGAGTATGGCGTGGTACAGCGCGCACTGTTGGGCGTTCAGTATCAAGAGATTAACAATGACTTTGTGGAGGCCCGCGGCAAAGAGTTGGGCATTACCGAGATTGGTGGCGCCTGGGTGGGCGATGTGACCAAAGGTGGCGCAGCCGAGGCCGCAGGCATTCAGAAGGGCGACATCATTGTGGCCATCGACGGAGTGAAAATCGACTCGTCGGCAAGGCTCTCGGAGATAGTTGCTCAGCACCGTCCCAACGATAAAATAAAAATTGACATAAAAAGGGACGGCAAAGTGAAACAAATTGAGGTAGTGCTGCGTAATACGGCAGGAAAGGCAGCACCTATCAGCAAAGATGACCTCTATGTGGCTGGCTCTTTGGGCGGCGATTTTGCCGACCTGGGCGAGAAGGCTGCACGTCAGCTCGGTATCAAGGGCGGCGTGAAGGTTACAGCAGTCAGGGAGGGTGGTTTCTTGGCAAAAGCAAGGGTAAGGCCCGGTTTTGTCATCACCCACGTCAATGAAAAGGCTGTGACAAGCGTGGCCGACCTCGACCGCATCAGCGAGAAGGTTACCTCGGTAGACGGCATCTATCCCCAGACCGGTCGTAGCGCAAGCTACTCGCTGGTAGAGTAGGGGGCCGGAGTTTAAAAGGGGGCGAGTGAGAGAATAGGCCGAGGGTTGAAGGTTTTGCTTCGACTAAGGCTCCGCTCCGATTAAGGCAGGGTGCGCTTTCCGACGTAAGGTTAATGAGGCAATAATTAAGAGAAAATTATAAAAGGAAAGAACAGACTATGAGGCAGTTAAAAATCACTAAGTCGATTACTAATCGCGAAAGCGCATCGCTCGACAAATACTTGCAGGAGATTGGCAAAGAGGATCTTATTACCGTAGAAGAAGAGGTGGAGCTCGCCCAGCGTATCCGCAAAGGCGACCAGGAGGCTCTCGAAAAACTCACCAAAGCAAACCTCCGTTTTGTGGTGTCGGTGGCTAAGCAGTATCAGAATCAGGGTCTTTCGTTGCCCGACCTTATCAACGAGGGTAACCTGGGACTTATCAAGGCTGCCGAGAAGTTCGACGAGACCCGTGGTTTCAAGTTTATCTCCTATGCCGTATGGTGGATTCGTCAGTCGATCTTGCAGGCTCTGGCCGAGCAGTCGCGTATCGTGCGTCTGCCCCTGAACCAGGTGGGCTCGCTCAACAAAATCAACAAGGCCTTTGGTCAGTTTGAGCAGAAAAACGAGCGTATCCCCTCGCCTGAGGAGTTGGCCGAGATGCTCGACATCCCCAAGGAGAAGGTTTCGGACACCCTGCGTGTTTCGGGCCGCCACGTTTCGGTTGATGCTCCCTTTGCCGATGGCGAGGACAACAACCTCTTGGACGTGTTGGTAAATGCCGACTCGCCCAATGCCGACCGTGGCCTTATCAACGAGTCGTTGGCCACCGAGGTGGACCGCGCTCTGGACACCCTGACCGACCGCGAGAAAGATATCATCAAATACTTCTTCGGCATCGGCTACCCCGAGATGACTTTGGAGGAGATTGGCGAGAAATTTGGCCTTACTCGTGAGCGTGTTCGCCAGATTAAGGAGAAGGCTATTCGTCGTCTGCGTCACAGCAGCCGAAGCAAACTTTTGAAATCCTACCTCGGCTAAAAAAAGCATATAACGAGCGACTGCTGCGTTATACTTCGATAAGCGGAGTTCCTCATTTGCGTTAAAGCAAACTGCGGACTCCGCTTTCTTGTATGCCTTGCATTCATCTCGTTCTATGCTTTTTTCACTTCTTGGAGAACCACCCTAATAAAAGCGTCACTCTGACGCCGCCTTGTACTCGCCTAATTATATGCTTTTTTTGTCGACCGTCGACCATCAACCGTCGACCGTCTAAACTCCCTAAGTTCCTTAAATTCCCTAACCTCCCAATAACTTTCAACTTTCAACTTTCAACTCTCAACTCAAAAGGTATGATTTTTGCCACGGCTGGGGGTATGAAAGAGCGTAGTTTTGCCATAATTAAGCCCGATGCTGTTGCAGCACGCAAGCAGGGAAAAATCATCGACGCACTCCTCGCCGAGGGGTTCGACATCGTGGAGATGCGACAGTTGAGGCTCGACCGACCCTCGGCCGAGCGTTTCTATGCCCTCCACGCGGGCAAGAGTTTCTATGGCCGACTTGTGGAGTTCATTACCAGCGGCCCTGTCGTCGCCCTGCAAGTCGAGGGCGAAGATGCCGTGGGCCGACTGCGCGAATTTGTGGGTGTCACCAACCCACGTCTGGCGGCCAAAGGTAGCCTGCGTCGTCGCTTTGGCACCTCCACGCTCCACAACGCTATCCACGCCAGCGACTCGCTCGGCAATGCCGCCTTGGAGGCTTCGCAGTTCTTTGCTCAGCATCCATAGTACCCCATTTGCCGTCAATATATGCCCCACCAAAAAGTAACGGCCCACCCGCCAAGGGTGAGCCGTTTGCTTATCTGTGTGGATTGTCGGAAGTCTTACTCCACAACCCAGGTCTCGCCGCTATTGAGCAGGTCGTCCATACATTTAATCTTGCTCGAAGCCTGCACCTCGCTAATCTGGCGAGCCACCTCGTTGTTGTAGGTCTTATCCTCAACATCGCGGATTACGCCCAGAGCCACGGGGAAGTCGGGATACTTCATTGCTGCCAGAGCGTTGTGGATATAGGTGCTCTGCTCGTGCGAGTCGTGGGTGAGCACGTCGTCGATGGTGTAGCCATCCTCGCCAACTGTAACAACTTTCAGGCGGAAGCCGTCGAGCACTAAGCCCTTCTCCTTGTTGGCACCGAAGAGCATCTTCTCGCCATCTTTGAGCAGAATGGTGTGCTCGGCACGGGTAGCTTTGTCTTTTGCGAAGGCAGCGTGGGCACCGTCGTTGAAGATAACGCAGTTCTGCAACACCTCGGTAATCGAGAAGCCGTCGTGCTGAGCAGCCCTCACAAGGCACTGGCGAGTAACCTCCACCTCCACGTCGATCGAGCGGGCAAAGAAGGTACCCTTGGCACCGATGATCAACTCACCGGGGTTGAAGGGTTTCTCGATAGTACCATAGGGCGAGGTCTTGGTAATCTTGCCCAACTTCGAGGTAGGCGAGTACTGACCCTTGGTCAGACCATAAATCTCGTTGTTGAAGAGCACCACATTCAGGTCGATGTTCCTGCGGATTGCGTGGATAAAGTGGTTACCACCGATTGCGAGCGAGTCGCCATCGCCGGTTGCCACAAATACGCTCACCTTGGGGTTAGCCACCTTCAAGCCTGTTGCAATGGCGTTAGCACGGCCGTGGATCGAGTGGAAACCGTAGGTCTTCATATAGTAGGGGAAGCGCGACGAGCAACCAATACCCGACACTACCACGAACTCCGAGCGATTGCGGCCTGCAATCTCTGCCACATCGGGCATGGCCTTCTGTACGGCATTGAGGATGAAGTGATCGCCACAACCGGGGCACCATTTAACTTCCTGATCGCTCTTAAAATCTGCTTGTGTATATTTCATAGCCTTGCTCCTCCTTATTTCTCCAATAATTCGTTAAACTTAGCCTCCAACTCTACGGTGGTGAATGGCAGGCCCTGACACTTGTTGTACTGCTCGTAGGTGAACTGCTGGAAGTTCATACGCAGGTAGTTGGCAAACTGACCCTCGTTGAGCTCACACACGACAATCTTCTTAAACTTGCCGAAGATCTCCTCTACGCCTTTGGGCAGGGGGTTGATGTAGTTGAAGTGGCACAGCGAGATGCTCTTGCCCTCCTCCTGCATCTTCTCTACGGTAGCCTGCAAGTGGCCGCGAGTACCACCCCAGCCTACAACCAGCAAATCGCCCTCCTCGGCACCGACAACCTTCTGCTCGGGGATGAACTCGGCCACGCGAGCCACCTTGGCAGCCCTCAACTCAACCATCTTCTGGTGGTTTTTGGGATCGTGCGATACGCTACCTTTCAGAGCATCTTTCTCCAAGCCACCGATGCGGTGCTCCAAGCCGGGAGTGCCGGGAATTGCCCAGCGACGAGCCAAACGCTCGGCATCGCGCTTGTAGGGCAGATATACGGCCTCATCCTCGGGGAGCTCTGTGATGATGGGTGGAGTGATGGTGGGGTAGTCCTTCATCGAAGGAATCTTCCAGGGCTGCGAGCCGTTGGCGATAAAGCCGTCGGTCAGCAGGATTACGGGGGTCATATGCTCCAAAGCGATTTTACCTGCTGTGAATGCGTAGTCGAAGCAGTCGCTGGGCGAGCTGGCGGCCAATACCACCATGGGGCACTCGCCGTTACGTCCCCAGAGAGCCTGCATCAGGTCGCTCTGCTCGGTCTTGGTGGGCAGACCGGTCGAGGGACCACCCCTCTGAACGTCTACTACTACCAAGGGCAACTCGGCAATAACTGCCAGACCCATAGCCTCGCTTTTGAGCGACAGACCGGGACCCGAAGTCGAAGTGACTGCAAAAGCACCACCAAAGGCGGCACCAATCGAGGTACAGATACCTGCAATCTCGTCCTCGGCCTGAACGGTCTTAACGCCCAACTCTTTGTGTTTGGCCAACTCTTCGAGGATTACGGTTGCGGGAGTGATGGGGTACGAACCGCAGAACAGAGGGCGACCACTCTTCTCGGCAGCGGCCATAAAGCCCCAAGCGGTTGCCACGTTACCGCTAATGCTGCGGTAGCGACCCTTTTCGAGCTCGGCTGCCTGCACCGAGTAGGTGTTGGCAAACGAGTGGGTGTTGTGTGCGTAGTTGTAGCCGGCGTTGAGAACTGCCACGTTGGCCTCGGCCACTGCGGGGTTCTTCTTGCCGAACTTGGTTTTGATATAGCTTGTTGCGTGCTCCAACGACTTGTCGTAGAGGTAGAGGCAGATACCCAGCGCAAACATATTTTTGCACTTGACGATGGCTTTGTTGTCGAGGCCCGAATCTTTCAGGGCCTCTTTGGTCATCGAGGTGATGTCGGGGGTGAGGATATTGTAGTCCTTGATGCCGAGCTCTTCGAGGGGGTCGTTGGTCTTGAAACCAGCGCGAGCGATGCTCTTCTCGTCGAGCGAGTCGCCATCGAGGATGATGGTTGCGTCTTTTTTGAGCCAGATAACATTGGCTTTCAGGGCTGCGGGGTTCATTGCGATAAGGGTGTCGCAATAGTCGCCTGGGGTGAGCATACGGCTGCTGCCGAAGTGTACCTGGAAGCCCGACACGCCTGCTACGGTACCCTGGGGTGCGCGGATTTCGGCGGGGTAGTCGGGGAAGGTCGAGATGCCGTTGCCGAAGAGGGCTGCGGTATCCGAAAAGAGGGTTCCTGTGAGCTGCATTCCGTCGCCCGAGTCGCCCGAGAAGCGGATTACAACATCTTTCAACTCTTTTACATTCATAACTAAAAGGAGTTTTTGGTTTTTGTAGTTATTGTAAGTTTCTTTGTTCGAGTCTTTTGAAAGTTGTGCCCATAGGGCACGAATCAACCACAAAGATAATAAAAAAAGCCACAATGTTCAACATTATGGCTAATAATTATTTGCAATTTGCACCAAAATCTCGTTACCTTACTCTTCGTTGTGCACCCCAAAATCGACCGTAGTGTAGTAGGCAAATTCCGAACCCGTGTCGCTTGTGAATTTAATCTTGAAATTGTGAACTTTGCTTGCAGTGGGCAGACTAAGGAAATTAAACCTAAAATCTGGCACCCCACTCTCAAACTTGGTCAATACCGCTAAGTCCTCCCAAGTGAGTGTATTTAGCACTTTTTTCACCTCTGTTGCACGGGAAAAAACTCCTGGCGAGTCTCCTGGCGAGTGTCGATATTGCCTATCTAAATATGGTTTGTAAGTATAGCCTTGGAATTCAATTATATCACCCAAAGATGCACCTGCCGGATGCTCCTCGTCGAAGTCTGCATCGCTGGTAATCTGGATGGAAGTATAGTCGTGAATTAGCGCAACTGCCACACTTGTAACCCGAAATGGCATATCCACCCAGGTATTCCAAGAAGTGTCATTGTGTTTGTTTGCTAAATGAGCAAACTTCTCTTTGTCGGCTGGGAGTCGTGAATCTTGTCGCAGTTCTCTATTTGGCTTTACATATGCTACCAGTTGGGCTTGGTCGGGTTTGTACTCCATAGGAAGTTCTCCGATGTTTACATAACAGAAAATGTAAGATTGACAGAATGTTCCTCTTCCCACACTGCTAATTTTACCACACCCCACCAACCACGCACACACAAGAATTAGTGTAAATATTTTTATTCGTTTCATAATCTTTTAGTTATTAGGTTTGTTGTGGGTTATTACTCTTCTCCCGAGCCGAAATCTACGCTCACGAATTGTGTGTATGTTACATTGTCGTTGGTGGTCATTTTTATGCTCAGCTTATGCTTAGACGTAATGGTGGGTAGTTTTGCAAATGTCAGCCCCCAATCGTAGGAATACCTTTCATTATACGGCGGATAATTGAAATTGGCACAGACCGCCATTATTCTATTGTCGTCTGGCTTTAACTTATTCACGGGTATCATAACCTCTGTGCTAGCGTTCATCGGATCAAACACTACACTGTCATTATCCTTGGGATATCCTGCGTCGATAAAGTTTTTGAATGTTCGGAACGAAAAGGTCGTGAGGTCGTTTAGGGATGTACCGGCAGGATGCTCTTCGTCGTAATCAACATCGCTGGTAATCTCAAACGATGTGTAGTGTCGCCAATATGCCACGGGTCTAATGTATGTTGGCCAATTCCATCCTGTCCCCATAAGTATATCCTCGGATACTTTTAGGTTGTATTCGGTGTCGTTATTTGCAACACTTAACTCATAATGTTTTGCTTTTTCTTCTTGAGTTCCCAAAATATTGGACACAACGGTTAAATCGTCCCAGTGTAGATATGGGTTTATTTTGTCGTTTTTGGGTATGGCAAATTTGAGCATTTGTTTATCGGCATTATAGCCAGTATCCCACTCTTCGGGAAAATCGACATAATAGTAGATAAAAGAGTATAGACCATAGGTTTTAGTATGGTCAGGTAAGGGCAAGTAACTTAGAAACTCACATCCCCACAAAAGAGTAGCGCCAACTAAAGCTATGATTTTAGTTGTTATTCGTTTCATAATCGTTTAGTTATTAGGTTTGTCATAGGTTACCATTCGTTTCCACGTATTATAGTTATAATGCGATTCTAATGAGTTACACAGCAAGAATCGGAGCTATGCGATTGGCACCTATGGAGTTGTGAGCAATCGTTGGAGTGTTAGGAGTTCATCGGTTTGGTGCGCTGAGGCTGTTCAAAATTCTGTTCAAATATAATAAATTTATGATTATAAGACAACCTTTCTCAGAAAAAAGACTTACCTTTGGGGTGCGTATTGTGTTTTTGTTCTCCCTGTGGGGAGTGAAAATCAAAAATAGGAGTGATAACACCCTGCACAAAGATTTGGGTTGCCCACTGCGAGTCGGCGCAAAGCCATAGGGTATCATCCCTTTGGCCTCCCCTACGAAAGGGGAGGTGCCCGAAGGGCGGAGGGGTGGTCGAAAACGAAAATGACAATACAAGCGGTAGAAATACAACAAACACAATATTATACTAACTCTCAAAAAAGTTCATACCATGAACCACAAAATTACTTTTACTACTCCCGACGAGGCCGTAAAGGTTATTAAATCGGGCGACCACGTTCACCTCAGTTCGGTAGCAAGCGCACCCCAGTGTCTTATTCAGGCTATGTGCCGCAGGGGCGAGGCTGGCGAGTTCCGCGATGTACACATCCACCACCTCCACACCGAGGGTCCTGCTCCCTATGCAGATCCCAAGTTCGAGGGCATCTTCCAGCTCGACTCGTTCTTCGTGGGTGGCAACGTGCGTAAGGTTACCCAGAGCGGTTATGCCGACTATATTCCAATCTTCCTGAGCGAGACCCAGAAGCTCTACCGTGCAGGCGTGTTGCCCTGTAACGTTGCTATGATTCAGGTGTCGCCCGTGGATGCTCACGGCTACGTTTCGTTGGGTACTTCGGTAGATGCAACTCTGGCTGCTATTGAGTGCGCCGACCACGTTATCGCAGTGGTAAATAAATATGTTCCCCGTGCATTCGGTGACGCATTTATCCACATCTCGCAGATCGACTACTTCGTAGAGGACGACCAGCCTCTGATGGAGGGCCACATTGCCGAGATTAGCGAGACCGACGCCGCTATCGGTCGTCACTGTGCTGCTCTGATCGAGGATGGCGCCTGCTTGCAGATGGGTATCGGTGCTATTCCTAACGCTGTGCTCTCGCAGCTGGGTGGCCACAAAGACCTCGGTATCCACACCGAGATGTTTGCCGACGGCGTTCTTCCTCTGGTAGAGAAAGGCGTAGTTAACGGCCGCAACAAAGTTACCGACAAGGGCAAAATCGTTTCGACCTTCTTGATGGGTTCGCAGGAGGTTTACGACTTTATCGATAACAACCCCGGTGTGTTGATGAAAGACGTAGCCTACACCAACGACCCCTTCATCATCGCTCAGAACCCCAAATTCTGCGCCATCAACTCGGCTTTGCAGATCGACCTCACCGGTCAGGTTTGTGCCGACTCGCTGGGTACTAAGTTCTACTCGGGCGTAGGTGGTCAGGTAGACTTCATCTATGGCTCGTCGCTCTCGAAGGGTGGTAAAGCCATCATCGCTATGCCTTCGGTGACCAACAAGGGCGTGAGCAAAATTGCCAACACTCTGACTCTCGGTGCAGGCGTTGTTACCACTCGTAACCACGTTCACTGGGTAGTTACCGAGTTTGGTGCTGCCGACCTGTATGGTAAATCGTTGCAGGAGCGTGCCAAAGCTCTTATCAACATCGCCCACCCCGACCACCGCGAGGAGTTGGAGAAGGCTGCCTACGAGCGCTACGGTGCACACTACACCTACATCAAAAACTTGTAATTAGGGCACTCTTGTGGGGGGCGGAGTTGAGAAGCTCGGCCCCCAGCAAAGAGCTCTCAGATAGATGCAAAAAAGCTCGGCTACCGCTGTGGTAGCCGAGCTTTTTGTTGTTATGTATCGGGGTGCGTTACTCTTGTGGCGAGTAGCCTGTGTCGTCGGCCAGATTGGTGCCATTGGCGGCAGCCACGGCCAACTCGTCGCAGCGGTTGTTTTCCACAGTGGAGGCGTGGCCCTTGACCCACACAAACCTCACTCTGTGGCGGCGGTAGATGCGCAAAAATCGCTGCCACAAGTCGGGATTCTTTGCCTTGGCAAATCCGCCCCTTTCCCAGCCAAACACCCAGCCTTTCTCGACCGAATCGACAACATATTTCGAGTCGGAGTAGAGCGTCACCTCGGTGCCCTCATATTTCAGTGCCTCCAAAGCTACACACACGGCCATCAGCTCCATACGGTTGTTGGTGGTCATACGAAACCCTGCGCTGAGCTCCTTGCGGTAGGGGGGCGAGAGCAATACGATGCCATAGCCACCCTTGCCGGGGTTGCCCAGCGACGAGCCGTCGGTATAGATTGTTACGGTAGGCAAAGTGCGGGGTTAGCGTGCTGATGCGGTCAGACGGAACTAATGACGTTTCTCTTTGGCCTCGACAGAGAGGGTGGCGTGGGGAACAACGCGCAGGCGCTCCTTGGGAATAAGTTTGCCGGTCTCGCGACAGATGCCGTAGGTCTTGTTTTCGATACGCACCAGAGCTGCTTCGAGGTGGTTGATGAACTTCAATTGGCGCTGTGCCAAGCGGCCCATCTCCTCTTTGGTGAGTGTGGCGGCTCCCTCTTCGAGCACCTTGAAGGTGGGCGAAGTATCTTCGGTGTCATTGCTTGCGGAGTTGTTGACCGACGAGCGCAACAGCTCATAGTCGTCCTTCGCTTTGCCGAGCATATCGAGTATAATTACCCTAAACTCAGCCAATTCCTCATCGGAATATCTGGTTTTCTCAACTTCTTCTGCCATAGTTAATTAGTTTTTGGTTTGTTAAAGATACAAATTCCCCGCCAATAAACCAAATTTTTTTTCATTTTGTCCCAAAATCGCTCTTCGACCCTATTGCCGCAACACCGTCTTTTTGCCACGGGCTGATACTCTGCCCCTGCCCCCAAAAACATCAAAGGCCTCTGCAACAGCAGAAGCCTTCGACGCCCACATTGAAATTAAACTTATTTTCTCTTTTTTGCCACCCACTACTGCAATAGAGGTGCGCGCAGGGTGGTGGTAGTGTCGCTCTCGTTGTAGACCGAGCCGTAGGGTACGGGGTCGATGGAGCCTTCGAAGGACTTTACCTCGCCGGCCTCGTCCCACCACAGCCAATTAAACAGCACATAGAGGCGGTAGATTGCACCGCTGTCGTCGTCCTCGCGGTTGTACATATCCTTCACGGGGTCGGTCAGGCGGAACGACACCCACTCGTAGATACCCTCGCAGGGCTCTTTGGCGGCATTGGTGCCGTCGCCCTTGTGGCGCAACAGGAGCGACATTGTTTCGCCGGTAGATTCGCTATCGTTGAATATGAGGTCTACATCGTGGATGAAGTCCTTGGGGGTGTTGGCGCCCTGCACATAGCACACCTGTACGTTTACATAGCCACCCGAAAGGGTAACCTGCACTGGCGAGATGGGGTCTTCGCCAAGGGCTTTTTTCTCCTCGTCGCTCAACTGAGAGAGCACTTTGATGTCCTCGATGTGGAGCGGATAGATGCAGTTGAGGCGGATGTCGTACTCGTTGCTTCCGCGTCCGTCCAGAACGGTGTAGTTGTAGAAAATACGGCCGCTGAGGGCTGCCACTTCGCTCTCGCTAAGCTGCGAGCCCAGCTGGGTGATGTGGAGCTTGTCGCCCGAATCCTCCATAATGATTTTGGCGGCTCCGTCGATGGTGCCAAAGGCGGTGTAGGCATTCATCATTTCGTCGCCCATACTGTCGAAATTGACGCTCGAACACGAAATCGCAACCAAGCCCAAAACCGACACCAGGGCCATCTGGCAAACGCTAACTATCCTTCTGATAAATTTATCTTTCATCTTTTTTCTCTATTTAATTACATATGTATGCTTGTTTGTGTTCTATTTATTGGGGGGGCTATTGGAACGACAGTCTCAGGCCCGCCATAAACGAGAATCCCAGAGGGTGTTCGGTACGATAGTTTGTGGGTTGGGGCTTAGTGGCGCTCCAATAGGCCACGCCCGCCTCGGCAAAGAGTCCCAGATTGTTCCAAATGCCGTAGTTTACACCTGCGGCGGCGTTCAGACCAATGTTGAGTCCCTCGGTGTCGATCTTCTGCACCAGATTGAGCTGCTTGTCGATATAGAGTCGATTATTGGCCGCCACACACACCTCGACAGTAGCTCCCGCCTTGGCATAGAGGCTCAGGTTGCCGATGTTGATAAAGCGAACCGAGGCAGCCAGAGGTACTCCTATGTAGTGGAGATTTTGGGTGTAGTGATAGGTGCTCACCTTGCCTGTGTTGTCGCTCGACGAGTAGAGATTGGTGTAGCTCAAACCGCTCTCGACAGAGAGCCAGTCGTTAAGCGCAAAACTTGCACTCAGGCCCACCGATATGGGCATAAAGTGTTTCAGTTCGGAGGTCTCTTTGCGCTTGGTCTTCATAAATGTGGGGTTGCCCACCAGGGTTGCGTCGTTGCCCGCCACGTTGCTTTCGCTCATAAGCATAGCACTCTGGCTGATGTTTTTGACCTGGATGTGTCCCTGGTCGAAGCCGAGGTTGTTGGCATAGAGTTTTACCTCGCTTGGGAGGAGAGAGATACCCTTCGTGGGCTCCTGCTCCTGGTCCATCACGGCTCGCCAATACTCCTCAATCTCGGCTGCACTCTTGCGCTGAGAGCGTCGGCCACTTCGTTTGGTGACACTCTTATTGGTGGCGGTGGCCTTCTGGGTGGCGGTGGCTACAATCTCGGTGGCCTCCTCAATGGTGGCGGCCTCCTGCTCCTCTACGGGAACGATGGCCGCTACGATGTCGGTACTCTTGGGCGAAGGGGTTGTAGCAAGACGTTTGGGGGTGGCTGCGGCCAACACCTGCTCTACATTGGGAGTGGCAGGCTCAGCGGGCTTGATGACGTTCTCCTCGGTAGTCGAGATCTCCGCAGCGACACTTGCCACCAACTCTTCGGGTGCGCTCTGCTCCGAGATGGTCACCACACCCACAAAGAGTGCTACGGCAGCCGCCACAGCGGTGCTGATGCGAACCCAACTGCGACTCCACAGAGGCACCCTCTTAGGCTCGACGGGGGCAACCACGGCGGGTTGTTCCATCGCAGCAAGCGTGGCCTCGATGCGGTCCCAAAGACCCTCTGATGGCATTTCGCTCATCGAGGAGAGCTTATCGCCCAGCAGCTCGTCAAACTTATCGTGTTTATCTTCTATCATTGTTTTCGTTTTTTCTCTTTTTTTGTACAAATCAACCATCTCTTTATCAGTAGCCGTTGTGTCGTAGTAGCTCGGCCAATCGGCTCTTGGCCCTTAGGTACTGACTTCGGCTGGTGGTCTCGCTTATGCCTAGCATCTCTCCAATCTCGGCGTGCGAATATCCCTCGATGGCGTAGAGGTTGAGCACCATTCTGTACCCCTCGGGCAACTCCTCAATGGCCCGTCTTAAATCCTTGGCCTCTATGGTGGTCAGGGCCTCGGGTGGGGCGGCTCCTGTGCGCCCCGGTGGTAGGTCGCCGATGTCCTCCTCGACTACGCCCAGCGGGTTGTCCTTGCGTAGGTGGCTCAGGGCGGTGTTTACAAAGATGCGCCGACACCAAGCGTCAAAGGCTCCCTCGCCTCGCCACTCGTCAATCTTGGTAAAGAGCGTGATAAATCCGTCGTGGAGCAGGTCTTCGGCGGTGGCTTTGTCGGCCACATAGCGCCTGATGACGGCAAACATAAGGGGTGCGTAGTGGTCGTATAAGGCCCTACGAGCTTGGTTGTCGCCCTTGCGACACCCCTCTATGATACCCATCGCTATCAATGTTAGACTTGCTCATACAATGGTATGACGCAAAAAGAGGTGCTAACGTTGCATCACACCACAAAAAAAGTGAAAAAAAGTGCGAATTACCTTCCGCGCTGGGGAATTATAAACTCCACCTCTTTGAAAAGGTAGTGGCGCAGCTGGCCGTCTGCCTTGTGGCGCAGAGCTAGTTCACCCGTGGGTTTTACCCCTTCGAGGGTGGCCTCGAACTTCTCGCCCGAGGGGAGTGCATAGGTGTGCTCCTCGCCCTTGCGGTAGAGGTGGGCGTGGTAGTCGGACTGCAACTTCTCGGGCGAGCCCTTCAACTGCTCGTAGCGGCTCTCCAAAGCGTCATAGAGTCTCTCGAAGACCTCGTTGATGTTGCGCTCCTCGCCCGTGAGCAGAGCAATAGAAGTGGGGTTGGGTACCCATTCGGCAAACTCCCTCTGGTTGATATTCAGGCCAATGCCTACAATGGTGCGGGCCAACATTCCCTCCGTACCCAGGTCGTGCTCGATAAGCACGCCACAGATCTTGTCGTCGCCCACATAGATGTCGTTTGTCCACTTGATGGTGGCCTCTATGTCGTAGGTTTTGAGTGCATCGACCAACGCCAACGCCACAGCCTCGGAGAGCAGAAACTGCTCCTTGGCGGCCAGAAAGTCGGGCTTCCAGATGAGCGAGAGGGTGAGGTTTTGTCCCGCAGCGCTGTCCCACTTATTGCCGCGCTGACCTCGCCCTGCGGTCTGTTCGAGAGCCACAACCACGTCGCCGTGTGCATAGCAGGGGTTCTTGGCCTCTGCATTGGTCGATACCATCTTCTTAAAAACAAAAACTGCCATTTTTTCTTTTGTTTTGTGTTTGTCGCTTTTTTGTAAAAAAGCGACGCAAAAAACTTTTCTGAGATACTCGCTATCGCTCATATCTCTTGCTGCCTATTCTCTACCCTATATTTCACTTAGGGCTATTGACGTTAGACCTTAGACGTTCGACCCCTATACCGAAAGGTCGAACTCGCGGAGGGCGTCGTTGAGCGAGGTTTTCTTGTCGGTAGACTCCTTGCGTTTGCCGATAATCAGGGCACACGACACCTGGTAGTCGCCCGCAGGGTAGTGGCGAGTGTAGCTGCCGGGAATAACCACCGAGCGAGGAGGAACATAGCCCTTATACTCCACGGGCTCGGGGCCGGTGACGTCGATAATCTTGGTCGAGGCGGTGATGACGGTGTTGGCACCCAACACAGCCTCGTGGCCGATGCGGGCACCCTCCACAACAATACACCTCGAACCAATAAAGCAGTTGTCCTCGATGATTACGGGTGCGGCCTGCACGGGCTCCAACACTCCGCCAATGCCCACACCACCACTCAGGTGAACACCCTTGCCAATCTGGGCACACGAGCCCACGGTGGCCCAAGTGTCGACCATAGTGCCGCTATCGACATAGGCACCGATATTGACATACGATGGCATCAGAATTGTACCCTTGGCCAGGTAGGCGCCATAGCGAGCCACAGCGTGGGGCACAACCCTCACGCCCAGCTGCTCGTAGCCGTGTTTGAGGGGCATCTTGTCGTAGAACTCCAAGTCGCCCGCGTGGGAGGTCTTCATGCCGTGGGTGGGGAAGTAGAGAATAACCGCCTTCTTGACCCATTCGTTCACCTGCCAATCGCCCTCGGCGGTGGGCTCGGCCACGCGCAGAGTACCTTTGTCGAGCAGTTCTACCACCTCTTCGATGGCGGCCAGAGTTGCGGGATTGTGTAGCTGCTCGGCGTCTGTCCAAGCAGCCTCTATTGTGCTTTTTAGTGTGCTGTACATAGTGTATAATGTTATATAATATGCAAAGATGCATAAAAAAGTGGATAATTCCATTATCTTTGCCCCGAATTGGACGTATTTTTTCGTCACACAAACAACCAAACGGACACCTATGAGTAACAAAGAAATTCAAGAAAACATGCCCTTGCAGGGTGTTAAACGTCTTGATATGGCTGCCAAACCACGCCCCGTTTCGTGGTGGTTGAGGCCTGTGATGTGGCTCGCCTCGTTCCCCGTAACCTGGCTCCACCGCACCCAGATCAAGCGCGTAAATATGGAGGGAGTAAAGAGGCCCTATCTGCTTCTGTGCAACCACAACGCATTCTACGACTTTATGGTGGCCATAAAGGCAACCTTCCCCAATCACGCCTACTACATCGTGGCTATCGACGGCTTTGTCGGCATCGGTGGTCTGCTCAGTTGGCTTATGGCCCGCGTGGGCTGTATTCCCAAGCGTAAATTCACCAGCGACACCCGCCTTGTTCGCCAGCTGCGAGAGGTGGCCGAGAAAAAGAAAATCGTGGCCTTCTATCCCGAGGCTCGCTATTCGCTCTGCGGCACCAACGCCGTGTTGCCCTCTTCGATTGGCAAGCTGGTGAAGATGCTCAAACTGCCCGTTGTAACCCTCATCACTCAGGGTAACCACATCAACTCGCCCTTTTGGCACACCGGCGACCGCCTTATCAAAACCGAGGCTACGATGAAACAGATTCTCACCGCCGAGCAGGTGGCCGAGATGGACTACAACCAGATTATGGAGGTCATCGACCGCGAGTTCTACTACGACGACTACGCTTGGCAGCGCGACAACCAGATTCGTATGGTCAAGAAAAACCGTGCCGAGGGTCTGCACCACGTTCTCTACCAGTGCCCCCACTGCGGCAAAGAGTACCGTATGGACTCCAAGGGTGCCGAGCTGTGGTGTAAAGAGTGTGGCCACCGCTGGTGGATGAATGAGTATGGCCAGTTGGAGGCTGTTGAGGGCGAGTCCTACTATCCCCACATTCCCGATTGGTACGAGTGGGAGCGCCAGAATGTGCGCAAAGAGGTCGAGGCCGGCACCTATGGCATTACCGTTAAGGCCGATGTGCGCTCGCTGCCCAACCCCCGCAGGTTCTTCGAGGTGGGCGAGGCAACCTTCACCCACGATATGAACGGCTTTAAGCTCGAAGGCAATTGGGATGGCGTGGACTACAATATGACCATTCCGGCCAAGAACCGCTACTCGATACACATCGAATACGACTACCGCAAGTGGCACCGCGATTGTATAGACCTGAGCAGTCTGACCGACACGATGTTTGTATTCCCCCAGGGCGACGATTTCTCGGTTACGAAGATGTCGCTGGCGTGCGAAGAGATGTACAAGTTCCTCCACAAGTCGGACGAGGCAAAATAGCCCCCCCCCGACCGAATAAATAGAACGGGAGCAACACCAATGGTAGTGTTGCTCCCGTTTTTTGTTGTTATTGCAGGGTCTGTTAGTCGTTGTTGCAGAAGGAGTAGAGGGTAGCAATCTCTTCGGGCCAGAGGCTCTCGTCGATGGTTTCGAGCACCAGCGGCATATTGTCGAAGCGGGGGTCTTTGGCAATATATTTGAAGCACTCCCAGCCAATTTGTCCCGCTCCGAGGCGTTCGTGGCGGTCGATGTGGCTGCCCAGAGGGCGCATTGCGTCGTTGAGGTGCATACCGCGCAGGTAGTCGAGCGAGATGATGCTGTTGATTTTGGCAAAGGTCTGCTCGCAGGCCTCGGCGGTGGAGAGGTCGTAGCCCGCAGCAAAGGCGTGGCAGGTGTCGATGCAGTAGCCCACGCGTGACTTATCCTCCACGCGGTCGATGATGTGGGCAATGTGCTCGAAGTCGAATCCCACGTTTGAGCCCTGTCCTGCGGTGTTCTCGATTACGGCCGTAACCCCCTGAGTCTTGTCGAGTGCGATGTTGATGCTCTCGGCCACGCGGTCGAGGCACTCATCCAGGCTGATGCGTCCCAGGTGGCTGGCGGGGTGGAAGTTGAGTCGGTCGAGCCCCAGCAGTTGGCAGCGGTCCATCTCCTCGTTGAACGACGAACGCGACTTTTCGAGTCCTTCGGCATCGGGGTGGCCGAGGTTTATCAGGTAGGAGTCGTGGGCCAAAATCTGGAAGGGCTCGAATCCCAACCTCTTGCACTCGGCCTTGAAGGCCTCGATCTCGGCGGCCGAGAGGGTGGGGGCAAACCACTGTCGCTGGTTTTTGGTGAACAGAGCAAATGCCTTTGCTCCGATATTGTGGGCATTCAGGGGGGCGTTTTTCACTCCTCCCGAGGCCGAAACGTGTGCTCCAAAGTATTTCATAGTCGAAGAATGGTTTTCTTATTTGTTGTTGTTTAGTACAAATGTACCAAATTTTAGACAAAATCGTTATCTTTGCCTAATCATTATTTTTTATCGAGGCATAGGAGTTGGTTATGACTAACATAAAGAGAGGTTTGGCAGTGTTGGCAGTGTTGTTGGCGTGGGTGGTGACCGACGCTTCGGCTCAGTACACCATCAGGCACCGCGAGCAGCAAGAGGGGCAGCAGCGCACCGAGCACAAACACAACCCCTATGAGGCCTTCGGAGGTTTTGTGACCGACGGCATCACCAACGACTACTACGACCACGCAGCGTGGTTGGCCGAGCGCAGGCGTATTCGCAAGGAGCGCAACACCTTTGAGTTCGAGGCCAAATTCTCCACCTCGGCACTCCAATTTGAGAATTGGACCGCGGGTGGTAACAACACTTTCAGCGGCCTTTCGACCATCTATCTGCGTCACCAATTCAAGAAGAATAAGTTTGCCAGCGACCTGAAAGTCAATGCTCGCTATGGCATAAACTTTATCGACAACGCACACTTCAAAAACGTAGACGAGCTGAAAATCGAGGAGCTTATGTCGTGGAGCTTCCGCGAGTCGTGGTCCTACTCGGCCAACATAAACTTCCGCACACAGCTCAGCGATGGTTTTGCCTCGCGCACGGACAACACACTTGTGTCGGCGCTAATGTCGCCTGGTTTTGCCGACATCTCGGTCGGTTTTACCTACGCCCCCTCGGGCGCTCCCTACAAGCTCACCCTTTCGCCTCTGGCGGGTAATATGATTACAATGCTCGACGAAAGGCTCTATGAGCAGGGATTGAACGGTGTGCCCGCAGGCAAGAAGTTTTACAGCGGTGTGGGTCCCTCGATAAACGCCTCGTTCGACCGCACATTCTTCGAGAAGAGGTGGCTGCGCTATCGAGCCACCCTCTACGGCTTCTATGCACTCAACGACCTGAAAGAACCCCCAACGGTAAGGTGGGACAACTGGATAGATATCACCCTGTCGAAATATCTGAGCGTAAACCTCTACGGAGTGGTCTACTACCTCCACAGCGCAAGTCCCAAGGCCCAATACCAATACTCGGCCACCGTGGGACTCAGTTACCGATTTAAGAACAAGTAATTAAAGTACGATTATGAATAGAGATAAAAGGGCCATTCTGTTGCCCATAGGTGCAGCAGTGCTCTTGGCACTTGGCGTATGGATGGGCTTTACGATTTCGTCGTCGAGCCGTCGCTATGCCCCCCGCACCGCAACCACCTCGCAGACACAAGTGCGACACAACAAGCTCGACCTGACCCTCGGTCTGGTGCAGCGAGCCTATGTGGACTCCATCTCGGGCGACTCACTCGTGGAGGAGCTTATGCCCGAGCTGATGAAGCGTCTGGATCCCCACTCAATCTACATTCCCGCAAGCGAAATGCAGGCCGTGAACGAGCCCTTGGAGGGTGAGTTCGACGGTGTGGGTATTGTTTTCAATATGGCCACCGACACCATCGTGGTGCTCAACATTGTGGCCGGAGGTCCCAGCTATAAGGCGGGTGTGTTGCCCGGCGACCGCATCGTAACCATCGACGGCGACACCGTGGCGGGCCGAAGGATTAACCAAGACAAGGTTATGAGTATGTTGCGCGGCAAGCGTGGCTCGAAGGTAACCATAGGAGTGTTGCGCCAAAATGTGGGCGAGGTTGTGCCTATCGAAATTACTCGCGACAAGATTCCGATGAAGAGCATCGATGCCGCCTTTTTGATTCGCCCCACGGTGGGATATGTAAGGCTCACGAGCTTTGCCCGCACCACCCACAAAGAGTTCATCGAGGCCATCGACAGCCTCAAAAATCAGGGTATGGAGAGCCTCATCTTTGACCTCAGGGGCAACAATGGCGGCTATCTGGACCAGGCAATCGCTATGACCAACGAGTTTCTGCCCGCTGGTCAGCTGATGGTCTACACCGAAGACCGCGCAGGCAACCGACAAGAGGAGTTCAGCAAGGGTAACGGCCGTCTGACCGACCTTCCGCTGGTGGTGCTCATCGACGAGTTTAGCGCTTCGAGCAGCGAGATTGTGGCAGGCGCTCTTCAAGATAACGACCGAGGTACAATCATTGGTCGTCGTTCGTTCGGCAAGGGTTTGGTGCAGAGCCAGATTCCCTTCTCCGACGGCTCGGCCATCAGGCTCACCGTGGCCAAGTACTATACCCCCACGGGTCGCTCGATTCAGAAGCCCTACAAGCGTGGCGAGGACGATTACGAGGCCGACATCTTTCAACGCTACACCAGCGGTCAGTTCTTCTCGGCCGACAGCATCCACTTTGCCGACTCGCTCAAATTTGTTACCCCCAAGGGCAAGGTTGTCTATGGCGGTGGCGGCATTATGCCCGACGAGTTTGTGCCACTCGATACGCTCAATATGACTCCATACTACTATGCCGTTACGGGTCTAAATGTGCTCTATCGCTACACACTCGACTACTCCGACAAGCACCGCACGCAGATTAACGCCATCCGCACCGTCGAGGAGCTCGACGCTATGCTCGACGGCGACAGCAGGCTCTACGAAGACTTTATCGACTACGCCACCTCGCGCGGCATCAAGCCCAACCGCAAGGAGATACGTCAATCGAGGGTGCTTATCGAGCCGATGTTGAGGGCCTACATTGCCCGCAACACCGAGTTGCAGGATAGCGGCTACTTCTCGCAAATCTGGCCCTCGGACGAAACACTGCTCAAAGCCTTCGAGGTGCTCGGCATAGAGTAGGTGTGGTGGCCGGTGTCGGTCTGTCAATGGGGACTGACATTTTGGCACGATTTTTTCTCTGGCACAGAGGTTGGAGAAAAAGTGTAGAAACGCAAATAATTACTAAAAACCAAAATAGACTATGAACATCAAACCACTTTCGGACAGAGTTGTGATTCTGCCCAAACCCGCAGAGGAGAAGACCGCAGGAGGTCTGTTTATTCCCGACACCGCAAAAGAGAAACCACTTTCGGGCACCGTTGTGGCCGTAGGCCCCGGTACTGCCGAGGTTAAGATGGAGGTTTCGGTTGGCGACACCGTGATGTATGGCAAGTATGCCGGCACCGAGATCCACATCGACGGCACCGACTACCTGATTATGAAACAGGCCGACATTATGGCCGTCTTGGGATAGAGTCGACCGTCGACCGTCGACCGACAGAGGTCCAACGTCTAATGACGAATGGAAAATTGAAAATGGAAAATTGAAAATTTTGGTGTGCCGTTGGCACGAGTTTTTGATTTTTCAGTATTACCGAAATTCGGCACTGCATAGAGGCAAAACCTATGGAGTGTAAGAGATACAAGCGAAGCGAGTATCTCAGAAAAATTTTTTGCGGAGCTTTTTTATAAAAAAGCGACAAACAAACATTAAGAAAACAAAACAAAAAAATGGCAAAAGAGATTAAATATAATGTAGAGGCGCGTGAGCTCCTGAAAGAGGGTGTTGATGCGCTGGCAAATGCAGTGAAGGTAACACTCGGCCCCAAAGGTCGTAACGTCATTATCGACAAGAAATTTGGCGCTCCCCACATCACCAAAGACGGTGTGACCGTGGCAAAAGAGGTGGAACTCGACGATAACTTCGCCAACATGGGCGCACAGATTGTTAAAGAGGTGGCAAGCAAGACCAACGATGATGCAGGCGACGGTACCACCACCGCAACCGTGTTGGCTCAGGCCATCATTGGCGTGGGCATCAAGAACGTGACCGCAGGTGCTAATCCTATGGACCTGAAACGCGGTATCGACAAGGCTGTGGCTGCTGTGGTGGAGAACATCAAGAGCCAGAGTCAGGAGGTGGGCGAAAATCTCGAAAAAGTAGAGCAGGTGGCTACCATCTCGGCCAACAACGACAACAGCATTGGTAAACTGATTGCCGAGGCTGTGGGCAAGGTTAAGAAAGAGGGCGTGATTACCGTAGAGGAGGCCAAAGGTACCGAAACCCACGTCGATGTGGTGGAGGGTATGCAGTTCGATAGGGGCTACATCTCGGCCTACTTTGTTACCGACACCGAGAAGATGGAGGCCGTGTTGGAGAGGCCCTATGTCCTCATTACCGACAAGAAAATCTCGACTATGAAGGAGATTATGGGCGTACTGGAGCCCGTGGCCCAGAATGGTCGCAGCCTGCTGATTATTGCCGAGGATGTAGACGGCGAGGCTCTGAGCGCCCTGGTGGTGAACAAACTGCGCGGCACTTTGAAGATTGCTGCCGTTAAGGCTCCCGGCTTTGGCGACCGTCGTAAGGAGATGCTCGAAGATATCGCTATCCTCACCGGCGCTACCGTAATCACCGAGGACAAAGGTTTGCGCCTCGATGCTGCAACCGTTGAGATGCTCGGCTCGGCCGACAAGGTGACTATCTCGAAAGACAATACCACCATCGTGGATGGCGCAGGCTCGCAGGAGGCTATCGCTGCTCGCGTGGCACAGATCCGCAACCAGGCAGAGGTGAGCACCTCCGACTACGACAAGGAGAAACTCCACGAGCGTCTGGCCAAGTTGGCCGGTGGCGTGGCAGTGCTCTTTGTGGGTGCCGCTACCGAGGTGGAGATGAAAGAGAAGAAAGACCGCGTGGACGACGCTTTGGCCGCCACCCGTGCCGCTATCGAGGAGGGTATCATCCCCGGTGGTGGTGTGGCCTACATCCGTGCTGCTGCCGCTATTGCCGACCTTAAAGGCGACAACGACGACGAGACCACCGGTATCGCTATTGTTCGCAGGGCCATTGAGGAGCCTCTGCGCCAGATTGTGGCCAACGCAGGTGGCGAGGGCTCGGTTGTGGTAAATAAGATTAAGGAGGGCGAGGGCTCATTTGGCTACAACGCTCGTGCCGACCGCTACGAGGATATGTTCGAGGCAGGTATTATCGACCCCACCAAGGTTGCGAGGGTTGCTTTGGAGAATGCTGCCAGCATTGCTTCGATGTTCCTGACCACCGAGTGTGTTCTGGCCGAGAAGAAGGAGGAGCACCCCGCTCCCGCAATGCCCGCCGGCGGCGGTATGGGCTACTAAACGATAGCTCATTACGCACAAAAAAAACAGCGAGCCAACTACCGCGATGGTAGTTGGCTCGCTTTGTTAAGCTGACAACTTAATTGGGGGTTATTTGTATTCGTATTTTACATTAAATTTGCGCTCAAAAGTAATCTCATCATTGAATGTTACTTTTACGGTGTAGGTAACCAATTCGGGCTGCTCTTCAAATACCTTCTCGCCTATCTTAAAATGAATCAACCTGGGAGCATAACATTGTGAGAGTTCTGTCCTCCAATCAACTTCGGGAAACTCCTCGTTATACCAATTGCATTTGCTCACAATGTTAAAAATATCACCCACATACTCACCATCGGGATAGGAAAATAGTAATGGAGACTGCGCGCTAGCAACTTCCCACATACCTATTAAGTTACCACCCGGCTCAATGCCCCACAAAGTCTGATTGGCAGTGATTTCCAGATTGGTAATACGACCATTGACGTAATGTGGATCGCACGGATTACCCCAATATATGCCCCCACTATATGAGTGTTTAACCATCTCGGTTTGCATCTTTGTTAGCACCTCGCTGTGCTCCTTATTCCAAGCATCGTGTTTGGCCATCCATCTTTTATAGTCCCCACCTGACGTTGAATAGATAAGAATTTCCCAGCCAACATTTTCAGGAGTCATCTCAAACGACGAATAATTAACATCGCCATTGGGAAAACAATAAGATGCAAACAAAGATGTCTCCTGGTCGAACAGTTGAATATAAGGTTCGTCTGGTGGAATATCATCGCATACATCATCACTGGGGATTTCGGGCTCTACCACCTCTGCACTATCTCCACTTGCTGTATTTTCATCAGCCTCACCCTTTGTCGCCTCATTGCCATTGGCAATCTGCTCCACCTCGGGGCCACTCACCTCGGACTGAGGAACACACGCAACTACGCAGAACATCGCTACCATAGCTGCTATTATAAAAAATCGTTTCATAGGCGCTAAGTTTTAGAGTGAGTATAATTGTTTGCTCGCAATGTAATACAAAAATTATTCAAAATCAAGATTTTGGGGAGTAATAAGGCTGATTTTCTCGAAAAAATATCCAATTACAGAAATAAAGAACATCCTTCGGGGGGGGGATTTGCACATCATAGACAACACAAAAAAAACGCCTAACCCCGCAATGTGGTTAGGCGTTCTACTATTTAGTCGGTCGGCGGTTGACGTTAGACGGTCTACCTGCGTCGGCCGCGAGGCATCATTGGCATACCACGCATAGGCATACGTTTGTTGCCGGCTCCGGCCACCATCTTCATCATCTTGCGCATATCCTCGAACTGCTTCAACAGGCGGTTTACATCGGCCAGCTGAGTACCGCTACCAGCCGCAATACGGGCCTTACGCGAGGGGTTGATAATCTCGGGGTGCTCCCTCTCGGCAGGGGTCATAGAGCCAATAATAACCTCGGTCTGTTTGAATACATCGTCCGAGACATCCACATTCTTCAACACCTTATCCATGCCTGGAATCATGCCCATAAGCTCCTTCATCGAGCCCATCTTCTTAATCTGGCCAATCTGCTCGATAAAGTCGTTGAAGTTGAAGTTGTCGGTATAGATTTTCTTTTTCAGTTTGCGCTCCTGCTCCTCGCTAAACTGCTCCTGAGCCCTCTCTACCAGCGATACCACATCGCCCATACCGAGGATTCGGTCGGCCATACGCTCGGGGTGGAATACCTGCAACGAGTCCATCTTCTCGCCCGACGAGATAAACTTCAAAGGCTTGTTTACCACCGAGCGGATCGAGATTGCAGCACCACCACGGGTGTCGCCATCGAGCTTGGTGAGTACCACGCCGTCGAAGTCCAATCGCTGGTCGAACTCGCGAGCGGTGTTCACTGCGTCCTGACCGGTCATAGAGTCCACAACAAAGAGTGTCTCGGAGGGTTTTACGGCCCTCTTGACAGCCTCGATCTCCTGCATCATCTGCTCGTCGATGGCCAGACGGCCTGCGGTATCGACAATCACGGTGTTGATGCTCTTGCTGCGGGCATATTTGATGGCGTTCTCGGCAATCTCCACAGGGTTGGTGTTACCCTCCTCGGTGTAGACCTCGACGCCTACCTGCTGACCGAGAATTTTGAGCTGGTCGATAGCGGCAGGACGATATACGTCGCCCGCAACGAGCAGCACACTACGGCCGCGCTTGCTTTTGAGTTGGAGGGCCAACTTACCCGAAAAAGTGGTCTTACCCGAACCCTGCAAACCTGCAATCAGAATCACTGCGGGGTGGCCCGTGAGGTTGATGTCGGTGGAGGTGCCACCCATCAGTGCTGCCAACTCGTCGCGCACAATCTTGGTCATCATCTGACCTGGCTTGACGGCTGTGAGCACATTTGCGCCAAGGGCTTTCTGCTTCACCTCGTCGGTGAAGTTCTTGGCAACCTTATAGTTAACGTCGGCGTCGATAAGTGCACGACGGATCTCTTTGAGCGTTTCGGCAACGTTGATCTCGGTGATTTTGCCCTCACCTTTCAGAATCTTAAACGACCTTTCGAGTTTCTCGGATAAGTTTTCAAACATAGTGTTTTTCGTGTTTTTAGTCCACAAATATACAATTGAAAGTTGAAAGTTGAAAGTTGAAAGTTGAAATTTTTGGAAAGAGGGGCGTGTGTTTTGTTTGTCGTCGGTTGACCGACAGAGGTCTAACGTCCAACGTCTAACGTCTAACGTCGATTTGAAAAATACTCCTCCCCTAAGTTAGGGGAGGTGACCAAAGGTCGGAGGGGTCTGTAATCCTGCGACAGCATTTCTAGGCGGAAGAAGGTGTGGGGTGTTGGGGGCGTTAAGAAACAAAGACGCCCGAATGGGGCCGACCTTTATGGTCGTTTGTTTTAGACGCCAACACTCCACACTCCGCCGAAATGCATCGCAGTGGCTTTTGGGTACCTTTTGCCACCAAAAGGTACAAAAGAATAAAAGAAAGGTAGATGCCAACCGCCTACCTTACGGTAGTCGTGGCAAGACGGTCGTCGGTTGACGGTCGACGGTCTATGGGTAATTTTCAATTTTCAATTTTCAATTTTCCATTTTTTTTGTATTTTTGCGGCGTGGAACGATTTGGCTGCTTGCAAACCACGCCATCGGAGGGGGAAAAGGCCCCGCTCGGTGGTAAAAAAGTGCTAAAAAGCAATGAGTTAGGGCTGTGGGCCCTGGCTTATCCTCCCAAAGCAACTTCCACCAACAAAATAGAAGTATAACACGATTGAGAGCCGGAATTGGGTCTTTTAAAAATAATTCTCAATTCTCAATTCTCAATTTTCAATTTATTAAAACTATGGCATTTTTGTTTACATCTGAGTCTGTATCGGAGGGACACCCCGACAAAGTGGCCGATCAGATCTCTGACGCTATTCTTGACGAATTTTTGCGCAACGACCCCACAAGTAAGGTGGCTTGCGAAACTCTGTGTACCACAGGTTTGGTGGTAGTATCGGGCGAGGTACGCTCGAATGCTTACGTCGATATTCAGGGCACCGCCCGCAGGGTTATCGACCAGATTGGCTACAACCGTAGCGAGTATCAGTTCGACGCTTCGTCGTGTGGTATCCTTTCGGCCATCCACGAGCAGTCGGGCGACATCAACCAGGGTGTTGAGCGCGAAGATGCCGACGAGCAGGGCGCAGGCGACCAGGGTATGATGTTCGGCTACGCTTGCAACGAGACCCGCGAGCTGATGCCCGCAACGCTCATCCTCTCGCACGTTATCCTCAAAGAGTTGGCCGCCATTCGCCGCGAGGGCGAGGTTATGTGCTACCTGAGGCCCGACTCGAAGAGTCAGGTGACTATCGAGTACAGCGACGAGGGCGTACCCCAGAGGGTGCACACCATCGTTGTTTCGACCCAGCACGACGACTTTGAGGATTGCCAGCGCATCATTGCCGACGATGTTCGCAATATCCTTATCCCCCGCGTTAAGGCTCGTTTGGAGAAGGCTGGCGACCAGCTGGCCGAGCTTATCGACAACGACTACATTCTCTATGTAAACCCCACCGGCAAGTTTGTGATTGGTGGTCCTCACGGTGATACCGGTCTTACCGGCCGCAAGATTATTGTAGACACCTATGGTGGCCGTGGCGCACACGGTGGCGGTGCTTTCTCGGGCAAAGACTCGTCGAAGGTAGACCGCTCGGCTGCTTATGCAGCACGCCACATTGCCAAGAATATGGTTGCTGCGGGCATCGCCGACAGAGTATTGGTGCAGGTGAGCTATGCAATCGGTATGGCAAGGCCTATTAACTTGTTTGTAGACACCTTTGGCACCTCGAAGCTGACCATCAGCGATGGCGAGATTGCCGAGGCTATTGCGTTGGCATTTGACCTGAGGCCCGCATCTATTGTGCGTCGCTTTGGCCTTACCAACCCCATCTTCGAGCCCACCGCTTCGTATGGCCACTTTGGCCGTAGGCCCTACGAGCAGGAGGTTACCGTTCGCAGGGGAGGCAAGACCACTACCAAGAGCGTGAAGTTCTTCGGCTGGGAGGAGCTCGACGAGGTGGAGAACCTGCGCAAGATGTTCTTTTAGTCTATGGTCTAATGAGTGTAACGAGTAGGCATATTCGCAATATACCAACTCTTATTGCTTGTGTATGAAAAAGGTGTTTTTTCTTATACTTTGCACATTAACAATTGTGTGCAATACACAAGCTCAGTCATTAACCAATTGGGTTCAGAGGAGAGGTAAGACATTGACTTTGCCTGTCTACTCTGGGAGTGACACTCGTGACCACAGATATATGTGGATTGAACTTTGGCAACTTCATTCAGACAAGGTGACAGATGCCCTTTGGGCAGACTTAGGGCTTACAGTCGTCGAGTCGGGAATTTTGGACTATGGAGATGGGGTGGATGTTGCAATTCCATATGATAGTGGTTTTGTGGGCAAGATAATCGACACAAACCAAAATTATATTCTATTGCTATTGGAGGCGAATCTCAATTATTTATTCGCCAAACAGCTGTTAATAACAGTGGATAAAACAAATCACATAGTGATAGATGCGGTGTGTGTGGATGCTTGTTTGTGGTATTACCAAGAGGTGCCTTACTTTCCGATGTCGTGGAGGCTTACTCAGTCGATGAACTTGACAACCTCGCAGCTTGTGCCACAATCTGCCGAGCCAATTTACGTTTACGAGCAGCACGTTCAGTTTCCCATAACCGCCCAGCGAGTGGACACTCACTACACCATAACTCCTGCGGGGCATTTTGTGCGTACTGGGCAGACTCATTACAAGCCCAAGAGCTATACTGCCACCGAGTTTATGAGTGAGAACTACAACACCCTGCGTGACGGCAAGGAAGAGATACTCGGCCCGGGAGAGTTTGAAGGTCCCCAGCCCGAAGTAAACCCCGACCTGAGGTAGCAAAGATTCTTGGCAACCATAACAAACCCCAAGTCAGGCCAAATAATAACAATTTTGAGGGAACAGTTAATCAAAATTCTAATTAGTATACTATTATGTGGGGAAGAAAATTTTTATTAGCACTCATTATTACAGCAATATTTTGCAATGCCAATGCCCAAGATGTTGCCGTCGTTCAACAATATGCAACAACAAGTAACGATTTGCCGATATACTCTGGAACTGCTACCAGAGATCCAAATACCCGCTCCGTAGTTTGGCTTAGTAGGAGTAGTTGGGGGGAGAACAGACATCTGGTTTCTGATATATTGTGGGGAGATTTAGCTCTCACTCAGTCACATACGGGTAGTATGAGCTCTGATTTTGGAGATGAATATATTTTAACCAAAATCACCGCGACGGCTGGTAACTACATATTATTGTTAGTCGAGATGAACTTGAATTGTTACGATGCCAAGCAACTGCTTGTTTCGCTCAACAAAGATACCTATCAATATGTCGACTCGGTATGTGTGGATGCATTTCAGTATTATTATCAAGAGGTACCATATTACCCGATGTCGTGGAGGCTTACTCAGTCGATGAACTTGACAACCTCGCAGCTTGTGCCACAGTCTGCCGAGCCAATTTACGTTCACGAGCAGCACGTTGAGTTTCCCATAACCGCCCAGCGAGTGGATACCCATTACACCATTACACCTGTGGGGCGTTTTGTGCGTATTGGGCAGACTCATTACAAGCCCAAGAGCTATACTGCCACCGAGTTTATGAACGAGAACTACAACACTCTGCGTGACGGCACGGAAGAGATACTCGGCCCTGGCGAATTTGAGGAACCACAGCCCGAAGTAAACCCCGATTTGAGGAACAGTTGAAAACCCATGTTTGATGATAGCACATATAGTGGTAAGGCTAAGCGCTATGATGTTACTCAAGTTAGACCAAATAATGGAAAAGTAGATGGTACGGTATCTTTTTTTTAGTTTGCTTATAGCATTGCTTTCACTCTGCAATGTCAAAGCCCAAGATTTGAACGTATCTATAGAATGGAGTCGTAACTCCTTGACATTACCAATATATTCCGGTAGTTGTACTCGTTCTTCAGAAGTATATGTAGACACTTATGGTTTGAGCTGGAGTATTCTGGGTGATGAAATATGGGAAGATTTAGCACTCAGTCAAATACGTTCATTGGATCCAGAGGATAATACATTTTTGTCTCAATATGTTATGGGAAAGGTTGTGGGGCTGAGCAATAACTACATTCTTATTATTCTCGAGATAGATGAAAACCTGATATATAAGAAACAGTTGCTTGTTTCGCTCAACAAAGATACCTACCAATATATCGACTCGGTATGTGTAGATGCATTTCAGTACTATCATCAAGAGGTGCCTTACTTCCCTATGTCGTGGAGGCTTACTCCGTCGATGAACTTGACCACCTCGCAGCTTGTGCCACAGTCTGCCGAGCCGATTTACGTTGATGAGCATCACGTTCAGTTCCCCATAACGGCTCAGCGCGTGGATACCCATTACACCATCACACCTGTGGGGCGTTTTGTTTGTACGGGGCAGACACACTACAAGCCCAAGAGCTACACCGCCACCGAGTTTATGAGTGAGAACTACAACACCCTGCGTGACGGCAAGGAAGAGATACTCGGCCCGGGAGAGTTTGAAGGTCCCCAGCCCGAAGTAAACCCCTTAATAAGTAAGGATTAGTAAAATATTGCTATATTTGCACTTTCGATATTAGGCATTAGCCAAAAAGAAAACTATGGATAAATTTATCATATCGAACGGTTGCGCACTGCGCATTACCGACACCCGCAAGGGCGAACAGACACTGCTGTTGTTGCACGGCTACTTGGAGAGTCTCGACGTGTGGGAGGATTTTACCCGACTGTTGAGCAACTACTTCCGCGTGGTGGCTATGGATATCCCCGGACACGGCATCTCGCAGGTTATGGGCAAGGTGCACTCGATGGAGTTCTTGGCCGACACCGTGGCAGGTGTGCTCGACGAGTTGGAGATTGAGAAGGCCACAATCGTGGGCCACTCGATGGGTGGTTATGTGGCGCTCGAAACACTGCGTCGTCACCCCCAAAGGCTCGATGGCATTGTGCTGCTCAGCTCGACTCCCAACCCCGACAGCGAACAGAAGCGTGCCGACCGAGAGCGCGAGATTACTCTCGTCGAGGGCGGACACAAAGACCTCTTGGCTCAGACCGCTCCCAAGGCGGGCTTTGCTCCCACCAACCTGAAACGTATGGCCGACGAGGTTGCCTTCCTCGAAGAGCAGATCTACGTCACCGAGGCCGAGGGTGTGGCAGCCCTGCTGAGGGGTATGATGGAGCGCAAAGACAGCAACGAGCTGCTCAAACAGAGCACCCTTCCCCAGCTCTTCATCCTGGGCAAGCAGGACGGCTACATTCCATTGGAGAGGGCCGAGGAGATGGTGGCAGCTCACCCCCAGGCACAGGTGGCTTGGTTGGAGCAGTCGGGCCACATGGGTTTCTTCGAGGAGCCCGAGGCTTGTGCCGCAGCAATCCGTGATTTTATGAAAAGGGGCGAGGAGAACTAATCCACCCGCAGAGAGGTTAGAAAAGTTAAACTAAGAATTTTGTTATGAAAGTATATAAATTTGGCGGCGCGTCGGTCAAGGAGGCCGCAGGTGTTCGCAATCTGGCAAACATCGCTCGTTCGACCGAGGGCAGGCTCTTTATTGTCGTGTCGGCTATGGGCAAGACTACCAACGCCCTCGAAATGGTTATGGAGCACTTCTGGAACGGACAGAAGAGCGATGCTCTCGACTCGTTGCAGGCTATTGTGGACTACCACACCGCCATTGTGGCCGACCTGTGGGGCGAGCCCACTCTGCCCGAGCGTGTGGAGGGTCTGTTTGCTCAGCTCCGCGCACTTGTAGCTACCGAGGAGCCCAAGGGTAAAAGCTACGAGGAGTGGTATGACCACATTGTGAGCTTCGGTGAGCTGGTTTCGACCGCCATTGTGAGCGACTATCTCGCCCACAGCGGTATCGACTCCAAGTGGCTCGATATTCGCAAAATCTTTGTCACCAGCGACCGTTTCCGCGACGCTAATATCAACATCGAGGTCTCTACTCCTCGACTGATCGAGGCTGTGGAGGGTGCCACCGAGAGGGTTGTTGTGGCTCAGGGCTTCATTGGCGCAACTCCCGAGGGTGCTACCACCACCATTGGTCGCGAGGGCTCGGACTACTCGGCAGCCGTAGCGGGCTACATTCTGGGTGTCGAGAGCGTATCGATTTGGAAGGACGTAGAGGGTATCCTCAATGGCGACCCCAAGCAGTTCAACGATGTGACCTACATCCCCGAGCTGACCTATCTCGACGCAATCGAGCTGGCTTACAGCGGTGCGCAGATTATCCACCCCAAGACCATCAAGCCACTCCAAAACAAGAACATTCCTCTCTATGTGAAGTGCTTTGTGGACCCATCGAAAGAGGGTAGCGTAATTAAGGAGAGCATCTCGAAACCTATCGATGTGCCCATCTTGATTTTGAAGAAGAATCAGACTCTGCTCTCGATTAAGCCTACCGACTATTCGTTCATATTGGAGGAGCGTATGGCCCAGATTTTCAAAATCTTGGAGAGTCACCGCGCAAAGGTTAATTTGGTGCAGAACTCGGCTATCAGTATGGCTCTGTGTATCGACAAGTGTCGCTACCTCGACGAGATTGTAGAGGCATTCCACGCCCAGGGCTTCGAGGTTAAGTACAACACCGATATGGAGCTGCTGACCATTCGCGGCTACACTAAGGCCCAGCTGAAAGAGTTTGCCGAGGCCGAGGGTGTATATATGACACAGCGTTCGCGCAAGGTGCTCCGCATTCTTCGCAAGCTCTAATCCTCAGGGGATAGACCATATAACAAAACAGCCCGACCATTGCGGTCGGGCTGTTTTGCGTTTGTGGAGGTCGGGGCGGACTACATCTGGTCCTCGATGTTCCACACAAAGGCCCTCAGGCCCTGCAACTGGGTATCTTTGTCGATCTCCCTGAGTGCAGCCATTGCGGGGGCCACCTTCTCGTCCTCCACCATAGCAATGATGGTCGAGTTCATAGCGGGCCAGGTGTGGTTGCCCATGTGGGGCTCACCCGTAAAGCTACCCCTGCCGTGGGTCAGAGGAAAGAGCGAAAATCCCCTGATGCCCACCTCGTTGAGCATAGCCTCAACGCGCTCGGTTGTGGCCTGATTGTAGGATATAAATAGTGCTTTCATAATTTTGCGTCTGGTTTTGTGAAAATTACTCCATATCTCTCTCTTTCAGTGCAGCCATCTTCTGCTCTGCTTGGCGCAGGCGGCGAGCCTTTTTGCGCTCTTGGTACCTCTCGCTACGGCCCATAAAGACGTAGTAGAGAATGGGTACTGCCACCAGAGTAAGCATTGTCGAGAAGGTAAGACCACCGATAACCGCGATACCCATAGGCTGCCACATCTCGGCACCGTTACCCAAGCCAATGGCCATAGGCAACATACCCAGAATGGTGGTGAGCGAGGTCATCAACACGGGCCTCAGACGGCTCTTGCCTGCCTCCAATACCGCGTCGTACATACCCACGCCACGCTCGCGCAACAGGTTTGTAAAGTCTACCATCACGATACCGTTCTTGACCACAATACCCACCAGCATCACAATGGCAATCAGCGCCATAAGGCTCAAAGGAGTGTTGGTGGCCCACAGCGCAATGGCCGAGCCAGGCAGAGCGTAGAGAATCGTAAACATAATGATGAAGGGCATCACGAACGACTCGAACTGGGTGGCCATAACGATGTAGACAAGCAGCACAATCAGCAACATCAGCGTACCCAGGTCGGCAAACGACTCCTGCTGGTCTTCCCAATCGCCACCGATGTCGGTGTAGACATCCTCGGGGAAGGGGTAGTTGTCCAAAACCTGATTAACCTTGGCAACCATATCGCCCAGCACCACGTTGTTACCCAGCGCTACGGTTACGGTCACGAGCCTCTGTCGGTTCTCGCGCTCGATGGTTGGTGGAGCGTAAACCTCTACCACGCGACCCACATCTTTAACCCTCACACCACGGCCCTGAGAGTTGTAGACCAAGATGTTCTCCACATCCTCAATCGAGGTGCGGTGCTCCTCGCCATAGCGAACCTTGATGTAGTACTCCTCGCCGTCCTCGCGGTAGATCGAAGCGGTCATACCGTTGATTCGGTTACGGATTGCGGTGGCTACAGTCGAGGTGTTCAGGCCGTAGTAGGCGAGTTTGTTGCGGTCGAACTCGACGTTGTACTCGGGCCTCATATCGTCCCTCGACATACGGACATCCCTTGCGCCCTCCAACTGCGAGAGCTGAGCAATCAGGTCGTCGGCAATCTGGTTGGTCTTTTCGATATCGTGGCCGAAGATTTGGAGCTGTACGGAGCTGCCGCCACCCATACCCATACCACCACCGGTGGATACAAGCGAGCGTTTAATCTCGGGAATGGTGGCAAGGTCGGCACGGAATGCGTCGGCAATCTCAAACACCGTGCGCTCCCTATCCTGAGGATCGGTCAGACGGAAGGTGTAGTTGATGATGTTGCTACCGTTGGCGCTCATTGCCGAGAAGATGTTCGACGAGCTGGCCGAACCGGCACTCGTGCTGAGCAACATCACCTCGGGATACTTGGCATAGACAATGCTGTCGATCTGGCGAGCCACACGGCTGGTGTACTCCACACCGATGTTCTGTTCGAGGGTAACGGTGGCACTCATGTGGTCGCCATCGCTGCTGGGCATAAACTCGGTGGGAATCTTGGTGGCAAAGAGCCAAACACCAAAGGCCAAAACCACCATAGGGGCGAAGAATACAATCTTCTTGTGGCGCAGAGCCCATATCAGAACCTTTGCGTAGGCCTTGTCCATCCAGATGAGGAATTTGTCGATAGGCTTGTAGATGGCGCTAAGACCTTTGTAGGTGTGCTGGTTGTTCTCCAAGCGGAGCAGCAGGGCCGACATCATAGGGGTCAGCGAAATTGCTGCAACGGTCGAGGTGGTAACCACCAGCGACACAATCCAACCAAGCTGTTTGAACATCACACCGGCCATACCCTCTACCATAGTCAAGGGCAAGAATACGGCCACAACCACCAGAGTGGTGGCGATAACCGACAACCACACCTCGTTGGTACCGTAGATGGCCGCCTCGCGGGGCTTGGAGCCTCGCTCGATGTGGGTAGTGATGTTCTCCAACACCACAATGGCGTCGTCTACAACCATACCGATGGCAATCGACAACGACGAGAGCGAGATGATGTTGAGCGTACCGCCCGTGAGGTTCAGATAGATGAACGATACCACCAGCGAAATGGGAATGGTAAGGCAGATAATCAGCGTTGCCCTCCAACGACCCAGGAAGAAGAGTACGACCAAGATTACGAACAAGAAGGCGAACATAACCGTGCTGGTCAGGGTCGAGATACTATCCTTAATGTTCTTCGACGAGTCGCTCAGCAGGTAGATTTTTACGTCCGAGGGGAGGTTGCGCTCAATCTCGGGCAACATCTTCTTCACCTGCTCGATAATCTTCACGGTGTTGGCACCCGACTGTTTCTGAATCATCACCCTCACACCCTTACGGCCGTTCATACGTTCGTCGAGGGTCTCTTTTTCGAGCGTGTCCTTAATCTCGGCAATGTCGCGCAGGTAGACCTCCTGACCATTCATATTGCTGATAAGGATGGTTTTTAGGTCGTCGCTACTGCGGAACTCGCTATCGGATTTGATGTTGTAGGTGTTGTTGCCGATGTCGAGAGTACCGCCCGAGGTGTTGATGTTCTCCTGGGCAATGATGGCGCCAATCTGCTCGACGCTCAGGCCGTAGGCCTCCATCTTCACGGGGTCTACGTTCACCTGAATCTCCCTCACAGGGGCACCCGAAATGCCCACCGAACCCACGCCGTCGATACGGCTCAGGCGGTTTACGAACTGCTCTTCGAGAATCTTGTTCAGTGCGGGGTAGCTCTCCTCGGCGGTAATCGAGAAGCCCATAATGGGCATCAGCGAAGAGTTGAAGCGGAACAGAATGGGGGTCTCGGCATCCTCGGGCATATAGTCGGTCAGTCGGCCGAGTGCGTCACGGATGTCGTTGGAAGCCTCGTCGAGGTTGGTGCCCCACTCAAACTCCAACGATACGAGCGACACTCCGTCGCTCGACTTGGAGGTAATCTCTTTCAGGTTGCTCACCGTGTTCAGACCATCCTCAATACGGCGAGTGATGTTGGTCTCGATGTCCTCGGCATTGGCACCCGTGTAGGTGGTAATTACCGAGATTGAGGGCAAGTCCATCTCGGGCAGCTGGTCGATTGCCAGATTTTTCAGCGAAAAGAGGCCGAAAACTATCACCGCAACGAAGATCAGCGCCGTCGAAATGGGCTTCTTAACGGAAGTTTCGTATATTTTCATAGTCTACGTTTACTTAACAATGTTACGCTTGGAGATAGTGTCTCTTTACTCGGCAATTTTTACTTTGCTGCCGTTTTTGAGCTTCGACAGCGAGGTTACGGCCACCTGCTCGCCCTCGTTTACACCCGAGAGAATCTCCACGCGGCTGCCCACCTGACGGCCCAGGGTTACAACCCTACGCTCGGCAACGCCATCTTTGATTACATAGACATAGCGGTCGTTTACGCCCATCTGTTTCTGGATAGCCACATCCTCCACGGTGAGGCTCTCGCGCTCGCCCATATTGAAGGTCGAACGGGCAAACATACCGGGACGCAGAATCTCCTGCTTGTTGGGAATGGCCAACTCTACGTTGAAGGTACGGGTGGCAGCGTTGATCGAGGGGTAGACAATCTTTACGGTTGCGGGGAACTCCTCGTTGGGATATACGTCGGCCTTAACGGTGACCTTCATACCTTTGTATACCTGGGGGTAGAACTGCTCGCTAAGTGCAACGGTGGCTTTGAGCTGGTCGATCTGCATAATCTGGAACACGCCCACACCGCCATCGGCATTGCCTGCCATTGCAAACAGGTCGCCCACCTCGTTGTAGCGACCGGTAATTACGCCGCTAAAAGGTGCTTTCAGCTCGATGCTGCGCTCCAAGTTGCCAACGGTCTCCTCCAATACGGTTACCGAGGTTTCGAGCTCGTCGATCTGCGACTTGCTCACGCCACCCGACTCGTAGACCTTGCGCATACGCTCCAAGTTCTGCTTGGTGTTTTTGAGCTGAACGGCGCTCTGGTTGTACTGGTTACGGTCGAGGCGTGCTACCACCTGACCCTCCTTAACGTGGTCGCCCACATCGACCCTGATTTCGTCGATACGGAGCGCCATCTGAGGAGTGATAAAGCTCTTCTTGTTGGGCAGAAGGGTGGTGGTGAAATCCTCGGTCTGAGCGATGGTCATACGCTCTACGGGCGAAGTGCGGGTGAGCACCTCAACCTCTACGGGAGCGGTGACGGTGGCGCTTGCGGCCGAGCCCTTTTTGGAGTCACAGCTGCTAAGGCTAAGGGCAGCAATCAAGGCTGCTACGATGATAATGTTGCGTTTCATCTTGTTTGGTATATTTTATTGTTTCTCTTTCACTATTGTTGGTTGTCGGGGGTGTCGGCCTCCATCTCGAAGCCCTCGCCGATAATCTTCTCGTAGTCGGCGCGGGCAGCCAGATAGTCGTAGGTGGCCTGCGAGTAGTTTAGCTTGGCCTGGGTGAGCGACAGCTCCGAAGAGTTGAGCTCCAAGATGGTGCTTGTGCCGGCATTGTAGCGCACCAGAGCGATGTCGTAGGCCTTCTGTGCCTGACGAACGGTAATCTCGTTGGAGGTCATCTTCTCCCTGGCGGTCAGAATGGCGTTGAAGGCGTTGGTGGCCTGAACGTTGATGCTCTGACTCAGGTAGTCCTTCTGCAACGAGAGCTGGCTGATGGAGTTGCGAATCTCGCTCGCCTTGTTGAGGTTGCGACCTCCCGAGAAGAGAGGAATGCTGATAGTAAGGCCTGCCGAGAGGGGGTTCTGCCACCACCACTCTTTCTTGGCCGACGAGCCGGAGCCGCTACCGCTGCCTGCTCCTGCACCGCCACCCATAATGCTGCCGAAGTCCATCGTGTTGTCGTTACCCGAGAAGATGAAGTTCGAGAAGGCAGCGATGGTGGGCATACGGCTGGCCTGAGTGAGCCTGAGCTGATGGTTCAGCAGTCGTGCCTGAAAGTCCAGAGCCCTGAGGTCGGGGTTGTTCGAGAGATCCACCTCGTTGGTGGGAGTGGTGCTCACCGATGCCTGGTCGGCCATCTGGTCGAGGGTACCCACAAGGGTAAACTCTGCCTCGGCGGGAAGGCCCAGATACATCTTAAAGAGCATCTTGCTCGTTTTAATCGAGTTCTCGGTCTGGATGATGTTGGGGCGAAGGTTGCTCAACTGCACCTGTGCGCTCAGCAGGTCGTACTCCGAGGCTAAACCCTCGCGGTACATATTCTCGGTGTTGGTAACGGTTTCGCTAATCGACTTCTCGCTCTCTTTGAGCACGGCCAGCGACTGCTCGGCCAACAGAATGTTGTAAAAGCCCTTCTTAACCTCGTTGGCGAGGGTGATCTTGCTGCTACGAGCGCTCTCGACAGCCTGCTCCAACTGGGTCTGGTTCATCTTCAAGGTCTCGTAGACGGTGGGAGCAAACAGCGGCAGGCTCAACGATGCCTGAGTAGAGATGCTGTTGTCGGCACCAAACGAGAGGCCCTTGGCCATCTCCTGCTTAACGATGCTGTACGAATACTGGCCGCTAACCGACACACCGGGCAAAAGGCTGCCAATAGTCTGCTTGCGTACCCAATCCTGACGCTCGATCTCCAACCCTGCAACCTGAATCGTGGGGTTGTCGCTGAGGGCAATTTCGAGAGCCTTTTCGAGCGAGAGCTCAAACTGCTGTGCCGACAGGTGGCCTCCAAGGCCCACCGACAACATCGCAGCCAAACAAAGAATGATTCTCTTCATAATGGTTCTACTTTTCTATAATGTTTTTAATAAATTTTCGTCGATATACCTGCGGCCCTTCTCGGTCGAAATGCCCCTCAGGAAGATGAGAATGGCACTCGGCACGGTCTGCGAGGTGATTACCACACCCGTGGTGGCGGTGTTGGCCTCGATGACACCAAGTCCGTAGACGTAGTTGGTCAGCGCACGAGAGAAGAAATCCAAGTCGAGGCTCGGAAGTATAAGCCCGTCTTTGACACCTTCGGCGAGTTTCTCATGGGTGTGGAGCACCACCGCCTCGTGAATCTGGGGCATAAGATTCTCCATCACCTTGGGGTAATAACGTCGGAGGTCTTCGAGTAGTGTGTTCACTCCGGGGTGAAGTTTGCTGCGGTTGGTGGCCTCCAACCAGAAGGCGTGCAACACATTTTCGGCCTGCGCTATGGCCTCCTGACTCAGTTTGTGTATCTCGGTTGCGTGGTGCAACAGACTCTCGCCAATGAGCTCCTCGCGGTCGTTGAAGAGCTCGTAGATGGTGCGTTTCGACACTCCGCAGGCGTGGGCGATATCGTCCATCCTCACTGCGCGTATGCCGCGGGAGAGGAACATCTCCTGCGCCACCGACACTATGCGTTCTCTGTTGTTTGTTGCCATATAATTATATATATAGGTTATCGGCCGCAAAGGTAGAGCAGAAAACTCGAAAAACCAAACGAGTTTTCTTGTTTTTTATTGCGCTAAGGGGTGGTTCTCCGCAAAGATTGTGCTACGGGTGCGGGAGAAATAAAAAAAGCTCGCGATTTAAGACGAAATCGCAAGCTTTTTTCTCAAACAGGGGATAGAATCACTTCTTACCCTGTTTCTACTAACCTAAAACTACTAACCTAAATGAACCTTAAAACTTCACTGCAAAGGTACGGCAATTTTTGAAACCTGCAAATAAATTAAAAAATTTTAATAATAATTTAACATTAAATTTACGTTATTTTGCCGTTGTTGCAGTGGTAATCTATTGTGGATCTGTGTGTTAGTGTGGTTCTAAACTAATAGTAAATTTTTTTAATAATTTTTTGCGTTAACAATGGAATCTACCCTCTCCACCACCATTTCGGGGGTTATGCGACGCATACAGTCGTGGGTGCGAAGCAGGCAGTGGTGGCGACCATCGACCGAACAAGGACGACACGGAAGCTCGACCTGAACGCTGTTGGAGGGGTTTTGGCCGTATCCGCACGACTCGATGAAGGGGTGAGTGGCTCCCCAAATCGACACCGCAGGAGTGCCCACCAGAGAGGCAAGGCTCAACACAGGGCCGTCGATTGTAACCACCGCATCGAGAATCTCGATAATCTCCATTTGTTCGGTCAGCGAAGCGCGTTCGGCCAGCGAGATTACATTCTGATACTTAGACTGCATACCCTCGCAGAACTGCCTCTCATACTTTCCGTTACCGAAAATAAAGACTTTTTCGTAGCGGGAGGCAAGCAGGGCCACGAGTTGGGCCGACTGGGGAATGGGGTAGCAGGTGCCGTTGTAGGGCGACAGAGGTGCCACGCCTACCCACGCTCCCTGCTTCTCGCCCGCAAGGATGGTTGCAATTTGTGGGGGCTGAATGTGGCGGCGGCGACGCACGGGGGCAGGCATACAGAATGGCAAGCCTAACTTGCTGAAAACCTCGCGACTACGTTGCGAAAGTGGCTCCAACTGAGTCATCACCTTGCGGTATTTTCGGGTCAGGAGTTGTCGCTCGTTACGCCTCTTATCGATATGGGCGCGGCGCAGAGGTTTCAAACTGAAAGCAAGCCTGCGCGAACGGCCGCTCGACTCCAAGTCGGCAATGGCATCCACACCGAGTCGTTGCAGTGCCCACCACAAGCGCAGTCCGCCCAACACACCTCGGTAGCAGGGCTCGTCGGCAAAGTGAAATTCGATACCCTCAACTCCGCTAAACAAGGGCATAAACTCCCTGACCGTCAGTACCGTAACCCTCAGTTCGGGAAAGTCGCGACGCAGTCCCCTCAGGGCGTGCACACACATTGCCGTCTGTGATAAGCCGCGGAGTCGGATGACCAAGATATGTTTTATGGTGGTCTGAATTGCCATACTTCTCTGAGTTGTTTGATAATAAGCGTCGCTTCGGGCCACAAAAATACGAAAAATAAAAAAAATACATATATTTGTGGCGATTATGACAAAATTAGTTCGACATATAGCTCTCACACTCACCGCACTTGTGGCCGTGTGTGGCACTCTGGGTGCCCAGCAGCAGCCCAAGCTCACCCGTCAGCAGTACATCGAGAAGTTTGCACCGCTGGCTGTGGAGCAGCAGGCCCTCTACGGCATTCCCGCAAGTATCACACTCGCTCAGGGATTGCTCGAATCGGGCAATGGCAATTCGAGGTTGGCTCGTGAGGGCAACAACCACTTCGGCATCAAGTGTGGCGGCACCTGGAATGGTCCCTCGCTCCGTCACGACGACGATGCTCCACAGGAGTGTTTCCGCTGCTACAACACCGTCGAGGAGAGTTATATCGACCACTCGTTGTTCCTCTCCGAGCGTCAGCGTTACAGAGGACTTTTCGACCTCGACCCCAAGGACTACAAAGGTTGGGCCCACGGGCTTAAAGCGGCAGGCTATGCCACCAACCCCGTATATGCCGAGCTGTTGATAAAGATTATCGAGGAACACCAGCTCTATCGCTACGACAATGCACTGCTGGCCGACTATGAGGCTCCCGCACAGCCCCCCGTGACCGCTCCGAGCGAGAGTGTGGCCGAGGGCGAGAGTGTTGTGGCGGAGGAGTCGGCAGAGGTTGTGGTTGTGGCAGTCGATGTTGACAAGGTGGCTGTACCTCTGCGCCGCATTGGTGGCTATGGCGTATATGCCGACCAGAGGGGGCGCTATGTGTTGGCTCATAAGGGCGACTTGGTGGGCCGCTTGGCTCGTACCGTGGGTGTTTCGACCCGCCGCTTGTGCCAGCTGAACGATATTGCCGACCGTGGCGAAGCCCTTGCCGAAGGTAGGCAGATATATATAGAATAATAGGGTAGAGCAAAGGAATGTAAGAGATACGAACGCAGTGAGTATCTCAGAAAAGTTTTTTGCGTCGCTTTTTTACAAAAAAGCGACAAAACAAAAGGAAAAAACCAATAAAACAAAATAGAAACAAAAAGAAGATATGGAATCGCAGTCCGAGTTACGAACACAGATTAAGGATTTGCTGGTAAGCAAGTCGGGCCTCAAACAGCGTGTATTCGACAATGTCAATGCACTTTTCAACGAACTGAAAGATGTACTCCACGAGTTTTCGACCGAGATCGACGAAGAGCTCGACGATCAGATCGACAAACGCATCCGCATCGAGTATAGCGATAGGGGTAAATTCGAGGCACGAATTCAGATTGCGGGCGATGTGCTGGTGTTTGTTATGCACACCAATATCTTCACCTTCGAGCGCGAGCACAGCATCTGGGGCAATCCCTATGTTCAGGGCGACCGCCAGCACAGCTACTGCGGTGTGATTAACATCTACAACTTCCTTTCGGACTCGTTCAAGTTCAAGAGGGCCGACGACGAGGGTTACCTTGTGGGCCGCATCTTTGTGAACCACGAGAATAAGTTCTTTGTGGAGGGTAAAAGGCAGGATAAGTGGCGTGTGGATAGCTTCGGCTCGGAGACCATTTCGCGAGGTGCCATTGTGGAGATTGTGGAGCGCGCGATGCTCTACTCGTTGGGCTTCGACCTGCTGATGCCACCCTATGAGGCGGTTAAGAATGCCAATGTGGAGCAGTTCGAGTCGCGTATGGAGAACCCCAAGCTCCAAACCGGCAAACGCCTGGGCTACGACTTCCGCACCGACGACATTTAGTTGCGTAAAATAGAGAGCTTGTATAACGGCCTGTCCTGCTGAGGGATGGGCCGTTTTTATGTGCTTTTTTTCTCGATGGGGTGGTTTGGGGATTTGGGCGGTCGGAAATATGGAATATGATACTTTAAAATTCGATGTTTTTTGGTCGAAAAGTTTGGAAAGTCGTTTTTGCGACTCTAACTTTACAACAGGCGGACCCTCTGTCGGCTCCCGAAGTGGGCAGTTCGGGCTCCCGAATCAAAGACCAAAATAACCTTAATATACT
>JAZQZS010000005.1:0-172410 GCA_045634145.1 Tidjanibacter sp. | reverse complement strand
AAACATATAGGGGTGGATGGTCTTAACATTGCTGCCAAGAACAACCTTGGTTACACCCAACTCATCGTTGCTATAATGGTCGTTAGAGAAGATACCCTCATCCGACTCATCGCCATACTGTTTGTAGCTGTCATTCAGCTCTATCTCCCTGTCGAGTTTGATGTACGACAGAGGCGACTGGAAGAATGGACCGTGGGCGACAAGCTGATGCAGTTCGACAAGATTGCCATAAACACCCAAGTGATGAATCACACGGGCGAGGTAAGTTCGTGCGACATCGAGTTCGACGGCAACTTCGAGGCCTACTGTCGCGACTATATGACCTACACTGCACAGGTGGCCCAGAGTTGCACCGACCGCGACCTTTCGGAGGAGTGTATGGTCATAGGCACTTCGGCCATTATCGACACCGAGTTGGAGTTTGGCGGCGGCATGTATAGCGGCATTTTCAACAACCCCTTTATTATTTGGGGCCGCTACTCGCGCCACCTTTTCAGGTACCACCTCAACATCTCGTTCCAATTCCACCACACCCAGATGGACGGTGCCCACGCAGGTCGTTTCCTCAGCCGCCTTCAAAAGGAGATCGATACCCTGGCTGTGTAGAAGAGTAAGTTGCAAGTAGTTTTGAAGTATTCCCTTGAAAATAACATCTTCTATTGTGGCGCTAAAATAAGTTTAAGCATCAAACAAAAAAAAGTACTAACTTTGCAATAAGTATTCACTTAAAACCACCTTGGCGATGAAACTATTTAGAACACTTTATTTTGCTTTTTGTTTGGTATTCTTGGGTAGTTGTACAACAACTTTATTACCAGTATCAGTTCAGCAAAACTCAACACTAGAAGGATACAAATATGTATACATTACGCCTAGTTCAGGAATCACATCAACAACAGGAGGTGTTTATGGAGGTTCGTCAGGTGTATATGGGTCGACTGTGACCAAAAGTGTATACCCTAGTGATATCATTGCTGGATTTATGATAAAGAAGGGCTTTACCATTATTCCTAGCATATCGCCAGACCTTGCACATCAGACACTAATTATCAACTATGGGGAGAGCGGCAGACGTAATGTTGGAATGGGTTATACCATTGAAGTAACAATTCAGATTTTATCTGCAAAAACTCACGAGATTGTTTGCATTTCCACGGCAGAAGGATTAGGGTCCACTGAAGCAGATGATATAAGAATCGCTATTCTTAGGGCATTAGAGGAGGTTTTCTCAGCCAAATAAAAGCCCCTTAAATTAGCCACACCTACGCTAAGGCAACAAAACCGTTATGTTTAAGAGATTATTTATTGCGCTGATTATGAGCTGTTCGTTATTGGGGCTCTTCGGGCAGTCGAAGCAGGAGTTCCGTTCGGTAGACGTTGGTGAGTTTGCGGCCACCATGGCCGACACCACATACATTGTTCTCGATGTGCGCACACCCGCAGAATATGCCGAAGGACACATCCCCGGCACCGACCTCAATATCGACATGCGCAGCAGCAACTTCACCCAAGAGGCCCTCGCCAAGCTCCCCAAAGAGAGGCCCGTGGCACTCTACTGCCGCAGTGGCAATCGCAGCAAAACTGCCGCTAAAATACTTGCCCAAAACGGCTACAAAATAGTGGAGCTGGGCAGTGGTATTCTCGGCTGGACAGAGGCAGGAATGGCGGTGGAGAAATAGCCCGCCACACAATTCATATTTATTTAGCTATCAGCTCTTTATAGGCCACCAAAATCTGATCAAGCGCTTGGGCCACAACCGAGCGTGGGCAGCCCACGTTCATACGCATAAAGCCCGCGCCCTCGGCACCAAAGCTACTACCCTCGTTCAAGGCCACGCGGGCCTTATTCACAAAAAAGTCCCTAAGTTCTTCGGGCGAGAGGTTCAGTCTGCGACAATCGACAAAAATCAGGTACGACGCCTGGGGGCGCACAATCCCCAGCAGCGGCATATTCTCGGCCACAAACCGTTCTACAAGTTCCACATTACCTGCGATATAGTCCACCGCCTGTTCGAGCCACTCTGCGCCCTCATCGCTCAGTGCCGCAGCCGTGGCAATAGTGGCAAAGATGTGGGAGTTATTCAGCTCGCTCTTCATCAGAAATCCGTTATATCGTTCGCGCAGGGCTAGGTTGGGGATAATCGTAAACGACGACATCAGGCCCGCAATGTTGAACGACTTGCTTGCCGCCATCATCGTGATGGAGTTCATCGCAGCCCTCTCGCTAACCGTCGCAAAGGGGATATGGCGGTAGCCTCGGAAGGTCATATCGGCGTGAATCTCGTCGGAGATAACCACCACGCCATTCTCGGCACAGATGTCGGCAATGCGCTCCAACTCCTCGCGTCGCCACACTCGGCCACCAGGGTTGTGTGGGTGGCACAGCAGCAGTAGTTTGCACTCCTTAACCTTCTGCTCAAAGTCCTCAAAATCAATCTCGAACTCACCGCCCTCCAACCTCAGCGGATTGGTAACCACCCTACGGTCGAGGCCACGGGGAATATGGAAATAGGGAGGATAGACGGGCGGCATAATCAGCACTCCGTCGCCCTGCTGTGTGAGCGCCTGAATGGCAAAAGAGATGCCCGGAACAATACCCGAAACGTGTTCGACATACTCCGCCTCGACCTTCCAGCCATAGCGCACCTCGGCCCAGCGTTGAATGGCCCCCAGCCAGCGGCTACACTTGTGGGTATAGCCGAGCACCTCGTGTTCCATACGTTCGCGCAGGGCCTGCATAACAAACGGAGGGGTTTTGAAGTCCATATCGGCAATCCACATAGGAATCACGTCGTTGCGTCCGAAATAGTCGGTGCGGGCGTCGTATTTAAGGCAATCGGTACCTTCTCGTGCCACGATTTCGTCGAAGTCGTATCTCTTCATAGTTTTGGAATCTCTCTTTTTTGTGTGGGCTAATGGTACAAAATTAGCATTTTTATCGACAAAGTGCTAAATTTGCATTAAACAACTAAAAACTTACCACTATGAACAGTTTCGTTTACAACATCCCCACAAAGGTATATTTTGGCGAAAATCAGCTCGGTAATCTGGGCAAAGAGCTTCGCAAATTTGGCACTCGCGTGTTGCTCACCTATGGTGGTGGCTCGATCAAGCGCATTGGTCTTTACGACAAGGTTTTGGCCGAGTTGCAGAGGGCCGAAATGGAGGTCTTTGAGCTTTCGGGCATCGAGCCCAACCCCCGCATCGAGTCGGTGCGCAAAGGTGTGGCCATCTGCAAAGAGCAGAAGATAGACGTGCTGCTGGCCGTGGGCGGAGGCTCGACCATCGACGCCACCAAGTTTATGGCCGCAGGTGCGTGTGTCGACCACGACCCTTGGGAGTTCTTTGGCGCAAACGCAAAGCCCATCGAGCGCGCCCTGCCCATCGTAACCATCCTAACCCTCTCGGCCACAGGCTCTGAGATGGATACCGCAGGTGTAATCTCCAACCTCGAAACGGGCGACAAGCTCGGTCGTCTGGCCCCTGCCCTGCTGCCAAAAGTGTCGTTCCTCGACCCCACTCTGACCTACTCGGTGAGCAAGTTCCAGACCGCTGCGGGTGCTGCCGACATTATGTCGCACATCTTGGAGGTCTACTTCAATACACAGAAGGACCTCTTTATGCTCGACTGCGCGATGGAGGGACTGCTCAAAACCGTGGTTAAATACGCCCCCATTGCCGTTGCCGAGCCCGACAACTACGAGGCTCGTGCAAACCTGATGTGGACCTCGTCGTGGGCCATTAACGGCTTTATCAACGGCGGCAAGCGCTGCGAGTGGAGCTGTCACCCTATGGAGCACGAGCTCTCGGCAGTCTACGACATTACCCACGGCCTTGGTCTGGCCATACTCACCCCTCGCTGGATGGAGTACTGCCTCGACGAGAGCAACGTGGATAGATATGTGCAGTATGGTGTAAATGTATTCGGCATCGCCCCCTCGGACGACAAGATGGCCGTTGCCCGTCAGGCAATCCGCCTCACCGAGGAGTTCTTGTTCGACAGCCTCGGTCTGCAACGCACCTTTGGCGAGGTGGGCATTGGGCGCGAGGACTTTGCGCTTATGGCTGCCAAGGCGTGCCGTAGTGGCAAAATCAACGGCTTCAAGACCCTCTACCCTGCCGACGTGGAGGCAATCTTCGAGATGTGCTTGTAGCCGCCCGCATTTAAGGGCTTTTTAGGGCGCCAAACAGCGACACCAAGAAAGACCCTCACCACAACACAAATAGGGGTTTCTGCATCGGCAGAAACCCCTATTTTCGTATTTAGGCTCTAAGGCCTATTGTGTGTTCGTGAGCGATTAGTTGAAACCCTCGTGAACGCCACCCTCCTCGGGCTGGCTCAGGTCGGGCAGAACACCGCTTGCAGTGTATGCATCAGCAGCTGCCTGATCCCACTCCAACAGAACCTGAGGAATCGAACCGGGAAGGTTCGAGAAGTACCAAGCCCACTCGTCTACCAACAGACGGTGCTCGTTCCAAGTAGTCAGATCATTTGCGGTACCGCCACCGTAGGTAACGTAACGCTCCTGACCCCAACCTTTCTCGAAACCAACATACTGAGCAGGATTTGCATCTGCACCAGCAATCTTAATCTGAGTAAGGTCGCGGCTGGGGTTAGCGTGGCCATTCTCTTTGTTACCATCTTTCCAAGCGTTCAGTTTAACGTCGAGAGTTGCGGGAACCATATAACCCATCTTAGCGTTACCAGCAATCGAAATCATACACTCCAATTTGCCGGTACCACCGTTTACACCCGAAGCCCAGAAGTGAGGCCATGCGCCCTCAAAGTTGTTGTCGTTCATAAACAAGGTGTGCAATGCGGGAGTGTTAGCAGCAAAGCTTGCAGGGAAAGCACCTACCAAACCGCAAACTGCGATGTTTACATACTCCAACTTAGGAGTGTCCCATGTAGTGGAGAAAGTTTTGCCATTAAGGCCAGTGTTGCTACTGGTGTTCCAGTGAACCAACTCGGGCAGTTTAACCTCGTTGGGCAGACCAACGAAAGGTACGCCATCGATACGAACAATCTCCAACTTACCACCGATCTCGTTGATGGTGATACCGGGGAAGGTCTCGTCGAGGTGTTTCCAGTCATCAACAGCGGGAGTCGACTCACCCATCAAGTTGCCATCAACGATAGCTTTCAAGAAAGCCTCGGTACCCTCGCCAATCAGTACCTCGGGTACTGCGGGCTCACCCTCGTTATAGTATACGTCGATAGCCGAGAAACGGCTCTGTGCAGTTGTACCAGTCAGTTTTACATTTTTGGTAGTACCATCCAATGCAACATATACTTTGGTATCAGCAACAACAACGCTGGCAGTAGCACCCTCATCAACGGTAACAACACCTGCACCCAGAGCCTCTGCATAAGAGCTGCTCGAACAAGTAAATACAACACCTACGATGTCGTTTGCAGTAGCAGTGATGTTCAACTCGTTCGACATACCAGAGGTACCGTAGAAACGAATCAAACCACTATCCCAACGAGGTTTGGTAGTGTGAGTACCAGGAACAACCGACAGAGTGAAATCACTCTCGGTAATCTTAATCTCGTCGTGGTTAGCGCCATCGCCACCAGCGCAGTTGATAGTAGCCACCAGAGCACTACCGAAATCGGGAACTTCTACTACGGGCTGATCAACAGCACCATTGTCAACGCGCTCTACGATGTAGATCGAAGCGTACTTCGAGCTCTTGTTGCTACCTGCAAGGTAACCTTTCAGAGTTACACTGTGACCATTGAGCTCTTTCAGACCTGCCATATCGCCATAGGTCGAGGGGCTAACGGTATTCTGGGTACCCTCAACAACAAGGTTGGTGAAGTCACCTACCTCGATAACGCCGGTAACCTCTACATATTTATATACAGGTGCATTCATGTATGCATCCAGAGCAGCTGCGTCGATAACCTCGGGAGTGGGCTGAGCGAACGAGTCGTTGTGGCCGGTCTTCTCCATAGTAGCGGTCGACTTGAACTGGTGCATCGAGTAGCGAACCTCTACCTCACCTTTAACCTTAACGATATCGCCAACTACAACGCTGGGAGTAGCGTTCTGATAGTGGTAGATGTAAGCGGTACCATCGTTCAACATAACACCCTTGGTGGTAGTTGCAACAACGGTAGCATCTTTAACCTCGTAAGTACCAGCGCCATTCTCGATGATGTGAGCGATGGTTACGCTGTTATCAACATTGGGGTTGGGCAGAGTGCCATCGGCAGTAAATGCGTCAGCAGCAGCCTGATCCCAATCGTACAAAGCAGTAGGAATCTTACCGGGAAGGTTCGAGAAGTACCAAGCCCACTCGTCAACCAACAGACGGTGCTCGTTCCAAGTAGTCAGATCGTCAGCAGTACCGCCACCGTAGGTAACGTAACGCTCCTGACCCCAACCTTTCTCGAAACCAATGTACTGTGCAGGATCAGCATCAGCACCACCAATCTTGATCTGAGTAAGGTCGCGGCTGGGGTTAGCGTGACCCTCTTCTTTATTACCGTTCTTCCAAGCATTGAGTTTAACGTCCATAGTGGCAGGAACCAAGTAACCCATACCTGCGTTACCGCCAACCGAGATAAGGCACTCCAACTTACCGGTACCACCGTTTACACCCGAAGCCCAAGTGTGAGGCCAAGCACCAGCAAAGTTGTTGTCGTTCATAAACAGAGTGTGCATTGCGGGAGTGTTCTCAGCAAAGCTCTTGGGGAAAGTACCAACAAAACCGCAAACTGCGATGTTTACAAACTCCAACTTAGGAGTGTTCCAAACTGCGGGGAAGGTTTTGCCCTCAAATGCCTTGTTGTTGTTGATATTGAAGTGAACCAACTCGGGCAGTTTGATTGCGTTAGGAAGAGCGTTCAGAGGAGCACCGTCGATACGGGTAATCTCCAATTTGCCATCAACCTCAGCCAAGGTGATACCGGGGAACTCGGCGGTAACCGAAGTCCAATCGGTAATCTCGGGAGTAGCGTCGCCCAGCATCGAGCCGTCAACAACAGCTTTCAGGAACTCGTAGGTACCCTCGCCGAAGTTGGTCTCAACTTTCTCAACCTCGGTTACGTCAACTACCATAGTGTTCACAAACTTTTTGCTGCTTACACCAATAGTATAACCGGTAACGGTAACTTCCTTACCATTGAACTCGGTCAGATCCATAGTGGGATACGAGATGCTACCCTGAGCCTTCTCGGTATCGTCGAAGATAACATTGTAGTATTTGCTACCCTTGTCGTTCTCGGTGATCGACAGAGTACCAACGTAGCTTGCATACTGGATAGCGGGAGCCTCCAAGTAAGCCTCCAAAGCAGCAACGTCCATAACAACGGGCTCGCCGTGCTCAACAGTTGCGCCCTCGCCAACTTTGGTTACAACGGTATCGCCACCAAACTGCAACAGACCTGCGTAGCTGGTAACAGCACCTTCGAGTTTCACTTTGTCGCCAACAACAACCTCGGCCTCTTTGTTCAAGTAAACCAAGATTTTGCCAGTCTCGTCACCAGCCAAGAAACCGCGAGCATACGAAGCAATAACAACTGCCTCCTCTACGATATAATCGCCAGCCTTGTCGATACCACCGATAGTGGTAGTAATAACGGGATTAGCCTCGCCCTCAACGTGCGAAACATAAACAGCCTTGCTCATCTGAGCGCCATTGGTGGTAGTGTTGGATTTGTAGTAACCACGAGCACCGCGAACGGTAATAACGTCGTTTACTTTCAGACCAGCAGCAGCCCACTGTACTTTCTCCTCGCCCTCGGGAGTTACCAGACCGTATACATAACCAACATCGGTACCATCATCGAAGTAGAAGTTACCATACAGAGTGTTTGCAACCTCGGTAATCTTACCGGTAAGCTCATAGATAAAGCCATCACCCTCAGTAGCCTCCTCGTTGAAGTACTTGATAGTTACTGGACGGGGTTTAGCGGGATCCCACTTGTTGGGGTCACCTGCCTGGGTCAAAGCAACCTCGGCCTTAGCCTCGCCCTCGCCGGTAAATGCGATAGTAGCCGAACGCTGGGGACCCAGCTCGGTAACCATCTCACCAGCCTCGTTCTCTACGGTCTCTTTGTTGTCCAAAGCCTTAACGGTTACGGTAGTAGTACCAGCGTAACCAACGTTGGGCTTAATCTCTACCCAAGCGGGAGCAATAGCCATCCACTGACCATCGGCAGTAACCTCAATGGTCTGCTCGGTAGCATTCTCAGCAGCAAACTGAGCCAGCTCAGTCACGTTTGTCGAGATCTCGGTGCAGAACTTAATCTCTTCTTCGTGCGGGTCGTCGCAAGCGAAAACTGCCAAACCAGCCAGAAGTGCACACGCAAATTTGAAAAGTTTTTTCATGGTTGTTTTTTGTTTTAGTTATTTTTGGAAAAAAGTGTATCCTCTTCTCTAAGGCCGTGGGCACCAGCCACATTTTTGGTGTGGCAGGTGCCCTTTATCAGCCTCTTGTTTTATGTATTCCAATCGGTCGGATTAGAAGGTCAGGCGCAGACCAAGCTGGCACCTCCAACGCGAGTAGAAATCGCTGGGGGTAAGTACGTTACCCTTGAAGTTGTAGGTGGGAACCATCTTGATGGTGCCATCCTCAGCCACGCCGTTGGGAGCTACGTTGGTTACACCCAGCACTGCCAAGTTGTACGAGCCACCGTAGTAAACACCCCAAGCGGGATTGAGCAAGTTACCCAAGTTCATGATATCGAATGTCAGCTGAACTTTGCGGCCCTCAACTTTGTCGTAGATGTAGTCCTGAGCAATGTGCAGATCGAACATGTTCTCGAAGGGAGCAACGATTGCGTTACGCTCGCTCCACTGACCACGGTGAGTACGCATATAGCGGCTCTCGTTGATGTATTTCTCAAACTTGATAGCATCATCGGCTTTAGCCCAGCTCATCTGACCAACCTCCTCTGCGGTAGGAATGTAGAGCAACGAGTTGCCTTTCTGACCATCGTTGTTGAAGTCTACGTCCTCGCTCATGGTGAGGCAGTAACGCTGACCGCTCATACCCTCATAGGTCATAGCGAAGGTGGTCCTCATACGGCCGTTAGCATAGTAAGGAGTGTTGTAGCTTACCAAAGCGTTCAGTTTGTGAGGACGGTCGAACATCGAGTAGCCAAGCTCGTCGGGCGAGTTGGTATCGATCGAGTAGTTGTATTTCCAGTTCGAGAATGCAACCGACGAGGTACCGTCGTTGAGCGAGTACGAGTGACCGAAGGTGTACGATGCCATCAGGTTCAGACCGAAGTCGAACGATTTCTCAACCTTACCGCTCAGCGAGTAGGTGTAACCCTTGTTGGTGTTGCTCAGAGCTACGATTGCCGAGTAAGCGCTGCTGGTCTGAGTGTAGTAGGGAGCTGCCATAGCCTCGTTCGAAGCAACGGGATAAACTTTGGCACCATTGTCGTTGTTGATAGCCAAGTTGTTGAAGAATACGTTGTTCAGAGTCTTCGAGAACAAAGCATCAACGGTAACTTTCAAACCATTGTCGAACTTTTTATCCAAACCGAGGTTCACACGGAATACCTGGGGATATTTGAAGTTCTCGTTCAGGGTGTTGATGGTAGCACCCGACTCACCTGCCTTGATGATATTCTGCTCGATCATCTGGTAGGGGTTGCTGGTGAACATGAAGCCGTCAACGTTCAAAGGATTGTTTACGGTAACCGACTTCGACTCCATACCGGTGTTGTTGTAAGCATTCGAGATCCATACGAAGGGAACACGACCGGTGAACATACCTGCACCACCACGGAGCAAGGTAGTGTGGTCGTCATCCAACCAGTAACGGAAACCTACACGGGGCGACCAGAGAATCTGAGCCTTAGGAGTGGTACCTACATACTCGTTGTTCTTGGTAGCGAAGTCGGTAGCGTTGAAGGTGGGGTTCTCGGTAGGATTGTTCAACAGCATAGGCATATCTGCACGGATACCAGCGGTAACGGTCAAATCGCGGTTGGGTTTCCACTCGTCCTGAGCATACAGACCGAACTGTGCTGCATAGGTAGTAGCTGCCCATACACTCTCACCACCGGTGAGGTTAGGATCGGCAAACTTGTAGTTGAACTGAGTAGGATTGTTGTTGAAGAAGTCAGCAACCGAGTTGTAGGTGTAACCACCAAATGCGTACTGCAAGAAGATGTTCGAGAATTTGAAGATCTCGTTGTGGGTACCAACGGTGATGTTGTGGTCGCCCATAAAGATCGACAAGTTGTCCGAGATGGTGTACGAGTCCGAGTTCATACCATTTGCACCCGACGAGTACTCGGTACCCAGGTCAACGGTGATGTTGTCGCGGATGTACATATTGGCACCGTGGTAGGGAACGTCACGTTTGTCGCGTACGTACACTGCGGTAGCACGGAACTCGTTCGAGATGTTGTCCGAGATGCGCGAGTTGAGCTCCAATACGAAGGTATTGGTGCGGTTTTTCATCTTGTACGACGAGTTGTTGAAGTAGTAGGTGTAGAAGCCCGAGCCATATTTATCCGAGTACGAATCGGCAAACTGGTAGCGGAACATCAGTTTGTTGTTCTGGTTGATGTTCCAGTCCAAACGAGCCAAAGCGTTCAACGAACGGTTGTTGATCTGGTGGGGAGTGTGGCTCTCGCTGAAGTTCTCAGTACCGTAGGTATTCTTGTAGTGCTCGATCATAGCATCTGCCATAGCGCTGTTGAACACATTGCCAAGGTTGGTGCCATCGGCCAAGATAACATCCTGTTTCAGAGTCTGTTTCTCCGAAGCATACGAGTTGTTATCGGGGCTGTAAACGTTGGGGCGCGACGAACCAAAGTACTCACCTGCAACAAACAAGAAGAGTTTGTTTTTGATGATAGGACCACCCACAGCAACACTGTAAGTCTGCTGGAACTGCTCCTCGTATTTAGCCCTCTCGGTCTTGCCAACCATCTCGTTGTAGGTTGTGTTGCTCATACCAATCAGGTTCTGATCGTTGTAGTAAGCCGAGAAGCTACCTTTGATGGTGTTAGTACCCGATTTGGTAACTGCGTTGATAGCACCACCGGTAAAGCCCGACTGACGAACATCGAAGGGAGCGATAACTACCTGAATCTCCTCGATAGCGTCGAGCGAAACGGGGTTACCACCTGCCTGACCACCGTTGGTACCGCTTGCGGCCAGACCAAACGAGTCGTTAGCGATAGCACCGTCGATCTGGAACGAGTTGTAACGGTTGTTCGAACCTGCGAACGAGATACCGCCGTTCTTGCTGATCGAAGCCTGGGGAGTGAGTTTCACGATGTCATACACGCTACGGTCGATGGTAGGCATGTTCTCCACTGCTTCGAGCGAGAAGTTGTCGGCAGCACCGGTCTTGCTAGCAGCAAACTTGTTGCTACCAACAATCGACACAGCCTCGATCTCGGTACCCTCTGCCAACTCGGCGTTGAGCTCTACGGGCTCACCGAGTTTCAGATATACATCCGAGAACTTAACGGTGTTCATACCGAGGAACGAAACCTCGACAACGTAAGGACCACCGGTACGCATACCGTTGATGATGTAACGGCCGTTGCCATTGGTAGCAACTGCGTACTCAGTACCCGAGGGAGTGTGAACAGCAACGATGGTGGCACCTGCAAGCACCTCGCCTTTGTTGTCGGTCACAACACCACTCATGCTCGAAGTTGTAACCTGAGCCATTGCGCTCAGTACAACAAACATCGAGAAAATCAATGAGAATAATTTCTTCATACGATTTTGAATTTTAGTTTGTGATTAAAAAAGTTTGTTTGTTAGTTATTGGTTGTTTGGTTGTTGTTTTTCTCTCGTCGTTCGGTTTGGGCATCAAAAAAACAAAGGGCCATATCCATTTATGGATACACCCCTTTGCAGGTCACACTTCGCCATAGGAACAAAAAGCCTCTGCATAATAGCAGAAACGCATCCCAAAGCTCTGTTTATCAGTAAGTTGAAACCTCATATCTCTGTCCGCCCAAAATTTTCTCTATTTCGGGCACACAAATATATGCATTTATTCCGTTCTTTTACAACTATTCGGCCGACAAAATAATTAACATTTTCTCCACTTTTTCGCAAAAGACCATAACTATGTTATGGGCGGGTCCTCTGCGAGCAGTGGTTAAAACATCGCCGCAGCGAGCTGGCCGACGGTGTTGATATAGACCACCTCAACCCCTTTGGGCACCTTCATTCCCCTATCTCTGAGGTAGCCGCTGACGATAACTTTCCTGAATCCCAGCCTTGCGGCCTCGGCAATTCTCTGCTCGGTGCGTGGCGCGGGCCTCACTTCTCCCGACAGACCAATCTCGCCTGCCACACACACGCCCTCGCCAATGGCCCTATCGAAATACGACGACATCACGGCTGCCACAACGGCCAAATCCAAACCCGTATCCTGCACCTTAAATCCGCCCGCAAAGTTCAAAAAGACATCCTTCTGGAACATCTTCATACCCACGCGTTTTTCGAGCACCGCCAGCAACATATTGAGCCTGCGGTTGTCGAAACCCGTGGCCGAGCGCTGAGGTGTACCATAGGCAGCGTTGCTCACCAGAGCCTGCACCTCGATCAGGTAGGGCCTAATGCCATCCACTGCTGCACCCACGCCCACTCCACTCAGGGGCTCCTCTTGGTGGCCGAGCAGAATCTCCGAGGGGTTTTCCACCTCGCCGAGTCCCTCCTCGCGCATCTCGAAGACGCCAATCTCGAACGTAGCACCAAATCGGTTTTTGATGCCGCGCAATATGCGGTAGACATTGTTGTTGTCGCCCTCGAACGAGAGTACCACATCGACAATGTGCTCCAAAATCTTGGGACCGGCAATGGTGCCGTCTTTGGTTATGTGTCCGATGATGATTACCGAAGTGCCGCTCTCCTTGGCCATTTTGAGCAGTCGTGCGGCACACTCTCTAATCTGCGACACACTGCCCGCACTCGATTCGATAACCTCGCTGTAAATTGTCTGTATCGAATCTATCACCACCAGGTCGGGTTTAGTGGCCTCAACCTGGCCCAAAATATTCTCCAAAAGTGTTTCGGGATAGATGTAGCACTCATCGTTGGCAACACCGAGTCGCAAGGCCCTCATTTTAATTTGCGAAGCCGACTCCTCGCCGCTTACATAGAGGGTTTTAATGCCCTTTGTTGCAAGTGCTACTTGAAGACTGAGCGTAGACTTTCCGATACCCGGCTCACCGCCCAGCAGCACCATAGAGCCACGCACCAGTCCTCCGCCCAAAACACGGTTCATCTCGGCCGACGAAAGGGCCAATCTCTGGTGGTCGGCATCCTCAATTTCGGCCACCCTCTGGGGGCGGATTTCGCTCTGACCGCGACGGCCCGACGAGCTCTCCGCAGCCCTCGAAATAACCTCCTCGGTACAACTGCTCCACGCTCCGCAAGCGGGGCACTGGCCAAACCACTTGGGCGACTCGTTGCCACACTCCTTGCAGAAGTATGCCTTCTTAACTTTTGCCATATCTATCTCTCTTTTGCGGGGCAACACTACCCCACCTCTTACAACTCAAAACTACTCTTTTCGGGGAACATTCGCTCCAAAAAGTTCTTCATACACTCTCGGTCGTGGTTGCTTGCCTTCTCGTTGTCATTCAGGCAGAAGAGCGTTGGGTCATACTTGCGGAACTTCCTCTCCACCTCTTTGCCGTGGATGCCAAAAATCCTCGAATCGACCCTATATCGCCACTTCAACATACACTGCACCATCTCTCCGAACGACTTTGCCGCATCATAGTGACGCAAAATCTTGCCCTGCGCCCTGCCGTGAGCCAGCGCCCAATAGAGCCATATCACGCGCTGCAAATCTTCCGTAGTCCTAAACTGCTGACTACGAGTGCGCTCGGCCCAATCGCCAAACTCGGCATTGCACGCCTCTACATCACTTTTCAGATAGGCATCTATGTTGTGGTGAGGGTTGTGTGCATATATCTTACCATAGCGACGGGCAATCGCCTCGCGGGCCTTGCCTATCACGTCGTGATAGAGGTTCTTCTCCCTCGAAATGTGGCGCGCAAAGCGAACAATGGGAAATCCCTTGGAGTTATAGAAAAACTCAGGCTCGATGGGCTTGGCGATAAACATATCGTCGTTGGCCAGCAAAAACCTCTCGCTCAGCCCCTTAATGCGCGGAATGGCCATCTCGATGGCGTGGCTGTTGAACGTGGGCAGAAATACCGACTCGATAATATCGCGGTGCGACACCAGCTCCACCTTGGGGTGGTCGGTATTGAGCCACTTGGGCCTCTGGTCGGCCGTGATGATATAGACCTTATTTATCCAGGGGGCATTCTTCTCAACCGAGCGCAACGAGTATTTCAACTCCTCATTATCGACAAAGCGGGCCTCGGCCACGGGCTGAGAATCCACAATTTTGTCCGACTCTTTCATCGCCTGTTTCTTTTGTTCAAGCCAGGCTTCATCGCTACCATCTACCCACAGGTAGACAATATCAATCTTCTCCATTAAATCAGTGGTTGTGGTTTGTGGTTGTGGTTCTCCTATCTCCAAAGATGGCTCGGTAGTTGGGATTACCGAGCCATACTATGTGGAGTTAGAGGTTTAGTCTAACGACTATTTCTTGTTGAAGATGAACTGCGACGAGATCTCGCGGTAGTTGTGTACGCGCTCGATAACGTCGGCCAACATATCGGCAACGCTCAGCACGGTAAACTTCGAGGTATCTTTGTCGGCGCGCAGAGGCAGAGTATCGGTAACGATAATCTCGGTCAGCTGGCTCTCGGCAATACGCTCGTAAGCAGGACCGCTCAACACGGGGTGAGTGATGACGGCACGCACGCTTGCTGCGCCCATCTCCATAAACATACCTGCTGCTTTGGTCAGGGTACCTGCAGTATCAACCATATCGTCGAAGATGATGATATCGCGGCCTTTAACCTCGCCAATGGCGGTCATGGTACCAACCACGTTGGGCCTCTCGCGGTGCTTGTGGCAGATTACCAGAGGAGCGTCGAGGTACGAAGCATAGCTGTTTGCCCTCTTGGCGCCACCGATATCGGGAGTAGCAACCGACAAGTTCTCCAACTTCATATTCTTGATATAGGGAACAAATACCTTCGATGCGTAAACGTGGTCTACGGGGATATCGAAGAAGCCCTGAATCTGGTCGGCGTGGAGGTCGATGGTAATCACCCTGTCGCAACCTGCTGCCGAGAGGAGGTTAGCCACCAACTTAGCACCGATAGGTACACGGGGACGGTCTTTACGATCCTGACGTGCCCAGCCGAAATAGGGCATAACTGCAACAACCATGTGGGCCGATGCACGACGTGCAGCGTCGATGGTCAAGAGCAGCTCCATAAGATTCTCGGTTGGAGGAGGAGTCGACTGTACGATAAATACGGTGCATCCACGGATGCTCTCATTAAAGGCGGGCTGGAACTCGCCATCGCTAAATTGACTTACTGTCAGGTCGCCAAGCTCCACTCCGTAGCTCTTGGCAATCTTGGCTGCTACGCTCTCCGAGCCGCGGCAAGCAAAGATTTTAAGTTTGTGAATTGCCATTTATAGAGATTTTGGGTTATAATCGTTGCACAAAAGTAGTACCTATTTACTGAATTTGCAATGTTAGGCACCCCACTTTATCAACATTTTGTTAAACAATCCTCAATAAAAGTGATTATTTCCTCTCTTCCGCGCCCCTTGGCCGACGAGGTGGCAAACATCAGGGGGAGTTCTTCCCACCACTCCGACAGCACCTGGCGGTAGCGTTCGATGTTCTGATTGGTGATGCGCTGGTTCTGCTTGTCGGTCTTGGTAAAGACAATTCCGAAGGGCACACCCTCGCGACCCAACAGCTGAATAAAGTCGAGGTCTATCTTCATAGGCTCGTGGCGACTATCGACCAACACAAACAGATAATGCAGCCCCTTGGACTTGGTAACATAGTCGGTGATAATCTTGGCAAACTCCTTGCGCACCGTCTGCGAGGTGCGGGCATAGCCATATCCCGGCAGATCGACCAGCCACCACTTCTCGTCTACCAAAAAGTGGTTTATCAGTTTGGTCTTACCGGGTGTGGCCGACACCTTGGCCAACTTGCTCTCCGAGAGCATATTTATAAGCGACGACTTACCCACGTTACTGCGACCGATGAAGGCAAATTCGGGTTTGCCGTGGTCGGGTATCTGCGACAGCTTTGCGCTACTGAACTTAAATACTGCTTTCATCCTTCTGACTACTTCACGCCCTGCCCCTTGTGGCAGAGTCGCCACAAAGGTACGTTTTTTTATCGGTTTTTCCTCACAAGGCAAGATTTTTGCCACACCTGCCCTAAAAACCACTCATCAACCACTAAACAGACCTATGCAGCCATGAAAAAGCGACTCCTTCCGATGGCCATATTTGCCGCAGCCATCCTCATTGCCATTCCGCTGGTAGTCAGCAACACTCCCACCGAGCGCAGCAGTACCACCACCCTCTCGGCCGACCCAGGGCTCGAAAGCAAACTCTCGGCCAAGCACCAAGAGCGCATCGCTCGTCGCCAAGCGCGCCAAGAGGCCTACGAACGCTTTGTCGATTCGACCATCTTGTCGCACAACTTCCGCTTCATACCCACGATGTTCAACGTCGAGCCCGCGGGTAGCAGCCACTTTATCACCAACCCCAACGTGGAGCTCTCCTACCGAGGCGATTGGGCCGATGTGTGTCTGCCCTATTACAGCGGTTATGTGCCACCCTACCGAATCGATCTGTTCAACACGGTGGTCACTCAGCTGAACAACTTTACGACCATTCAGACCGACAACGGTTGGACCATCACGTTCGACTCGTGGATGTGCAGCGCCAACGACTACACCTTCACCCTCACGGTCTACTCAAAGACGGGCGGAGCGCAGTTGGAGCTATCATCAACAGCCTATCCCACAACAACTTATTGGGGATCTGTGATGGCAATATACTAATAATGTGATTATCCTTAGAATGTGGGCATTGTGCCTATTCCCGTAGGCACAACCCACTTGATTTGTTGGTTGCTGTTTTTCTTATCGTGGAGCATCGCCTCGTAGAGTTCGTCCTCGGGTAAATTGGTAATCGTAGGCAGTCCGTAGCGCTCCAAAATCGCCACAATGCGGCCACAATCCTCCTCGCTCAGAGCCCCCTGCTCCACCGCCATTTTCGACACATAGGCCAAGCCGACAGCCACCGCCTCGCCGTGCAAAAATTCTCGTGTGAGCGACTCGATGGCGTGGGCCAAAGTGTGGCCCAAATTGAGCACTCTACGCACTCCCGACTCCCTAAAATCATCGTTCACAACGCGGCATTTTACCGCCACCGTGCGAGCCACAATCTGGCCACACAGTTCGGCATCGGAGCGCACCTCGTCGAGTGTCGTATTTTCCAGCAGTTCAAATAGTTCCGCATCGCCCAAGATGGCCGTCTTAATAACCTCGGCCATACCTGCACGCCACTCTTTTTCGGGCAGTGTCGAAAGCCACAATGGGTCGCACACAACGTTGCTCGGAAGGTTGAACGTGCCAACCATATTTTTGTATCCTCCGAGGTTGATGCCACACTTGCCACCAATGGCCGCATCGACCTGGCCAAGCAGCGTGGTGGGGAGCAAAACCAACTTCACGCCCCTCATATAGGTCGAAGCCACAAAGCCCACAAGATCGGTGATTGTTCCGCCACCAATGCCCACAAGCACCGTATGGCGGTCGGCACCCATCTCGATGAGAGTTTGCCACAAACCGGCTGCCGTTTCGAGGCTCTTGCTACCCTCGCCGCCACCGATTGTCAGCACCTCGGAGAAGTGCTCAAAGAGGTCGAAATTCCTCGCAACTACCTCATCCACAATCGCAATAGTACGCACAAAGGTGGTATAGGGCTCAATCACTTGTTTCCAGCCGCCAATTCTCACACTGCACTCTTTGCCACCCTCGTGGGCTATCTTATAGTTGCGCTCCATAAAAAATACCTAAATTTATACGCGAAGGTAGTACAAAAACTTTGATATTTTACTACCTTTGCGGCCAAATAATCACGAAAGAAGATGCAGAAACTACGCAACATCGCAATTATCGCACACGTTGACCACGGAAAAACTACCCTTGTGGACAAAATGATTCTACAAGCCAACCTCATTCGCAATCAGGAGGCCAGCGGTACACTCGTACTCGACAACAACGACCTCGAACGCGAAAGGGGTATCACCATTTTGTCGAAAAACGTGTCGGTAATCTACAAAGACTACAAGATTAACATCATAGACACCCCCGGCCACAGCGACTTCGGTGGCGAGGTTGAAAGGGTGCTCAATATGGCCGACGGCGTTATCCTGCTGGTAGACGCCTTCGAGGGCACTATGCCTCAGACACGTTTTGTGTTGCAGAAGGCTCTCGCGTTGGGCAAAAAGCCCATCGTGGTAGTAAACAAGGTAGACAAACCCAACTGCCGTCCCGACTATGTGCACGAGCAGGTGTTCGACCTGATGTTTACCCTCGACGCCAACGAAGAGCAGCTCGACTTTAAGACCATCTACGGTAGCGCAAAGCAGGGTTGGATGTCGCACACCTACAAGGAGAAAACCAACACCATCACCCCTCTGCTCGACACCATCATTGACGAGATTCCAGAGCCCGAGAAGGTGGAGGGTACTCCCCAGATGCTTATCACATCGCTCGAATACTCGCCCTATCTGGGCCGTATCGCTGTGGGCAAAATCACCCGTGGCAGCCTCTCGGCAGGTATGAACGTCACCCTCGCCAAGCGCGACGGCAAGACTATGATCAAGAGCAAAATCAAAGACCTTATGGTCTTCGAGGGCCTCGGTAAAGCCAAAGCCGAGCGCGTAGAGTGTGGCGAGATTTGTGCCCTTGTGGGTATCGACGGCTTCGAGATTGGCGACACCATCTGCGACTTCGAAAATCCCGAGCCACTGCCCCCTATCACCATCGACGAGCCCACCATGAGTATGCTCTTTACCATCAACGACTCGCCCTTCTTTGGCAAGGATGGTAAGTTTGTGACCAGCCGACACATCAAAGAGCGTCTGGACAAGGAGTTGGAGAAAAACCTGGCTCTGCGAGTAGTTCAGGGCGAGAGTGCCGACAAATTTATTGTCTATGGTCGTGGTGTGCTGCACTTGTCGGTGCTTATCGAGACTATGCGTCGCGAGGGCTACGAGTTGCAGGTTGGTCAGCCCAAGGTAATCTTCAAGGAGATAAACGGCGTAAAGTGCGAGCCCGTAGAGGAGCTCACAATCGATCTTCCCGAGGAGTATGCCGGCAAGGCTATCGAGCTGACAACCAAGCGCAAAGGTACGCTCAAAAATATGGAGACACACAACGAGCGCACCCGTTTGGAGTTCGAGATTCCTTCGCGTGGTATCATCGGTCTGCGTAGCAACCTGCTCACCGCAACCGCCGGCGAGGCCATTATGGCTCACCGTCTGAAAGGCTTCGAGCCCTACAAAGGCGAGATTGAGATGCGTTCGGTAGGCTCGCTTGTGGCTATGGAGACTGGTCAGGCTTTTGCCTACGCACTCGGCAAGGTGCAGGATCGTGGCCGCTTCTTTGTGGAGCCCGGCGAGGAGATCTACTGCGGTCAGGTGGTTGGCGAAAACACCCGCGACAACGACATCTGCCTCAACCTCACCAAGAGCAAAAAGCTGACCAATATGCGTGCCAGCGGCTCGGACGACAAGGTAATCCTTGCTCCTGCCGTGAAGTTCTCGTTGGAGGAGGCGCTCGAATATATCCGCGAGGACGAGTATGTAGAGATTACTCCCAAGTTTATGCGTATGCGCAAAATCCTCCTCAGCGAAATCGACCGCAAGAGGGCCGAGAAGAATAGCTAAACCCTACACCAAGGGGCGAGGATAATGGCCGTTTGGGGCAATTATACCAAGCACAAATAAACCCGAGATTCTGTTGCAGAACCTCGGGTTTATTTATATCCGTTTATTTCAGTCCGACCGACTACTCGGTATTAGCATCGGGAATCTCCTGCGAGCCGTCGATTGCGCACACCCAAATCTCGAAAATCAGCGGAGTGAAGGGCAAAATCTCGGTCGAAATCTGCACCTTAACCTCCTCGGTCTCGTCCTCGTTAGAAGATGACGACGAGCTGGTGTCGTACATCGACGAGTAGAGCGACGCATAGTAGGCGCTATTGTAGTAGTCGTTGTAGTAGCTGTTGCCATAACCACCGTAACCATATCCATAACCATAGCTGCCGTAGCCATACATCTGGTTCATATAGTTGTAGTAGTTCAGGTAGTTGTAGTACGACGAGTAGTCGTAGTCGCTACTGCCCGACGAGCTGATGGTGGTAGCCGTAGCCGAACTGCCACTGATACCGTAGCCCCAAGCCGAGGTAAACACCGTGCGGATATGGTCGCCATAGCAAGCCTGCAAGCAAGCCTCCTTGAAACCCGAAATCATCGAGGTCGAGCTATCTTTCATATCCCACTCCAAGGGGCCCTCGTTGGTAATCTCGCCCCAAGCGCGCATCTGCACCGAGTCGATATTGCTATCAAACACAAAGCCGTCGAGGAAGTAGGCCTTGTAGTAGCAAGTGAGAGTCGAGTCCTTCACCACCGAGTCGCGTTTGAATGGCAGAGGAGTCATCAGCTGAACATAGAGGCCCTCTTTGAGCGAGTCGGCAGGTTTCATCTTCCACCTGTCGCTCACATAGGTCGAGATATCTTTGTTCTCCTTGATAATGGGGTCGGCCGACACCTCAACGAGTTCGAGCGAGTCTACAATCATAGGCACATTGCCTGCCAGACCAAACTGGCCGTTATAGCCCACATTGGTACTCGAATAGCCATCCGAGCCCGAATAGCGACCGCTGGGCATAATCACACGCACCATCTCGCCCACCTTCATACGGGTAAGAGCCTCGTAGGTACCGCTGTGGATGAGGGTATTCTCCTCCGAGAGGTAGACAAAGTCGGGCACATAGTGGGTACGACGGCTGAAAGTACCCTGAATCTTAGCCACATTAGCATTACGGGTGTAGAACACATCGTTTTGCAGGTTTTTGCCTGTGTAGTTGATGCGCACCCAATTCTCGGGCTTTATAATAGTGTCGGTAGCGCTCTCCTCCACCCTGCGGAGCCATTTGATATATACTCCGTCTACGGCTGTCCAATCGCCACTTGTCTTCCAATCGGGATAGTTTTTATCCATCCAAGCGGCCAACGACTGTGCTTCGAGGGCATCGAAGTCGGTCTCCGGTTTCTGGGCACAGCCCACAATCGAAAGCGCCACAAGTGCCACCAATGCTATCTTGCAAAAAAATCTCTTCATATAATAATATATAGTATGTATCTCTCTCTGTTTAGTTCTCCACGTCGAGTATGTTCAACACCATCATCAGAGCCGTATTGGCGGGCACCACACCCAGGTGGCGATCTCCGTAGGCGTTCGACGAGGTGAGGAATACCACCAACGAATCGCCCTTGCGACAAGTTGGTAACGCACTTTCGAGCCCTTTTAGTATGTGGTCGCTGCCAAGTCGCACGCTCACAGGCTCGAAGTCCCAAAAACTCGTGTCAATCACATCGCCCAACTGCTCGGCCAACCACTCTTTGTTTGTGTAGTAAGGCAGTGTCGAGGGCCTGCCGTTGAACGTATAGGCCTCGAAGTTATACTCCACCCTATCACCCCTCTGGATAACGGTCTGCTCTCCATCGGGCAGGGGATTGTAGGCGGTGTGGACATAGACGCTGTCGGAGGTAAGGCGATACTCCAAGGAGTTCTGCGCCAAAAAGCTCTCGATCTGCACTCGCTGCTTGGGTGCAAAAGTGTCGGAGGCTTCACACCCCACCATTGCGACCACCACAAGGACCGCAATCACCGCGCCAAGTATGTATTTATATACCTTCTGCATAGTCCACGTCCAATTAACCGACAAATATACGAAAATAATTGAGAATTGAGAATTTATTTATTTTTTAGAACAAAAAGGCTATCGACTTGTTTTTCAATAAGAAAATAGCTATTATTGAGACATAAAAACCCGTACCGCTATGAAACGAACAGTCGTAATTGTGATCACCCTCTTGGCAATACTCTCGACCACGACAGCAACAAGTGCCCAAACCACCCAAACTACCTCCCAAACAGCTACGATTGACGAAGATATCACCCAATCACCCCTACCTATGACAGAGGTGAACATAGGGCGTGGACTACAAAACGCCGGCAAGGCCTTCACCATCACAGGTGTTACCAGCATGGCAATAGGCGCAAGTATGATAATCAGATATCTCAGATCTGATCGCCACCATTCCCAGCAAGACCCAATGTATGACGTACCTATGTTGCCGGTCTTTGGTGCACTCTTTGGTGGCGTAGGTGCAGTCATTTCACTAATCGGACTACCCATCTATTGGGGTGGCAAATATGTAGCCAAGAAGTATGGCACCCAACTCGTCCCTCTTGGTAGAGAACAGCAGGGATGGATGGGCCTCATAGACTTGGGCGCAGGACTCGATTGTATGGGGGCGGCCCATGCAGTATATGGCTACAACTTCAACAAACACATCTTTGTGGGCGCAGGCGTGGGCTACGAAGGTCCGGCATACGACGACTTCAACTATCCCAAAAACATACCCATCTACGCCAACGTGAGGCTTCAACTCGGCAAACGGCGCGTGGTTCCATACATGGGTATAAGGGGTGGCTACGATATTGCCCACCGCGAGCCTTATGTCGGTGTAGATGCAGGGGTTCGCCTCCAGAGTCACAAATCCGATGGCGTGTGGTGGGGCGCCACCTCAATATGTTTAGGTTCCGACTTCGTCTACCCATTTATGGGTATTAGGATTTCGCGCTCGCTATAATGGTTTACAACATATTGCTGACGCGCTCGTTATTAGACTAATATCGAACGAATTGAGATTTTTTCCTCTCAACACAAAAAAGGCCCCCGCACATTCCGTGCGAGGGCTTTTTTTTCGGTCAACCTTCTTTTCAACCATTGTCGGTTGACGGTTGACGGTCGACGGTCGACGGTCGACTTTACTCCTTATTCACTGCCACCAGGTTGCGATCGCCGAAGCCGTTGTCAATCTTGGTAACATAGGGGAAGAACTTCTGAGCCTTAACCCACTCCAAGGGGAATACTGCCTCCTCGCGCGAGAACTCGTGAGCCCACTCACCAGCCAACTCGGCAGCGGTGTAGGGAGCGTTAATCACGATTGCGGGGGTGTTCTGAGCCTCGTGGAGAATCTTCACCAGAGCGTCGCAGAACTTATCCATCTCCTCTTTCGACTCACTCTCGGTAGGCTCTACCATCAGGGTGTCGTGTACGGGGAACGAGAGAGTTGGAGCGTGGAAACCGTAGTCCATCAGGCGGTGAGCCACGTCACCCACCTCAACGCCATACTCTTTGCGGAAGTTGGTCAAATCGAGAATCATCTCGTGGCCTACCCTGCCGCTCTCGCCCGAATAGTAGGTGCGATAGCTCTCGGCCAGGCGGCACGACATATAGTTGGCATTAACGATAGCCATCTCGGTTGCTTTGCGCAGACCCTCGGCACCCAACATCTTAACGTAGCCGTAGGTGATGGGCAACAGCAGTGCGCTACCCCAAGGCGACGACGCAACGGCAGTGATACCATCAGCACCACCGGTGGGAACTACCGAGTGCGAAGGCAAGAACTCTACCAAGTGCTCGGCAACACATACGGGACCTACACCGGGGCCACCACCGCCGTGAGGCATTGCGAAGGTCTTGTGGAGGTTCAAGTGGCACACGTCGGCACCGATAAAGCCGGGGTTAGTCAGACCCACCTGAGCGTTCATATTAGCACCGTCCATATATACCTGACCGCCGTGCTCGTGGATTGCGTCTACAATCTCGCGGATGCGGCTCTCGAATACACCGTGGGTCGAAGGATAGGTAACCATCAGACCTGCGAGTTCGCCCTCATACTGCTCGGCTTTGGCTTTCAGATCCTCAACGTCGATGTTACCCTTGGCGTCGCAAGCCACAACCACAATCTTCATACCTGCCATAGCAGCCGATGCGGGGTTGGTACCGTGGGCCGATGCGGGGATAAGGATTACGTTGCGGTAGCCCTGCGAACGGCTCTGGTGGTATGCACGGATGATCATCAGACCTGCATACTCGCCTGCCGCACCCGAGTTGGGCTGCAAGGTACAACCTGCAAAGCCGGTAATGGTAGCCAAATCTTTCTCCAACTCGCTAATCAGAGCCATATAGCCCTCGGCCTGTGCGGTGGGAGCAAAGGGGTGCATATTTGCAAAGCCTGCCAGCGAGAGGGGCTGCATGGTGGCTGCGGGGTTGAGCTTCATGGTGCACGAGCCGAGCGAAATCATACTGTCGGCCAACGAGATATCGCGGTGCTCCAAGCGTTTGATGTAGCGCATCAACTCGGTCTCGCTGTGGTATTTATTAAATACGGGCTCGGTCAGAATTGCGCTCTGGCGACGGAGTGCTGCGGGAATAATGCTTGCAGCCTCGTCGATTTTGATGCTCTTAGGAGCCTTCTTGCCTGCTGCCTCGGCAAAGATAGCCACCACCTCGGCAACCTCCTCGTTGGTGGTAATCTCGTCAAGACTCAGGCGAACTTTGTCCTCGGCGGGATAGAAGAAGTTGATGCCGTGCTGTAAAGCGATATCCTGAACAACAGCAGCCTCGGCCGACACCTCCAAAGTGTCGAAATACTCCTCCGATGCCAACTCATAGCCCAGAGCCTTCAAAGCCTCGGCTACGGCTACGGTATGCGAGTGGATGTGCTGAGCAATGCGAGCCAAGCCCTCGGGACCATTGTACACGGCATAGAAACCGCTCATCGAAGCCATCAGGGCCGATGCGGTACAGATGTTCGAGGTTGCTTTCTCACGTTTGATGTGCTGCTCGCGGGTCTGCAAAGCCATACGCAGAGCCCTATTGCCCAGGCGGTCTACCGAAACACCGATGATACGGCCGGGCATATTACGTTTGTAGGCATCTTTGGTTGCCATAAAGCCTGCGCTAGGGCCACCAAAGCCCATAGGCAGACCAAACCTCTGCGATGAACCAACAGCGATGTCGGCACCCCACTCTGCGGGAGCTTTGAGCACCACAAGGCTCATCAGGTCGCACACTGCGGCCACCTTGGCACCAGCCTCGTGAGCCTTAGCAGCAAAGGCCTCGTAATCCCTCACCTGACCTGCGGCTGCGGGATACTGTACCATAGCACCAAACTCTTTGCCGGTAAACTCGTAGGTTGCGTAGTCGTCGATAACGATCTCGATACCGAAGGGCTCGCTACGGGTGAGCAGTACGTCGAGGGTCTGGGGGTAGATATTGCTGTCTACAAAGAGAACATTCACGCCATTTTTCTGCTGATCGCGGCTGCGCAAAGCATACATCATCAGCATAGCCTCGGCAGCTGCGGTAGCCTCGTCAAGCAACGAGCAGTTGGCAATCTCCATAGCTGTGAGCGACACAATCATGGTCTGGAAGTTGAGCAGAGCCTCCAACCTACCCTGCGAAATCTCGGCCTGATAGGGGGTGTACGAGGTATACCACGCGGGGTTCTCGAATACGTTGCGGATGATAGCTGCGGGCATCGAGTTGGGATAGTAGCCCATACCGATAAACGAGCGCAGAGTCTGGTTACGGTCGGCCAGCGAGCGGATGTGTGCACCAAACTGCACCTCGGTCATAGGCTCGTCGAGAGCCAGAGGTTTGCGCAGACGGATGCTCTGGGGCATAACCTGCGAGATGAGCTCCTCAACGCTACCAACACCGATAACTTTGAGCATTTCGGCCAAATCGTGCTCCGATGGGCCAATGTGACGGTTTACAAATTGTTCTAACATAGTTTTAGTGTGTGTTATTTTTAAGTAGTTGTTTCAGTTTTACGAGTTGAAAGTTGAGAGTTGAAAGTTGAAAGTTATGGTGGGTTATTTACTCCTTTGTGGTTTTGATAATCGAAGTCAATAGCGCAATAATCTCTTTCAAATCCAGACTCAACGACTCAAACTCTTTCTGTTCTATAATTTCGGCACCATAAAATACCTCTAACCAATAGGCTGTTTCATCGGCCTCTTTAAGAGCCACTGACAATTTATGTATAAAATCTTCTCGGCTCTGTGCGTTTTTACTCTCGTGCACATTGGCACCAATACTTGTTCCCGACCTTAATATCTGTCGGCTTAAATCGAAGTAACACTTTTTTTCTTCGTGTAGGTATCGCACAAAACGAATAATACGAATTGCAAACTGCTTGCTTTTATACCTTACCGTTTTCTGTTCCTACATTGTCACCCAGAAAAAAAACTTTCAACTTTCAACTTTAAATTTTCAACTCAATGCGATGTTAGTTCATCGCATTGGCGATTGCTTCGGCCATTTGGTCCACGGCGCCCTGAATCTTCTTGCCAATCATCATTCGCATCATCATATTCAGCTCGGCATGCACCACAATGCGCATACGGGTATCATAAGGGGCAACCTCCTTCAACTGCAACCAAAATGTAAAGTCCATAGGGTTACTCTCGGCACCCTGAATCTTGATTGTCTTGTTCACCTCGCGGTCCACAATGCGCAGTGCCATTTTCATACCCTTCACCTTGAACGAACACTCGTCGTCAGTAGCCTGCCACTCCTCTACCTTGTCGGCGAGCATGGGCGTAAAATTGCTAAACGAGGCCAGCGCAGAGTAGATCTGCTCGGCCGAACGACGTATCTGTTGTTGCTTGCTTTCGTATTTTTCCATTGCTTAAATTTGTAATTACGCTATAAAATTAGTTATTTTGTAGAGTTATGCGAATTTTTTTTGAAAATAAATTTTTCGAGTTTGTCCAAAACCCCTCCACAGGCCACTCTGAGGCCGATTTGGGTTTGGGACGCGACTGGCTCATCTTTCGGCCCGAAGGGGACAACACACCCACTCCGGCGCAACTTGTATCACTCGCCGAGAGTCACAACAAGGTGGCCGTGGTGTGTGACAATGCCGCAGAGATGTTTGACAGTTTTTGTGCACAGATGGAGATTGTTTGTGCCGCAGGTGGTGTTGTGGAGAACGACCTTGGCGAGGTGCTCGTGATGACCCGCAAGGGGTGGCCCGACCTGCCCAAAGGGCACATCGATCCGGGCGAGAGTGCCGAGCAGGCAGCCCTGCGCGAAGTGATGGAAGAGACGGGTCTGGCCGAGGTGGAGATTGTGGCTCCGCTCTGCACCACACGCCACTTCCACAATGCCTACGGACGTTGGGAGATCAAGCAGACCGAGTGGTTTCTGATGCAGGCCGCAGGTGAGGCTCCCAAAGTTTTCCCCGAGGAAGATGAGGGCATTACTGCCGTAGAGTGGATGCGTGGTCGCAGGCTCTGGAAGGCCGTCGACAGCAGCTACTCCACCATCAAAACCCTCTTTGAAAAGTATCTCGAATACAAAATACAATAACAAACATAACCCAAAAAGCTATGAAAGTAAAACATCTTTTAACAGCAGCTTTGGCTGTGGCTCTTGTGGGCTGCAACCAGCTGCCATCACTCGAAGTTATGGACTTTACAAACAACCTCACGGCCGAGGAGATCGCAGCGGCAAAATTCACCCCCGAGGTGATGTGGAAAATGGGCCGCGTGGGTGGTCAGAAACTCTCGCCCGACGGCTCGATGGTAGCCTTCACCATCACCTATTATAATATGGACGAGAACAAGGGTTCGACCGCAATCTACCTGGTTAAACCCGAGGGTGGCGACGTGTACAAGTTGGTCGATGGCTCTTCGCCCGCGTGGAGTGCCGACGGCAGCAAAATCTACTACACCGCCAAAGACGGCCAGATTTGGAGCATCGCTCCCACCGGTGGCGAGCCCACTCAGCTGACCAACATCGAGGGTATCGAGAGCTGGGGCGTTGCACCCACCGACGAGATTCTCTACTACACCAAGCGCGTACACGTTAAAGCTATCAGCGGCAGCGAGTTGCACGGTCAGCCCAAATCGAACGTACTCATCTACGACGACCTGATGGTACGCCACTGGGACTATTGGGATGAGGGCGACTATTCGCACATCTTCGTGGCCAAAATTGGCGAGGGCTTGGTAGCCGAGGGTAAAGACATTATGGAGGGTGCTGCTTGGGATGCTCCCCTTGCCCCCTACTTCGACGGCGAGGAGATTGCTTGGAACAATGCAGGTACCGCTTTGGCCTACACCTCGAAGCCCCTCACCGGTGCCGAGTATGCCGTTTCGACCGACTCGGATATCGTAATCTACGACGTGGAGAGCGGCACCTCGCGCAACATCTGCAAAGAGTGGGGCCAGATGCCCGGTTATGACAAATACCCCGTGTGGAGTCCCGATGACAAGATGATTGCCTTCCGCAGTATGCGCAGGGCTGGCAACGAGAGCGACAAAGAGCGTCTGTTCGTGTGGAACTCGGAGGACGGCTCGATGCGCGACCTGACCACCAAGTTCGACTACAACGCCACCAACCTCGTGTGGGAGGGTAACGACACAATCTATTTCGTGGCCCCCATCACCGCAACCCACCAGATTTGCCGTGTAGCTCTGGACGGCTCGCCAGTGGAGGTTCTCACCAGCGGCGACCACGACATCAACTCGTTCACCAAGGCCGGCAAAACCATTGTGGCCCACATGAATACCATTATGAAAGCCCCCGAGCTCTACACTCTCGATGGCGACAACAAACTCTACCAAATTACCTTCGCAAACCAGCAGATCTACGACAACATCCCTATGGGTCAGTGCGAGAAACGCTGGGTGCGCACCACCGACGGCAAGCAGATGCTCACCTGGGTAATCCTGCCTCCCAACTTCGACGAGAGCCAGAAGTACCCCACCCTGCTCTACTGCCAGGGCGGTCCTCAGAGCGTGGTTAGCCAATTTTGGAGCTACCGCTGGAACTTCCAGCTGATGGCTGCCGAGGGTTACGTTGTGGTTGCTCCCAACCGTCGCGGTCTGCCTTCGTTTGGTCAGGAGTGGCTCGACCAGATTTCGGGCGATTACAGCGGCCAGAACATCCGCGACTATCTGGCTGCCATCGACGATGTTGCGGGGGAGCCTTGGAGCGACGAGAACAAGCTGGGTGCTGTGGGCGCAAGCTATGGCGGCTACTCGGTTTACTACCTTGCAGGTCACCACGAGGGCCGTTTCAAAGCCTTCATTTCGCACTGCGGTATCTACAACTTCGAGAGTATGTATGGCCACACCGAGGAGATGTGGTTTGTGAATAACGATTACGGCGGCGCATATTGGGACAAGAACAACCGCACAGCTCAGCGCAGCTATGCCAACTCGCCCCACAAGGCAGCCGGCAAGTGGGACACCCCCATTCTGATTATCACCGGTTGCAAAGACTACCGTATTCCCTACACCCAGAGTTTGGAGGCCTTCAACGCTGCCAAGTTGCAGGGTATTCCCTCGAAGCTCGTGGCCTTCCAGAACGAGGCTCACCAGGTGTTCCAACCCCAGAACTCGCTCGTATGGAACAGGGAGTTCTTCGGCTGGCTCAACAAATACCTCAAATAGAGCTTGACAACCTCCGCAGTCTGAGGTAAAATTAGACCGCAACAGACTCATCCAAGGAGTTTGGGGCGCGCCCGCGTGGCAGCCCCAAGCTCCTTGTTTTTTACCCCTCGGTACGGGCGAGAGGCTCCAAACCACTATCCATAAAGCCAAGGCGGGCAGGAAATATCGGCAATAATGGCCGATATTTGCAAAAATGTGGGCCGCAAGGTTACAAAAGCCACAAAAAATATATATTTTTGTGGTTAATCAGAAGGTTAGGTCGTTTCCGCAACACCCCCCAATTCAGACAGATTAGATGCAACCAATCAACTCGCTCAAAGGCAAAAAGCCAATCATCATAGCCGGTCCTTGCAGCGCCGAGAACCGCGAACAACTTCTTGTAACGTGCGACGCCATTGTCAAAGATGGCGGTGTACACATTCTCCGTGCCGGTATCTGGAAACCCCGCACACGTCCCGACACCTTTGAGGGTGTTGGCGAGGTGGGCTTGGAGTGGCTTGCCGAGGCAGGAGAGAGGGCTTCGTTGCCCACCGCTACGGAGGTTGCGTCGGCCAAACACGTCGAGGCTGCCGTGAGGAATGGCTTGGAGATTGTTTGGCTCGGTGCCCGCACCACCACCAACCCCTTCTTGGTACAGGAGATTGCCGAGGCGGTGGCCAAAACCGACCTCAACGTGCTGATCAAAAACCCCATGAACCCCGACATCGAGTTGTGGGCAGGTGCTGTGGCAAGGATGGAGAAGTGTGGCGTACCCCGCGAGCGTATCGGACTTATTCACCGAGGTTTTGCCACCTCGTCGTCGTGGAAATTCCGCAACGAGCCTATGTGGCACCTTATTCCCAATATGCAGAACAAGTTCCCCGATATGGTTATGTTGTGCGACCCTTCGCACATGTCGGGTTGCAGGGAGTATCTGTTGGAGATTTCGCAGACCGCTGCCAATATGAACTACGACGGTCTGATTATCGAGAGCCACATCTGCCCTTCGCAGGCACTCAGCGACGCCTCGCAGCAGCTCACCCCCGACGCGCTCAAAACCCTCTTGGAGAGCATCGACTGGCGTGTGGAGCACAGCTCCGACGAAGAGTATGTGCGCGAGTTGGCTCTGTGTCGTGAGCAGATCGACCAGATCGACAACGAGCTCTTCGAGCTGTTGGGCAAACGTATGCAGGTAGCCGAGCGCATCGGTCGCATCAAAAAGGAGAATGGCGTTGTAATCTTGCAGAGCAACCGTTGGAGCTCCATTGTTGAGCGCATTGTCAGCCACAGTGCCGAGTTGGGCCTGAGCGAGGATTTTGTGCGCGCCGTGCTCTACGCCATCCACGCCGAGAGTATCGACCACCAGAATCGCTTGTAGTGTTGCAACACATACCAATCAAAAAAAGACCCTGCCGAGTTATTCAGCAGGGTCTTTTTTTATGGTTGTATCACTCGGGGTGCACTACTCCATAGGGGCAAGCACCACCTCTATATCGGTGTCGGCCAAGCGCTCCTTGATGGTGGCAATATCCTCGGCTGCCATACCAATCGTGTGTATGGGGTAGAACACCTTGGGGCTGAGTTTGCGAGCCGCCTCAACGGCCATATCTACCGTCATTGTATAGGGCAGATTGACATTCAGGAAGAGGTAGTCGATAGCCTCCACGGCCAACATCTCGGGCGTGAGTTCCGTATCGCCACCAATGTATATCCTCTTATCGGCCATAGTGACCACATAGCCTACATCGCCACGCTCCTTGGGGTGGAATTGGGGGCGTTCGATATTGTAGGCCGCAACGGTCTCGACCAATCCCCAAGGCATAATGTGCAACCTCTGACCGGGGCCGAGGTCGAGCGCACCGTCGAGTTGCTCGGCAACCTGAGGAGGTGCAATAACCATAGTGGTGGGTTTCGACAACTGCTCAATGGCCGCGGGGTCGAAGTGGTCGTCGTGGTGGTGGGTAACGAGTATCACATCGGCCTTGGGTAGGCCCACAAAGTCGTTCTCGCTCAGGCAGGGGTCTACATAGACGTGTTTGCCTGCGTGGGAGATACTCAGCGAGGCGTGGCCAAACAGGCGAAACAGAATGTCGCACAGATGGTTACCCTCTCTCTTGTCGGAAGTATAGTCGCGGTTCATACTATTTTTTGTCTAATGGCATTACGGTCTATTACTCAACATAGAGCACCAAGCCTTTGAGGTACTCGCCCTCGGGGTGGTAGATGTTGATGGGGTGGTCGGTGGGCTGGGTAAGCTGGTGCAGAATCCTCACCTTACGGCCCGCAATGGCCGCAGCCGAGAATACCGCCAAGCGGAATTGCTCCTTGCTGACCGCCTGCGAACAACTGAACGTAAAGAGAATTCCACCCTTGGCAATCTTCTCCATAGCCCTTGCATTGAGCCTCTTGTAGCCCTGCAACGCATTGCCCAACACCTTGTGGTGCTTGGCAAAAGCGGGAGGGTCGAGAATCATCATATCGAACTCGCCATCCTTGACGGTGCGCAGGAAGTCGAAGGTGTCCATAGCTGCGCTACGGTGGGGAGCCTTGTCGCCAAAGTTGAGCTCCACATTTCGGTCCACAAGTTCGATGGCCACGGCACTGCTATCGACGCTCGTAACGCTCCTTGCGCCACCCGCCAAGCCGTAGATCGAAAAGCCACCCGTGTAGCAGAACGTATTGAGCAGGTTGCGCCCCTTGGCATAGCGGCCCACGAGTTCGCGGTTGGCCCTCTGGTCGATAAAGAAGCCTGTCTTCTGGCCCTTGGCCCAATTGACGGCAAATTTGTGGCCGCCCTCCAAGACAACCTCTTCGCCCTCGCCCTGGCCCCAGAGGTAACCATCCTCGGCACCCAAGTCGGCCTTATAGGGCAGCGTCTGGCTGCTCTTGTCGTAAACGGCACTCAGGCGCTCGCCATAGCAAGCCCTCAGAGCCTCGACAATCTGCTCGCGCGAGAGGTACATACCCACGCTGTGGCACTGCACCACAGCCGTAGAGCCATAGATATCTATAACCAAGCCGGGCAGGTTGTCGCCCTCGCCGTGAATAAGGCGGTAGCAGGTGGTCTGGGCGTTTGTGGTCAGCCCCAGAGCCTCCCTCACGCCATAGGCCGAAGCGATACGGCCGTTCCACCACTGCTGGTCGATAGGCTCGTCGTCGAAGGTGAGCACCCTCACGGCAATCGAGCCAACCTGGCAGTGTCCGCGGGCAATAAACTCGCCCTCGGCGGTGAACACATCTACCAATTCGCCCTCTTCGAGAGGTTGGTCGGCACGCTTAATTGCGCCCGAAAATACCCAAGGGTGACGACGCAGCAGCGACTCTTGTTTACCCCTTGCGAGGTATATCTTTTTGTTGTTGCTCATTGTTCTATTATCTGTTTTTCATCAGTTCGTTATACATTTCGAGGCAAATCCAGGCATCCGTGGCTGCATAGCGCATCTGCGAGGCGGTCATCTCGCGGGCCTCCCAATTGCTGAGCCTCTGTGCCTTCGACACCCCTACGCCCAATATGATAGCCGCCATTTTACGCAGGCTCTTGTCCTCTATTCCGAAAGCCTCGACCTCCTTTTGGAGCTCCACAAATCCTCCGGGGCGGAAGTGGCGTATCTTCGAGAGGCTACGGATGTCGCCCGTAACATCAACGCCCACCTTCAAGACCTCTTTGTTCTCCAAGAGCCTCAGCAGCACCCTCTCGAACCTCACCGAGCAGAGCCTGATCAGGTAGCAGGTGGTGGCCGTCGAGAGCTGCACAAGCGACACGTTATAGCTGACACCCGCCTTGAACGAGGGCCTTGTTTCGGTGTCGAAGCCGATAACCCTCTCCTTCGACAGAGCCTCGCAGGCACGATGCAGTCCGTCGAGCGTATCGACCACCACAATCTCGCCCTCGAAACCCGCCACAGGCAGTTCCTTAATCTCGTCGGGAGTTATGCTTTTCTGAAATTCTTTTCTCATCTATAACCTATATATTGGCCCTTTCGGCCCACAAAAGTATCTATTTTTTCCGTAGTTTTCCCCTCTGGTCGGCATAAATTTCGCCCTCGGCAATAAGCCCCTCCACAATCTCGACCACCTCGTCGGGCGAGCAGGTGAAGTTGGCCACAAGTTGAGCCATAGTCTTGGCCCCATCCCGGGCGAGCAGTTCGAGCACACTCTCTGCCGTGGGTTGAGCCACTCCGTCGCTCTTGGGTGCGCTCTTCTTGGGGCCACCCTCGCCACCCTTTCGGCGGGCAATACAGAGGTCGCAGCAGTCGCAGTCGTGGGCATCGGTCTGGCCGAAGTACTCCTGAATCATACGACTACGGCACCCCTCCTCGGCCCAAGCGTAGCGAAACATCGCCTCCATACGCCCCACTGCACACTCCCTACGAGCCCAATAGCTCTGGGGGTTGATAAAGACATCCCTCTCGGGCACGCGGTCAAATCCCAACGTCAGCAGGGGTGTAAAGCTACGGGGAACGTAGCGTATAATCTGGCTCCTCCAAAGGGTTTTGAGTTGTTGGCGCACGCTCTCCTCGGAGCAACCGCTCAACTGTGCAATCTCCTGCACATCTATGGGTCTGAACTCCGTAAACACGCCCTCATAGAGGCGCATAATTGCCAGCAACACCGCCTCCATATCATCATTGTGGATGCGGTAGTCGTAGAGGTCGTTGCGCCCCACCGTAAACATCAGTCGGGCACTATTCTCGCCCTCGTCGGAGAGGGTCATATAGCCGTTCTGGGCAAGTATCTTTATGGCGTTGCGAACTGTCTGCACTTGCAGGTGGTTCTTCACACAAAACTCGTAGATGTTGAACTGAAAACTCTGGCCCGCACCCTCGCCATAAGGAACCATAAGCGATGAGCAGACATTGTCGTAGATGCTCTTAATTACCTCGATAGGTGGAAATTCGCCCTCGACGCGCCTTTCGCCACGCCCCAGCTCGTCGCTGCTAACCAACAGCACCGCATAGCTGCGTCGCCCATCACGGCCTGCACGGCCCGCCTCCTGATAGTAGGCTTCGAGCGAGTCGGGAAGGTCGTAGTGGACCACCACCCTCACATCCATCTTGTCGATACCCATACCGAAAGCGCTTGTGGCCACAATAATCCGCAGCCCATCTTTGAGCCACGCATCTTGTCGCAAAGCGCGCTCCTCGTGGGGCAGGCCCGCGTGGTAGAAGTCGGCATCGAAGCCCTCCTCGCGCAACCAAGCAGCCACCTTCTCGCAACCCTCGCGAGTTCGCATATAGACAATGGCGCTCCCCCCAACCGTCGAGAGAATGTTGGCGAGTTGTTCGGCCTTCTTATCGGTGTGGCGCACCACAAAAGAGATGTTCGGACGGGCAAAATCGCTCCTGATGATATGGCGCTCGGAGAACTCCAACTGGGTCATAATATCCTCTGCCACAGCGGGGGTGGCCGAAGCCGTCAGGGCCAACATCGTGGCCTGTGGAGCGAGCTTGCGAAGCGCCTTGATTTGCAGGTACAAGGGGCGGAAATCGTAGCCCCACTGAGAGATACAGTGGGCCTCGTCTACGGCAATAAGGCTCACCTTCATCTTGGGCACCCTCGCCTGCATCATTGCCGAGGGAATACGTTCGGGGGCAATATAGAGAAACTTCACATCGCCATAGACGCAGTTGTCCAGAGCGATATCTATCTGTCGGCTCGACAAGCCCGAGTGGATAGCCACAGCGTTTATGTGGCGGCGGCGCAGAGCATCCACCTGGTCTTTCATAAGCGCCACAAGCGGAGTGACCACAATACACAAACCCTCACGAGCCATCGTGGGGACCTGATAGAGCAGCGACTTACCCGCACCCGTGGGCATCAGCGCAAGCGTATCTCGCCCCCCAACAACCGATTCGATGACCTGTTGTTGTCCGGGTCGAAAACCCTCATAGCCCCACCATTTCTTCAAGGTGGCAAATATGTCGACACTCTCTATATTCAATTTTTCTTTTTTCTTCACGACTTTTTGTAAAAAGTCGCCCAAAAACTTTTCTGAGATACTCGCCTTCGGCTCATATCTCTTACTGCCTATTCTCAGCCCTATAAGCCTCAGAGCATTAGTCGTTCAACAACTCCTTGCGGAGCATATTTATTGCTGCTGCTGCGGCCTTCTCGATATTCTGAGCCCTCAGTCGGCCGTGGTTAAGGCACAAAGCCTTGGTGCCATAAGGTCCCGCAACGGCCATCCACACCGTACCCACAGGCTTATCGGGAGTACCTCCCGTAGGGCCTGCAATACCCGTGGTCGAAACACCCCAAGTGGTGCCACACACTCGTCGCACTCCCTCGGCCATCTGGCGAGCCACAGGCTCACTCACGGCTCCATAGCGCTCCAAGTCCTCGGCACTAACGCCCAGAACGTCGTGCTTGACACTATTGGAGTAGCTCACCACACCGCCCAAGAAGTATTCCGAAGCTCCGCTCATAGCCGTAAACTTGGCACTCAGCGCACCACCCGTACACGACTCGGCCGCAGCCAACGTCTGACCCTTGGCAATCAACATCTCGGCCACTGCCGACTGCACCGTGGCACTCTCCCAGCCCACAAACAGGTCGCCCAGCAGGGGCATAAGTCGCTCGAACTGCTCGCTGATAGCCCTCTCGGCCTCTTCGCGCTCGACATCGTAGGCCGAAAGTCGCAACCTCAGTTGAGTGGGCGAAGGGAGGTAGGCAAGGTGGAGATAGTCGGGCAGAGAGTCCTCCCACTCGGCAATCTTCTCGGCCAACATACTCTCGGCCAAGCCAAACGTGATAGCCGTGCGATGCACCACAGCCCTAAGGTTGAAGCGCTCCTGCAACATTGGCAACACGCTCTCGTTCATCAGAGCCTCCATCTCGAAAGGCACGCCGGGAAGGCAGATAACCACCCTACCCTCGCGCTCGAACCACATACCCGGAGCCGTACCCTTATGGTTGGGCAACACCCTGCACCCCTCGGGCACAAGAGCCTGAGCCTTGTTCAGCTCGTTGAACTCTATGTTTCTCAGGGCCATCATTCGCTCCACGCGCTCGTAGGTAGCCTCGTCGCGCACCAATCTGCTGTCGAACATCTCGGCCAGCACACGTTTGGTAATATCGTCTTTGGTGGGGCCAAGTCCGCCCGTGGTAATAACCACATCGGCCACCGCGAGCGACTCCTCAATGGCTCCCCTAATCTCCGCAGGGGCGTCGCCCACGGAGTATTTGCGGTGCACCGTGGCACCAATCTCGCCAAGCCTCTGGCTCATCCAAGCCGAGTTGGTATCTACAATCTGGCCGATGAGAATCTCATCGCCAATGGTTATGATGTCTACTTTCATAGTATGTTTTCTACTTCGCTTGTTTGTCTGTTTTAAGTTTTGCCAACTCTCGGCAGGTGCGTCCCACAAAGGCAGGACCCTCGTAGTGAAGTGCCGAGTAGCACTGCACCAGGCTCGCTCCCGCATCCAGCAGTCGCTGTGCATCGGCGGCACACATCACACCACCCACACCAATGACGGGATAGTGGTAGTTCATCTTGCGGCACACATAGTCCACAAGTTCCACGGTGCGCTCCAACAGCGGAGCACCGCCCATCACACCTCCGTCCATACGGGTCAGCTGTCGTTCGGAGAGCCTGCTACCCAGCTTCGACGAGCAGTCGGCCACCACAAGGCCGTCCAGAGGGGTGTCGATAAGTATCTGCACCATATCATCTACGATATTCATAGGCCAGTCGGGCGAAATCTTCAACAGCACGGGGCGATACTCGTTCTGCCCCCTACGGAAGTCAAACAAACCGTCCAACACGGTTTCAACCAGAGCTTTAACACTCGGCCCGTAGCTCTCGCCAGAGCCAATAATGGGGCTCACATTGACGGTAAAGTAATCGACATATTGGTAGAGCGGGCGGAAGGTTTTCAGGTACTCCTTGGGCATACGGTCGGGAATACTCACCGAGTTGGGAGCAATGTTGGCACCCACCACCACCCTACGGCCATAGGCCCTACGACGCAGGTGGTCTACGCAACGCTCGATACCGCGGTTAGGGAACTCCATACGGTGCACCAGCGCCTTATCGCGGCGCAGGCGGAACAAGCGGGGTTTGATGCCACCACTTTGGGGCTTGGGCGTAACCGTTCCGATCTCTACAAAGCCAAAGCCCAGCGCACCCAGCGGGCGGTAGAGCGTAGCATCGCGGTCAAGGCCCGCAGCAGCACCTATGGGGTTGGGAAAGCGCACACCAAAGACCTCGCGTTCGAGCGAAGGGTGGCGCCACGAATAGACCGTTCGCAGCAGGGCTTGACCCACACCGCCACGACCCACAAAGCGCAGCACAGCCGACGAAATATTGTGGCCCACCTCGGCAGGCAACAGCGACATCACAGGTCGCACAAATATCTTGTACAAACTCATTTTACCAAACAGTGGTTTTTATCCGTTAGACGTTCGACGTCTTGTCTTGGCAAATGTAAGCATATTTCTGAAAATAATACCTATATTTGTGGTATGAAAATTATCATCGACAATTTCGTACCCTACGCCCACGAGGCTCTGAGCCCTTATGCCGAGGTGGTGGCGCTCCACGCAAACGACTTTACACCCCAAGCCGTGGCCGATGCCGACGCCCTGGTTGTGCGTACCCGAACACGTTGCAACAGTGCTCTTCTCGACGGCTCAAAAGTGGCCCTCGTAACCACCGCAACCATAGGTTTTGACCACATAGATACCGAGTGGTGCAAGGGTCAAAATATCGAGGTCGTGAGTGCCGCTGGATGCAACGCCCGAGGGGTGTTGCAATGGGTTTCGGCAGCCCTCTGCCACGCCCTTAAAGCCAAGCACATCGACTCGCCCAACGGTCTGACTATCGGAGTTATAGGCGTTGGACACGTCGGCTCGCTTGTGGCCGATTATTGTCGCAGTTGGGGCTTCCGAGTTCTGTGTAGCGACCCCCCACGAGAGAGGGCCGAAAGACTCACCTCAGAGGATGGTTTTGTACCCCTCGACGAGCTGCTCCGAGAGAGTGATATTGTCACCCTCCACACCCCTCTAATCAGGGGCGGAGAGTGGCCCACTTTTCACCTTGCCGACAGCCGTTTTATGTCCCTCTTAAAGCCGGGAGCGGTGTTGCTGAACGCCTCGCGCGGAGAGGTGGCCGACACCGAGGCACTGTTGCACGCAAGGGAGGACATAACCCTTCTGCTCGACGTGTGGGAGGGCGAGCCAAGCGGCATAAACCGAGCCCTCTTGGAGCGAGCCGAAGTGGCCACTCCACACATTGCCGGCTACTCTCTGCAAGGCAAAGCCAACGCCTCGGCAATCGTCATTCGTGCCATTGCCCAAAAATTTGGCATTGAGCCACTTACGGAGTGGTATCCACAGGGCGTAAAACCCTCTGCACCCCGCCCCATCAGTTGGGCCGAGATGTGTGCCGAGGTGGGCAACTACTGCGACTTGGAGGCCGAAACAGCGCTCCTGAAATCGCACCCCGACCAATTCGACCAACGTCGAAACACCTACCCTCTGAGAGAAGAGTATTTCTAAGAATTGAAAATGGAAAATTGAAAATTGAAAATTGACACACGCCCCCGCCCTGACGGGCACCCCCTCTAACTTAGAGGGGGAATTAGGGGAAGTCCAACTTTCAACTCTCAACTTTCACCTCGTCGGTTGACGGTTGACGGTCGACGGTCGACGGTCGACGGTCGACACTATATTTATAGGTAAAATTTGGTGGTTTGCGGAAAAATAACTAAATTCGCACGCTTTATTATGGCTATTTCGCTAAGCAAACAACAAACACAAAACTATAATTATCACATTAACAAACAATTAAGTTTTTATGGCAAACGTAAAAAGAGTCTACACCTTTGGCGATCGTAAAGCCGAGGGTAATGGCAAAATGAGAGAATTGCTCGGCGGTAAAGGTGCTAACCTTGCCGAGATGAACCTCCTGGGCATGCCCGTGCCTCCAGGATTCACCATCACCACCGAGGTATGTACCGAGTACTATAAAGAGGGTGAGGAGAAAGTTAAAGAGCTTATCAAAGCTGAGGTAGAGGCCGCAATCAAGATGATTGAGGAGTCGACCGGTATGGTGTTCGGTGGCGAGGTTTCGCCCCTGCTCCTCTCGGTTCGTTCGGGTGCTCGCGCCTCGATGCCCGGTATGATGGATACCATCCTCAACCTCGGTATGAACGACGCAGCTGTTGAGGCTCTGACCAAACGTAGCGGCAACGCTCGTTTCGCTTGGGACTCGTACCGCCGTTTCGTACAGATGTACGGCGACGTTGTTCTCGAGATGAAACCCGCTTCGAAAGAGGACGTTGATCCCTTCGAGGCTATCATCGATGAGCTCAAAGAGGAGAAAGGCGTAAAGAACGACGCCGATCTGACCGCAGAGGACTTCAAAGAGCTCGTTATCCGTTTCAAAGCTGCCGTTAAAGAGAACACCGGCAAAGACTTCCCCGCTGATCCTTGGGAGCAGCTCTGGGGTGCTATCTGCGCTGTATTCCGCAGCTGGATGAACGAGAGGGCTATCCTCTACCGTAAGCTCAACAACATCCCTCAGGAGTGGGGTACCGCTGTGAGCGTTATGGCAATGGTATTTGGTAACATGGGCGACAACTCGGCTACCGGTGTTTGCTTCTCGCGTGACGCTGCTACCGGTGAGAACCTCTTCAACGGTGAGTACCTCGTAAACGCACAGGGCGAGGACGTTGTAGCAGGTATCCGTACCCCCCAGCAGATTACCTTGGAGGGTTCGCGCAGGTGGGCTAAGGCTCAGAACATCGACGAGGCCGTTCGCGCAAGCCAGTTCCCCTCGTTGGAGGAGGTTATGCCCGAGGTTTACAAAGAGCTCTGCGACATCAAAGACCACTTGGAGAACTACTTCGCCGATATGCAGGATATGGAGTTCACCATCCAGGACGGCAAACTCTGGATGCTCCAAACCCGTAACGGTAAACGTACCGGTGCTGCTATGGTGAAAATCGCTATGGATATGTTGGCCGAGGGCCGCATCGACGAGCAGACCGCTATCCTCCGTCAGGAGCCCGAGAAACTCGACGAGTTGCTCCACCCCGTATTCGACAAACAGGCTATCAAGAGCGCTAAGGTTATCACCAAAGGTCTGCCCGCAAGTCCCGGTGCTGCTACCGGTCCCGTAGTATTCTTCGCAGACGACGCAGAGAAGTACCTCGGCGAGCACGGCATCAAACCCATCCTCGTTCGTATCGAGACCTCGCCCGAGGACCTGAAAGGTATGTTGGATGCAGCCGGTATCCTCACCGCTCGTGGCGGTATGACCTCGCACGCTGCCGTTGTGGCTCGTGGTATGGGTAAATGCTGCGTTTCGGGTGCAGGCGAGCTCAAAATCGACTACAAAGAGCGCACTATCCAGATCGACGGCCTCACCATCAAAGAGCACGACTGGACCTCGCTCAACGGTTCGGCCGGTGAGGTTTACCTCGGTCAGGTTGCAACCAAAGAGGCTGAGCTCAGCGGCGACTTCGCACAGCTGATGGAGCTCACCAGCAAATACGCTAAACTGAAAGTTCGTACCAACGCCGACTCGCCCCGCGATGCTAAACAGGCTATCAAATTCGGTGCTCAGGGTATCGGTCTGTGCCGTACCGAGCACATGTTCTTCGAGGGCGACCGTATCTTGGCCGTTCGCGAGATGATCTTGGCCGACGATGAGGCTGGTCGTCGCGTAGCACTCGGCAAACTGCTGCCTATGCAGCGTGAGGACTTCGAGGGTATCTTCGAGGCTATGCAGGGTCTGCCCGTGACCGTTCGTCTTTTGGATCCACCATTGCACGAGTTCGTTCCCCACACCGAGAAAGAGCAGAAAGAGTTGGCTGAGGTGCTCGGCGTAAGCTACGAGAAGATTGCTGCTAAGGTTGAGTCGCTCATGGAGGTAAACCCCATGCTGGGCCACCGTGGCTGCCGTCTGGGTAACACCTACCCTGAGATTACCGAGATGCAGACCCGCGCTATCTTGGAGGCTGCTATGAACATCCGCGAGAAAGGTACTCCCGTGAAGGTGGAGATCATGGTTCCCCTGGTTGGTAACCACAAAGAGCTCCGCTACCAGAAGAACATCATCGACCGCGTGGCTGGCGAGATCTTCGCAGAGCGCAACGACCGCATCGACTACATGGTAGGTACCATGATCGAGGTTCCCCGTGCTGCTGTAACCGCTGACCAGATTGCTGAGGTTGCCGAGTTCTTCTCGTTCGGTACCAACGACCTTACCCAGATGACTCTTGGTTTCTCGCGTGACGATATCGGCAAATTCTTGCCCATCTATCTCGACAAGAACATCATCAAGGCTGACCCCTTCAAGATTCTCGACCGCAACGGTGTAGGCCGTCTGGTACGCGAGGGCGTTATGAAGGGCCGTACCACCCGTGCCGAGCTCAAATGCGGTATCTGTGGTGAGCACGGTGGTGAGCCTTCGAGCGTTGAGTTCTGCCACACCGCTGGTTTGGACTACGTGAGCTGCTCGCCCTTCCGTGTGCCCATCGCACGTTTGGCTGCTGCTCAGGCTGCACTGAAATAAGGCTATACCTTATATATAAAGATAAGGGCTCCGCAAAAACGGGGCCCTTGTTTTTTAGTCGACCGTCAACCGTCGACCGTCGACAATTTTCATCTTTCAATTTTCAATTTTCAATTTTCATCACTATATTTGTAAGTTGGAAAAAGTGTACAAGACAAACTACAATCCTATGGCACAAGAAAACAAAATCAAAAAGTTGGCGGACAACGCCTATCGTCCTCTGGCTCAGGGCGAAGAGTATGAGCCTATAATGGGTCCCGCAGAGCAGCCCAAAGAGGTAACCCCCTACTCGGTGGGTATGGGTGTGCTGATGGCCATAATCTTCTCGGCAGCAGCAGCCTACCTCGGACTGAAAGTAGGACAGGTATTCGAGGCCGCCATCCCCATCGCAATTATCGCTGTGGGCGTGGGCACAATGTCGGGCAAAAAGAATATGCTCGGCCAGAACGTAATTATCCAGAGTATCGGCGCAAGTAGCGGCGTGATTGTGGCAGGTGCCATCTTCACCCTCCCCGCGCTCTACATCCTCGGTTTGGAGGCCAAGTTCTACCAGATTTTCCTCTCCTCGTTGTTGGGAGGTCTGCTGGGTATCGTATTGCTGATTCCCTTCCGCAAGTACTTCGTGAAGGAGATGCACGGCGTTTATCCCTTCCCCGAGGCTACCGCAACAACCGAAGTGTTGGTTAGTGGCGAGGGTCAGAAAGGACAAGCCAAACTGTTGGCCATCAGTGGTTTGATTGGTGGTTTGTATGACTTTGTGGTGAGCACCTTTGGTCTGTGGACCGACACCATCACCACCCGCCTAACCGCTTGGGGTGCACAGATGGCCGACCAATTTAAGACTGTCTTTAAGCTCAACACCTCGGCCGCAGTGCTCGGTTTGGGTTACATCGTGGGTCTTAAATATGCAGCCTTCATCTGTGCAGGTTCGTTCCTTGTATGGTTTGTAATCGTGCCTATGGTGGGCTCGTTCGAGGGCGGTGTTGATGCCGGCAATTTGGTGGCTCTGTTGGGTATCACCGACGCACGTTTGTTGGCTAATCCCGAGTTGCTCTTTACTCCCGAAAACCTCTTTGCCTACATCGGCAAACCCCTCGGTATTGGCGGTATCGCAATGGCGGGTATCATCGGCATCATCAAGCAGGCAGGCATCATCAAGAGCTCGCTCTCGATGGCCGTAAGTGAGCTGAAAGGTAGCAAGGGCGCAGGCGAGGCCAAGCGTACCGACAAAGATATCTCGATGCGTACCATTCTGGCAGTGTTGATTGCTCTGTTGGTGGCAACCTTGGTATTCTTCCGTATTGGCGTTCTGGGCAGCTGGTGGATGTCGGCTGTGGCTCTGTTGGTGGTCTTTGTGATTGCATTCTTGTTTACCACCGTGGCGGCCAACGCTATTGCTATTGTGGGTAGCAACCCCGTGAGCGGTATGACCCTTATGACGCTTATCCTGGCCTCGTTGGTGCTTGTAAGCATCGGCTTGGAGGGCACAAGCGGTATGACCGCAGCGATGATTATCGGTGGCGTGGTTTGTACAGCGCTGTCGATGGCGGGCGGCTTTATCACCGACTTGAAGATTGGCTACTGGGTGGGTACTACCCCCAAGAAACAGCAGAGCTGGAAGTTCCTCGGCACACTCGTGTCGGCCGCAACCGTTGCCGGTGTGATGATGGTGCTCAACAAGACCTACGGATTTACGGGCGAGGGTGCTCTGGTAGCTCCCCAGGCCAACGCTATGGCTGCCGTGATTAAACCCCTGATGACGGGTGGTACTACTCCCTGGATGTTGTATTTTGCAGGTGCGGCTTTGTCGCTCATCCTGACTATGATTGGTGTTCCTGCCTTGGCATTTGCGCTGGGTATGTTCATCCCCTTGGAGTTGAACGCTCCTCTGTTGGTGGGTGGTCTTATCAGCTGGTTTGTAACCTCGCGTTCGAAGGATGCCGAGTTGAACAAGAAACGTGGCGAGAGGGGTACCCTGATTGCTTCGGGCTTCATTGCAGGTGGTGCCCTGATGGGTGTTGTAAGTGCCGTGCTGAAATACTTGGGCGTAGACCCCTTTATGACGGAGTGGTATGCTTCGAGCGGTGCCGAGTGGCTTGGCGTGGCTACCTACGTTGCACTGATTGCATACTTTGTTTGGGACTCCAAGCGAGCAGATAAATAAAAATTGAAAATTAAAAATTAGACGTTTGACATTGAACGTTAGACCGCATAAAACTATGGAACTGAAAGAGAGATTTCTGAAATATGTAGGGTTTGATACTCAGAGCGATGAGAACAGTATCACCTTCCCTTCGACCGACAAGCAGTTGGTCTTGTTGCGAGCATTGCGCGACGAGATGATTGAGCTGGGTATGACCGACGTGACTATGGATGCCCACGGCTATGTGATGGGTACCATCGAGGCAAGCGAGGGGTATGAACACGTGCCCACCATCGGCTTTATCAGCCACGTTGACACCTCGCCCGATATGAGTGGTGCAGCTATCAAGCCCCAGATTGTGCCCCACTACGACGGTGGCGACATTGCTCTGGGCGGAGGTCCCGTGGTAATGAGGGTAGCCGACTTCCCCGATCTGGCCTTCTACGAGGGTCACACCCTGATTACAACCGACGGCACCACCCTGCTGGGAGCCGACGACAAAGCCGGTGTGGCCGAGATTATGACCGCAGCCGAGCACCTCATCAACCACCCCGAGCTGAAACACGGCAAGATTCGCATCGGCTTCACTCCCGACGAGGAGATTGGCCGAGGTGTGGACTACTTCGACGTAGAGGCCTTCGGTGCCAAGTATGCCTACACCGTAGACGGAGGTATGGAGGGCGAGTTGGAGTATGAGAACTTCAATGCCGCAAGCGCCAAAGTGGAGGTCTATGGCCGCAACATCCACCCCGGTACCGCCAAGGACAAGATGATAAACGCTATGCACATTGCAATGGAGTTCGACTCCCTGCTGCCACCCCATTGGAGGCCCGAGCACACCGAGGGCTACGAGGGCTTCTACCATCTGGTAGGTATGAAGGGTGGCGTGGAGTATGCCGAGCTGAGCTACATCGTGCGCGACCACGATAGGGCCAAGTTTGAGCAGAAAAAGGAGCTTATGACCAAGGCGGTGGAGTATCTCTCGGCCAAGTATGGTGCCGAGCAGGTAAAACTGACCCTCAAAGACCAATACTACAATATGCGCGAGATGGTGGAGCCCCACCCCGAGATTATCGAAAAGGCCAAAGAGGCTATGGAGAATGCCGGTGTAAGGCCAATCGTCAAGCCCATTCGTGGCGGTACCGACGGCAGCAGGCTGTCCTATATGGGACTCCCCTGCCCCAACATCTTCACGGGCGGTCAGAACTTCCACGGCAAGTTTGAGTTCATCTCGTTGGAGAGTATGCACGCAGCCGTTCGCACCATTGTAGGCCTCGCACAACTCTGGGCCGAAGAGTAAATTGAGAATTAAAAATTGACGGTCGACGGTAGACGGTCGACAAAAACAATAAAAGAATATGAAGAAGATTATCGTAACACTTGTGGCTGTGATGGCTGTATGCGCCTCGGCCAACGCACAGTTCAATCTCAAAAACCTTCTCAACTCGGTGAAACAGGTTGCCGGTGACGCAGTAGAGGAGGTACTTCCCGACGAGGTGAAAGAGGTAGTAGGCCTCTTCATCAAGGAGGCAGAGGTACCCGGCACCTATGTTTACCAGAAACCCGCCGTGGAGTTTGCCAGCGAAGATCTGCTGACCAATGCAGGTGGCGTTGTGGCTGCCGAGAGCGTGGAGGAGAAGTTGGCTCCTATGTTTGCCAAAGTGGGCATCAAAGAGGGCCTCTTTACCATCACCTTTGCCGAGGATGGCAACGTAACCCTGCTGGTGGGCAAAAAGACCATCAAGGGCAAATGGAGCTACGACAAAGAGGACGAGAAAGTACACCTCTCGCTCAAAGATGGTGGCAAAGACTTCGCAACCCGTATGACCGTGAGCCACGAGAGCGTGAGCATCTTGGTTAAGGCCGACGGTCTGTTGGAGCTGGTGAAAACCATCTCGGAGAGCTCGTCGAACACCACCCTGGCTACCATCGGCGCAGTGGCTAAAAGCTACGACGGTATGAACATTGGCTTCGAGATGACCCGCCAAGAGAATTGAGAATTGAAAATTGAAAATTGAAAATTCTCCTATTTCTCCCATATCTCCTATGTCGGTCGACGGTTGACGGTCGACTAAAAAGAAACAAACAAACCTAATATAAACACAAACAACACAAGACAATGAAAAAACTTATCGTAGCATTGTGTGCTATGGCTGCCGTTTACAGCGCAAGCGCACAGGAGGATGGCTTCCAGTTCACCGTAGTGAAAGAGAACCCCATCACAAGCATCAAAAACCAGAACCGCGCAGGTACCTGCTGGTGCTACTCGTCGCTGGCTTTCATCGAGTCGGAGTTGCTCCGTATGGGCAAAGGCGAGTTTGACTTCTCGGAGATGTACATCGTACACAAAACCTATCAGGATCGTGCCGACAAAGCAGTTCGCACCCACGGCGATATCTCGTTCGCACAGGGCGGCTCGTTCTACGACGTAATCTACGGTATGGAGCACTACGGCTTGGTACCCGAGGCAGAGATGAAACCCGGTGCTATGTATGGCGAGACCCTGAGCAACCACAACGAGCTCTCGGCCGTTAGCGATGCCGTAGTGGCAGCTATCGCTAAGGGCAACCTCCGCAGCTTGCAGGTAGACCCCGAGGGTAATATGTTGTGGAAAAAAGCAGTAGAGGCTGTTCACGATGTATATCTGGGCGAGTGCCCCGAGACCTTCGTTTACGAGGGCAAAGAGTACACCCCCGCATCGTTCTATGAGGCTACCGGCCTGAAAGCCGACGACTACGTTTCGCTCACCTCGTACACCCACCACCCCTTCTACGAGTCGTTCGCATTGGAGATTCCCGACAACTGGCGTTGGGCTCTGTCGTACAACCTCCCCATCGACGAGCTTATGGAGGTGTTCGACTACGCTATCGAGCAGGGCTACACCATCGCTTGGGGTAGCGACGTTAGCGAGAGCGGCTTTACCCGCGACGGCGTGGCAGTAATGCCCGACGACGAGAAGGCTCAGGAGCTCAGCGGCTCGGATATGGCTCGCTGGCTGAAACTCTCGCCCGCCGAGAAGAAGCTGACCACCAAACCTCAGCCCCAGAAATGGTGCACCCAGGAGGAGCGCCAGATTGCCTACAACAACTGGGAGACCACCGACGACCACGGTATGCAGATCTATGGCAAAGCCGTAGACCAGGAGGGTACCGAGTACTATATGGTTAAGAACTCGTGGGGCGAGAGCGGCAAATACAACGGTATTTGGTACGCATCGAAAGCCTTTGTTCGCTACAAAACCATGAACATCGTTGTTCACAAAGATGCACTCCCCAAGAGCATCAAAAAGAAACTCGGCATCAAATAACAAGTTGCCACAACCAAAAGAAAAGCCCGCTGTGATACAGTGGGCTTTTCTTTGTCTACCGTCGACGGTTGACGGTAGACAATTTTCAACTTTCAATTTTCAATTTTCAATTCAAAATCTTACCTTTGTGGGTTATTTGGGATAATATCGAACAAAACAAAATAAAACAGTTATGAGCAACCTCAATCTTAGCGAACAAGAGATCCAGCGTCGAGCATCGTTGCAGGCACTGAGAGATTTGGGCATCGACCCCTATCCCGCTGCACGCTACGACGTTACGGCCACCGCAGCACAGTTGGCCGAAGAGTTTAACCCCGAAACAGCCGAGCGCTTTGCCGACATCACCATCGCAGGTCGTATGATGAGCCGTCGTATTATGGGTAGCGCCTCGTTCTTCGAGTTGCAAGACCACACCGGCCGTATTCAGGTTTACATCCGTCGCGACGAGGTGTGTCCCGAGGGCGACACCACTCTCTACAATACCGTATTCAAAAAACTGCTCGACATCGGCGACATCATCGGCGTGAGGGGCTTTGCCTTCATCACCCAGACCGGTGAGTTGAGCATCCACTGCAAGGAGTTCACCATCCTCAGCAAGAGCATCCGCCCCCTGCCCATCGTAAAAGAGAAAGACGGTCAGGTGTTCGACGCCTTCACCGACCCCGAGCAGAGGTATCGTCAGAGGTATGTCGATCTGATTGTGAATCCCCACGTTAAGGAGGTATTCGTCAAGAGGTCGAAGATTATGGCAACTATGAGGGAGTACTTCAACGAGGCTGGTTGCTTGGAGGTAGACACCCCCGTATTGCAGCCCATCCCCGGTGGCGCAGCTGCAAGGCCCTTTATCACCCACCACAACTCGCTCGACACCGACCTCTATCTGCGTATCGCCAACGAGTTGTACCTCAAAAGGCTCATCGTGGGTGGTTTCAACGGTGTGTACGAGTTCTCGCGCAACTTCCGCAACGAGCGTATGGACCGCACCCACAACCCCGAGTTCACCTGTATGGAGATCTATGTGCCCTACAAAGACTACTTCTGGATGATGGAGTTCACCGAGAAGATGCTCGAAAAGGTTGCTGTGGCTGTAAACGGCACCACTACCGTAAACATCGGTGGCAACGCGATCTCGTTCCAGGCTCCCTTCCGTCGTCTGTCGATGACCGACGCCATCAAGGAGCAGACCGGTTACGACATTACCGGCCAGAGCGAGGAGCAGCTCAGGGAGGCTTGCCAGAGGCTCAATGTCGAGATCGACGACACTATGGGCAAGGGCAAGCTGATCGACGCAATCTTCGGCACCTACTGCGAGGACAAGCTCATTCAGCCCACCTTCATCACAGACTACCCCATCGAGATGTCGCCCTTGTGCAAACGTCACCGCTCGAATCCCGAGCTGACCGAGCGTTTCGAGTTGTTCGTAAACGGCAAAGAGCTCTGCAACGCCTACTCGGAGCTGAACGACCCCATCGACCAGTATGAGCGCTTCCAGGAGCAGTTGAAGCTGAGCGAGAAGGGTGACGACGAGGCTATGTTTATAGATATGGACTTCGTGAGGGCCTTGGAGTATGGTATGCCCACCTGCTCGGGTATGGGTATCGGTATCGACCGTCTGACAATGTTTATGACCGGTCAGCAGACCATTCAGGATGTGTTGTTGTTCCCCCAGATGAAACCCGAGAAGGGTGCTCAGAAGGACTCGGACGAGAAGTACATCGAGAAAGGCATCCCTGCTGAGTGGATTCCCGTATTGCAGAAGATGAGCTTTGTGAAGGTTGAGATGTTGCAGAAACTCTCGGCCGGCAAACTCTTCAACGACCTCTGCGGCTTCAACAAGAAGAACAAACTCGGCCTGACCAATCCTACTATGGATGACGTTAAACGCTGGGTAGAATAATTCAAAATGCAAGATTCAAAATTCAAAATTATACTTAAAGACTTAAAAAATTATGCGTAAGAAAATTGTAGCGGGTAACTGGAAGATGAACACCACCCCCGCAGAAGGTTTGGAGTTGGTTAAGAACGTGATTGCACAGAGCGCCGAGGTTTGCGAGTGCGTAAACTTCATCGTATGCCCTCCCTTTACCCACTTGTCGATGGTAGCCGAGGCTGCTAAGGGTAGCCGTGTTGCAGTGGGCGCACAGAACTGCGCTGCCGAGGCTAAGGGTGCCTACACCGGTGAGGTTAGCGCCGAGATGTTGGCTTCGCTCGGTATCGAGTACGTTATCTTGGGCCACAGCGAGCGTCGTCAGTACTACGGCGAGACCAGCGCAACCCTGAATGCCAAAATGGCACAGGCTTATGCCAACGGTTTGACTCCTATCTACTGCGTGGGCGAGAAACTCGACGAGCGCGAGGCCGACAAACACTTCGAGGTTGTTAAGGCTCAGTTGGAGGAGGTTGTATTCAACCTGACCGAGGAGCAGTTTGGCAAGTTGGTTATCGCTTACGAGCCCGTGTGGGCTATCGGTACCGGCAAGACCGCAACTGCCGAGCAGGCCGAGGAGATTCACGCCTACATCCGCAAGGTGTTGGCCGACAAGTTTGGTGCTGCTGCCGAGCAGACTGCCATTCTCTACGGTGGTTCGTGCAAACCCAGCAACGCTCAGGAGATCTTCGCCAAGGAGAACGTTGATGGTGGTTTGATTGGTGGTGCTGCACTGAAAGCCGAGGACTTCATCGGCATCGGCAAAGGCTTCTAATTCACAGCCCTGCAAATAACACAAAAAGGCTCGACAAACGTCGAGCCTTTTGTTGTATCTGCCAAAATGGCAGTGTGGGCTGAGTGGCACACACTTTGTTCAACTCGGGGGCATAGACCTTTATGGCAGATGACTAAAAACAACTATCAAACATACAAAACAACAACTAACAGTATGAAAAACGGAACTATTGGAGTAACAACGGAGAACATCTTCCCCGTAATCAAAAAATTCCTCTACTCGGATCACGAAATCTTCCTGCGCGAAATCGTGGCCAACGCCGTCGATGCAACACAGAAAATGCGCACCATAGCCTCCTCGGGCGGCTACAACGGTGAGCTGGGCCAGCTGCGCGTGAGTGTCAAGGTGGACACCGCCGCCAAAACCATCACCGTATCCGACAACGGTGTGGGTATGAGTGCCGATGAGGTGGATCGTTACATCAACCAGATAGCCTTCTCCTCGGCCGAGGAGTTTATGGCCAAATACAAAGACCAAGCCATCATCGGCCACTTCGGCTTGGGTTTCTACTCGGCATTTATGGTGAGCCAGAAGGTCGAAATCATCACACAGAGCTACAACGCCGAGGAGCCCACAATCATCTGGTCGTGCGACGGCACCCCCAACTACACCCTCGCCGAGAACACCACCAAGCGTGAGCGCGGTACCGACATCATTATGTACCTGGCCGACGATGCTCTCGAATTCAACGACCAGACACGCATCCGCGAGATGCTCACCAAGTACTGCCGTTTCTTGCCCGTAGAGATTGTTTGCGGCAAAAAGCAAGAGTGGAAAGATGGCAAGTATGTAGACACCGACAGCGACTACATCATCACCGACACCGAGCCCCTTTGGAGCCGCAAGCCCTCGGAGCTTACCGAGCAGGAGTACAAGGAGTTTTACGCTGCCCTCTATCCCGCCTCGGAGGAGCCCCTATTCAGCATCCATCTGAATATCGACTACCCCTTCAACCTCACCGGTATCCTCTACTTCCCCAAGATTCGCAGCAACTTCGATATGCAGAAAAACCGTATTCAGCTCTTCTGCAATCAGGTCTACGTTACCGACTCGGTCGAGGGCATCGTTCCCGAGTACCTGACAATGTTGCACGGCGTAATCGACTCGCCCGACATCCCTCTGAACGTGTCGCGCAGCTACTTGCAGAGCGACAGCAACGTGAAGAAGATTTCGAGCTACATCACCCGCAAGGTGGGCGACCGTTTGCAGGAGTTGTTCAACACAATGAGGCCCGAGTTTGAGAGCAAGTGGGACGACCTGAAAATCTTCATCGAGTATGGCATCGTCACCGACGAGAAGTTTGCCGAGAAGGCTCAGGGCTTTATGCTCTTCAAGAACAGCGAGGGCAAATACTTCACTGCCGAGGAGTACAAAGCGCTCATCAAAGATAACCAGACCGACAAAAACGGCACCCTGGTATTCCTCTATGCCGACAGTGTCGAGGATAAATACTCCTTCGTGGAGGGCACCAAGGCCAAGGGTTACGACGTGTTGTTAATGGACGGCCCTCTGGACAGCCACTTCATCAACTGGTTCGAAAGCAAGAACGAGAAGTGCTCGTTTGTGAGGGTAGACTCCAACGTGATCGAGAAACTCATCCAGAAGGACAACGACCTCAAAATGGCCCTCAGCTCCGAGCAGCAAGAGCTTCTGCGCCCCGTATTTGAGAGCCAGCTGCCCGAGGGCGACAAGATTCACTACAACATCGCCTTCGAGTCGATGGAGCCCGACGAGGTGCCCGTGTCGATCATCCGCGACGAGTTTATGCGTCGTATGAAGGAGATGGCCCAGATTAGCGGTGGCGGTATGAGCCAGTTCTACGCCCAGATGCCCGATAGCTACACCATTGCCGTAAACGGCAACCACCCCTTGGTGGCCGAGATTTTGGGCAACGTGGAGAAGGAGTGTGGCGAGAGCCTTGCTGCACAGCAGAAGAAGCTCGCCTCGGCCGAGAGCCAGCTCAGCAACATCCGCACACTGCTGAAAGACAAAAAGGAGGAGGAGCTCACCAGCGAGGAGCGCAGTCAGAGGGACGATTTGCAGAAACGTGTCGATGACCTCCACGAGGCTCGTCTGGCCACCCTGCGTGCCGAGGGCAAGAAGAACACCCTCGTGAAGCAGTTGGTAGACTTGGCCCTGCTCTCGAACGGTATGCTCAAAGGCGAGCAGCTGACCGCCTTTATCCGTCGCAGCGTGGAGCTTATCCACAAGCAGTAAGGGAGAATTGAAAATTGAAAATTGAAAATTGAAAATTGAAAAGAAAAGGCTGAACGGGTTTTCCTTTCAGCCTTTTCTTTTGACGGTTGACGGTCGACGGTCGACGGTTGACGGTCGACAATTTTCAATTCGACGTTAGACCACGGAAAAAGTGCCACAGCACCACGCCACCCGTAACGGCCACGTTGAGCGAGTGTTTGGTGCCCACCTGGGGAATCTCGATGGCTCCGTCGGTCACATCGACAACCCTCTGGTCTACGCCCTCCACCTCGTTACCAAAGACCAAGGCATACTTCTCGCCCTCCACGGGCACAAAGTCACCCAACATTGTCGAGCCCTCGACCTGCTCGATAGCCAGCACCTTATAGCCCTCGCCTCGGAGCGCCTCCACGGCCTCCAAGGTGGTTGGGAAGTGTCGCCACGCAACGGTCAGTTCGGCACCCAGAGCGGTCTTGTGAATCTCCTTTTGGGGCGGAGTGGCGGTAATGCCACAGAGCACCACCTCGGCCATACCAAAGGCATCCGAGGTGCGGAAGAAGGCTCCCACATTGCCTGCCGAGCGCACATTGTCGAGTACCGCCACCACGGGCAGTTTATCCATAGCCTTGAACTCCTCGACCGACAAGCGGCCCATCTGTTGTTGTGTCAGTTTCTGCATAATCTGGTTATTTTGCAATCTCTTTTTTACTATCGAGGCGTTTTACAACAATCTGGTAGATCACCAGCGCCACGGCTGCCACGGCTGCAATGGCCGCAAAGTAGTACCAGATATAGTGGGCATTGGCCGAAGCGGCAAGCCACTCTTCGTGGGTGGCAAAGCGGCTTGGGTCGGGACAATACTTATCGAGCAACCAGCCCGACATTGCAAAGCCCACAAGGGTGCTCACAAACGACTCCAACTGAGCAAATCCCAGATACATACCCTCCTCACCCTTGGGCGATTGGAGCGAGAAATACTCCAAATATCGGGGCGAAATCAGCGCCTCGGCAAGTGCCTGTACCACAATGCCGCAAAGCATCATAAATACCACGGGGTGAAGGCCCAAAATGGGCTCCGCAAAGAAGTGGCCCGACGACATAATCAGCGCCGAGATGGGGATAATACACATACCCAGCATCATCGAGAAGAGTGCCGAGCGTTTCGACAGCATACGGGTCAGTCCATTGACGGTAAGGATTACCACCAGAGGATTGAGCATTGTGTACCAGCCAATGGTGCTCGCCTCGCCCGCAAGTCGAATGACATATTTGGGCATAGTGGCGTAGAGCTGGTAGTAGACAATCCAAAAGCCGCTGACAATCAGAATCAGCGCAATAAGTCGTCCATTGCGGAGCAGTTTGCCAAACGACTCAATCGTGTGGCGCATAGTCTTGCTCTTGTCGGGCTGGGCATTGTCGCTACGGTAGAACACATAGATAGCCACCAGCGCCAGCAGGGTCATAGCCACCGAGAACCAGTTGAGATAGATCAGTCCGCTATCGCCAAGGCCCTGACGCAGGGGCTCGATGATGAACTTGCCCGAGAACGAGCCGATGTTGATCATAGCATAAAAGATAGCAAAGCCTCGTGCGCGGTTTTTCTCGTCGGTCTCCTTGGCCACACTGCCGCTGATGATGCCCTTGATGAACGAGCCACCCACCATCAGCACCACCAAGATGGGTACAATGGCGTAGCGATAGCCGCTTGTGGTGAGTCCCGTGAAGATGGTCCTCTCGCCATACTCCACCAGCCCTGCGGCCTGCAAACCCGTAGGCAGCAGTGCCAAGCCCGCATAGCCCACCGTCAGCAGCGCAAAGGCCAACAGCATAGAGTTACGGAAGCCGATTCGGTCGGCATAAGCACCCGTAAATGGGGGCAGGAAGTAGAGCAACGACGCATACAGACCGCTAATAATACCGGCCTCGATGTCGCTGAAACCCAAAATGTTGCTCAGGTAGAGCGTAATCACCACAAAGACGCCATAGTAGGCCGCCCTCTCGAACATCTCGGCCATATTGGCTACCCAAAAGGCCTTCGAGAATTTCACTTTTTCTTGTTTTGCCATCTTATAAGTTTAGTTAATAATTTTGTCTGTTCTGCCGTACCTATTCCCTACTCGGCCACTATGCGTGTGCCACACGAGGGGTTGTGGAGCTCGGTTGCATCGGTGATGATGCACTCCTTGCCACCCGCCTCGATATAGTGGATAGCCGCACGAATCTTGGGGGCCATAGAGCCCTCGGCAAAGTGTCCCTCGGCCAGGTATTGTTTGGCCTCGGCCACGGTAATCCTATCGAGCGTGCGCTCCTCGGGGGTGTTAAAGTGCAGGCACACCTTGGCCACATCGGTGAGAATGTAGAACTCGTCGGCACCCACCTCGACCGCGGCACAAGCCAGCGCCAAGTCTTTATCTATCACGGCCTCGACACCTCGGTAGTGGCGACCCTCGTCCACAACGGCCACACCACCGCCACCGACGGCAATCACAATGTTGCCTGCATCGGCCATCTGTTTTATCAGCTCCACATTCAGAATACCCAGAGGCTTTGGCGAGGCTACAACCTTACGCCAACCACGCCCCTTGGGATCGCAGTGGTAGGTTTCGCCCTTGCGCTGAGCAAAAACCACTGCCTGCTCCTTGGAGTAGAAGGGACCCACAGGTTTTGTGGGGTTACCAAAGGCGGCATCGTGCTCGTCTACAATTACTTGCGACAAGAGTGTCACCACCCTGCGGTCTATCCCCTTCGAGAGGGTCATATTTCGCATACCGTGCTCGATCATATAGCCCAGAGCACCCTGGGTCTCGGCCACACAAAAGTCGAGCGGCATAGCCTCCAAGCCGAAAACCTGACGACCCGCCTCGTGTTGCAACAACACATTGCCCACCTGGGGACCATTGCCGTGGCCAATAATCATCCTCACACCCTCGGCAGCCATGGCCGAAAGCTGGTCACAAATCTGCTCCACATTCCTCAACTGCTCTTGGTAGCTGAGGTTTTCGCCCTTGCGCAGCAGTGCATTACCGCCAAAGGCTATAACTACAAGTTTCTGGTTCATGGTATAGTGTGGTTTTAAGGTTAGTGTTTGTATTCTTCGATAAGTTTATCGACCAGCAGCGGTGTGCCCTCGGCCGAGCGCAGGGGGATATACTCCCTCAGGTTGCGGATGCCGTGACCCTGTGGCAAATTTGGGTCCACAAGGTAGACGGGCACCTCGGGACGCACATAGCGCACCAGCGAGGCCGCAGGATAGACCGCCAGCGAACTGCCCACCACAACCATAATGTCGGCCTCGGAGGCTATCTGGGTAGCCCTGTCAAACATCGGCACACTCTCGCCAAAGAATACAATGTGTGGCCTGAGTAGCGCACCATCGGGACCTCGGTCGTCGAGCTTCTGCTCCCACCCTTCGATGGGGACAACGATGTCGGGATTGCGCTCCGAGCGCAGCTTGGTAATCTCGCCATGGAGGTGCAACACTCGCTTTGAGCCGGCACGTTCGTGCAGATTGTCAATGTTTTGGGTTATGACATCCACGTCGTAGTACTCTTCGAGCCTGGCCAAAGCGTAGTGGCCCGCGTTGGGCTCTTTGGAAAAGACCTCGCGTCGGCGCATATTGTAGAACTCCACCACTCCGGCTCGGTTGCGCACCAACGCCTCGGGGGTGCACACATCCTCTATGCGGTAGTTGGCCCACAGGCCGTCGCTATCTCGAAAGGTGGCAATGCCGCTGTCGGCACTCACCCCTGCTCCCGTAAAAACAACCAATCTCTTCATCGTCGCAAAGCATTAAAAAGCAAAGATAAGAAATAGAATTGAGAATTGAAAATGGAGAATTGAGAATTAAGGCATCTGCAAACAACGTAAAATTTTAGGGGTGAAGTGATTACGTCGCTATGGGCTACACAAGGTAGCCCTCCGCTCCGTGATCACCGAGTTGGGGTGACTGAGAGATAACAAAACCAACGAGCCTCGCCACACCGAGGATACTTTTGTATTTACAAGGGGACCTTCGAGCAAGCTCGGGTCCCCCTTGTAAATACAAAACCACCCGCACAATGTGCGGGTGGCTCCTTGTTTTTGTTATCTCGTCGGGGTGAAGTGATTCGAACACTCGACCCCCTGCTCCCAAAGCAGGTGCGCTAACCGGACTGCGCTACGCCCCGAATTTGATGCTGCAAAAGTAGGAAAATTATTTTTGATATCCAAATGTTCGCCCTCTTAAAAATTTTATCGCGCAGTGTGGCAGGCACTTAACCACCACTAAACCAATGCCGTTGAGTAGGTTTGGACCCACACTCCTCCTGCCACGCACAAGCCCCCTGAGCAACCTTCGAGCCAACCTCTCGGGGCGTTCAATCACGCCCCAGCGCACCGCCCTGCATTGCCACACGGCCGAGAGTCCGTAGAGGTCCGTAGCTACTCCGCCCGGCCTTGCCGAGCAGACCACCACCCCACTATCCCTCACCTCGTCGGCCAGCGCAAGGGTGAAGTTATGGATATAGGCCTTCGTGGCGCTATACATTCCGAGTCCGGGTAGCGGAAGCGATGCCGCCATTGACGACAGATTGAGCACATAGCCCCCACCCGCAGCCACCATATCGGCCACAAACAGACGGCAGAGAGTTGTCACAGCCCCAACGTGGAGCGCCAAAATCTGCTCCACACGCTCAGGGGTAAGCGCCACAACATCTTTATAAACGCGCCCGCGTTATTGACCAACACTCCCACCTCGATACCTCGCTCGTGGCACTCACGATAGAGCCGCTCGGCACCTCCCTGAGCAGCAAGGTCTACCGAGAGAGTCACCACCTCGGGTGCGCCCAGAGCCATCAGCTCGGCCTTAGCCTTAGCAAGTCGCCCCTCGTTGCGGCCCACAACAATAAGTCGCAATCCACTCTGGGCCAATTCCTTAGCAACAGCCAACCCAATGCCGCTCGAACCACCCGTCACAAGTGCCCAGCGCCCCGATATGTTCAACTCTCTTTTCATACTCACCACAAACTTACGAAAAAAATTGCCAAAAGTGTTGCAATTAAGAAATTTTGGTCTAACTTTGTGATATCATAATGATATTACTTTGAATTGCGACAAATAAGTATTAACCCTAAAAATAACGGAACTATGAAAAACAATGAGTACAAATTTGCAGGCACGAAGATGAATGGCTTTGTGGCTTTGCTGGTGATTCTGGCCATTACGGCCTTTTCGATTGGCTTTCTCGTGCAGGATGCCTATGCAGCTATAAATATCGCAATCTTTGTGGTTGGTTTGTTGGTGGCTTTCATTATGCTCTTCGGACTGATGACCTTGGAGCCCAACGAGGCCCGAGTGATGGTCTTTTTTGGTAAATACAGCGGCACCTTCACCGATGCAGGTTTCTGGTGGGTAAACCCCTTCTACACCAAGAAGAGCGTATCGTTGCGTGCTCGTAACCTCAACGCCGACGCTATCAAGGTGAACGACAAGACCGGTAACCCCATTATGATTGGTTTGGTGCTGGTGTGGAAGCTCAAAGATACCTACAAAGCACTCTTCGAGATCGACTCGCAGACCATGGCGGGTGCAGGCACGGGTGTTGCAACCGTGGGCAGCCGTATGAATGCTTTTGAGAGCTTTGTGCGTGTGCAGGCCGATGCGGCTCTGCGTCAGGTGGCGGGCAACTACGCCTACGACACCAATGGCGAGAGCAGCGAGGAGGTAACCCTCCGCAGTGGTGCCGACGAGATTAACGAGTTCTTGAAACAGGCCATCAACGAGCGCCTCTCTATTGCAGGTATCGAGGCCGTAGAGGCTCGCATCAACTACTTGGCCTATGCTCCCGAGATTGCAGCCGTGATGTTGCGTCGTCAGCAGGCCGATGCTATCATCAGCGCCCGTGAGAAGATTGTAGACGGAGCGGTTGGTATGGTCAAGATGGCTCTGGACAAGTTGGCCGACGAGGGCGTTGTGGAGCTCGACGAGGAGCGCAAGGCCGCAATGGTGAGCAACCTGCTCGTAGTGCTGTGTGCCGACGAGAGTGCCCAGCCCGTAGTGAACACCGGCTCGCTCTATAACTAATTAGTCCATTTGACGTTAGACAAAAGTAAGCTTTTATGCCAAAGGAGAATACCACAAAGAGTTTTGTGCTGCGCGTTGATAGCGACACTTGGGAGGCCCTCGAAAAGTGGTCTGCCGACGAGTTTCGCTCGGTCAATGGCCAGTTGCAGTGGATTATTGCGGAGGCATTGAAAAAGAGTGGTCGCACGCCCAAGAAACGAGATAAATAGGGGCGGGCGATGCACATTTTGCCCCTCCGATTTGGAAATTATAGACTCTGACTCGATATGAAAAACGCAACCATCTATGCCGTAGTGCTGTGCCTTATCACTTGGGCTGCTGCGGCGATATTCGCCTCCGTAACGGGATTTACGGGTGCCCAGAGCGACCTCGGCGGACTGCTCGGCTACAACATCTTTGCCGCGTGCTGTATGTTCTTGCCCGCAGCCGTAGCCCTGCTGATGCGCCCCCTGCTCGGAAAGGCCAAATGTGCGCAGAAGTGTACCACCCAATACAGCTCGATGCTACGTTTCCGCCCCCGTTGGTCGTGGTTGGTGGCCGCAGTGGTAGCTGCGGTATCGGTATTCCTCAGCATCGGACTTTCGGGCTTGTTTATCCCCGTAATGTCGTTCAAGGAGGGTACCGTGGCGCTGATGACCTCTTCGGGTGCTACACCCGAAATGGTGGCACAAAGTATGGGACCTCTGGGAAATATGCCGAGCTGGGTAATGTTGCTCGCCACCATTATGTCGGGCATTTTTGCCGGTGTGACCATCAACGCCCTCTTTGCCTTTGGTGAGGAGTACGGCTGGCGATACTTTATGGTGGGCGAGTTGGCCGCCAAGAAGTTCCTGCCCGCATCGCTCTTCATCGGTGCCGTGTGGGGTATTTGGCACTCGCCACTAATTCTGCTCTTCGGACACAACTATCCCAACGACCGCGCATTGGGAGTGGCTATGATGGTACTCTTCTGCATAGTGGGCGGCATTGTGGAGCTATACTTTGTGCTCAAAAGCGGCTCGGTGTGGCCCGCGGTATTTATCCACGGCACAATCAACGCTCTGGCGGGTGTGGGCATGATTATGATGCCCAACCAATCGCCACTGCTCTACGGAATGACAGGTGTAGCAGGCATTGCGTCGCTGACCGTGGTGGCTCTCCTGCTGCTTATCTACGACCGCTTCGTAAGTCGCGACAACATCTTCGGCTCGACATTGGGCGCATCGCTTGACAGAAACAAAGAATAAATTTATATCTTTGTGATATGGAAATCATCTACCGCTACCGATATCATTGGTCCGACATTGTGTTGATGCTCGCGACTATGCCCGCGCTTATCCTCGTAAGTATTCTTATGATCAAGGGAATTATTCCCCTCGATCCGGGCGAGGAGGCTGCTCCCTATGTGCTCATGGCAATCTCGGTTGTTGTGGTTGCAGTATTCTTCCTCATGAAGCCCCGCTATGTGTTGGTCGACCAGAGCAACCTCTATGTTCGCTGCACCCTGCGCACCATAACCATACCTCTGCGCGACATTGTCGCCATCGAGCCTTTCGACCAAATGATGGTGGTGAAGTCTTCGGGCGTGCGTATGGGCGGCTTTCAGATGAACATTGGCAAGTATCAAACGCCTCGCTTTGGACGTTTGGAGATGGTTACCACCAGCCGAGCCAACCGAGTGCTCATCTCGACCGGCTACGGCTACCGAGTGGTTATCAACTGCCCCATCGACGCGCTGCGTAACCACCCACACTACACACGTTTGAACACCCACGCTTAAAGCGACACTTTAATAGACAAACAGCGAGGTTGCAACCCCAACATTGGAATTGCAACCTCGCTTTTTTATTCCGCCCAAGTGGACTAATGCCTTAGCAGGTAGAGGTGTTCCGTGCGGCTATCGCCCAGCAGTGTGGGTTTGTTGTACTCGGTGTGGTGGTAGGTAAATCCGCACCCCGTCATAACCCTCTGCGACCTCACGTTGCCCTCGTAGTGGCCACACCACAACTGCTCGTAGCCCAGCACCTCGAAGGCTCGCTCGATAACGGCTCTCACCGCCTCGCTCATCAGCCCCTTGCCCCAATAGGGCTCGGCCAGCCAATAGCCCAACTCGGCACCCCCACTCTCTCGCAATGAGGGCGACACTCCCTCTCCACTCTTGATAGCCACGCTACCGATGGGTTCGCCCGTAGAGCGCAACACTATGGCGTAGGTTTCGGGGGCCGAAAAGACCGTGCGGATAATCTCCCTACTCTCCTCCACAGAGCGGTGCACGGGCCACCCCGCAATGGGGCCAATGGCCGGATTGGATGCCCAGCGGAACATCACCTCGGCCTCGCTCTCGCGCCAAGGTCGCAACACAAGTCGCTCGGTCTGAATCTCTACACTCATAGCAATATAAAGGTGGCAAAGCCTACGGCAATGCCCACAAAAAGTCCTACATATACCCTCACCGAGGGCTCCTTGGCCAACGCAAGTCGGGCGCTACACACCACTCCCGCAGCCAAAATCGTGGCCACAAAGGGCCACAACAGTCCCACGTTGCCCACATAGAGCAACACCCACTCCACACTCAGCAGTGCGCCCATAGCCGACGAGTGGTGACACAAGGGCCACAGCCACTCCATAATCCACAGCACCGCCACCAACACCGCAGCCGTGTAGAGCACCTTTCGCACCACAAACAGCATCGCAAACTTGGCAAAGACCGAGCCACATCCCACCAAGCACAACTCGGTGGCCAGCAACATCATACGCCTCATTTTGCCATCGTCGGCAATCCCGTGTCCCTTATTTACCAGCAGTCGCACCAAGCCCCAGAAGAGAATCGGTGTAGCGAGGGTCATTCCCGCCACCGACCACACCACAAAGGGTTTTAGCGTGGGCAGGTAGGTAACCGACGTGGCATTGCCATAGACCACAACAATGGTGGCCAGCAGAGGCATTACCAGCGGGTGTAACACAAGCGACACAACCTTCGACAAGGTGGTATTCGGGGTGGTCTGGGTAGTCATAAAACGGGTAATTAAATCTCGCGACGCAGGCGAGCAACGGGAATCTTCAACATCTCGCGGTACTTGGCCACCGTGCGACGAGCAATGTGGTAGCCCTTGGCATTGAGAATATCCATCAGGGCCTCGTCGGTCAGCGGGTGTTGTTTGTCCTCGCCCGCAATGCAGTCCGAGAGAATCTGCTTAATCTGGTACGACGACACCTCCTCGCCACTATCGGTCTGCATAGCCTCCGAGAAAAGACTCTTCAAGGGAATAATGCCAAAGTGGGTCTGCACATACTTGCTGTTCACAACCCTCGAAATGGTCGAAACATCCAGCCCCGTGCGGTCGGCAATATCCCTCAGAATCATTGGTTTGAGCTTCTTTGAGTCGCCATCGGCAAAATACTCCCTCTGGTACTCAAAAATCTCGGTCATAGTGGCCAGCAGAGTGTCGTGGCGCTGTTTGATGGCCGAGATAAACCACTTGGCCGACTCAATCTTATTCTTCACAAATTTGAGCGCCTCTTGGTCTTGCTCGCCCGTGATGCCTCCCGACATCGACTGGCGAATCATCTCCATATATCGGCGATTGACTTTCAGGTCGGGAACATTGTAGGAGTTGAGCCTGAGATCGAACTCGCCATCCTCGTAGTCCAACACAAAGTCGGGCACCACATAGGGAGCCGCATCGTCGGGCGAATCGCCATAAAGGTTGCCCGGCTTGGGCGACAGGTGGCGAATCTCCTCAATGGCCTCGGCAAACTCCTCGCGTTCCACACCCAGTCGGCTCTGCAAGCGGTCGTAGTGTTTCTTGGCGAAGTCGTCGAAGTGGTCGGTAAGAATCTTGCGCGAGAGGAGCTGAACATCGCTCAGCGGTGCCATAGCGTCGAGTTGCAACACCAAGCACTCCTGCAAGTCTCGAGCACCCACTCCTGAGGGCTCCAACTGATGAATAATGCCCAACACCTGTTCCAACTCGGCGGCCGAAATATCGAGCCCCACGCTGAAAGCAATATCGTCGGAAATCGAAGGCAGGTCGCGCCTTAGGTAGCCGTCGTCGTCGAGGCTGCCAATAAGATATTTAGCCACAGCCAACTCCCTAACCGACAGTTCCTTGTAGCCCAACTGCTCCTCCAAAAACTCCTGCAACGACTGACCGCCCGACATCGTAACGGTGGGCTGTTTGTCGTCTTTCGAGAAGTTGTTGGCGTGGAGTTTATAGTAGGGCGTATCGTCCTCTTTGAGGTACTCCTCTACCGATATCTCCTTGGGGTCTTGGTCTTCGTTTCTCTCCTCGGAGCGTTCCTCTTCGAGCACGGGATTCTCCTCCATCTCCTGCTTGATACGCTGTTCGAGTTGGAGCGAAGGGAGCTCCAACAGCTTGATCATCTGGATCTGCTGAGGCGAGAGCTTCTGTTGAAGCTTTAAGACTTGTCTTTGACTAAATGATGAACTCATAACTACTGATTTAATGATGTTAAACGAAAAAAATCCACATTTTGGTATGGGATTTCTTCATCATTCGTATAGTTATGGAATAGTAGTGTCTGTTTTGGGTAACCAATCCGAGCCCCTTCTGCCCGATGTGCAGAAGGGCGCTCGTTGGTCTATTTCACAACCCTACTCCCTCTTTGGAGGGTGTGGGTCTATTAGTACTCAGCGTTCTTGGGAGTACGGGGGAAGGGAATCACGTCGCGGATGTTGGCCATACCGGTCACAAACAACAGCAGACGCTCGAAGCCCAAGCCGAAGCCACTGTGAGGTGCCGAACCCCAACGACGGGTATCGAGGTACCACCACAGAGTCTCTTTGCTCATACCGCGCTCCTCGATGATGGCGTTCAGCTTGCCGTAGTCGGCCTCTCGCTCGCTACCACCGATAATCTCGCCAATCTTGGGGAACAGAACATCCATTGCGCGAACGGTCTTGCCGTCCTCGTTCTGTTTCATATAGAACGACTTGATCTCCTTGGGATAGTTAATCAGGATAACGGGTTTCTTGAAGTGCTCCTCAACCAGGAATCTCTCGTGCTCGCTCTGCAAGTCGCAACCCCACTCGCAGGGGAACTCGAACTTCTTGCCGCTCTCTTTAAGGATGCGGATACCCTCGGTATAATCGAGCCTTACGAAGTCGCAAGCCACAACACCCCTCAGGCGCTCGATAAGCTCCTTGTCGAACATATTATTGAGGAATTCGAGGTCGGTCATACAGTTGTCCAGAGCATACTGAACGCAGTATTTGATAAACTCCTCGGCCAACTCCATATTGTCCTCCAAATCGTAGAAGGCCATCTCGGGCTCGATCATCCAGAACTCGGCCAAGTGGCGGGGAGTGTTGGAGTTCTCGGCACGGAAGGTGGGGCCGAAGGTATAGATCTGTCCCAGAGCCAGGGCACCAAGCTCGCCCTCCAACTGACCACTAACGGTCAGAGCAGTCTGGCGGGCAAAGAAGTCCTGCGAGTAATCCACAGCACCCTCCTCGGTCTTGGGAACATTGTTCAAGTCCATAGTGGTGACGTTGAACATAGCACCCGCACCCTCGCAGTCCGAAGCGGTAATCAGAGGGGTGTGCCAATAGTAGAAGCCCTTATCGTTGAAGAATTTGTGGATAGCGTAGGCCATAGCGTGGCGGATGCGGAACACTGCACCAAAGGTGTTGGTGCGAGGACGCAAGTAGGCAATCTCGCGGAGGAACTCCAACGAGTGGCCCTTCTTCTGCAAGGGGTACTCGCCGTCGGCTTTACCATAGATCTCGATCTCCTTTGCCTGAACCTCAACGGGCTGACCCGAGCCTACCGACTCAACCAGCAGACCCTTGACGCAAAGGCACGAGCCGGTGGTTACCTCTTTGAGCAGAGCCTCGTCGGTCTGTGCTACATCTACAACCACCTGGATATTATTGATAGTCGAGCCGTCGTTCAGGGCAATGAATGCCACGTTTTTGTTACCGCGTTTGGTACGAACCCAACCCTTAACTTCTACCTGCTGACCTTTTGGCTCGGTTGAAAGCAACTCTAAAATGCGTACTTTTTTCATAATCTTTTTCTAGTTCTTACTTTAATGATTGGCGCAAATTTACAAATCTTTTCGGAAATATGGGCCACATACATCAAAATTACTCTTAAAGAGTACACTTTTAGCAAAAAAAGCTTACATTTGTGGACCTATTTGCAACTTAGCAATTAAAAATTGCTCCGAATTGGGCCGCACAAACCCGCCCAATCCACACAAAACGCAACAAACCAAATACAAATAACACACAACTAAACAACAAAACTATGAAACTTCCCTATGCAGAGCCCTACCGAATTAAAGCGGTAGAAGCAATCAAGCCCTCGACCCGCCGTCAGCGCGAGAAATGGATCAAAGAGGCAAACTACAACCTTTTTGCACTGCCCGCAGAGCAGGTTTACATCGACCTTCTGACCGACTCGGGTACCGGTTCGATGAGCGACAATCAGTGGGCTGCACTGATGACCGGCGACGAGAGCTATGCAGGTGCAACCTCCTACTTCAACCTCAAAAAGACTATTCAGAACATCTTCGGCTTCGAGTACTTCATCCCCACCCACCAGGGACGTGCTGCTGAGAACGTACTCTTCTCGGCACTCGTGAAAGATGGCGACATCGTTCCCGGCAACTCGCACTTCGATACCACCAAAGGTCACATCGAGTCGCGCAAGGCTACCGCTCTGGACTGCACCATCGACGCTGCCAAAGATACTCAGCTCGAAATCCCCTTCAAAGGTGAGGTTGATATCGAGAAACTCCGCGCCGTATTTGAGAAATATCCCAAAGAGCGCATCCCCTTCTGCGTACTGACCATTACCAACAACTCGGCAGGTGGTCAGCCCGTTTCGATGAAAAACATCCGCGAGACCTCGGAGCTCTGCCACCAGTATGGCATCAAACTGCTCCTCGACTCGGCTCGTTTTGCAGAGAACGCCTACTTTATCAAAAAACGCGAGGCAGGCTACGGCAGCAAAACCATCAAACAGATCGTTAAAGAGATGTTCTCTTACGCCGACCTGATGACCATCTCGGCCAAGAAAGACGGTATGGTGAATATGGGTGGTTTCTGCGCTATGCGTACTCAGGAGGAGTTCGACGCCGCAAAACGCTTCTGCATCATGTACGAGGGCTTCGTTACCTATGGTGGTTTGGCAGGTCGCGATATGAACGCTCTGGCAGTTGGTCTCGACGAGAACACCGAGTTCGAGCAGCTCGACGCTCGTATGCGTCAGGTTGCCTACCTGGGCAAACTGCTTGACCGCTACGGCATCCCCTACCAGCGCCCCGCAGGTGGTCACGCCATCTTCGTAGACGCCAAGAAGATGCTGCCCAACGTTCCCAAAGAGGAGTTCGCAGCTCAGACTCTGGCTATCGAGCTCTACTTGGAGGCCGGTATCCGTGGTTGCGAGATTGGCTCGATTTTGGCCGACCGCGACCCCGTAACTCGCGAGAACCGTTACAGCGACCTCGAACTTACCCGTTTGGCTATCGCTCGTAGGGTTTACACCGACAACCACATGGCAGTAATCGCAGCCGCTCTGAAAAACATCAAATCGAGGGCCGACAAAATCAACGCCGGCTACCGCATCGTAGAAGAGGCTCCTATCTTGCGCCACTTCACCGTTAAACTCGAAAAAATCGAGCGCTAAAAACCCTCTCTCCGCAAGGAGATAGTCAGCAAATAACCCAAGTCGAGTCTTCGAGCCCCCAAGTGACCCGAAGACTCGGCTTTTATAAAACAGACTCACAAACCAACAACCTCACCGTATCAAGATGAAGAGATTTATTGCCGCATTGTTGTTTCTGCTCGCCTCGCTCCACCTGGTCACCGCACAGAGTGCCGAGGGCTACAAAAATCTGGCCCCCTATCGTAGCGAGATTGTAACCTTCTCGACACGCAATCTGGCCGAGAAAGGCGACCGCAGTGCCGACAAATTCTACCTCGATTTGGAGTACAAGCTCACCCAGACCGTCACCAACAGCGACGGTTCGCAGAGTTACACCTACGAGGTCGAGTTGCCCCTCATTTGGCGCGACAGGGTGGTATTTCTCCACACTGAGGGCGGCAGCAACAGCCGTTCGGTGAGCGTCAATGGCAAAGAGGTGGGTTGCTGCAAGGATGAGTACGCTCCCTCGGAGTTCATAATCTCGCCCTACCTCAACGATGGCCCCACAAAAATCGTCATCACCCACAACAACAGCGACCGCAGGCCCGCCGAGATGGTGGCCGAAAACGGCCGTCGCCCCTCTACATTCCTCTACTCGCAGCCACCAATTCGCATCCACGACGTGGTGGTAGAGGCCGTTCCCAGCGAGAATAATCAGCACGGCGTGTTGAACATCGATGTTGTCATCGCCTCTTCGCGCAGGGCTCCCGAGCAGGTGTCGGTAGGCTACGACATCTACTCCCCCGAAAAAGAACTCAAATACTACGACATACGCGAAACCACCGCAACCGGTGTGGGCACACTCGACACACTCCACTTCCAGACCAACATCTATGGCGCTATGGAGCGCTTGTGGAGTGCCGAGAGTCCCAAGCTCTACGATGTTACTCTCTATGTGAAACACAACCGCATCATTACCGAGTATCTCAACATCAAGGTGGGCTTTGGCAACACCAGCCACGACGGTGAGCATATCTATCGCAACGGTAAGGCCATTACCATTGTCCCTGCCTACTACAACGCTGCCGAGACAGCCAAGACTACCGAGGCCGACATCAAAAGGCTCAAAAAGGAGGGCAAAAACACAATCTTTGTGGACTATCCCCAGCCTTGGTGGTTCTACGACATCTGTGACCGTGTGGGCATCTACGTTGTGGATCAGGCCAACATCAACACCGACGACAAGGGTGGCGATATGAGTCTGAACGGCACTCTGGCCAACAATCCCTCGTGGTTGGGCGAGTTTGTGCAGCGTCAGCAGGCCACTTGGTGGCGCAGTCGCCGTCACCCCTCGGTCATTGCATACAGTCTGGGAGGCCCCTCGGGTAGCGGCTATAATATGTATAAGTGCTACGAGTGGATGAAGAGCGTCGAGCCCAACCGCCCCATTGTGTACAGCGATGGCGAGTGGAACAGCGACCTCGACCTGTTTTCCCAGACCAAATAGAGAGCGCCATGAACGTTGAACTGATAGTGGTGGGCAAAACCGACTCGGCACAGGTGAACGCACTGGTGGATGAGTACAAAGCCCGCATTGGGCACTACACCCGTTTCGGCATAACCGTCATTCCCGACATCAAAAACACCCGTTCGCTGAGCGAAGCACAGCAAAAAAGTGCCGAAGGAGAGGCCATACTCAAGCTCCTCGCCCCCTCCGACTTCGTTGTGCTGATGGACGAGCGAGGCAAAGAGTACACCAGCGAGGAGTTTGCCGACTGGTTACAGAAGCGTATGGCCAGCGGTTGCAAGAGGCTCTGTATGGTCATTGGTGGCCCCTACGGATTTTCGCAGGAGGTCTACGCCCGAGCCGACAGCAAAATAGCCCTCTCGAAGATGACCTTCTCGCACCAGATTGTGCGTGCCATCTTTGCCGAGCAGCTCTACCGCGCCTTCACAATCATCAACAACGAGCCATATCATCACAAATAAATAGGATATATGAAACGACTTTTCAGCCTTATTGCCGCATTGGCGGTGGCACTCACCACCATCTCGGCTCAGCAGTTCCAAGAGTTCTTCTCCGACCGCACCCTGCGCAACGACCTCGTCTTTGCCGGAAACAGCCAAACCCAGCAGATCTTTCTGCGACAGATGCTCTCGTGGGAGGGCTGGGCAGGCAGGCGAGTAAATCTCGACCAGGTGGCCCTCGGTGGCAACGGTCAGCTCACAATGACCGACTGCGCCACCGGCAAGGTAATCTATCGCACCAGCTTTTCGAGCCTCTTTCAGGAGTGGCTCTCGGGCGACGAGGCCAAGACCACTAACAAGGGCTACGAGTTCACCATCCTCACGCCTATGCCATTGGCCGAGGCCGAGGTATGTGTAACCCTCCGCAACTCGTTCCAGCAGACCGTGGCAACCCTCAGCTACCGCATCAACCCCACCGACATACTCATCCGCAACGTAGACTCCACCCCCACAACGCCCCACCGACTTTTGCACCACAGCGGTCCCGCAAGTGAGAAAATCGACGTGGCAATCATTGCCGAGGGCTACACCGCAGCGGAGATGGCAACCTTCCTTGCCGACGCTCAGGCCACCGTGGATGCAATCCTCTCCTACGAGCCCTTCAAGAGTATGGCCGACAGGTTTAACTTCGTGGCCGTAGAGTCGGCCTCGGTCGATAGCGGTGTATCCATCCCCCGCGAGAAACAATGGCGCAACACCGCCGTGGGGTCGCACTTCGACACCTTCTACTCGGCACGCTACCTGACCACCAGCGAGGTGTTCCGCCTCTACGACCTGCTCAACGGCATCGACTACGAGCACCTGGTAATTCTGGCCAACACCGACACCTATGGCGGAGGCGGCATCTACAACTCCTACACCCTCACCACAGCCCACCACCCAATGTTCAAGCCCGTGGTGGTACACGAGTTTGGTCACAGCTTCGGAGGTCTTGCCGACGAGTACTTCTACGAGAACGACGACGTGTTGCTCTTGGCCTACCCCGCAAGCGTGGAGCCCTGGGAGCAGAACATTACCACTCTGGCCGACTTCGACTCCAAGTGGGCCGATATGTTGCCCGAAGGCACCGCCATCCCCACCAAAGTAACCCCCGAGCGCAGCAAGAACTACACCGTGGGTGTCTACGAAGGTGGAGGCTACCAATTCAAGGGTGTCTATCGCCCTGCCGACGTGTGTCGTATGAGGAACAACACGGCCACCCAATTCTGCCCCGTATGTCAGAGGGCCCTCAGCCGCATCATCGACTTCCACACAGTGCAGAAATAGTCAGCACGGAAAATAAAATCGTAGCCGCAGTGTACAACATTGCGGCTTTTTTTGTATATTTGTTTGCAAATGACAAACTGCCTCTAACTAATGGACATTTAGCAGATAACAGGCAGCCTAATGTCGAATTATTGGCTGGTCGCGTAGCATCGATTCTTGCTGCGTAACTCATTAGAATCGTTTCTACCGAGTTGTTTTACTTTTAACGCATGTATCTTATGAAACGAATAATAGCAAAAATAATAGTTTTGGTTAGCATTGTTGGCTGTCTGAATGGATGTAATGCGTTTACCGACAACAACGACACTGTGGTGCTAAAATCCTACATAAACTATTATCTCGATTTCCCCGAAGAGTGGAGTATTACATACGATAACAATTCGCAGACGTTATGTTTTGTCCTTGTAAAATCCGAAGGATTTTCGGCAGGTAAATTCATATATGACTATCTGCCAGTGGTGGCCAGCAATTTAGGTGGGGATTGGGATATGACAAAACCGCTAAGTGTCAAACACTACGAATTAAGTGTAGAGAATGGCGACACCACATTCAATTACAAATCTACAAATGACGAACTATTTGATGTGTTTGGAGGGTTTGGCTATGATTGGGTATGTGCCTATTATCGACACCTAACTTCGATAGACATCACGAGTAATGCCGATTACGATGCCGACCATCCCGCAGGTACTCCTCTGAACGACTTGGTTTGTATAAGATTTAGAAGCCCAAAGTCGTATATAGATGGCGGATATAAAACACAAGGATGGCGGTCTGAAATTTTGGAGTATGAACTAAACGAACTACAACCCGATGATACTAAACTAATGTGGGCAGCATCTGCTTGTTATGATCCAAATTTCCTATACGATTATGACTTAGCCTTGTATTTCAAGCAAGCGCCCACAGCAAAGTCGCAGCACACATTGAGCATAAATTTAACCACCAACGACAATGTAACATACACACAATTCGTGAGCGTAGATTTCGGAACGGGAGAAGAGTTATAACTTACAACAAACCTAACAACTAAAAGATTATGAAACGAATCAAAAATTGGGCACTTATAATTGCTGGCACAACCACCCTTGTGGGATGTGGTAGCGTGAGTCATTTTGGGCAAATTTATTGTCAGTCCTATGTTTATTACTACCTAAATGTTAAAGATTTTGCATTTGAATACATTCCAGAACAGGCCAAATTGAGAGTCACCGCTGTGTGCGACTACAATGATTTCAGAACACTTTCCCAACACTCTAATATGTATGACCAACGAGAAGAATTCCACAAATTAAGTGTCAAGCACAATGACACCTCGTGGAATCAATGGATTGCTGATGTATTGGTTGCAGAGAGAACTACTGCAACCGTACTGAAACATGATTACTCTTCTATCACTATCACAAGTGATGCCGATTATGATGAATTACATCCGGCAGGTACCCCTTTGGACGACATTGTGGGATTTCAGGGTTACTCCTACAAACCATTCTTTGATAGTGGTTACAAAAGGTTGGGATACTATCCGGATGGCAATGCCACTACAATTGAAAAACCTCTAAACGAATTAACAAACGAGGACATGACCGCTTTGGCCAAACGTGCTCGTAATGATAGTATGCAACACCCATATGATTTTGCCTTCAACTTTCTCAGCCTGCCCACCGCGAGCAAAGTGCATAATTTCAAAATCAAATTCACCAGCGATACCGGATCGGAGTTTGTCTACTACACCACGGTCGATTTTGAGGTGCAGAACGAAGAATGACCCACAACAAACCAAATAATTGCAAATTATTATTAGCCGCAGTGTACAACATTGCGGCTTTTTTTGTATATTTGTTTGCAAGGACAGAATCGGAAGTTTAACCCACATAAATGTACAAAAAAGTATGGAAGTATGGCACTATTGGGCTCTGGCAGCCCTCATCCTCCTGGTAGGCGAAATACTCACCTCGGGCTTTGCGCTCGTATGTTTTGCCGTAGGCGCAATCTTTGGAGCCGTAGGCGCAGCCTTGGCCTGCTCGATCGAGTGGCAGATTGGTCTGTTTGCCATAGGCACCATCGTGGCATTCCTCGCAATCAGGCCCCTGCTGCTGAAACTCTCGCAGAAAGACCAAGTGGCTACCAATGCCGACGCCCTCATTGGTCGCACGGCCAAAGTGTCGGAAGAGATTAACCCCAAAGAGGGCACAGGTCGAGTGGCCGTGGACGGCGACGACTGGAAGGCCGAAAGCGAAGACGATACCATTATCGAAAAGGGCGAAAAGGTGATTATCACCGGCCGCGAAAGCATTATCTTAACCGTTAAAAAACAATAACACACAACTATGGGAACTTTAACCGTTATCGTAGCACTCGCTATCATCGTGGTAGTATATGTGCTCTCGGGTCTGACCATCATTCAGCAGTCGGAAACATGCATCGTGGAGCGACTCGGCAAATACAACAAAACCCTCACTTCGGGTATCAACATCATCTGGCCCATACTCGAAAAACCTCGCAAAATCTACTACCGCCACTCGATTCAGGATTGGGAGGGCAACGTGCGCGTGTCGTTCAAATACAGCCCCCGCATCGACCTGCGTGAGCAAGTCTATGACTTCCCCGAGCAGAACGTGATTACCAAAGACAACGTAACCACACGCATCAACGCTCTGCTCTACTTCCAGATTGTAGACCCCGTGAAGGCCGTTTACGAAATCAACAACCTGCCCAACGCTATCGAGAAACTCACCCAGACCACCCTGCGTAACGTGATTGGTGAGTTGGAGCTCGACGAAACCCTCACCTCGCGCGATACCATCAACGCCAAGCTGCGCAACGTGCTTGACGAGGCCACCAACAAGTGGGGCGTGAAGGTAAACCGTGTTGAGTTGCAGGACATTACTCCTCCCGCATCGGTGCGCAACGCTATGGAGCAGCAGATGCAGGCCGAGCGTGAGCGTAGGGCCAAAATCCTCCGTGCCGAGGGTGAAAAGCAGTCGGCCATCCTCCAATCCGAGGGTGAGAAGCAGTCGCAAATCAACTACGCAGCTGCCGAAAAAGAGGCTCAAATTCTGAAAGCTCAGGGTGAGGCCGAGGCCAAAGTGCTCCAAGCTAATGCCGAGGCAGAGGCTATTGCCCGCGTGACCGAGGCTATCCAGAACACCAAAACCGACCCCGCAACCTATCTGTTGGCCGTGAAATACATCGAAACACTCCAAGAGATGACCAGCGGCAAGGACAACAAGGTGGTTTACCTCCCCTATGAGGCCACCTCGGTGCTCGGCTCGATTGGCGGCATCAAAGAGCTCTTCAAGAACTCGTAGGTTGCCTCCACAGCAATAAATCGTTAAGGTCTTTAAGGTCCACAAGGGGCTTTAAGGGGCTTTAAGGGGCTTTAAGGACCTTAATGTTATATAATAGGTATCACAAACTCCTGCGGGAGTTGTGGGCCGACAATAAATTTCTCAATCCAAACTGTTGTATCGGGCTTTTGGCACGGCATTTGTGAAGATATTGGGCGTTGCTGCCGTAGAGCCCGCGATTATGTGCGTGAGCACGGATTTAGGGCTGCACCCGAAGAGGTGCGCGACAGTAACAAAAGGTTTCTTCATTTATTTAAGTTTGGGTTAGTAGTTTTGTAGGGGGTTCCGCTGAGAAGCGCAACCCCTTTGTTATGTAGCAGTTAGACTTAAATAAATGAAGGATTACTACCCACCCCCTAAATCCCCCGCCCCTGGCAGGGGACTTACTACTCGCCTTTCGGCTCGACAAGAGGTGTGGCGGCCCAACACGGGCCGCCACTTCTATTTTCCATCCGTTTGGGTTAGTAGTTTTGTAGGGGGGTCCGCTGAGAAGCGCAACCCCTTTGATTTTGTCGAACGTCAAAAGTCTAACGTCGAAACGCACCAAGTCAAATAGGATTGGCCGAGCAAGAGAATGTAAGAGATATGAGCGAAGCGAGTATCTCAGAAAAGTTTTTGGGCGACTTTTTACAAAAAGTCGTATAAAAACAAAAAACAAAATGGTATCTTTGTGGCCGTATGGGAAGGATATTGGCCATAGATTACGGACTCAAACGTACGGGTATTGCCGTGAGTGACCCCCTGCGAATCATTGCGGGAGGACTCGAAACCGTGCCCACAGCCCAGCTTGGCGCCTGGCTCGAAAAGTACTTCGCAGCCAATGAGGTCGATATCATCGTGGTGGGCAAGCCCACCCAGATGAACGGCTCACCCAGCCAATCGTGGAGCGCCATTGAGCCCTTTGTGGCACAGCTAAAAGCCAAGTATCCCACCAAGCAGATAGCCCTGCACGACGAGCGTTTCACCTCCGTAATTGCCCACCGAGCAATGATCGACGGCGGTATGAAAAAGATGGCACGCAGGGACAAAGCCGTGGTCGATAAGATCAGCGCCACCATAATTCTGCAAAGCTTTATGGAGTCGGCACAGTACAAAGCAATGAATTTCTGACAAACCAAAAAGGAAAAATTATGATATACCCTATCTACATATACGGCTCAGGGGTGCTCCGCAAAGAGTGCCAGGAGATTGGCCCCGACTACCCCGAATTGGGCAAACTGATTGAGGATATGTATGCCACGATGTACGCCTCCGACGGCGTAGGTCTGGCCGCTCCCCAGATTGGCAAAGACATTCGTCTGTTCGTAGTGGACGCAAGCGGTTTTGCCGACATCGACCCCACAGCCAAAGATTTCAAAAAGGTCTTTATCAACCCCGAGATTGTCGAGGAGAGCGAGGTGGAGGTGTTGCTCAACGAGGGTTGCCTCTCGGTGCCCGGTATTCACGAGGATGTCTACCGCCCCGAAACCATCCGCATCAACTATCTCGACGAGAACTTCGAGGAGCACGAAGAGGAGCTGACCGGTTGGCCCGCACGAGTGGTTCAGCACGAGTATGACCACCTCGACGGCTACGTCTTTACCGACCGTCTGAGCACCCTGCGCAAAACACTTCTGCGCAACAAGCTCACCGCAATGGCCAAGGGCAAATACTCGGCTGCCTACCGTACAAAACAGAAATAATCGTCAGACGTGAGATAGGACAAAGAAGGCTCGACACCTGCATAGGTGTCGAGCCTTTGTATTTCAATAGGAGTGTGTGGGCCTATTTGCTCTTGGAGAGCATCCAGCCGAGGAAGTCGCTCATTGCAAAGGCGGGATTCCAGCTCAGGTGGCCACAGCCGTCGAACATCACCAGCTCGGCAGGCTTGCCGTTAGATTGCAGCACCTCGGCCGCATTACGCGAGCAGTCGGCAGGCACTATGGGGTCGTCGGCTCCGTGAATTATGCGGAAGTGGGTCGGGCCTTCGTAGGCGGCCAATCGCACCGAGGTATTCACCGCACCACAGATGGGTTGCACAGCAGTAAAGAGGTCGGGGTGGCGGCACACCAATTCCCAGATGCCCATAGCACCCATCGAGAGTCCCACGCCATAGACACGTCCGCAGTCCACAAAGTCCAAACCAAAGAGCGCTCCCAACAACTCCTCCACCGCCTGCATTGGTGCCGTAATCGCGGGGGCGGGGTTCATTTCGAGCAGGTTGCGGGTCGAGAGGTCGTGGTCGATATCGGCCCACCAATCGCCCTCGGGACACTGGGGCACCACCACAATCACTCCGGCCAACTCCTCGGCCGTGGTGAGCATCTCCCCTCCGTGGGTCATTTGTAGTTCATTATCGTTGCCCCTCTCGCCCGCGCCGTGCAGAAAGAGCAGCAGCGGATAGCGCTCTGCGGGGTTAAAGTCGTCGGGATAGACCACCTGGTAGGGTAAGTTGAGCCCCGTGGAGGATGTGAATGTACGTTTCAGGGGCTGTCGTGCCTCGGCTGCGAAGGCCACACAGGCCATTGCCACAAGGGCCAATAGGAGTCGTTTCATTGCGGTAGTTTTTTGGTAATTCCACACCAAAGATACAAAATAACTTTCAAGAGAGCCACACATCGGCGCACAAAAAAGAGCCACCCTCAACCGAAGGTGGCTCTTATCATACAGATTCCGTAGCGGGATTATTTGGTCAAAGCGCCAATCTCGTACAAAACCTCGTTGGTTTTCTTAACGGCAGCAACGCTCTTCTCCCACTGCTCTTTCTCGGCAGCAGTAAGTTTGAGGTTAACGATCTTCTCGATACCGTTCTTGCCGATAACAGCGGGAACGCCGATGAAGAGATCCTCTGCACCATACTCACCCTCCAAGTAGCAGCTCGACGAGATAACCCTCTTCTGGTCGCCCAAGATGCTCTCAACAACGCTTGCAATAGCAGCACCGGGAGCATACCAAGCCGAAGTACCCAAGAGTTTGGTCAGGGTAGCACCACCTACCATAGTGTCGGCAGCAACCTGAGCCAATTTCTTCTTGCTGAGGAACTGGCTAACGGGAACACCACGGTAGCTAGCTTTCTCGATCAGAGGAATCATAGTGGTATCGCCGTGACCACCGATAACCATACCGTCAACATCGCGGATGTCGGCCTTCAAAGCTTTGGCCAAGTAGCAGCGGAAGCGCGACGAGTCCAGAGCACCACCCATACCGATTACGCGGTTTTTGGGAAGACCGGTAGCTTTCAGGGTGAGGTAAGCCATGGTATCCATGGGGTTCGAAACGATTACGAAGATAGCTTTGGGCGAGTACTCCAAGATGTTATTAACAACCGATTTAACGATGTTTGCATTAACACTGATGAGCTCCTCACGGGTCATACCGGGTTTGCGGGGAACACCCGAAGTGATAACTACAACGTCGCTCTTAGCGGTAGCTTTGTAGTCGTTGGTTACACCTACGAGTTTGGTATCGAAATCGAGCAGGGTCGAGGTCTGGTACATATCCAGAACTTTACCCTCCGACAGGTCGGGTTTGATGTCAATCAGAACAACCTCGCTTGCAACCTTGCGAAGAGCCAAAACATTTGCAGCAGTTGCGCCTACGTTACCAGCGCCAACAACAGTAACTTTTGTTGCCATTTTACTTCTCTGTTTTTATTAGATTTATAGGAAAAATTCAGTTATTACAAGAGAGCTTTGTAAGCCTCGGCGTCGAGCAGGTCCTCCAACTCTGCGGGGTTCTCCATACGGATGCGAACCAACCAGCCACCCTCGTAGGGCTCTTTGTTTACCAATGCGGGGTCGGCATCAACCTCGGGGTTGAACTCCAAAACCTCGCCGGTTACGGGCAAGAATACGTCCGAAACGGTCTTAACAGCCTCGATCGAGCCGAATACCTCGTGAGCGCCTACAACCTCACCTACGCTGGGAACATCAACAAATACGATGTCGCCAAGCTCGCCCTGTGCAAAGTCGGTAATACCTACCAATGCCTCGTTACCATCAACCACTTTAATCCACTCGTGGTCTTTCGAATACTTCAATTCTGCGGGAATGTTCATAATGTGTAAAGTTTTATGTTATTAGTGTTGATTTCGCTTGCAAATACAATTCGCCAAAAAACTCTCCAAAGATAACTCTATTTTCTTTGACTTCAAAGCGCCAATGTTATTTTTTTCACATTTTGTGCTACTTGCTTGGAAATCTGCGCACAAAAGCCTACCTTTGGAAACACTTAAAACTTCACCTAAAACCAACAACATCATGAAACCCATTGTAGACAGCTTGCTCATAGAGCAGACGCTGCAAAAAATGGAAGTCGAATCGCTCGACAAACTCTCCATACGACAGCTTGTTACTGTTGTGAAAAACTTTGAGGCCGCCACAGGACAAGAGTTTATCCACTTCGAGATTGGCGTGCCCGGACTGCCCTGTTCGCGCATTGGTGCCGAGGCACAAAAAGCCGCCATCGACCGAGGTGTGCCGGCCGTATACCCCGCCATCGACGGCGAGCCCGAGCTGAAACAGGCCGCTTCGATGTTTATCGAGGCCGTCATTGGCACCCACATCTCGCCACGCTCGATAATCCCCACCGTAGGCTCGATGCAGGGCGCATACGCAACCCTGATGGCCGTGTCGAACCTCTCGGCCGAGAAGGATACGATTCTCTACATCGACCCCGGATTCCCCGTACAGAAAGTTCAGGCCGACATCATCGGCATCCGCAAAGAGTCTTTCGATTTGTTCGACTACCGAGCCGAAAAGTTGGAAGCCAAATTGGAGGAGGAGCTCAGCAGCGGGCGCATTGCCGCACTGCTCTACTCCACCCCCAACAACCCCTCGTGGATGTGTCTGACCGACGACGAACTGCGCACAATCGGTCGTATGGCCAACAAGTATGACGTGGTTGTGATTGAGGATTTGGCCTACCTGACTATGGATTTCCGCCAGACGGAGATGGCCCCCTGCGGACTGCCCAAGCAGGTGAGCGTGAGTCACTATACCGACAATTATGTAATGCTACTAAGTGGCTCGAAGATATTTAGTTATGCAGGCGAGCGTATTGCTGTGGCTTGCATCAGCGACGCGCTGTTTGAGCGCAAGAGTGAGCAACTCCAAAAGCGTTTCGGCCTCGCCTCGTTCGGCAACGTATTTGTCCACAAGCTCATCTACACCCTCTCGTCGGGCGTGTCCCACTCGGCCCAGATGGCTCTGGCCGAGATGTTCCGCCTGGCAGCCGAGGGCAAGTACAACTATGTAGAGGAAATCAGGGAGTATGCCGCCCGTACTGCCCGACTGAGGGAGATTTTTGCCCGCCACGGCTTCAATGTGGTCTACGACACCGACGTTGACCAGCCCGTAGGCGACGGTTTCTTCTTCACCATAGGCTACAACGATATGGACGAAAACCAGCTGCTCGAAAAGTTGCTCATGTGTGGCATTAGCGGCATTACGCTCGCCTCGACGGGTGCTACCCACAAGGGCATAAGAGCTTGTTCGAGCGCCATTCTCCCACACCACTACGACCTGCTCGACAAACGATTGGCAATGTTTGAGCAGTTGAAAATTGAAAATTGAAGATTTTCTCTGAGCATTAAGGCTCTTAGGGTAGAGCAAAGTAATGTAAGAGATACGAGCCCAAGGCGAATATCTCAGAAAAGTTTTTTGCGGAGCTTTTTTACAAAAAAGCGACAAACAAAAAGAAAAAACAAAAAATGGCAAATTACACAACGGCTGCCGAAGCAGCAAAACTTATCAAGAGCTACGACAAGGTATATGTTCAGGGCTCGACCAGCATCCCCGAGGTGTTGGTAGACGCAATGACCGCACGAGCCCCCGAACTGAGAGGTGTGGAGGTTTACAGCGCCTTTGCCATAGGCACGCGCGACATCCCCTATGGCACCCCCGAAATGGCCGAGAGTTTTACGCCCCAGAGTTTCTTTGTGGCCAACAACTTCCGCAATACCATTGCCAGCGGTTATGGCTCCATCATCCCCTGCTTTTTGGGCGAGGTGCCTGCACTTGTGAGGGAGGGATATATCAAGTACGACGTATGTCTGCTCAACTGCTCCGAGCCCGACGAGAACGGCTATTGCAGCTATGGCATCTCGGCCGACCTGGCGGTGAGTGCCGCCGAGACAGCCCGCATAATCATCGCCCAGATTAACCCCCGCATACCCTACACCTATGGCGACGCTCTGGTCCACATCGACCGCATCGACGCAGCCGTGAGGGTTGATGCCGAGCCCGTGGCGTTACCCACCGTAGAGCCCAACGACGATGAGCGCAAGATTGGCGGCTACATTGCCGAGCAGATTCCCGACGGAGCAACCCTCCAAATTGGTGTGGGCGGTATTCCCAATGCCGTGCTGGCGGCTCTGTCGAACCACAAGCACCTGGGACTCCACACCGAGGCTCTGACCGACGGCGTGGTACCCCTAATCAACAGCGGAGTGATAGACAACTCGCAGAAGGTCATCGAGCGCGGCAAGACGGTGTGCTGTCTGGCCCTCGGCTCGCGTCGCCTATACGACTATATGGACTACAACAAGGAGCTGTTGGTGAAGGATGTGGCCTGGACCAACGACCCCTTCCGCATACGTCAGAACCACAAGATGATGGCCATAAACTCGGCCCTCGAAGTGGACCTCACGGGTCAGGTGTGTGCCGACTCGATTGGCACCCGCATCTTTTCGGGCGTGGGAGGTCAGCACGACTTTATGTATGGCGGAGCGCTCTCCGAGGGTGGCAAGACCTTCATTGCGATGAGCTCCATAACCCCCAAGGGAGTGTCGAAAATAAAACCCGTACTGACCGAAGGAGCCGGTGTGGTAACAACCCGTTTCCAGACTCAGTATGTGGTTACCGAGCAGGGTATCGCCTTCCTGAAAGGCAAAAACCTGGCCGAGCGCGCCCGTGCCCTTATTAACATCGCCCACCCCTCGGTGCGCGAAGAACTCGAAAGGGCCGCCTGCGAACGCTTTGGCTACTCGTTCCTGAGGCTCAAATAGGGTCACTCCACAACGCAAAAAACAAGTCCGACTTTCCACTGCGGAAAGTCGGACTTGTTTCTATTATATGGCACTCCCCGACTAATTCGAGGGAATGCTATTCATCTTGGTGGTGAAGAAGTTATTGACGGGCGACAGCAGGCGGTACTGCGACTGATTACCCCACGAAGCAGGGCGGTCTTTAATCTCCATATCCTCGCCCGTGTCGTTGGGCACATATTGCTTAATAACCGACTGCCAAGCCTGAATTCGCTGAATACTCTCGGTGGTGGCAAAGAGGTCTTTGCCCTGAGTTGCAAGCGCATTCAGTGCATTGACGTAGATACGACGGTAGTCGTCGAACTGCAAAATCTTGCCAATCAGAGGCGAGCGACTTGTGTCACCCCATTCGAGCGGGTTGTGGGTGCCCGAGTCGCTAATCACACCGCAGTTGTGCGACGTTCCCAGCGTGTTATCGTAGTCGTAGGGAATAAAGAAGAACTTATAGTACTCGTCGGTGCGGTTGAAATAGATGTAGTAGTTGCTCATATTGTTCCAATAGTCGTCCCACATACCTACCATAACATTCACGGCATAGGTTTTCAGCAACAACTCCACATCGGTAACCTCGGCAATCCAATCGTGGAACTCCTGACCTTGGAGGGTGTTTATCTTGCGGATAAAGTCTTTCAGCTGGGCCTTGGCGTCGTCGAAGTCGGCATTCTCGGTCTTGAGCTCATAGGTCCACTCCTCGTCGCCACCCACATCGAGGCCAAACTTGCTGTCGTCATTGAGGTCTTTCAAGTCGGCACCCCAGCGACACTTCCACAAGTTGCCCTTGGCACCACGGAACTCCATAACGCGAGCTTTCAGATACTCGTCGTCGATAGCCTCAATCATCTGGTAAACACCGTAGTAGGCGGGCATCGAGTCGCCCTCGACGTGAAGCGACAGACGGCAGTAGACATCATTCACGGCAGTCCACACACCAAAGCGACGGAAGAGGTCGTAGCAGTAGAGCTCCCTCACATACATTGGGTCGTCCTTGAACCATTTGAGGTTCACCTTGCGAACGCCGTTGATGGTGTGGTCTTTATCTTTGTAGAACTTGCGGAAGTTGAGTCCGAAGTGGCAGTGATTCCAATCGGTATTGTCGGTGCGGTGGTGAGTAACGCCATCGACAATGCTCTCGGGACGACGACGCGAGGTGTTGCCCCTGAGTCGGATGCCCGCATCGCGAATGGTGCGAGTGCCACCCGAACGACTGTACGACACGTTACACCTCACATATTTCTTGGTCTTGGAGTTGTGGTCGTAGTAGCTCAGCAGCTTGTTCCACTCCTCCTGCGAGATGCTAATCTTGAAGGTGGGCATATTACCAAAGTCGAAGAGCGACGCGAGGGCCTGCTCATACTCCAAATCCTCTCTGAGCACCTCGCCACTACCCACCCAATTCATCTGGGTGTTCTTGAACTCAAAACTCATAGAGGTGTTGTTCACAGCACCGGGAGTGCCACCATCGGTCACCCACCAGCCCGCACCGTCGGGAATACGGGAAGCCACATCGAAGCGGTGCTCCACATATCCGCCCCACGCATCCAGAGCCTTGGGGTTAGTTATGTAGGTGTTCACAAAGTAGTCTATGCGCTCGCCCGAGGCCGAGAGCAGTTCGAGCAACATCGACACATCGCCATCTATCTTGGTAGCCGTAGCACCATAGTAGTTGGGGCAGTCGTAGGTGTTGGCTGTGCCGTTGCAGCTAATCAGCGCATAGCTCTTGGCTGCCAGCTCCACACCCTCTGGAATACTCCACACGCCACCCTCGGAGGTGGTCATCATCTCGTTGTTTTTGCGCAGCTTGGCGCCACCAATAACCACCGCATCGTCGCCCACGTTGTAGAGCTCGATGTACTGCTTGTGTACGTTAATCTCGTTTATTACCACATAGCCTGCCACGGAATCGGGGGGCGATGGGGGTACATCGGGCGGAGTGGGTTCGGGGGGAGTAACACAACAGCCCACGGCCAGCAGTGCCACAAAGAGAGTGTAAAGTAATTTTTTCATAGTATTGTTTTATTTCGTTTTGTCGTCAAGTGCTAAAACATTCCTCCGCCAATATCTATCGACAGGGCAATAATCTGTTGCCAACCCCAATGGATGCCGTCGTAGTGGTGTACCGACGACATACGGAGCCTCACTCCGCCCCTCAGTCGGGGTGCATAGTAGAGCTCCAAGCGGTTGTAGAGCCCCTTTTCGCCCGTGCGGTAGAAGGTGTCGCCAAAGTAGAGCTGTTCGGCATAGGGTGCTCCGTTTTTATCCTCGTAGGGCGAGTCGTAGAAGGGCATAAGGTTGCCACCCTTGTAGAAGGTATTGCAGAAGCCCACATCTTGGTGCTCCCAGCCCACCTCCAACTGCCATCCACCGGGCAGTTTAGGGCCGTCGCCATACTTGCGGTCGTTCTGGTAGCCCTGCAACCAACCCACCTCGATGTAGCTGCGGTCGAAGGGCAAGATATTCTGAAAGTCCAAGCCCAGATAGGCCTCGGCAAGTGCATTATCGACCACTCCGCCCAGAGTCTTGCTGCCCGCGTGGTGGAACATTGTGCCCGCATAGCCCGCATAAGAGAATCCCTTCCAGGCACGGCCCGCACAGAAGAGCATAAATCGCTCCCTCTGAGTCTCGGTCGGCAGGCCCATCCAATCGCAGCCAAACTCGGCATACCAATCGGAGGTCACATACTGCACCATAGCGCCTTCGAGCACCTTGTCGTTAAACTTGACCGCCTCGGAGAACATAGCCAGCGAGTAGTCGCCACGCATAGCCGAGCGGGGGAAGATACCCGTGTAGGCCTTGAAGTTGTCGCCATCGAAGTTGTAGTAGGCCATCCACTCGGGCTTGCCCATAAAGTTGGGGCTACCCATATCGGCAGGCAACATCGCACCCGCCATCAGCGAGTGATTAACGCTCCATCCCAACCCCACCTGGGGCATCAGCGAGGCTCCGAAGAGCGTCTCCGAGGGTGCAATCATCACGCTTGGGTCGCCATACTCACGGTTGTCGAAGCGGAAGTCGAACGAGGCACTCCACAACAACTCCTGCGCACCGATGCTCAACGGCATCAGCACGGCAGTTATCAGCGCTACGACAAATTTGGGCATACTACGATTCATAGCCACAAAAGTAGTTATTTTTCGCGAAAGTGGGCCTATTTCTGGCAGAAACTTACTACCTTTGTAGTAAACGTACAAAAATCGGATATTATGATAGAGAATTATTTCGAGTCGGTAGCGGTAGCAATGACCGTATGCGACAAAGAGGGCAAGGTGGTGTATCAAAACCAACGAGCCATAAGCGCGCTGGGCGATGCACGCGGCGCAAACCTACAAGAGTGTCACAAACCCGCCTCGTGGGAGGCCATTCAGCAGATGCTCGCACAGGGCTCCTCGAACGCCTACACGATAGAGAAAAAGGGAGTGAAAAAGCTCATCTACCAAACCCCTTGGTATCAGAATGGCGAGGTGGCCGGACTTGTGGAATATTCCATAGTTCTGCCCGAAGATATGCCCCACAAAATCAGATAGTTAAACCACTCCAACACATTACAAATTATGAAAAAGAGCTCAACCATATTTTTAACCCTCCTCTGCGCCCTTCTTGCGTCGTGCACCACCTCGTCGTGGAGCGACCAAGAGCGCAGTCTGATAAACGCTGCCCGCTACTCGCGAATGGAGCTGACCACCATCGACAACCGCCCCGACTCGCTACTATTGCGCACCCCCTCTACTCCCCTCACCAAGAGCGATATCCTCTCGCCCGTCTTTGGCCGACTCGCAGCCTCGATGATCGAGACCGTGTGTGACGAGGGCCACAGAGGTGTGGGCATCGCTGCTCCACAGGTGGGCATTTTGCGTCGCGTGGTTGTGGTGCAGAGGCTCGACAAAAAGGGCGGTCCGTTTGAAATCTACGTCAATCCCGAGATTGTTTGGCGCAGCGAGGAGTGTGCCACGGGTGGCGAGGGTTGCCTCTCGGTGCCTAACAAACGTGGCAGGGTGCTACGCCACACCGCCATCGACATCACCTACAACGATGCTATCACATTTGCCCCCTGCAAAGAGCACATCGAGGGTTTTGTGGCCGTAATCTTCCAGCACGAAATCGACCACCTCGACGGCGTTCTCTACATCGACAAGACGGAGTAATTCCGCATCCGCACAAACACAAAGAAGGCTATGTTGCTGCTTGCAACATAGCCTTCTTTCGTTATTCCTTTCGGCTCAATTAGCGAACTCGGTCGAGCGAGCGCACCAAGCGTTCGTCCTTCACGATGCCCCTAATGGCCATAATGGTCAAAATCAGAGCCACAATGGGGAATACCACGGGGGTACACACCTGGCTCATAGTGGCATTGCCCATACTCTCGGCCACATTGCCGAAGCGAACAGCATACCAGAGTGCAAATCCCTGAGCACCAAGCAGCAACACCACCTCGGCACAGCAGAGCCTAATCTGCAAAAAGCGGTTCTTAAAGAGCCAGATGGTAACAAATGGCACCAGCGCGCAGAGGGCCAACAGCACACCCAGCCACCAGAAATCAAAAGCCATAAATGCGTCCTCCACGCCATCCACGGCATAGCGGCCCAGGGGCGAGAGGCACATTGCGGTCATCAGTCCTGCTGCCAGCAGCAGGTAAACGGTCTGTATACGTTGAAGCATATTTTTTTCTCCAATTATTTAAGGTTATTTTGTCAATTCTTCGTCGATAAAATAGTGGTTGCGTTCGGGAGCATTGCGGTTGATGAGTTCGCCCAAAAAGCCCGCCAAAAACAGCACCACACCCAACACGATAGCCACCAAGCTGAGGTAGAAGAGTGGCTGGTTGGTAAGCGGATAGCCAAAGGCCAACTTCTCGACCACAATCCACACAATGGACACAAAGCCCACCAAGAACATCAGCGTGCCTGCGCCACCAAAGAAGTACATAGGCGAGCGGCCGTATTTCGACACGAACATCACCGTCACGAGGTCGAGATAGCCCTTCAAGAGCCTCTCCCAGCCATATTTCGACACGCCAAACTTGCGGGCGTAGTGGGTAACCTCCTTCTCGCCAATCTTGCCAAAGCCGGCCTTCTTGGCCAACATGGGAATATAGCGGTGCATCTCGCCATAGACCTCGATACTCTTAACCACCTTGTTGCGGTAGGCCTTCAAGCCACAGTTGAAGTCGTGCAGTTTGATGCCCGACACCTTACGGCAAGTGGCATTGAAGAGTTTGCTGGGCAGGGTCTTGGCCTTGGGGTCGTGGCGTTTGCGTTTCCAGCCCGAAACCATATCATAGCCCTCCTCGGTAATCATTCGGTACAAGGCGGGAATCTCGTCGGGCGAGTCTTGCAGGTCGGCATCCATAGTGATAACCACGTCGCCCTCGGCACGCTCGAAGCCGCAGTAGAGAGCCGCACTCTTGCCGTAGTTGCTACGGAAGCGCACCGCCTTGACGTGGTTGTCGGCAGCTGCAAGCCCCTCAATCACACTCCACGACTCGTCGGTCGAGCCGTCATCGACAAAAATCAACTCATACGAATAGCCCTCGGCCAACATCACACGGCCAATCCACGAGTGGAGTTCGCCCAGCGACTCGGCCTCATTGAGCAGAGGTATTACAACCGAAATATCCATATTTATACTTTTACTCTTGGTCGTTAGTTTTCTCCTCCTCACTCACCACGGGGGTAGCAAAAATGTCGGGCTGGCGGCGGGTAATGCCCGCAATCACCACACCAAAAAGCAGACCCGTAAAGAGGTTCGACAATACATTTGAAATGGTCAGAATCATTGGGTTAATAACCGCGCCACGCATAGTGTCGTAGGTAGCCTCGAACTGGTCGGCAGGAATGGCATCCTGCATCTGTGCCATAATGGTATCGACACTTGCCAACAGATCCTCCTTGATGAAGAAGTTGGCCATAACGGCGCTATAAATGCCGCTCAGGACACCCACAAAGAGCATCAGTGCCAACACAAACTTAACACCCTGACCATACGAGAAGCCCTCCTCGACCGAGTGCATCGCAGCAAAGCGGCGAGTAAAGCCATAGACCAGCAGCAGGCTCACCAGCACCGACACGAAGTTGAGAATCTTAATCCAGCTCGACTCGGGCATAGGGCCGCTAATAGCCTGCACGGCAATCGAAAAAGCTACGCTCACAAGGCCTACAATAGTGCCCGCTTTGAGCGCCTCCATCCAAAAAATTGTTTTGTTCATACCTTTTTTCTTTTTGCACCTTTTTGTAAAAAGCTGCACCAAAAACTTTTCTGAGATGCTACGCATCTCTTACATTACTTTGCTCTACCCTATTTTAGTTCGCCCGCGCCCTCGCGGAGAACCTCCTCCTCGTCGCCCGTGAGGTCCACAAGCGTCGTGGGCACCAGCGAGCCATAGCCACCGTCAATAACCATATCGACCACATCGTCATAGCGCTCGGCCATCAGTTCGGGGTCGGTGGTGTACTCCACAACCTCATCGTCATCCTTCACCGAGGCCGTAACCAAGGGCGAGCCGAGGCGCTCGACAATAGCCAGAGGAATGTTGTTATCAGGAATCCTCACACCTACAACTTTGCGGCCACCCAGAGCCTTATCGGGCATCTTCGTCGAAGCCTCCAACAAGAACGTAAAAGCACCGGGGGTATTGCGTTTGAGCAGTTTGAACTGCCAATTATCTATGCGGGTAAACTTGTCGGCCATAGAGATGTCGCCACACACGATGGAGAGATTTTTGTCCGACTTATCACGCAGCTTGGCCAATCGTTCGATAGCCTTGGGGCTCTGCAACGAACATCCAAAGGCGTAGACACCGTCGGTAGGATAGATAATCACTCCGTCGGCACGCAACACCTTTACGACACGCTCAATCTCGCGTTCGTTGGGGTTTTGGGGGTAGATTTTAACAAATGTAGCCATAGTTTTAGGGGCCCGCAGGCCATAGTTAAAATGGTGAGCTACTCAAATAAAAAAAGGGTAAGCTACTTATATCGCACCGCTACAACCACCTACCCTTGCTCTCTTCCAAGCCTGGGGGATTCAGCAGGAGCTGGTCGTATAAGACTTACCCGAGGTGCAAATGTACAATTTTTTCTTACATTTGCAAAAAATTTGATCTTTTATGGCAAAGAAACGCAAATCCACCGCACTTTTCGTGGCCCTCGTGGCCATTATCGGCATAATCGGAGCTCTCACCCTGGGACGAGCCACAACCTCGTGTCTGCCCCACAAGGCGGAGTTCTATCTCCCCACAGGCTCCTCCTACCCCGCCCTGCTCGACACCCTCGAAGCACACGGCACACGCAATATGAGCGTCGTGGCTCTGGTGGGCAAACTCCGCAAGCTCGACCAAAGTGTCAAGCCCGGCCACTATGTTCTGCCCGCGGGTAGCAACGCTATGGGCATTGTGGGCACACTTCGCGCGGGTGCTCAAAAACCCGTAAAGCTCACCTTCAACAACATCCGCACCCTCGATCAGCTTGCGGGTCGTCTGGCCACCCAAATCGAGGCCGACTCGGTGGCGCTCTACACCCATCTGACCAACCCCGCCACGGCTGCCAAGTACAACTTGAAGCCCGAGCAGTTAATCGGCATATTTATCCCCAACACCTACGAGGTGTGGTGGACACTCTCGCCCGAGGCCCTCACCGACCGAATGTTCAAGGAGTACAACGCCTTTTGGAACGCCGAGCGCAAAGCCAAGCTGGCCCGCACAAAACTTAACGAAATGGAGGTCGTGACCCTCGCATCTATCATCTACGAGGAGACCAAAGTAACCTCCGAGATGCCCAAAATTGCGGGCGTATATCTGAATCGTCTGCGTCGCGGCATACCCTTGCAGGCCTGTCCTACGGCCAAGTATGCCGTGGGCGACTTCACCATCAAGCGCGTGCTCCACAAGCACACACAAGTAAAGTCGCCCTACAACACCTACCTCCACCGAGGACTCACCCCCGGCCCCATCTGTTTGGCCCCCATTGTGGCCATTGACGCGGTGCTCAACTTCGAGAGCCACTCCTACCTCTACTTCTGTGCCAAGGAGGATTTCTCGGGCCGACACTACTTCTCCAAGAGCCTGAGCGAGCACAACCGCTACGCCAGGCGTTATGCCGAGGCACTTAGTCGAGCAAAAATTAGATAATTTCGCTCGTTTTTTCTATCTTTGTATATTTGGAGCAGAAAAACACAAGCACACCAATGTATTGCATAAGCATATCGCCCCCCGACGCAGAGCGTTGTTTGGAGCAACTCTCCTCGGCCCCTATGGTCGAGCTCAGGGGCGATTTGTGCCGACTGAGCAGCGACGAGTTGCGCCGTGTGGTTTGCGCGCACCCCAATCTGCTCTACACCTGTCATCTGGAAGAGCTCGACCCCAAGTGGGCCGAAGAGCAGTATGCGGTGGCAATCGCGGGGGGTGCAAAGTTGGTAGACGTAGAGATTGACGCACCCGATTGGTTGGTCGAGAGGGTTAAATCTCTGGTTGAAGGTACCGATGTCAAACTCCTGATATCCTATCACAACTACACCCTCACTCCTTCGTTGGAGGAGTTGTCGGAGGTGGTCGAAAAGTGCCTCTCGATGGGGGCACACATTGTCAAAGTGGCCACCACCGCCACAGATGCCCAAGATGCAATTACTCTCGGTAAGCTATACCGTCGTTACCCACAGCTTGCGGGCCGATTGGTGGCCTTCGCAATGGGTCGCGAGGGGGTCTGCACACGTCGCCTTTCGCTCATTGAGGGCGCTCCGTTCACCTTTGTAGCTCCCGACGGAGGTGCAGCTACCGCCCCCGGGCAAATGACACACTCGGAGTTGAAAAACCTGATGGAGAGCGGAACCTCTCTGTCGCAAATATCCATACCCCACAAGGCCACACCCACGGGTAGCAAGAGCTACTTCCAGAGGGCCATTGTGGCGGCAACCATTGCCGAGGGGACAAGCCGACTATCGTATAGCGGCTCGCTGTGTGGCGACACTCGTGCAGCCCTTGGTTGGGCCCGTTCGTTGGGCGCCGAGGTGGAGGTTTCCGACACCCAAATCACAATCCAAGGCGTAGGTCGCAATGGTCTTGCGGCCGCCCAAGGCCACACCTTCGATGTGGGCGAGTCGGCCCTGCTGGCAAGGCTCACGATGGGTCTGGTGGCGATGGTCGGTAGCGGTGCTACCATTGTGGGCCACGGCACCCTACCTGGGCGTTCGTTCGAGGCCGACATTGCCATTCTCAACTCGCTCGGAGTAGAGGTCGAGAGCAACAACAACCATCTGCCCCTGACCATAAAGGGCGGAGTGAGGACCAACACCATAGCCGTGGAGGCATGTCACTCGTCGCAGCTCATATCGGGACTGCTGATGGGTGCACCACTGCGAGAGCAGAGTTGTAAGATAGAGATAGCCAAGCCCACAAGTAAGCCCTACTTGGATATGACCCTCAACGTGATGTTGCTCTTCGGCATCGACTACGGCGCAGGTTACGGACTCGAAGCCGACGGCAGCGAGCCACTCACCTTCGTGGTATCAGAGGAGGAAAAGTATCTCGGCAGGGATATATTCATCGAGGCCGATTGGAGTTCGGCAGGTTATCTGTTGGCCGCAGCAGCCATTGCTCAGAGCGGCTTTGCTCCACGCCCCGAGGGTTACGTCGTGGGCGGAATGAATATGCGTTCCAACCAAGCCGACCGAATCATACTGCACAAGCTGATAGCCTCGGGCTGCAATGTGGAGTTTGTAGACACCGACGCGGTGGAGATGGAGTTCGACGGCACTCGTCAGGCCGTGCAGGAGATTTGCGACATCGTGTTGCTCCCCTCCGAGGGGCTCGCCCCCATTGTGTGCGACGCAACCCACGCTCCCGACGCCATTCCCACGTTGGCCATCTTGGGCCTCTTTGCCAATGGCGAGAGCCGTATTGGCGGGCTCGGAAGGTTGCTCAACAAGGAGAGCAACCGTCGTAGCGCGCTGGTGGCCGAACTGCTCGCTCTGGGAGCCGACATCGACATTGAGGGCGATGAATTGGTGGTGCGTGGTGGCAAACCCCTGCGCGGAGCGTCGCTCTGCGCCCACAACGACCACCGAATGGCTATGGCCTTGGCGGTAGCAGCACTCTTCATCGAGGAGCCCTGCACGCTCGACTCGCTCGACTGCGTAGCCAAGTCGTGGCCCTCGTTTTGGGAGGTTTTCGGATTGAACAAATAGCAAAAACAGAGAGATACAAATGAACACTTTTGGCACAAAACTGAGGCTCGCAATTTGGGGCGAATCGCACGGCCCTGCGCTGGGCATAGTCATCGACGGAGTACCCGCAGGCATAGCTCTCGCCGAGGGCGACTTTGCCACCGACATCGAGCGTCGCAAGGGTGGCAAGCCCTCGACAACCCCTCGAATCGAAAGCGACACCCCTACCCTGCTCAGCGGCATCTACAAGGGTTTCACAACCGGAGCCCCCATCTCGATACTCTTCCGCAACGAGTCGCAGCACAGCACTGATTACGACTCGCTGGCCGCAACTCCACGCCCCGGTCACGCCGACTGGGTGGCTGCCCACAAATTCGAGGGCTACAACGATCCTCGTGGTGGCGGACACTTCTCGGGCCGTCTGACTCTGCCCATCGTGGCGGCAGGTGTGGTGGCCAAGAAGATCATTGCAACCAAGTTCCCCGACCTCAATATCGCAAGTCACATAACCGAGTTGTGGGGACAAAAAGACCCCGAGTGTTGGCCCGAATTGTTGGCCCGCGCATCGGCCGAGGGCGACTCGGTTGGAGCAATCATAGAGTGTCAGGCCCAGGGTATGCCCGTGGGTTTGGGCGAGCCCTTCTTCGACTCGTTGGAGAGTCAGTTGGCCCACATACTCTTTGCCATTCCCGCAGTGAAAGGTGTAGAGTTCGGACTCGGTTTCGACTCGACCCGCATAACCGGTAGCGGCAACAACGACCCCATAATCTCGCCCGACGGCACTACCGCCACCAACAATGCCGGAGGTATAAATGGCGGTATCAGCAACGGCAATCCGCTGGTGGTTCGCGTGGCCGTGAAGCCCACCCCCAGCATTAGGCGCACTCAGCAGACCCTCAACACCGCAACGGGCACAGTGGAGCCCCTCGAAGTGGGCGGAAGGCACGACGTCTGCATCGCCCTCAGAGCCGGAGTGGTCATCGAGGCCGCCGTGGCAATAGTGTTGGCCGACAGTGTTTTGTAGCATATCAAGCCCCACAAACAAGAGGGCCGAATTGCATCACGCAGTTCGGCCCTCCCTCATTAACTAACTACTACAATTATCACAATCTATCAACCAAGCAAATACAGTGTGTAGGCGACATAGATGCCAAAGAACACAAGGCCCTCGAAGCGGCTAATCTTGTTGCGCCCAAGCGCAAATGCCGACACCAACACCGCCACAACAGCCGACACCATAACGGCCATATCGACAGCCGTGATGCCACCTAGGCGCAAGGGGGTGATGGTTGCACTCGTGCCCAAGATGAGCAGAATGTTGGCAATGTTGGAGCCCAAGATGTTGCCCAGGGCGATGTCGTTCTTGCCCCTGAGGGCAGGAACAAGCGAGGCAAAAAGTTCCGGCATGGAGGTACCAGCCGCAACGAAAACTATGCCAATAACCGCCTCGCTCAATCCTACCCTTCGAGCAAGCTCGATGCTGCCATCGAGAAACATATCTGAGCCCAAAACCAATCCACCTACGCCCAAGACCACAAGCAGCAGCGATCTCCACAAGGGTTTCTGTTCTTCGCTCCCTGCGCCCTCGTCGGCCGTGGCCGATTTGCGCCCGCGGCCTATCATAAACCACAAGAACACCCCATAGAGCAGCAGAAGAATCACACCGTCGGTGCGGCTCAGCTCGTTGTGTGCCCCACCCCACAGAGTCATATCAAGCGCAATCAGACACAGCAGCAGCGACACCGCCAAGCAGATAGGCACGTCGGTGCGCACATTGCTACGCACAAAAGTGATGGGCACCAGCATACTCGTGAGGCCCAGAATGGCGTAGATGTTGAAAATGTTGGAGCCCACAACATTGCCAATCGACACATCGGCCTGGCCCTGAATGGCGCTCTGGACACTCACGACAAACTCGGGCATAGAGGTGCCCACAGCCACAATCGTGGCGCCAATCATAAACTCCGACACTCGCAGTCGTTTGGCCACCCCCACCGCACCATTGGTCAGCAGGTTGGCTCCAAAGGTGAGCAACGCAAGGCCCACAACTATCAGTACTACAAACATTCGTAAAAAATGGTTTTGGGATTATAAGTTCGGCTCCCTTACTTGATAATCACCACGGGTTCCATGGTGGGTTTATACTCATAGGGAACATATTGTTGTAATTGGGCCACATAGAAACTGCCCGAATGGGTAGACCAGCAGACCGACATCAGGGGGCCACTACCCTCGGCCTGCAAGAGTTCCAAGGCGCTCACATTGCCATCGACAATGGCTCGCTCGACATTGGGCATAACGCTCTGCTCGTGGCTACGTTTTTTCAGGCGCACACGCTCGCCCGTGGGCTCATAGATCACCTTATCGCCAGGGCATACACACATCACCACGCCCACAATAGTAAGCACAAAGCCCGCCGTAAGCAGTGCGGTGCTCAGGTTGTGGGCCTCCTTATCGACCATAAAGGCCGACACAATCAGAGCCACGCCCAGCAGCAACATCACCACGGGCACAAAGCGGCTCTTGCGGGTTATACGAATATCGCCACTAAGGGCCAAGAAATCTTCACGTTTGGTTATATCTTTCATCTTTCTGTAAATCATTTAGTTATTAGACATTGTAAATTTTGCATCGTCGTCGCGCAGCATACGCACGACAACAACACACACGAGCAACACCTCGCCAACATCTCGGCAAGGTTCACTCCACGAAAAGCACAATTTCTAAGGGCTAAATGATTATATGCCTGAGGGCATAGATGTAGTAGTCGGCAGGGCGACCAATAGATGCAGATGTGCCACAAGCGCCACTCAAAAGGCCGGGCACAAGGTTATTGCAGATGTGGTAGCCACCACCCAAACCATAGGCCAACGCCGAGGGGCCCGAAGCGGTACGCTGGCGAAGCGTAAGAGTGCGGCTCGAAGCCGAAGGGGCGCAAAACGATTGGGGCACCAGAGCAATATGGGTGGTGCGCTCGGCAAAATAGTCGTAGTCGGCACCCTCGGCCTCGACAACACAGCCCCGAACAACACGGTCTGCCGTAGTGGCACACCTACGCTGTTCGGCCTGCAAGTCGAGCTGGGCGACAATCACTATTGCCACCAACCATAACATATTTTTCAGCCATCGTTTCATTTTTGCACACAGAGTTTCACATCTGCCCCGCAAAAATAATACATTTTCGCAAAAAAATCCTACATTTGTACAGAAGATAAAAATCCCTAAACATTATGATAGAAAAATTCAACGCTGATTACAGAATCCCCTGTTACGATACCGACCTCAACCAAAGGCTCAAACCCGCAGCCTTCCTCAATATGGCACAAGAGGCCGCAAACCTCCACGCAGACTATCTGGGCGTGGGTTACGACTCACTGGGCGAAACCCATCAGGCGTGGGTGCTCTCGCGTATGAGGGTCGTTTTCGAGAAGTTGCCACTGTGGCGAGATAACGTAAACCTCAAATCGTGGCACAAGGGTGCAAGCGGCTTTATGTTTCTGCGTGACTTCATAATGAGCAACGAGCAGGGCGAAACCCTCATCAAAGCGACTACCTCGTGGCTCGTTATCGACATGAACACCCGCAGGCTCGCACGTCGCGGCGCCTTTGCCGAGTTTGCCATCGACCAGAGCAGGTGTATCGTGGAAGACGCCATCGCCGAGCCCGCAGCCAAAGTGGTCATCCCACAAGAGTTGCAGCCCCTGAAAACCACCCAGCACACCGTGGCTTTCTCCGACCTGGATATGAATCAGCACGTCAATAATGTGCAGTATGTGGTGTGGGCAATGGATGCCGTAGGGCTCGACGTTACCACCACCTCACCCCTGCGCGAGTTGGAGATCAACTTCAATGCCGAGGTACGCCCCACCGATGTGGTGGAGATGAAAATATACAAAGACGGCTCGGCCACCTACTATGTCGAAGGTAGTGTCGAGGGCCGCAACTCGTTCCTCGTGAGGTTGGAGTTTTAGCCCCAACCTTCCCTCCCCTTACAAAACACCTAAACCCAACCTACTATGAAAAACTGCCGACTACTAAGGAGAGTCCTAACCGTGGCTCTGATGTTGGCAATGGTACTCCCAACCTATGCCAAAGAGGTGAGCGAGCCTCAGCAGGAAAAGGTGGACTACAAAGCCGCCATAGCCAACGCCTACAAGGCCTACTCGCTCGAAACATTCAAAACGGCCAAAGAAAAGACCGTCAAATGTGCCGAGGTGCTCCACAAAAAAGAGGTGGCCGAGGGCAAAACCGACAAAGAGTTCAAGGGGTTCACCCTCTTGGGCTACTGTTTTGAGGTCTTCGACAAGTCGGAGTATGAAAACGAAATCACCCAAGCCGACAAGTTGGCCCTCTTGTTGCCGTTCATACTAGCCGCCCTCATAATCGTTGCCCTTGTGTTGTCCATACGTCTGGGCCTCGGCTCTATGCGACGTCTGACCTTCAACAACAGCGCAACCGTGTTTAACAACAAATAGAGGAGGGAGAGTTATGGCACAATATCAAGACGCACAAAGGAGGGCTTTTTCTCAGTCGGAGGAGAGCCGTTTCCGCAGGTTGTTCAACCAATGGGCCGCCTCCGTGGAGGGCTACAATCGCCCCAATCTGGGCAACGAACTGAAAATCATAGACGTATGGAACGCACCACTCTACCGAGGTGTGCTCAAAACACAATACGACGCCCGAACTCTCAACGACACCTTTGAGCGCATCGGTGGGCGCACTTTTGCCAACACCACCTACTTCAAAGAGTCGGACATAAACCGTTGGTCGCTCTACCCCTACCCCACAGTATTCACATCGCACGAAAGCACCCATCCCGTATCGGGCACCGAGCACATAGTCAATTGTCACACTTGCGGTGCTACGGGCAAGGTTACCTGCGCCAAGTGTGGCGGCAAAGGCACCGTTAAGCGCGCAATCGTAACCAAACACACCTGCCCCTCATGCAAAGGCTCACGACACATCTCCTATACATACACGACAAGAGATTTTGAGCAATACAACGATTACTCCGACGGCGGCAAGCTCAAAGGCCGCTATGTGGAAAGGCAGAAAACCGGCACAAAGTCCTGCCCCAACTGCAACGGTAGTGGCTCGATAACACACACAACGTATGTAGACGAGCCTTGCAAAACTTGTGGCGCTACGGGCAAGGTAACCTGCTCAATGTGCGGTGGCGACAAGCGCATCGTAAGCCTCTGGAAGTTGGCCCGCAAGCAGTACACCAGCTCCGTTTGGGACTACCGCTTCCCCTCGCTCATCTCCCACAACGAGGCCTCCAAGATGGTTGAACTTTTCGACCGCAGTACCCCTTGGAGGGTGGTCGAGAGAATACACATCGACAAGGAGAACTACAAAGCCGCAGGTTTGAGCGAGCGCCCCTTCGTGGGCGGAATGCTCGCCGCTCTGCCCCAGAGAGTGTCGCGTCCCACAAATACCGCCATCTGTTTCCACGAGTTGGAGGTGTGTGAGTGCGAGGCCCGCATTGTAAAGTACGAAGTAGACCGACAGCAGTTTATCTGTATGCTCGTGGGGGCCGAGTGGAAGCTCTTTACCGTCACCTCGCCAATGTCGAGGAAGATGGACTCCCTGAAAGACCAAGTGAACCTCTACTGCAACAAGCGCCAATTCGGAAAGGCTTGGGCAGTGTTGCAGAAGGTAAACAAATTCCCACAGGCGGGCTCGAACGAGGCTCTGTTGCAGGAGCAGTTGGAGGAGCGAATGTCGATGACCTCCAAGGTGGGAGCCAATCTGGCCGTGGTGCTCTGTGTGGTATTCTTCGCCCCACTGCTGCTGGTGCTCTATGGCGACCTCCAATTCTTGGCTCCTTGGGCCGTGAAGTGGATGGATAAATTTGAGGTAAGCACAGGCGGACTGATGTTGCTATCGTTGTTGGTAGTACTCTATTATGGCCTCAGGGGCCGACAGTCGAGTATGCCGAAGTTCTCGTTCCAGGTGGCTTCGCCCCTGCGACGCTTTGGGCGCGGTTTCTTGGTGGGTGTGGGACGTTTTGCGGTCATCACAGCCATAACCATAGCGCTCTCCTACATCGGAGTTCTCCCGCTGGCCTGCCGACTCATACGACTCGTCTTTACCATCGTCGTTATGGCCATTATGTTTATCGTATGGATTATTCAGTCGATCATCGGCTGGTTTGCGTAACCGCCCACTTCTTGGGTGATATCACTTATCAAGCAATGACTCCACCTCGTTGGTGGTATAAGTCCTCCAAAAACGAAGTCGGTGTTCTTTCTTAAAAGAACACCGACTTCGTTGTTTACAGGTCTTGCTTATGAAACGATAAGCATACTAGACTACTCTGCTATCAGTTTATCATATACATCTAGATGCACCCTGACCACATCATTAATATCAAATTTGCCTACAGCAAACTCTCGGGCTTTTACACCCATCTCCTGACGTAGCTCTGGATTGTCAATAAGTTGCCTCAATGCATTAGCCAATGCCATGGGATCCTTTATTGGTATCATAAATCCATTAACACCATCAATGACAGTATCACGGCAACCGACAGAGTCTGTAGTGACCACAGGTCGACCAATAGCCTCTGCCTCAATAACCGACTTCGGTAATCCCTCTCGATACCACGAAGGGAATGCCATTATATGAGACTGTTTCAATAACTCCAAAACATCTTTTCGATGTCCCAACCACTGCACATACTTACCATCACACCTACTCTCGAGCATTTCTTTGGTAATACCATTAGGGTTAGAATCCAGACCACCACACAATAGAAACTGAACTTTGCCTTCATAGTCATATTTGAGTTGTTCTGCTGCATCAATTAGCACCATCGTACCCTTATCCTCAACCATTCGAGCTGTAAAGATTACTTTTACGGGACCTTCTTGTGGCTCTGGTGTATAATCATAGTTTTGAAGGTTTATGCCCGAACCATTTGTGAATGCACATTGTTTTTCCTTCATAATTTTTGCATCCAGAAAAATCTTCTTATCGTCATTATTCTGGAATATCACTGCAAGGCGTTTTTTATTATGAGTAAGTCGTAATACCTTCAAGATTGAGCGAGTCATAAGCGATCGAGCATGCTCTTCATCGAAAAGCACCCCCAGTCCACATACAGCGCTAACCATGGACTTCACCCCTGCAAGTCTACAAGCAATACTTCCCCAAAGTATTGTTTTGAGTCCCACAAGGTGAACTATATCTGGCTCCTCTCGTCTGAATAATTTATATAAGAAAAAGAGAGTTTTGATTTCATCTTTGATGTTAGTTCCTGCCTTATTAATAGGCAAATCAATAGTATTCAATCCAGCCTCCCTGATTTTGTATGACACACCCGTATCCTCACTCACAATGGTGACATCATATCCTGCCTCTTTTGCTGCAACACCAATTGGCAAACGGTGACTTAAAAAGAACCAGTCCTGATTTACTACTATAAAAATCTTGTTCGTCATATCAAGCTATCTATTATATTCTATTTTGTAATATCATGGCCTATACCAATGTCCTTATATTAAAACATTGCCCCATTTCCTCATCAAAAGAATCTGGATTAAAGGTCATGTACCCACTTCCATCATAAAAAGTTAGCTCACCGAAATAGATGTTTCCAGCGATATTATATAAATCCACTCTCACATGGGGAAAATCTTTTGACAAAGATTCTGCAATTGTTATCATTACATCAAAGTTTTGTGGCTTCGTTAAAGGGATATTCTGAGGTCTTTCATCATTCCTTGAAACTTCGAGTTTTCTAAATTGCGGATCGTAAACACCCAACTGTACAGATTTACCCACATTCCTATCTGACAATCCATATATGTAAGACACTTTACCATCAAAACAGAAAAATTTGTAATCTATCAAGTCCTCACATGAAGAGCCGATAAGCTCTTCTATGACAATCCTGCGGGGGTAGTCGTTCTCATATGCCCATTCTCGCCCGGCTTGCTTTTTTACTTTTCGGGCAGACATCCACCCCCTCAAACGCTCCTTGAAAACCTCTTCAGAGAGAGCCTGCTTATCTTTGCATACAAGTACTTGATTACCACCACCACCATCTGTTGTTTTTGCCACAAATTGATTTGGTAGTTTAGAATAATCAATTGCATCTGTAGTGTCATAAACCCCAATTAATGGTATCAGATATTTACCCAATCCCTTTTCTTCTATATACTCTCGCACCTCATATTTATCGGTACATCGAAGCATATCTGGGTTGCGGTATTTCATCTTATAAAGCTGAAGTTTCTCTGTAAAGCGCTTGGGATTCTTCAGGTCGAGTCTTCGGCCTGTCTGTAACCAATACTGCAATCTAAGCATGATACTATCTGGTATCCAATCCAGAAAAGTCAGCAACCTCACTCGTAAGTCACGAGATTTTATGATATTTCGATAGTTCATATGCGAATGCTTTATTGAAATTTCGTAAAGACATTGGACGGAACACTCTCTTTAATAATGAATCTTGCCGGTTGTGATACAACAGTTGTGTTATCTGGAACATCTTTTACCACAACACAATTCGCTCCAATGCGACAATTATTTCCAATCTTTACTTTACCTATAATTTTTGCTCCTGCACCAATGTAAACATTATTGCCAATGATTGGAGAACCATTCTTAGATGAATCTTTCAGCGTGTTTGATCCAATAGTTACTTGATGGAAGATTACAACGTCTTTACCAATAACAGCTCCTGACGAAATAAATATTCCTGTTACTCCATGTGGAAAGATTGGAGCGCCAGCAAATTTGGCACCACTTCCAATATATGAACCTTTAAATGTTAAAAACGGCATACACACCAATGAGTATAGTTTTTTGAGCATATGGGACCTGCTCCCCCCCCGCAGGAATATTATTTTCTCTATCATTCTCGTAAAGATATATTAGCGATAAAAGAATTTATATAAAAGTCGATATGTAAATCGCCCAAAACTTAAACCAAATACTTTGGTCGCAATTATAAGAATTGCTTTAACCGATAATAACCTATATTTAACAATATCGACAAAAGATACATTTTGTACAATTAACTTAAAGAATTCTCTATCAACATCATTAGCTCTAATAGCAGTAAATGCAAGATTTATAGTTGAATATTTATGAGCTCTATCGTATTTTTTATCTATATAGTGCAGCCTTTTCCATTCCCAAACATATTTATTTTGCTCGACAGTTTTTAGTGTTACATTATTTGTGTATGAGTTAGAATTGATATCTCTATGATAATGGTAATATGGTTTATTAATGGTTGAAATTTTCAACGGGTGTAAAAGTAATTTATATAAGAATAACGCATCTTCTCCTAAGTTTATACCTTTTGCATAATTAATGTCATACATCCTAATTGTAGACATTTTAAATAACTTATTCCATGTATTCGCTGATGTTTTATGATACATGATATCTAGAATATACGCATCTTGATTGATATACTCATATATAGGACTTTCTATCTGTTTCCCATTTGGATAATTTATGTAATGATTACTTAAAACAATATCAGCATTAACACTTTTTGCTTCATTATACAATTCTTCATACATATTAGGCTCAACCCAGTCATCAGAGTCACAAACGGTATAATATTGCCCTGTTATAACTTCCAAGCCAGCTTGTCGAGCAGTTGCCAAACCTCCGTTTTTTTTGTGAATTACTTTTATGCGACTATCCTTTTTTGCATAATCATCACATATATTGCCACAATTATCAAGACTACCATCATCAACTAAAATGATTTCAATGTCTTTCAATGTCTGATTTATTAGGCTCTCAATGCATCGAGGTAAATCTTTCTCAACATTGTAAATTGGAACAGTGATTGAAACACTTGGTCTTTTCATTATCGAATATATTTTAAATAAAAATTTAACCCCACTATTACACTTATTAAGATAAATAATAATATTTTCTTATTCCTAATAACACTCCCCATCTTTTGCGTATCATTTAATACAGGATAAAGGAGTAATAGGGGAATTAAAAACCATGATAAGTATGCAATGCGATCATTAGATGGCATTTTACTGAAGATTAACCAACATGCATTACTGAATAGATAGGTATTGTATATGTGTATATAATACTCATCTTTATAATTTCTCTTATAGATATAATATCCGCCAACAATTATGGGAAATAAAGAATAAGCTATAAAATCCAATCTTAGACCCACATTGTAATCTCTATCATTGCCAGATAAATATCTATTAAACCTTTCATCTTCCATTGAGGAGAAAAATTCCATATATTGAGCGAAAGAATCAAATATGCCAGCAAATAATGCTACTAGCATGATGCCCCAAAAAGCATATAAAAACTTAGTTTCCCTAAACTTAGATGTTATTAAATAACCTAGAATTACCAATAGCCCAGAACTATGAAAACTCACGGCAATTATAGAAGATAATATACTAATTATTTTATGTTGGCCTTTACTAATCGCTATCAATAGAAAGGAAATACATAATCCACTACGAAGAACATTATAATGGTGATTTGTAAATCCCAAAGATAAAAAGCATAATAAAACCATAAAGATATAACCATCTGCAGATGCCCTCTTGCAAAAATACATGTTGGCGAACACATAAATAACAGCAGAGATTACGAAACCTCCAGTATAACTACCACTCGTTAATAAATCACATAACTTCAAATAATAAGTCCAACCAAAATCTCTATATTCATATCCAAAATATTCATCGACATGAGAAAACATGTATGCATAACCTGGTCTATCTGTTCCTACCACTTCTAATGCAGGCGCAAATCCAAGCAAAGCAATCGCCAAAACTCCAACAAAAATTACTAAATGTGTTGATATCTTAGGAATTTTATTGTACGGCGAAATTAGAAGTAAGCCATACAGTAAGAATACCATAATACCGTCAAACCCAAATGTAAACTCCATTATTTTCTTAAAATGATATAAGATCTTAATTTATTTCTTTCTGCACGATTAAAACCCACAAAGAATATTACGAACGCAAGTAAAAAGATTGTCCCCAAAATCTGTACTAGAATAGAATCCGTGATATGAATTAACACTATTGACAAGACAAAAGAAATAATACAAACGATAAAAGAAGGAACAATTATTCTAGCAATAAACTCCTTAGCCTTAAACCCCCATTCTCTATGTGCTAATATAAGAACTATTATGTCATTTGTAAAATTAGTGAAAGCCATAGCCAACAAAGCATAATACAAAGGATTTCCACCTCTCAACAATAGATAAGCTATTGGAATTGTTGGCAGTAACATTATAATTTCAACAATCTGATATTTTTTCAACTTTCCATAACACTTAAAACATAAATCTAATGGAGAATGAATAGCTCTTGCAAATCCATACAAAAGGGATGCTCTTACAAATGACACACTATATTCAGGTATTTCACCCAACCATATTTCAAGAACAACAGGTGTATATATTGCTACGGGAATAGCTAAAAATAGATACAAGTAATTTGTCAACTTTGAGGATAAAAATATTAGATTGTAAAAACTAGTAAGATTTCCAGAGGCATACTGATGAGTTGCTTGAGGCGCAAATGCTGATGTTAACTTCTCAGAAATCTGACCAATCCCTTTTATTACTTGATTACTAATAGCTCGTGCCGCATTCGCAATCACACCACCAAATATGTTTAGTATCATGTTGACACCCTCTAAATAGACAGAAAGCGCAAAATTACCAAGAAAGTTCCAACCAGCGAATTTTCCCATTTCTTCAAAAATCGCTTTATCTACAAATCCTCTCTGTTTACATTCAGGAAATGTTAAATAGCAATACGCCATATTTATTAAGCGAACCAAAATTGCTATGGCTAAAACCATCACACTATACCAAATAAGGGTATTATTTGGTATTAAGAGAGTTATATATGCCGCAACTAATTGTAAAACACATTCTAAAATTGACAAATATGCATATGCATTAAATTTTTCATTCGATATAATAACTGCGTCATATGGGACTGTCATCAAAGTTACAATCGCGGAAAATATAGAACACTGAAGTATAATATATGAGACAAGCACTTTACCTTCTGGTATATTCAAGTGATAATGTATCATCCAAACACCTAAGACCTCAGTAGCAATAAGAAATACAACACCTAAAAACAAATGTAATCGTTTACTGATTACAAATATATTACTTAAAACTTGTATATCATTCTTAGGCTTCTCATAATTTAGAAATCGTTGTGTCGCGGAAGCAAAAACCACCCTAAGCGACGTAAACATAGCAACAATACTTCCCACTAAATTATATAGACCAAAGTCCTCTGCACCAAGAGACTTTAACAACACCCTTGATGAAAACACCATAATCACGATTACTATAAATGTCCTTAAATATAGAAACACTGCATTCTTTGCTATCTGAGTAGTATTAACAGTTGGTGTCATTATAAGTTTTCAATATGTTACAACTTAATAGTATTTCTCGTACTCGCCCGAGGTGATGTTGTCCATCCACTCTTGATTTTCGAGGTACCAGCGCACGGTCTTCTCGATGCCCTCCTCGAACTGCAACGAAGGCTCCCAGCCGAGTTCCTTCTGCAACTTCGTGGAGTCGATAGCATACCTCGCATCGTGGCCCAAGCGGTCGGTAACGTAGGTAATCAGTCCCAGCGAGTGGCCCTCGGGGTTGCCCAGCAGTCGGTCCACGGTCTTAATCACCACCTTGATGATATCGATATTCTTCCACTCATTGAAGCCGCCGATATTGTAGGTCTCGGCAATCTTGCCCTCGTGGAAAATCACATCAATAGCCCTGGCGTGGTCCTCGACATACAACCAATCCCTCACATTCTCGCCCTTGCCATAGACAGGCAGGGGTTTGCCCTTGCGGATGTTGTTGATAAACAGAGGAATCAACTTCTCGGGAAACTGATATGGGCCATAGTTGTTCGAGCAGTTGGTAACAATCGTGGGCAGGCCGTAGGTGTCGTGGTAGGCCCTCACAAAGTGGTCGCTACCCGCCTTGCTCGCGCTATATGGGCTATGGGGGTTATACTTGGTGCTCTCGTAGAAGAAGTCGTCTCCATAGGCCAAGTGGTGCTCGCTCGACGATGCGGTGGTCGAGAAGGGAGGCTCGATACCCTCGGGGTGGTTCATCGACAGAGCTCCGTAGACCTCGTCGGTCGAGATGTGGTAGAAACGTTTGCCCTCGAACTTCTCGGGAAGGCTCTCCCAATAGAGTTTGGCAGCCTGCAAGAGGCTAAGGGTACCCATCACGTTGGTCTTCGCAAAGGTGAAGGGATCTTTGATGGAGCGGTCGACGTGGCTCTCGGCAGCAAGGTGAATAATGCCGTCAATTTTCTCGTCCTGCATCAGCTTGTAGAAGGCCTCGAAGTCGCAGATGTCCATCCTTACGAACTTGTAGTTGGGCTTATCCTCGATGTCTTTGAGGTTGGCCAGGTTGCCCGCATAGGTGAGCAGGTCGAGGTTGATGATGTTGTAGTCGGGATACTTGTTCACAAACAACCTCACAACGTGCGAGCCAATAAATCCCGCACCTCCGGTGATAACTATACTACGCTTGGAGCTCATCTATACATTTTTTAAGCGACTCTCGCCACTCTGGTATCTCGATACCAAAAGTGCGAATAAATTTACTCTTATCTAACACCGTATTCAGTGGTCGACGAGCCTTAGTGGGGTATTCGGCTGTGGTGCAAGGCCTTATTTCACACCTATCGTTCCCCGCCAGGCGGGCAATCTCGCAAGCAAACTGCCACCACGAACACTCACCCATATTGGTGTAGTGATACACTCCCTCCCTGAAATGTCGTTCCGAGACAATCTGCACAATAGCCCTCGCAAGATCTTCGGCATAGGTAGGAGTGCCGATTTGGTCGCTTACCACATTTACACTCTCTCGCTCGGCAGTCAGGCGCAACATTGTCTTCACAAAGTTGCTGCCCCACTCGGAATAGAGCCACGCAGTACGCAAAATAATATGGTGACATCCGCTAGCCATAACAGCCTGCTCTCCGGCCCATTTGGTACGACCATAAGCATTTAGCGGCTGAGGATTGCTCTGCTCTGTAAGCATCGAGCAGCAACCTCCCATATAGACATAGTCGGTCGATATGTGAATCAGCAGGGCATCGTTCTGTTTTGCTGCCTCGGCCAAATAGCCAACCGCAGTGGCATTAAGCAGCAAGGCCTTATCTTCCTCATCCTCTGCCCTCTCCACATTGGTATATGCCGCACAATTTACAATCACATCTATGCCATTGGCCGCCACAAATGCATCGACAGCGCTCTTGTCGGTAATATCCAGGTCGGCAACATCGGTGAAGATATAGCTATCCTCAACACCCTCTGTCACCCTCCGGATAGACCTACCCAGTTGTCCATCGGCACCTGTAACTAAAACTCGCATAAACTGCTCAGCATTGGTCTGTTTTTATCTTTATCAGAGAGGATTACATCATCCGTCTCAACTCCCCATTCGATACCAATCTGGGGATCGTCCCAAGCGATGCCTCCCTCGGACTCGGGATGATAGTACTCATCACATTTGTACTGGAAAACGGTATTATCTTCCAGCACCAAGTAGCCGTGTGCAAAGCCTTTGGGTATGAACATCTGGCGGTGATTTTCGCCACTTAGCTCGGTTGCAACATACTTTCCGAAAGTGGGGCTCTCGGGTCTGATATCCACTGCCACATCAAGAACTTTGCCCCTAACCACACGCACCATTTTGGCCTGTGCATAGGGCTCATTCTGGAAGTGCAGACCACGCAGAACGCCCTTCTTCGACATACTCTCGTTGTCCTGCACGAACTTTACCTCAATGCCCGTAGCAGCCGCAAAATCACGCTCCGAGAAGGACTCAAAAAAATAACCCCTCTCGTCGCCAAGCACTCTTGGCTCTACAACAACAACTCCCTCTATACCTGTCTTATGAATAGTCATTATCGGTCTGCTAATTTTAGCATATATTTTCCATAGGCATTGCCCTTCATTGGCTCGGCCAATTCGCGCAAACGCTCACTTGATATCCAGCCCTTACGCCAAGCAATCTCCTCCAAGCAGGCAATCTGTACGCCTTGACGCGACTGCACAACCTCAACAAATCTGGACGCATCAAAAAGGCTCTCCAAAGTACCCGTATCAAGCCAAGCGAAACCACGACCAAGCTGCTGTAAATAGAGCTCTCCTCGCTCCATAAAAGCCTTGTTCACATCCGAAACCTCCAACTCGCCTCGCTGTGATGGGGTAGTTCTCTGTGCGACACTGATCACCTCATTTGTATAGAAATAGAGTCCCGTAACAGCAATATCACTCTTGGGGCACGAGGGTTTTTCCTCAATACCTACCACCGAGCCATCTGCCGAAACTTCTGCCACTCCGAATCGTTCCGGATTGGGCACTCGATAGCCAAATATGGTAGATTTTCTCTCTTGCTCTACCCTACTAACCGCATCCTGCAACATACCCGTAAAGCCCTGACCATAAAAGATATTATCGCCCAAAACCAAACATACATCATCGCTACCGATAAACTCTTTGCCGATAATGAATGCTTCGGCAAGGCCATTAGGCTGAGGCTGTACGGCATACTCAAACCTCACGCCATAATCGTAGCCGTCACCCAAAAGTCGTTGAAATGCAGGCATATCGTGGGGAGTAGAGATAATCATAATATCCCTAATACCCGCCAACATAAGCACCGAGATGGGGTAATATATCATCGGCTTATCATAAACCGGTAGCAACTGTTTACTAACCCCCTTTGTAATGGGATACAAACGTGTACCACTACCACCTGCTAATACAATACCTTTCATTCGTATTATTTTAGTGTTTAATCGTTTTCGGTTTAAGTAGGTGAGAATACGACGACTGGATAAATGTCCACAAAACCGACTCGTTGTATATCAACTTGTGTTTCCAGCTGTTGGCAAAATAGCGACGGGTCTTCCACCACACAATCCTCAACAAGCCATCCTTCGGTTTTTCCTCGTCAAACTCGGCATACAAGATATCGTGCAATATGCGTTGCTCGATCTTTTCATCTCGCTCAATACCAGGCACTAAAGAGCCATCAAGCCCCAATTTGTCAATACATATAGCAGTAATAGCATCTGCAAAGCGTTTCATATTGAACTGCTTATATATCGCCTGAACTCGCGACCAATCAACATTATGGCCCTCGGCCTCCACAAATTGTTTCCAATCGCACAGGTGGCGCACACTCACCCTCTCGGCTGCATAGTGCAAAGCCATATGGCGCATCAAAAACAGAGCATTGAACATTGGCGACGGAAGCAAAATCTCGCTATCACCAATCTTATGTTTTCTACTTACATTCTCTGCCTCGGCCTTCAAAATCTTCTCGAAGCGAGCATTGGAATTATGAGCAGAGGTGTTTACAAAATCGTAGTGATTCTCAATTAGCACCCCATTATAGACGCAAGTTGTGTGGTGGTGAACATCTACATCAATCTCTACACCCAACTGCTCTGCCATAACTCTGTCGGCCTCTTCCAGCCTTCCAAAATTATAGGTATCCACATCGCTGAATACACGATGGCAAGGGTTGGGATAGTAAAGACTCACTCCATAGCCCTTTAAGACCATCAAGGGGATATTGTGCGATGACAACAAGCCGGCAAGTTTCTCAATTACCCCCACGCGAACAGAGTACTTATCCTCTGCCATGGCCGTAAGTCCTGCCACTCGTGCAAAAACTTTCGGTGGCAACATCTTCTTCAATCCGACAAAACCATCACAAACAAGTGGTACGACATTGTGTTGCTGTGCCAATTTCAGGAAATCCCTCCAATCGGCATCGTCGATTCCACTTGCCAAGGCTCCATCAACAAGAGTGTTGTTAAGAGCTCCGCGCAGTGTCGCAAAGAGTATCTCGCAAATCTTATTCATTACGTGTCATCATATCCTCGGGGCCAAGAGGCGCATATGGGCCGTCCTTAACCTCAAATATCACGGTGTCACTCTCCAATACCTCCAAAGTGTGCCACTGCCCATTGGGAATGTGCACACCATAGTTTCCATCGTGTGGATTGAGTGCAAAACGCTCGACCTCAACACCCTCGTCGTTATAGAACATAACATCTATACGACCACGCACAAGAATATAAGTTTCGGAGGTGTGCTGGTGTCGATGGATGGGCAAAATTGTTCCAGGCTCAAGAGCATTAAAGAGTCGCTGAGCCTTAGAATCCATAGCCTCGTGGAGGTTGTAGTTCATCCTAAGGCGCTCACTTTCTTTGGCTCGCGCACTCACCTCATCGAGAAGTTGTTTGTCGAGAATCATTGTTCTACTCCTTTGATTTAAGGTACTCTTCGTGTAAATGGTAGTACTTCTTCTTAAATAAGACATACGCCACGCACAGAAGAACTAACACCACAATAGAATATAGCCACTTATTAATTGGCAACCAAATAAGTCCAGCGGCTATCACAAGTTGTACAATCATATATATAGAAGACACCACAACATGGGGAATCTTCAGCTCATTGGCCATAAGTTGATACGCATGCTTGCGATGTGCTTGACCTAGTGGCTCGTGGAGCATTATTCTATGAATAATGGTAAGTATTGCATCTACACCATACAGAGCGAGCAACATGATGTACCACAAATCTCCAGTTTGGACAATCAGTTTACCGAGAATAAAGATAATTATAAATGCAATACTTATTGAGCCAACATCACCAGCAAAACATTTGGCTTTCTTTCTAAAATTAAAGAAACAAAATACCAAGACACTGATTATTGACACTATTATGATATGCATTTCAACAAATGGTGTGTAATGATTTATCACTGACAATGGCACTAATACCGCCAAGCTGTACCCACCAGTAATACCATTGATACCATCCATAAAATTGTATGCATTGATTACACCTGTGCAGAATATCAGTGCAATAACAATCATCCACCACATGTTACACGACAAAATTCCCCACTGTCCAATTACCATAAGCATAGCAGCGAATTGCACAACTAGTCGCACAGAATTCGGAACAGAACGGATATCATCAATAAAACTAATGATACTTAAAGCCAAAAGAGCGACAAAGAACCAAGGATAGCTCACCCCCAAAAATATAGCATATACTACCATCGCCAAAGGGAATATAATTCCTCCGCCTCGAAGTGTAATACTACTATGTGATGAACGTAAATTTGGTTTGTCTATAATGTTAAAGTGATTAGCGATGCGGAAATAGATTAACTCCAACACCACTAAAATCAGCGCAATGCTTATATAAGTGATACTTGTGCTCATGAATAATTTTATTACTTCGTCTCCTTAAAACTTGTAATTGTTCGAATCAGTCCCTCCTTCGCAGTTATTGGCATGTCGTCAAGGGATAGTGCCGCTTTGATTTTCGCATTACTAACCACATAGTTTTCTGTCAATTTCTGCATCCTCAATGGGTTCAAAGGCAAATGTAACCACCCTCCAACTTTTGCAACTGCATTCATAAAACCTTTGTTGATGTGCCAAATATGACTCTTACGTCCAAGAGCCTCACAAATAACACATATCAGCTCATTTGTAGATAGTGCTTCATCATCAGCCATATGATATATGCCACTCTCGACGTTTTGCGACAAGAGGCCCTCTATAACTACACACAAATTGTCTATACTAGTAAAAGAACGACGGTTTTCAAAAGCACCCAAAGGCCAAGGAATTCCTTTTGCCACAACATTATAAAGCAGATTTAGATTGCCCTTATTTCCCGGACCATGAATCATACAAGGACGCATTATATAAACCTTTTTGTTGGAATATAACCTGCTGTCCCCAAAACTATGATATGGATTTGCCATAGACTCGGGAGAATATTTGCTTATGATGTAATTTTCGGCAGCAATTTTACTTTCACCATAAGGGCCCACGGGAGTTGGAACACATTCCTCTGTAAGAATGTCTCCGACAACATAATCAGCAGCACTTTTAACTGTTGAAAAGAAAATAAACTTGCTCGCACAAGAATTGGCCATATACCAATCAAAAATACGTTGAGTGAGGCCTGTATTGACTTTAAAATAAATATCGGTTGTACTCTTATTCTTTGTATCGTGGGCCTTACCTGCAAGATGTATAATAGCATTGACGGGAGGGATTTCCCCTTTGTCTAAATCATCCCAAGAATAGGTTTTCACCACACCTTCTTTCTCGGGACAAACAATATCTAAACCATAGATGGTGTTATTCAAAGATAGTGATTTCACCAGATTACTACCAACAAATCCGTGAATACCAGTAATCAATATATTCATAACAAATCAAATAAACCTCCTTTTTACATATAAGGATTTTAAGAAATTAGCCATAGAACTCCTTATACCACTCGGCGAACTTGCGGAGGCCATCGCGCAGAGGGGTGTGGGGTTTGAAGCCAAAATCACGCTCCAATGCGCTTGTGTCTGCAAAGGTCACTGGCACATCGCCAGGCTGCATTGGGACCAATTCCTTATGCGCCTCAAAGTCGTAGTCCTCAGGCAGCACTCCCGCACGTATCAACTCCTGCTGCAAAATATCCACAAAGTCCAAAAGATTCTCGGGATTGGAGTTTCCTATATTATATACTGCATAGGGAGGCTCGGGAAGTCCGTCCTCACCGTTGCGCCTCTCGGGAGCCTTATGCATCACCCTCTGAACACCTTCAACAATATCATCCACATAGGTAAAATCCCTCTTGCAGTTGCCGTAGTTGAAGATCTTGATAGTTTCGCCCTTACGCAGTTTGTCGGTAAAGCCAAAGTATGCCATATCGGGCCTACCCGCGGGGCCATAGACGGTAAAAAATCTCAAACCTGTCGAAGGAATATTGTAGAGTTTGCTATACGAGTGAGCCAACAATTCGTTGCTCTTCTTTGTCGCAGCATACAGACTTACTGGATTATCAACCTTATCATCGGTCGAATATGGCACTTTTTTATTGCTACCATACACCGAGCTTGACGATGCATAAACCAAGTGCTGCACTCCCCTCTTACCACCGTCGTAGCTGTGGCGACAAGCCTCCAAAATGTTGTAGAAGCCGATAAGGTTGCTCTCGATATAAGCATCGGGATTGGTGATGGAATAGCGCACGCCAGCTTGTGCTGCAAGGTTTACTACCACCTCAAAGTCGTTCTCGGCAAAGAGTCGGTCGATGAGCGCTTTGTCTGCCAAGTTGCCCTTAACAAACTCCCACTTACTTTGGGGATACTGAGCTGCGAGCGTATCCAACTTACCGAGTCGATACTCTTTAATGCTCACGTCGTAGTAGTCATTCACGCTATCGAGGCCCACGATTTCGATGGGGCTCTCGGTTGTCAGCAGCCTTTCGACCAAGTTGGAGCCGATAAAACCTGCTGCTCCTGTAACAAGTACCTTCATTCTGTATGACAATTGTCTATTCTAATCTCTCTTGAAAATATCGCGGGTGTAGACTTTCTCGGCCACATCGTCCAACTGGCTGTCGTAGCGGTTGGCGATGATAGCATTCGAGCGACTCTTGAATTGGCCAAGGTCGTTCACAACCTCGCTACCGAAGAACATCGTGCCGTTCTCCAACGTGGGCTCAAAAACAATCACCTTGGCACCTTTTGCCTTGATACGTTTCATCACGCCCTGAATTGCGCTTTGGCGGAAGTTGTCCGAGCCTGCCTTCATAGTCAAGCGATACACGCCCACAACGACCTCCTGCTCTTTCTCGGCGCTCCACGCACTCGACCCCGTATAGTAGCCGGCCTTTGCCAATACCTGATCGGCGATGAAGTCTTTGCGAGTGCGGTTGCTCTCAACAATAGCGCTCATCATATTCTGTGGCACCGAATCATAGTTGGCCAAAAGCTGTTTGGTATCTTTGGGCAAGCAGTAGCCACCATAGCCAAACGAGGGGTTATTGTAGTGTGTACCGATACGGGGATCAAGTCCCACACCCTCAATGATAGCCTGAGTATCCAGACCTTTGATCTCGGCATAGGTGTCGAGCTCGTTGAAGTAGCTCACGCGCAAAGCGAGGTAGGTATTGGCGAACAGTTTCACTGCCTCGGCCTCCTTCAAGCCCATAAAGAGCACATCGATGTCCTCTTTCAGGGCACCCTGTTTCAACAGATCCGCAAAGGTGTGTGCAGCATCCTCCAAGTGGTTGCCTGCAATGGCTTTGATTGCCTCGTTCTCCTCACCAAACTGCTCAATCATCTTGGGATAACCCACGATGATGCGGCTTGGATAGAGGTTGTCGTAGAGTGCTTTGCTCTCTCGCAGGAACTCGGGCGAGAAGAGCAGACGGAACTTGCGACTTGCGTCCCACCCCATCTCTTTGAATTTCTGAGCATACTTCACATATAGCGAGCGACAGTAGCCCACGGGGATGGTCGATTTGATAATCATCGTTGCCTCGGGATTGACCTCCAAAACAAGGTCGATAACATCTTCGATGTGGTGAGTGTCGAAGAAGTTTTTCTGTGGGTCGTAGTTGGTTGGTGCTGCAATTACCACAAATTCGGCGTCCTTGTATGCGGATTTTCCATCCAGTGTTGCCACCAAGTTGAGCTGTTTTTCTGCAAAATACTTCTCGATGTATTCGTCTTGAATGGGCGATATACGATTGTTGATTTTTTCCACCTTCTCGGGAATGACATCTACTGCCACAACCTCGTTGTGCTGTGCGAGCAGTGTGGCTATCGACAAGCCCACATATCCCGTTCCTGCTACTGCAATTTTCATCTCTTCTTCAATTTATTTGGTTTCGTTCCGTCCGGCAGAACTATTCTTTCTTTCGTGTTTCGCTTCTTTCGATGTTCGGGCAACTTTTGCCGAGCTATTTATCGGCTATGCAATCTGCTCTTGTGCCTGCTGCTCGGCCTCAATCTCTTTGTCGAGTGCCTCGAACTCGGAGTTATTACTCTTGAACTCGGGTACAATCTGCTTCATTCGACGTACCGAGTCTACAACAGCACCACTCTTGGCCGTATCGATAAGTTCTTCGTACTTGGCGGACACAGCCTCGAAGTCATACTCCCTAACCTTGGCGATTTTAATCTTGTGGTGGTCTGTGGGTATGGTATTCTCTTCGTTGCTAAGCACCTCTTCGTAGAGTTTCTCACCTGGGCGCAGACCTGTGAATTTGATTTCGATATCTTTGCCGGGCATGTAGCCTGCGAGTTTAATCATCTTCTTGGCCAAGTCGACAATCATCACGGGCTCACCCATTTCGAATACGAAGATCTCGTTGCCGTTACTCATAGTTGCAGCCTCCATAACCAGACGACAAGCCTCGGGGATTGTCATAAAGAATCGGTTGATTTTGGGGTGGGTTACGGTCACGGGACCACCCTGCTCAATCTGCCTGCGGAAGTGAGGAATAACACTGCCGTTGCTGCCGAGCACATTACCAAATCGGGTAGTTACGAACTTGGTTTTACCCTCTTGCTTGCCCTCGGCGATAGCCATACCGAGGCTCTGACAGTAGATTTCGGCCAATCGCTTCGAGCAGCCCATCACGTTTGTTGGGTTCACGGCTTTGTCGGTCGAGATCATCACCACCTTCTCCACGTTGTTTTTCACACACAGGTCTGCCACGTTTTTCGAGCCGAGCACATTGCTGAGCACCGCCTCACAGGGGTTCTCCTCCATCAGAGGCACGTGCTTGTAGGCTGCTGCGTGGAATACGATTTCGGGCTTATAGCGGTCGAAAGCCACCTGCAAACGCTTAGCTGAGCGCACATCGCCGATGAATGGTACAAAGTCGAGCTCGGGGAAAGATTTCTCCAATTCGAGCCTAATCTCGTGCAGAGGGCTCTCGGCCATATCGAAGATGATGAGTTTTTTCACTCCGAGGTCGGCCATCTGGCGGCATATTTCGCTACCAATCGAACCTGCGCCACCGGTAACCATCACCACTTTGCCGTGGAAGTTGTTGTATATCTCCTCGCGGTTGATGGTAATCTCCTCACGTCCCAAGAGATCCTCGATGCGGATGTCGCGCATCTTCATCTTGTTCAGGCTGTCGGCCTCGAACTCATCCACCTGGGGAGCCACCAACACTTTGATGGGTTTCTCCTCGCGCTCGCCGCAATACTTAATGAGTCGGTTTTTCTCGCTCTTTGCATCATCCTCAACAGCAAAGAGAATTGCGTCTGCCGAGCTGAGTTCGAGTACTTTGTTGAACTCCTCCTCGTTACGGAAGTAGTAGGTCCTGTGCTCCGACACTTTGTAACCGCTCATCTCGGTTCCGTAGGTCAAGAAACCTGCGATACGGTAGTGGGGGCTCTTGAAGAGTCGTGTGGTGAGGGCCACACTCTTGTCGCTCACGCCATAGACGAGCACCCTTTTGCGCTTGTCGTCGGAGTGAGCCACCACCCAATCGTAAACAATCAACATAACGACCCTTGCGCCGATGAGCAATACCAGCGACAGCAGTGCATCGAGCAATACACACAGAAGGATCGACTTCTCGTCCCAGTGAATCGAGGGCCAAGCGTGCAGAAGCACATAGAAGACTACGGCTTTCAGCGTCACGGCAGCACCAATGCTCCACAATCCCTTGACCGAGGAGTGCCTAATGATGTGCTTGTAGGTACGGAAGATGTAGAAACAGAGCACATTTACAACCAGTGCCACCAACATCAGCCACATACCCGTGTTCATATTCAGACGGGTGTCTTCTCCGAAGTAGTGTACGGAAAGAATCGACACGATTGCCGAGACGCAGGTAATTAGCAAGTCGATAAACAAAACTGCCCAATAACTCAGGTAACGATTTTGTAGTAAATTTTTCAGCATACGCAGTATGTTTTACTTTGTGGTTTTATCTTTTTGGGTGCCCTTTGACGTGGGCTTAAACGGTTATTTCTTAATTTTTTCCACCTCGGCGGCGGGGATGGCGGCGGTGGCTACGGCGGCTACGCCCTCGATCTGTACGACCACTCGTTTCTCGTTCTTGGCCGAAATCTTTACGAATGTGCCCTCAACTCCCGCCAGAGGACCTTTCAAAATCTTCACCCTGTCGCCCTTGCACAAGTTCAGGTCGGGATCGAGGTACTTAACCCCCTCGCTGCGACAGATGGCCATAAACGACTCCATCTGGTCGGCCGGAACAAACTGAGGCTCGGGACGCCCCTCGCTGCCCTTGGCCATCATATAGCGCAGGTAGGTAATCTTTGTGGTCTTAATCTCCTGCAACCTCGCCAGCGACGAGTGCACGAAGATGTAGTTGTGAACTTTGGCCTCTTCGCGCCAATAGTAGTGACCTGTGGATTTGCGACGACGCACTTTTTGGGTTGGAACGAAACTCTCAATTCCGAGTTCACGGAGCAACCTTTGTGCCACAAGTTCGCGCTGATAGGTCACTCGCATCACATACCACTCTACGTCGAACTGAGGGTTGTGTATCGTGGGCTGACCACCTTGCGACTCCTCGACCTCGCTGCCTGCCACTTTTCCGCCCTCTGCGGCCGAGCACGCGCCCTCGTGTATGTGGGTGCGACCCTCGTGGGAGGCCGAAATTTTCTCTTTCGAGAGTGCTGTTTTGGTCGATTTTTGCTCCATTTGGTGACTTTTCGAGGCCCTTAGATTCGGCCTCCGCACCCCCGCATACCTTCACAAAAGAGTATAGCAAGGGGACATTGCACACCACTCAATACGGTGATATACAATTAGTTACGCCCCACAGCGGGGAATTTTGGTCGTAAAGTGCAATATCTCAGCCACATAAATGTATGGATACTGCAACTACAAAGATAATAATTAAGATTTTGTAAACAAAGAAATAACAAACTATTTTGCGGCCCCCAAAAGCCAACAAGCGCCATACCACCCTAGTTATCAACGCATTACACGCTAAAATGGGCCAAAAATCAAATTTGCCTAAAAAACTTCGGGGGGGGGTATTTTGCACATACAAAACAGCAAAATGGAACATAAAAAGGTGTGCTAAAAGGAAAATTAGCACACCCTATGCAGAATGGTTGATTTTTTATTACAGAAAGTAGAGCGAAAAAACTGAATGGGCCGACAAACAGACGATGAGTCGGCCACAAACAGACCAACGAGAGAGCCGATTTAGAGCCTCTCGATAGTCAGGATTCTCACATCTTCGAGGGGGCGGTCGTTGGCGTCGGTTGCGACCTTCTGGATGGCCTCAACAACCTCCAAACCCGACACCACTTCGCCAAAGACGGTATACTCTCCGTCGAGGTGAGGAGTACCTCCGATGGTGGTGTAGGTCTTATATTGTTCGTCGGTGAATCTCAGCGGCTTACCCGTGCGCATCTCCATTCGTTCGCTCTGCTTGGCGAGGCTCTCGGGAGTGTGCACAACACCCCAAACGATATAGAATTGGCTGGCCGACGAACGACGTTCGGGATTCACATCGTTACCCTCGCGAGCAGCCGCAAGCACTCCCCTTTTGTGGAAGATTTCGGGTGCCAAAATCTCGGCCTCGACGGTATAATCGGGACCTCCCTCGCCCAAGAACTGACCGGGCTGGGCGTGGCGCGAATCGGGGTCGCCACCCTGAATCATAAAGCCCTCTATGACGCGGTGGAAGAGCAGCGAATCGAAGTAGTTTTGCTCCACCAGAGCCACGAAGTTATCGCGGTGTGCGGGGGTCTGGTCGTAGAGCACCAGAGCGATGTCGCCCATCGAGGTATGCATCACCAGATTTACGGGTTTTGCGGGCTTGTTGCAAGCGGTCATCAGCAGCGCCACAGCTGCCAATCCGAAGGATATAACTCGGCTTTTCATAGTATTTAGGTTATAGTATTTCAAAGACTTAGGCCACCTCTGTCGGTCGACGGTCGACGGTTGTCGGTCGACGTTAATCGAGCTGCTGCAACTCCACAAGTTTGGAGTAGAGTCCGCCGTAGGCAATAAGCTCCTCGTGGGTGCCCTGCTCGACAATCTGGCCGTGGTCTACAACCAAGATTTTATCGGCATTGCGGATGGTGCTAAGCCTATGTGCAATGACCACCGAGGTGCGACCTTTGAGCAGCTTTTCGAGGGCCTCCTGAACGAGCACTTCGCTCTCGGTATCGAGGGCCGAGGTGGCCCCGTCGAGGATAAGGATTTCGGGATTTTTGAGGATGGCGCGGGCAATGCAAAGTCGCTGACGCTGACCGCCCGACAACTTCGTTCCTCGGTCGCCGATATTGGTGTTATAACCCTCTGGGGTATTCATAATAAACTCGTGTGCATTGGCCACTTTTGCGGCTGCCACAACATCCTCTTCCGAGGCGGTGGTGTTGCCCAGACGGATGTTGTTTTCGATGGAGTCGTTGAAGAGCACGGTCTCCTGAGTTACGATACCCATGCTCTCTCTCAGCGAGGCCACGTTGTACTGCTTGATGTTTACGCCATCGACCAACACTTCGCCCGCAGTAACGTCGTAGAAGCGGGGAATAAGGTCGGCAATGGTCGATTTACCGCCACCCGAGGGGCCCACCAGAGCCACCGTCTCGCCCTTCTTGACCGTAAAGTTGATACCGCCAAGCACCTCACGCTCCTCGTCGTAGCGGAATTTCACGCCACGGAACTCGATTCGGTCTTTGAACTCGCCAAGGGTTACAGCCTCCTTTTCGGGGGTCTTGATGGTGCTCTCGGCATCGAGCAGTTCGAGCACACGCGAGCCCGCAGCGATACCCTGATTTATGTTGGCAAAAGCGTCGGTAAACGAGCGCATAGGTCGTGTAATCTGGGTGAAGATTGCAAGGTAGGCGATAAAGCCGCTACCGTCGAGTCCGCTCTCTCCGCCGAGTACCAGCAGACCGCCAAAGATAAGCAGACCTGCCGCAGCGGTGATGCCCAAAAATTCGCTCATAGGCGAGGCCAGCTGCTGACGGTACATCATACTGCGCGAAATCTTGGAATATGAGCCGTTTACGCCACGGAATTTACCCTTGAAGAAGCCCTCGGCTCCGTAGGCCTTGATGACCTTCACACCCGAGAGCGACTCGTCGAGCACCGAGGTCAGTTCGCCAAAGTTCTGCTGTGCTTTCAGTGCAGGGTGGCGCAACTTTTTCACAATCGAGCCAATCAACAGAGCCACCAGCGGGAGGTAGATAATCGAAAAGAGGCTCAACTCCCACGAAATCGACACCATAGCCACGATGTAGCCGATAATCAGGAAGGGCTCGCGGAAGGCCACCTGCAAGGTGTTCACGATACAGAACCTGACGGTCTGGATGTCCGACGTGATGCGGCTCATAACGTCGCCCTTGCGTGCCGAGCTAAAAAACGACAAATTCAAGTCCAAGACATTGTCGTAGACCAGATTGCGCATATTTTGGAGCGTGTTGATTCGCAGGTTTTCGATGGTACGCTGACCGAGGTAGCGGAACAAGTTGCTCAAAAAGGCCGACAGGGTCACAAAAGCCGCCAAAAATACCAACACATTGAGGGTATTGTAGTCGGCTCCGTAGAGCGAGTAGAGCCAATAGTTGAGCAGGTCGGTCACATAGTCGATACTGAGGCTAAACTCGGGCTTGACAGTAACCAGCTCGGCAGCCCCCTCGGCACCAAACAGAGTACGCAGCAAGGGGATGATCATCACGAAGTTGAACGTGTTGAACAGAGCGTAAAAAAGGGTGTAAAAAAAGTAAGGAACGGCATACTTGCCAAGGGGTCGGGCAAAGCCGAGCAATCGCCAATATATCTTCATAAGGTGTTATTTTCTCACTACCAATCGCCACGCGGGCCAAAATTATTGTGCAAAAGTACATAATTTATTTGGGGATATCGGCAAATAAAATGTATTTTTGTAGTTCAAAGAGAATTTTTCGCGAAAAACTAAAAATAACTTATACAGATATGAAAAAAAGAGTATTGAGTGGCATTCGTTCGACCGGACAGCTTCACCTTGGCAACTACTTCGGTGCCCTGCGCAATTTTGTTAAATTGCAAGACGAGGCCGAGTGTTTCTTCTTCATCGCCGACTACCACTCGCTGACCACACACCCCGACCCAACAATCCTCCACGGCAACGTGCGCAACATACTCTCGGAGTACCTGGCCGCAGGCATCGACCCCGAGAAGGCAACAATCTATGTTCAGAGCGACGTGCCCCAGGTGGCCGAATTGTCGCTGCTGCTGGGTATGCACGCCTATGTTGGCGAGTTGGAGCGTACCGCCTCGTTCAAGGACAAAGTGCGTAAGAACCCCAACAACGTAAACATCGGTCTGCTCAACTACCCCGTGCTGATGGCTTCGGACATCCTGCTCCACAGGGCCGACTTCGTACCCGTGGGCAAAGATCAGGAGCAGCACCTCGAGATGACCCGCAAACTCGCTCACCGTTTCAACCAGCTCTACAAGACCGACTACTTCAACGAGGAGGTTGCCCCCTTCAACTTTGGCAAAGACCTTGTAAAGATTCCCGGATTGGACGGCAGCGGCAAGATGGGCAAGAGTGAGGGTAACGGCATCTACCTCTCGGATCCCGACAACGTAATTCGCAAGAAGGTGATGAAGGCTGTGACCGACAGCGGTCCCACCGAGCCCAACTCGCCCATTTCGGAGCCTATTCAGAACATCTTCACCATTATGGAGGCTGTTTCGACTCCCGACACCATCGAGTACTTCAAAGAGAAGTATGCCTCGTGTGAGATTCGCTACGGCGACCTGAAAAAGCAGTTGGCCGAGGATATCATCAACTGCGTAGCCCCCATCCGCGAGCGTATCGAGGATATTCGCAACAACGAGCGCTACCTCCACGAGGTTACCCAGATGGGTGCCGAAAAGGCGCGCAAGAGTGCCGACGAAACCATCCGCAACGTGCGTGAGATTATGGGTATCTACCACTTTTAGGTCTAACGTCTAAACGACCTAAGTCCAAAAAGAAGTACAAAAGAGCAATATGCAGATGAACGGCAGACAGACACTTTTGCAGAGAGCACAACTCTGGCTTTCGGTGCAGAGCAGGCGCATAAACATACGCCAGCTGACCTTCATTTTGGCCATAATCATCGGCCTTGTGGCAGGTGGTGTGACCTGCATCTTCGAGTGGTTGCTCGAACTCATCAAACACGGCCTGACAAGCTGGTTTGCCGTGGAGCAGATCGGTTGGCTCTATCTGGTCTACCCCGCCGTGGGTATCATTCTGGCCACCATTTTTGTACGCTTTATCATCAAAGACGATATCTCGGAGGGTGTGACCAAGGTGCTCAAAGCTATGAGTACCGACTCGTCGGTCATCAAGCCCCACAACTGTTACTCGTCGGTGGTGGGCGGTGCTCTGACCATCGGTTTTGGTGGTTCGGTGGGTCCCGAGGCCCCCATTGTGCTGACCGGTGCAGCCATCGGCTCCAACATTGGCCGACTGATGAAGCTCAACTACCGCACCCTGACGCTTATGTTGGCGTGTGGTGTGGCGGCAGCCCTCTCGGCCATCTTCAAGGCCCCCATTACGGGTGTAATCTTCGTGATGGAGATTCTGTTGCTCGATATGAGTATGACGGCCATCATCCCGCTGATTATCTCGTCGGTAACGGCCGTGACTCTGACCTTTGTGGTGCGTGGCTTTGAGCCTATGCTCTCGGCCGACATTCCCTCGCTAACTCTCTCCCACATACCTATCTACACCGTTCTGGCCGTGCTGTGCGGACTTATGTGCTACTACTTTACCAGCACCAACTTCCGCATCAAGGCTCGCTTTGGCCGCATCAAGACCCAATGGGGCAAGTGGCTTTCGGGCGGTCTGGCTCTGGGTGTGCTGATTATCATCTTCCCCGCCTTGTATGGCGAGGGCTACGGGGTGTTCCACAACTTTATGAAGGGCGACATCGGTACCGTCTTCAATAACTCACCCTTCTACCGTTTTCAGGGTATGGAGTTGGTGGTGTTGATCTACCTGCTGGGCATTATGTTCTTCAAGGTGATCGCAATGGCCGTGACCAATGCCGCAGGAGGTGTGGGTGGTACATTTGCACCCTCGCTCTTCGTGGGAGCATTTATGGGTGCCATTGTGGCCTATGTGTGCAACACCTGGCTCGGTATGGATCTCTCGATTGCCGCCTTCTCGTTGGTGGGTATGGCGGGCATTATGAGTGGTGTGATGAAGGCTCCGCTAACGGCAGTCTTCCTTATTGCCGAGATTTCGAGTGCCTACCAGCTCTTCGTTCCGCTGATGCTGGTGTCGTGCGTCTCCTACGTTATCGACCGCTACTTGGAGCCCGACTCGATCTACACCAAGTCGCTCCGCAAGAAGGGACAGCTGCTCACCCACGACAAAGACCAAGCCGTGAGCGTAATTCTCTCGATCCGCGAGTTGGTCGAGACCGACATCCTCAGCGTGGGCGAGTATGACACGCTGGGAGATATGGTTGTGAAGGTTATTCCCCACACCAAGCGCAACATCTTCCCCGTAATCGACAGCGAGGGCAAACTGCTGGGCGTCATCGAGTTCGACCGCCTTAGGAAAGATATGTTCGACCAGACCAAGTACCCCAACTCGGTTAAGCGCTATATGACCACTCCGCCCGACATCATTACCATCACCGAGTCGGCCACCAGCGTTCTCGAAAAGTTCGAGCAGACGGGTGCGTGGAACCTGCCCGTGGTGGACAAGGAGGGCCGCTATCAGGGCTTCCTGAGCAAGTCGAACATCCTTACGGCCTATCGCGAAAAACTGCGCGAAATGACCCAAGAGTAGAGTCCGAATTGAAAATTGAGAATTGAAAGTTGAAAATTAAGTTCATAGGGCCGGCTTATCCGTATAGGGGTGGTTTGGCGACGATAATCGAAACTCTGGCTCGCACATTTGCGGGGCGAGGCAACGAGGTGAGTATCGACACCTTCTCGTTGCAGTACCCCCGTCTGCTCTTTCCGGGCAAGAGTCAGTTTCGTAGCGGAGCAGCCCCCGACGATCTCGCCATAGAGCGCACCGTGAGCACCGTAAATCCCTTCTCGTGGCTACGAGTAGGTCGCAAGCTGCGTCGCCAGAGGCCCGACCTTGTGGTGTTGAAGTATTGGACCCCTCTGATGGCTCCCTGCTTTGGCACCATCTGCCGCCTGGCCCGCAAGAATGGTCACACCAAGGTGGCTATCCACGTGGACAACATCACTCCCCACGAAAATCACTTCTACGACCGCCTGCTGAACCGCTATTTTCTGGGCTCGTGCGACGGTTTTGTCTATATGTCCGAGGCTGTAAAGGCCGACCTCGACACCTACCACACAGGTCGCCCTGCACTCTTTTCGCCCCACCCTCTGTTCGACACCTACGGCTCTAAGAAGGAGCGCACCGAGGCGTGTGCCCACTTGGGGCTCGACCCGAACAACAAGTATGTGATGTTCTTCGGCTACATCCGCGACTACAAGGGGCTCGACCTGCTCATAGAGGCTTGGGCTATGCTCCACAAGAGGGGCTTGACCGAGGGTCGCAAACTGCTCGTTGTGGGCGAAGTCTACGGCGACGACACCAAGTATGTCGAGCAGATTGCCCGCCTTGGCTTGGAGAGCGAGGTAGTTATGCACACCCGCTTTGTGCCCGACGGAGAGGTGGCCGACTACTTCTCGGTGGCCGAGATGGTGGCCCTGCCCTACAAGTCTGCAACCCAGAGCGGCGTTACCCAGGTGGCCTATGCATTTGGAGTACCTATGATAGTTACGCGCGTGGGAGGCTTGGCAGAGATTGTCCGCCACGACGTGGTGGGATTGTTGGCCGATGTGAGTGCCGAGAGTGTTGCCGAGGCTATCGAGAGGGCTTGGCAGGAGGGTAACTTGGAGCGTTACCGCCAGGGCATAGAACGAGAGAAGTATCGTTTCTCGTGGGACGCCACGGCCGACACCATCGAGGAACTCTACCGACTGATGACAACGCAATCGAAATAGCAAAACACACAAAACACCCCTCTTGGAGCAACCAAGAGGGGTGTTTTATTTAATAGGTATATGACCGTAGGCTCTTATTGTGCCCTATTGTCCACCTGATTGCGGTAGACAACGTAGCGCTGAAAGAGGTACTCGGTCGAGAGGTTGAGCAACATATTAAGTCCCGTAACCAGATACTCGTTCCACATCAGCCCCTCCACCAGCCAATTACCCAACAGGGTGGTCGTGGGGGTAAAGACGCAGTAGTAGCCCAAGACTTTGAGCATTGCTGCGGGCACATTGGCCGCCGACTGGAAGGTAAATTTGCGGTTAAGTGTAAAGTTCCAGAGTATCGACAACAGCAACGACAGCAGATAGCTGGGCCAATAGGGCCACCCCGTAAGCTCGTTGAAGAGGGCAAACGACCCAATCTGAATCACTCCTGCGCTGGCCGAGAAGAGCACAAACTTGACTACTCGCCAGAGCTCTCTATTATTACCTTTCATCTATATTTCCTAAACTAAACCTAATTCTCTCTCTTTTTGCGCCTACTCGAATACCTCGGTAATGGCACGTCCGCGCCACACAGAGGGGGTCTGCAAGCCCAAGATGTAGGCAATGGTGGGAGCAGTATCGTAGCGCACCACGGGAGCGGCAATCTTGTGGCCCTTCTTAACACCCTTGCCGAAGAATACCAGAGGAGCCTCCATCTCGGCCATCGAAGTACGGCCGTGGCCCATATCGATACCACCGTGGTCGGCCACAATCATAAAGATAGTCTTGTCGTAGATACCCGCCTCTTTGGTTGCCTCGATGATGGTTGCAATGTGGGCATCCATCTCGGTCAGGCGGCTATAATAGATATCCGAGCCCCAGCCGTAGTGGTGACCCTCGTAGTCGGGAGTGTCGTAGAGAGCCATCGAGAGGTGGGGTTTCTCGGCCTTGATGTAGTCGGCATAGGCGTTAGTAAGGTCGGCACTGCGGCTATCGCCCACGGGAATATAGCGGTAGTGGTCTACGGCCATCGAGTCGATTAGACAGGCCTGAACGTGCCACTCATACATTGCCATAGTTTTCGCCTCGGGGTGCTGTTCTTTGAGGATGGTGAAGATGGTTGGGAAGATACCGTGCTCGCCCAGATAGATTGATGGAAAGTCGGGCTTGCTGCTACCCCAAGTGTTGTAGCCGTGCATCTCGGGACCCACGCCCATAAACATCGAGGCCCAGTTACAAGCGCTCGACGAGGGGAGGATACTACGAGCCTGCAAGGTCCAAGCGCCCTCGGCCATCATAGCTTTGAGGGTAGGCATCTCGGCCGTCTCCACGGTGTTGCCCGCAAAGCCGTCGAGGCCGATTACCACAACGTGCTCCACGCCACGAATGCCGGGATTTTTAGAGCACGACACATTTACAAGGCCCATTGCGGCCACAGCAATCAAGAGAAGTTTTGATATACGTTTCATCTTATTTTTTTTTGAGTTATTTGTTAGATTCTACTTTTGCTCCTTGTTGCCAATCTGGTCGGCCACCGCAAGTGCAGTCAGCACTGCCACACCTCCGCCAGAGCCTTCGCTGACCGAATCGGCACCCGCCAAGAGTGCACCTACGGCCCAAGCGTTCTCCACCACCCTGCCACCAATGGTCGGGTGGAGTGCTCCGTCGGTAGCCACGCCAAAGCGTTGGAAAGGTTGGGGAGCAAGTATGTGGGGTGCCGACCAATTCTCCCTGTCGGCCTCAAATACCACATCGAGGTTGGCCACGGGCTCGTAGACCCTCTGGTGGGTGGCAACCAAGCCCCTACCCCAAAAGCTACCCGTAGCAAAGATATAGTTGTAGGCTCCGAACTCTTGGTCGCCGTGGTTGGCCGAGCGCACCGAGCGCACCTTGCCCGCAGCAATTCGGGCCGCAACAACCTTGTCGTCGCCAATAAATGTACCTCCGAGCCTTGTAAACTCGTTGGTGAGTAGTCGCTGGGCCCTCATACCGGGCACCGACACCGACACCGTGGGCACAAACCTAACCTTGCACCCTATCTCTCGGCTGAGCACCTTGTAGGCATCGGGCTCGTTGAAGCCAAACACCGCAGGCAGCAGCACCAAATCCACATCTTCGCCAATGGCTCCTCGCACCTTGGACGCAAAGGCCACAAGTCTGTCGCCCGACAATAGTCGCGAGATGTTTACCGTTCTGAGCTCGGTGGCACTCTTTCGGAATCCCTCGATATCGAGCACGCTCACCTCGAAGGTGCTACACTCGGCACCATATTCCCCGAGAGAGGAGGCCACAAATTCGGGGTAGAAGTCCAGATAACCCTCGATTGTTCCGACCGCAATGCGGCAGCCTTTCAGTTCCTCAATGCTATCGAAGGTGGCATACTCGGCCATTGTGAGCCACGCAGGTTTGAGCGCTCCGAGCGAAGTGATACGCAGGTGATTGGCGCACCCGTCGCCACACAGAGCAATGCCCGAACGTGCGAAAATATCTCTCACCTGTTCGGCATAGTCGCCCACCGACCCCGCCACAACCTTGGCATAGGGGTGGTTGGGATTAGCCTCGGCCATAGCCGCCAGCTCCTCGCTACCCTTGTTCCACAGTTCGAGCGAGCCCGACGAGTAATGCAGAGCACTCTTGCCCGACGAGAAGATAGCCACTCGCTCTCCCCTGAGGCTCAGGGCGATACCCCCAATCAGGCCACTCAACCCTCCACCCATAATTATGGTGTCAAATCTCATATCTTATCCTCTGCTTTACGTTCAACAATAGAGCCCAGACCACACACGCCCTCGTACATCCATTGGGTAAACTGAGCCTCGACAACTCCCTCGCCCCAAGCCACAGGGCGAACACCACGCCAACGCTCGTCGATAAACGAGGCCACATCCTTCAAGGCGTTGTCGCCTCCAATCCTACGGCCCAAGAGCCCCGCAGCCCTCAGAGCACACAGGTGGCCCTGACAAGTACCCATACCCATTCGGGTACGTCGTTTGAGGTCTACCAATGTGACAGCATCGAGGTTGTCGATGGCATACTTCACCTCGGCAACCGACACCTGCGAACACTCGCATACCAATGCCGTGCTGGCCACTCCGTCGAAGTGGATATCCTTCTTTTGGTCGCCGTGGCGGCTCTCAGCACCCTTCTCGCCCATCGAGAGCGACAGATACTCCCTACGTCCCCTGCGGGATGCAGGCTTGGGCTCCTCGATAGAGCCCGGTAGTGGTGTGGTGGCAGTAGTACAAAGCCCCACACGGCCCAGCTTGCGGCACACCAAATCGGTGGCCCACTCGGCCATAAGTCGGTAGGTGGTGAGCTTACCACCCGTGATGGTCACAAAGCCCTCCAAGCCATCCCTCTCGGCGTGGTCGATACAGATGATTCCTCGCGAAGCACCCCTGCCCGAAGAGTCGTCGGCAGGAGCATCCAGCGGGCGAACGCCCGAGTAGACCCTCAGAATACGGGTCTTCATAAGGTCGGGGGCAAGTTTAGAGCCCTCGTTCAACAACCTCTCCACCTCGGCAGCCGTTACCTCGTTCTTGTCGATATCCTCAAAGGGTATTCGGTCGGAGGTGGTACCGATAAGGCAGATAGTGTCGCCGGGGACCAGAATGTCTGCATCGGCAGGGCGACGGCAGCGGTTGATGACCATATTGTTAATCCTGTGGCCAAAGACCAGCAGTGAGCCCTTCGAGGGCATCATTCGGAGTTCCACACCCGCCTTAGCAGCCACCAGAGGGCCCCAAATGCCCGCAGCATTGACTACCACCTGGGCATAGGCGGTGAACTTCTCGCCACTTGTGGTGTTGAGCAACTCCACCCCCTCGATACGGTTTTGGTTTCTCACAAAGCCCACAACCTCGTGGTAGGTGAGCACCTCGGCTCCGTGCAGTCGGGCGTCGAGCAGGTTGGCCGACACCAGCCTAAATGGGTCTACCGCACTATCGGGCACCCTCACGGCACCTATCAACGTGGGATTTACGGCAGGCTCGATACGTCGGGCCTCCTCGGGAGAGATTATCTCGGCATCTATACCAGTACTCAGGCACGACTCTACGAAGGTGGACTGATAGCCCAGGTCATCCTCGGGCAGAGTGATAAAAAGGCCGTCGGTGGGCTCGACGCAGTGGCGGGCAATATGTCGCAGGATTTTATTCTCGGCCACACACTCGGCTGCGGATACTTGATCGGTGACGGCATAGCGAGCACCGCTGTGCAGAAGTCCGTGGTTACGGCCCGTGGCGCCCGTGGCGAAATCTTTGCGCTCGACCAGCAACACCTTCAATCCGCGCAGGGCACAATCGCGAGCTGTTCCGGCTCCCGTGGCACCTCCGCCTATAATGATTACGTCGTATTGTCGAGCAAGATTCATCGGCTAAACAGATTATTAAAAAGCAAAATTAGTGATTTATTTTGTGTATTCAAAATCGGCCCCCAGCACATAGTATGCCCAAAGGGCATTTATTCACCAAAATGTAGAAACTTTTTGGGCCACTTGGAGGTTATCTTTGTACAAAAAACCTATGCGTATGAAGAGATTTTTTATTCCCGTTGCGGTGGCTGTGGTTGTAGCTCTCGGCACCGCCATTATTCTCCGCCAGAGGGGCGAGATTGACCGCCTCGGAGAGAACATCGAGGCCCTCACAAACGAACTCAACCGCCAACGCTCGGCCCTTGGCAAGGAACAACTTTCGGCAGGGCGCAAAAGGCTCACCCCTGGGGAGTTACGAGAGTTCTGCCCCGACTACGCCCAACGTATCGAGGCCCTCGGAGTGAGGCTCCGACGAGTCGAGTCGCTCTCGGTTGCTGCGTCGATTACGGAGCTCTCGGCCACCCTCTCCGACACCCCCGCTCCACTACCCGACGACAGCATTGGTCACACTCCGCTGGCTCCGCAGGCCACACGCCACTTTGGTTGGCGCGACAGCTGGGTGGAGATAGATGCAGCCTTGGTGGATGGGTCGCTCGAATGGCACCTCACCTCTCGCGACACGCTCTATCAGGTGGTCCACCGTGTGCCCTACCGTTGGTGGATATTTCGCTGGGGCACCAAGGCCCTCCGCCAAGAGATCCGCTCCTCCAACCCCCACACTCGCCTCACCTACGCAGAATACATCCGAATTGAGAATTGAGAATTACCTAAATTCCTCAAACTCCCTAAACTCCCTAACCTTCCTAAATTCCTTAAAGTCGGTTGACGGTTGACGCCCGACGGTCGACAAAAACACCTCTCTGCATTTGGCCAAATGCAGAGAGGTTTTTTATCTTTGCGGTATGTTACTATTCTATGCACCCGACATAACCACCCCGCTCTACACCCTCGACGAGGTCGAGAGTGGTCACTGCGTGCGCGTGTTGCGCCTGAGCGAGGGCGACCGTCTGAACATCACCGACGGACGAGGAACACTCTACGATGCCGAAGTGGTGGAGCCCCACCCCAAGCGTTGCACCATACGCATCACTGCCGAGCACCCCGAGTGGGAGAAGCGCCCCTATGAACTGACCGTGGCCGTGGCCCCCACCAAGAACATCGACCGCATAGAGTGGTTTGTGGAGAAGGCCACCGAGTGCGGTATCGACCGCATCATTCCCATCGAGTGCGCCCACTCCGAGAGGCGTATCGTCAAGCTCGAAAGGCTCGAAAAGATTGCCGCCAGCGCAATGAAACAGTCGCTCAAAGCATACCTGCCCGAGATTGCTCCCCTGACCCCCATCCGCAAGGTTTTGGAGGCCCCCTTCGAGGGCACCAAGCTGATTGCCCACTGCGAGGAGGATGCCGAGCGCATCTTTATGGGCGAGCTTCTGAAAAAGGGCGATAAGGTGTTGATACTCATAGGCCCCGAGGGTGACTTCTCGCCCGAGGAGATAGCCTTGGCCCGACAGAACGGCTTCCGCGAGGTGAGCCTTGGCGAGTGTCGCCTTCGTACCGAGACTGCCGCCCTGGCTGCCACTATGTTTACCGCCTTTGTGAACAACCTCTAAACCCCACTCCACACATCCGAGATGACACCTTTGAGGGATATATTTTGGTCTTTTCTGAAAATCGGAGCCTTCACCTTTGGCGGGGGCTATGCGATGATACCCCTCATCGAGGCCGAGATGATACAAAAGCGCGGATGGCTCAGCCGCGAGGAGTTCATCAACCAACTCACCATAGCCCAGAGCATCCCCGGGCCCATTGCACTCAACACCGCCGTGTTTGTGGGCTACAAGACCCGAGGCGTCAAGGGAGCCTTGGCCGCCCTTGTGGGTGTGGTAATCCCTTCGTTTGTGATTATACTGCTGATAGCCACCTGCTTTACCGACTTCAAGGACAACCACATCGTTGCCGCAGCCTTCAAAGGTATGCGCCCTGCGGTGGTGGCCCTGATTGCCGCTCCGCTCATCGGTATGGCCAGGGGGATGAGTTGGTGGAAGATTGCCGTAGCGATAGTTGTTGCCGCCGTGATTTGGTGGCTGGGCCTTTCGCCCATACTATTTATATTTATAGGTGCACTTGTGGGCATTGGCTGGTCGTTCCGCCCCGAGGGGGCAAGGGAGCGCACCAATGAGCCCACCAAAGGAGAGGAGGAGAGTGAGCGATGATATACCTGCAACTATTTCTCTCTTATCTGAAAATCGGCTTCTTCGGCTTTGGCGGAGGTTATGCGATGATTTCGCTCATCTACAACGAGGTGGTCGTGCAGAACTCGTGGCTCACAGCCACCGAGCTGGCCGACATTGCCGCCATTTCGCAGATGACCCCCGGACCCATTGCCATCAACTGCGCCACTTATGTGGGCTACTCCGTCACAGGCTCGGTGTGGGGCTCGATGCTTGCCACCGTGGCCGTGTGCCTACCCTCGCTGACGCTGATGATGCTTGCCACCCGCTTCTACCTCAAACTGCACCACAACCGCCACTTTGCGGGGGCTATGGAGGGTATGAAACCTATGATGATAGGCCTTATTCTCTCGTCGGCACTGATGCTCTTCGGGCCCACGACCTTTATAGATTGGAAGAGTTGGGCCATCTTTGCGGGCTGCTTTGTAGCCTCGGTCAAGAGGGTCAATCCAATACTACTGATTGTTCTTTCGGCCGTTGCGGGCATTGCGCTCTACGCCTAAGAACTCCCCTTGCGACACAACCGCCTTTGGCACAGAAGTTGCACTCCTTGTGGGTGACTGTGCGCGCCCAAGGTAGGGCTTGCTGAACGTAAAAAAACTCGTGTTTGATTTGGATATTAGGGAAAAAAGTCCTATCTTGCGCACAGTTTTGAACATCAAGTATAACTAAACACTCTTTTGCCTATCGACACAAATCTACTCTAATTCAACAATTTAAAGTAAATAGAGTATGATTAAGAATCAAGTAAGCCTGAGCGACCGCGAGTTGCTCGAAGCTTATCGTGCAGGCAATCCCGAAGCAATATCCACCCTTATTTCGCGCCACTCGAAGCGCGTCTATGACTATGTCTATATGATGGTCAAAGATGCCGAGTTGGCCGACGACATTTTTCAGGAGACTTTCATCAAGGCCGTGAGGGTAATCGACCAGGGTCGCTACACCGACTCGGGGCGCTTTGTGTCGTGGGTTATGCGTATTGCCCACAACCAGGTTATCGACCACTTCCGCTCACAGAAACACAACCCCACCGTCACCGAGAGCGAGGCGGGCTACGACATCATCGGCACCCAACGCCTGAGCGAGGAGTCTATCGAGCAGCGAATGGTGGGCGAGCAAATCGAGTCCGACCTCCGCAAGCTCATCGAACAGCTCCCCAACGAACAGCGCGAGGTGATCAAGATGCGCTACTATGGCAATCTGAGTTTCAAGGAGATAGCCGACCAGACCGAGGTGAGTATCAACACCGCCTTGGGCCGTATGCGCTACGCCCTAATAAACCTGCGCAAGATGATCAAGGAGAATAATTTGTCGCTCGAATAGAATTTTGTGCAATAAACCCGCACCATAGGCCGTTTGTATAGCGAGAGGGTTGCAAAGGTTGCAGCCCCGCTAACCACAAAACCACACAGCCTATGGTAGATTTTGACAACAACAAGCAGATGATAAACTGTCCAGCGTGCGAAGACGAAGCGCTTATGTATGAGAGTGTTATCTGTGGCGACGCCGAGTTGCTCTATTTGGACACTCTACTGCGCGAGATACTTTCGTCCAAGACAGTGAATTAGGTGTTAGAGAAGTTTGATTGAAAGAGGGACGCTGTGAAGCATCCCTCTTTTTTTGCTGCTCAGCAAAAAAAAGAAATTGAAAATTGAAAATTGAAAGTTGAAAGTTAGGAATCCCTAAACTCCTTAATAATTATAATAGGAGATATAGGAGTTATAGGATACTTATTGCTCCTATAATCTACTATTGTCGTTAGACGTTAGACCTTTTTCGGAGGCTGGTGGATGGATGAGGGCTATCGCCCGTAGGGGGGATAGCAGAAAAATGATAGGGAGGGCCCGACGCAAGTTACTTGCAGGAGGGCTCTCCCTATTATTTTTATGTCAGCTGCCGATAGGCAGACCTCAGCCAGCCACAAGACACCGCAAGGGCTACACTAAAAGTTTTTGGGGCCGCCTTTTTACAAAAAGGTGGCAGTTCCAGCGGCGAAGCCCAAAGCAGCCCTACAAGCGTGCGAGGGTGGCGGTGAGGTGTTGCCAGAATTTGTCCACGGTAGCAATCTCCAAGCGTTCGTCGGGCGAGTGAACGCCACGCAGAGTGGGACCAAACGAAATCATCTCCAAGTGGGGATATTTTTCGAGGAACAGACCACACTCCAAGCCTGCGTGAATGGCCCTCACCACGGGCTCCTTGCCGAAGAGCTCTTTGTAACACTCCACGGCCACTTCGAGCAGGTGACTGTTGGGGTTGGGAGCCCAGCCGGGGTAGCCGTCGCCGTGCCACACCTCGGCACCCGCAAGCGCAAATACGGTATCCACGGTGCGGGCAGCATAGAGCTTGGCACTCTCCACCGAGGAGCGCTGCGACGAAACAACCTTAATCTGACAACCCTCGGCAAACTTAACCGATGCGAGGTTGGTCGAGGTTTCCACCAATCCGGGCATTGCGTGGCTCATTGCCAGCACACCGTTGGGCACACCCACAAGGGCGCGGAGCAGGTTGTATTGTGTCTGAGCGTCAATAACTTTCTCGGCGGGAGCACACTCCTCGGCCCTCATCCAGAAGCCGCTGTCGGAGTACTGTAACTCGGCCGAAATCTCGTCGGCAAAGGCGATGTAGCGCTCCACAAACTCCATAAAGAGCTCGCCATCGGGCAGACCCACAATGGCTTTTGCCTCGCGAGGAATGGCGTTGCGCAGGTTGCCGCCTTCGAGCAGAGCAATGCGGGCACCCCAACGCTCGGTAGCTTCGAGCAGCAGTCGCGCCAAAATCTTGTTGGAATTACCCAGGCCGTCGTTGATGTTGTCGCCCGAGTGTCCGCCTTTCAGACCACCCACCTCGATTGCCAGCCAACGGTGGTCGGCAGGAGCAGACATCTCTTTATAATTAAAGGTGGCGATGGTGTCGATACCGCCCGCGCAACCGATAAAGAGCTCGCCCTCATCCTCGGAGTCGAGGTTGAGCAGATATTTACCCGTAAGCATATCGGGAGCGAGGTTAAAAGCACCCGTCAGGCCCGTTTCCTCGTCCACGGTAAAGAGCGCCTCGATGGCAGGGTGGCAGAGCGAGTCGTCCACCAAAACAGCCAGCGCAGCAGCCATACCGATACCGCAGTCGGCACCGAGAGTTGTACCCTTGGCCTTAACCCACTCGCCGTCGATGTAGGTCTGAATGGGGTCGTTCATAAAGTCGTGCTCCACGTCGGAGTTCTTCTCGCACACCATATCGGTATGTGCTTGGAGCACAACGGTTTCGTGACTCTCGTAGCCTGCGGTTGCGGGCTTGCGAATCACCACGTTGGAGGCCTCATCGACCTTGTATTCGAGGTTGTGTTTTTGTGCAAAATCGATTAGGTAAGCAGTGATTTTTTCCTCGTGTTTCGAGGGGCGTGGCACGCGAGTAATCTCGTCGAAAATGGTCCACACGAGCGAGGGTTTGAGGCTTGCAATCATAGTAGTTGTTAAATTATTTTAATTATTTATTAAGTTTTTTATTTATTTTCTAAATTATTTTAATATCTCAGAGAGTAGATGGGCCGAAATATCGGTTTTGAATTTAGAAATTCGGACAAAAATGTTGCTCCGAGATTGTAAAGGTAGCAAATAATTTCGTAATTTTGCACCTCGGAAGGCAAGAAGAGCGCACCACCCTGCGCCCAACGCACCTAATGCACTGATTTACTATGCGAAAGACAAGAATTGGATTCGGATACGACGTACACGCCCTGGCCGAGGGTTTGAGTTTTGTGATTGGCGGAGTGGAAGTACCCGCCGAGAAGGGTTGCATTGCTCACTCGGACGGCGACGTGGCCATCCACGCTTTGTGCGACGCTCTGCTGGGTGCTGTGGCTGCGGGCGACATCGGCAAGCACTTTCCCGACACGAGTGCCGAGTTCAAGGGCATAGACTCCAAGATTCTCTTGGGCCGCACCTTGGAGGTTGTTCGTGCCGAGGGCTACGAGGTTGGCAATGTGGACATTACCATTGCTTTGCAGAGGCCCAAGCTGCGCCCCCACATCGACACCATGAGGGCCACTCTGGCCGAGGTGATGGGAGTAGAGGTGGGCTGCGTGTCGGTCAAGGCCACTACTACCGAAAAGTTGGGTTTCACAGGGCGTGAGGAGGGCGTTGCTGCCTATGCCGTTGCCCTTGTCGAGGCCATCGAATAACACCCACAACTGCTCACTCTGAGGAGGATAGCCCACATCTTGGGCGGGGTGTTGATAAAATCCTGAAAAATAACCGTCAAATTTGTTGCAAAATTTGCGACAAAAGCTGTACCTTTACAAAGTATTTTATACTTTGTAAAAAATGGCAGACGTATACCACATTCCCGCACTCGCCGACGAGTCTATCGAGGGGCTTAACATCAACCCCGACGGCACCTATATCGACCTCACCTTTGGCGGAGGCGGACACTCACGACTGATACTTTCGCACCTGTCGCCCAAGGGCAGGCTCTTTTCGTTCGACCAAGATGCCGACGCCAAGGCTAACCTTATCGACGACGAGCGATTCTGTTTTGTGGAGAGCAACTTCCGCTTTCTGCGTGGCCAGCTGCGCCTGAGGGGCGTGGAGGATGGTCAGGTGGATGGCGTGTTGGCCGACCTGGGTGTTTCGTCGCACCACTTCGACACCGCCGAGAGGGGCTTTTCGTTCAAGGCCGACTACGAGGCTCCGCTCGATATGCGTATGAATCGCAGTGCGGCATTCTCGGCCAAGGAGCTTGTGAACAGCTACGACGCCGAGGCTCTGGCCAAGATCTTCAAGGAGTATGGCGAGTTGGACACCACCTACAAGATTGCCTCGTGCATTGTTCGCGCGCGCGAGCAGGCCGAGCTGACCACCGTGGGCGACCTGGTGAATGCCGTAGCTCCCTGCACCCCCAAGAAGGATGGCGCCAAGTTCCTGACCAAGTTGTTTCAGGCTCTGCGTATCGAGGTGAATGGCGAGATGGAGGCTTTGAAGATGGCGCTCGAACAGGCGCTCAAAGTGTTGAAGCCCGAGGGTAGGTTGGCCGTAATTTCGTACCACTCGTTGGAGGATAGGTTGGTGAAGAACTTCATCAAGTGTGGCAACTTCGAGGGTAAGGTCGAGAAGGATTTCTACGGCAATGTGTCGTCGCCCATGACGGCAGTGTCGCGCAAGGCTATTGTCCCCACCCCCGAGGAGGTGGAGCGCAATCCCCGCTCCCGTAGTGCCAAACTAAGAGTGGCGGAGAAGAATTGAAAATTGAAAATTGAAAGTTGAGAGTTACCCTTCCCTAAACTTCCTAATCTCCCTAAACTCCTTAAAGACATTTGACGTTAGACGTTAGACAAAAAAAAGAATGAAACTATTTAGACGACATAAGAGGGCCGAGAGGCAGGCCGAGAGCCCACTGCCTCGCGACGAGAAACCTCGTGGTGTGGTTGCTCCTGATGCGTCACAGCAGGAGGCCAAGCGCGACGGAGCTGTGAGGAAGGTACTCTCGGGCGATGTGCTCTACAACCCACGCACCGCACGCTACTACCCCTTTATGCTCTACTGCACCCTGCTCATTCTGCTCTATATGGGCTTTGTGTTTCAGGGCCAGAGGGTGCAGCGCGAGGAGATTGAGTGCCGTATAGAGTTGCAGCGCATAAGGGCGCGTTCGCTCATCTACTCCTCCGAGCGTATTGAGGCCACCCGACACAGCAACATTCAGAACGAAATAACCAAGCGAGGCATAAAGATCAAGGAGTGGCCCACCCCACCCCACGTCATAACCAATGAGCAACAAAAGTAAGAAACATACCACCGGCAGCGCATCACGCAACCCAAACCCACACCTGATTAAACGTAGTATTCAGCGCAGGGTGAAGGTGCTCTATGCCATATTATTAGTGCTCTCGATTCTCATCGTGAGTCAGTTGGTGCTCACGATGGTGGGTCCCAACGCTACTCCTCTGCGCAATCTTTCGGAGGCGAGGTGCTACACCTACCGCCCCGTGGAGGGTAGCAAGGGTAACATCTACGACCGCAATGGCGAGGTGCTCTCGACCGACTCGCGTACCTACACCCTCTACCTCGACCTGGCTGCCGAGCCACTGAGCGACTCGCTCTTCCAGCGCCACCTTCCGGCACTGAGCGACTCGTTGGGCCGAATGTTGGGCAAGGGCAGCAACTACTACCGCGACTTCCTCACCAAGACCCGCCGTGTGGCCACCGACAAGAGCGACACCACCAAAGGCAAACGCTATGTGCTGCTCACCCGCCACCTGAATCAGAAACAGTACGACCGCCTGCGTAACTTCCCGCTTATGGAGCGTCGCTACGGACTTATCAGCCAGACCGAGCGCACCCGCTACAAAGTCTACGGCTCGCTGGCCGCCTACACCATATCTCAGGGCATCGAGAGGGCCTACGACTCGATAATCCGCTCGACCGACGGACATAACAAATATGTAAGGCTCGACGCACTCAACCGCAATGCTGTGCCCATCGTGGATAAGGACAACACCCCCGCACAGCACGGTTGCGACATCATCACCACCATCGACATCAACCTTCAAGATGTGGTGGAGGGAGCTCTGCGCGACCAGCTGGCCCGCAACAACGACCGCAGCGGTACGGCTGTAGTGGTGGAGTGCGCCACGGGCGAGATTAGGGCTATGGCCAACCTCACCCACCGCGAGGATGGCGAGATGGGCGACGACTTCAACTACGCCATTCGTTGGCACGGAGCCCCCGGCTCGACATTCAAGGGTATCTCGCTGATGGCGCTCATCGACGAGGCGGGAGTCTCGACCGGCAGGTGGATAGACTGTGGCCGCACCAAAAGGGCTGTCATAAACCGTATGCCCGTGAACGACACCCACGTTGTGGGCAAAGACGAGTGTGGCAGAACCACCCTGAAAGGCGTCTTTGAAGAGTCGTCGAACATCGGCTTTGCCAAGGTGGTAGACGAAGTCTACCGCGATGAGCCCGAGAGGTGGGTAGACTACATCAACGGCATTGGACTCGACAAGGTTTCCAACATTCAGCGCATCAAGGGCCTCGGCTTCAAGATGAAGCACCCCTCGTCGTTCAAACAGAGAGGCGGTTGGAGCCACACCACCCTCACCCAAAGCGCCTATGGCTACGAGGTCAATATGACCCCCATGCAGACCCTTATGTTCTACAACGCCGTAGCCAACGGAGGTAAACTCGTGGCCCCAATGTTGGTAAAACAGATTGTCAAGGAGGGCGAGGTTGTGGAGGAGTTCCAGACCGAGGTGGTCAATCCCCAGATATGTTCGCCCACATCGCTGGCCGAGTTGCAGAGGTGTATGGAGGGCGTGGTGAGCAGCGAGCGAGGTACCGGTGGCGGACTCAAAAAGTTGCCCTTCAAGGTAGCAGGCAAGACGGGTACTGCACAGATATACCAGACCGCTGCCAACCGAGGTAGCAACGCCTACGAAACCAAGAGTGGTGGCAGGGAGTATCTGGCAACCTTTGTGGGTTACTTCCCCGCCGACAACCCCAAGTACACCTGCATCGTGTCGATCAAGACCGAGCGCAAGAGGGGCGAGGTGAAGTACTACACAGGTGCGGGCGTGTCGTTGCCCGTGTTCCGCGAGATTGCCGAGTACATCTACACCCACGAGGAGGGTTGGATGCCCCAGGCCGAGAGGGTTGCAGGCAAAGCCACAAGCAAAGTTAGCCGCCCCACGGAGCCCACATCGCGTCGCAAGGGTCGCCACACCACAAACGGCTCGGAGGAGGCGCCCTTCACCCCCACCAAGATGCCCTCGGTGATTGGTATGGGCCTTAGGGATGCGCTCTACACGTTGGAGAAGTGTGGTTTGGAGGTTACGTTCCGCGGTGCGGGTAGCGTTGTGGAGCAGTCAATCCCCGCGGGCCACGACATAGCCCAAGGCGACCAAGTGGAGATAGAATTGAGAATTGAAAGTTGAAAGTTTTTTAATAGCATAGACAGTAAGAGATATGAGCGCAGCGAGTATCTCAGAAAAGTTTTTGGTGCAGCTTTTTACAAAAAAGGTGCAAAAAGAAAAAAAAGATGAAACTAGGAAAGTTACTCGAAAGAGTTGAAGTAATAGAGATTGTAGGTAGCGGAGAGTGCGAGATTAGCACCCTCACGATGGACTCGCGCAAGGCGTGCTCGGGGGCACTCTTTGCCGCCATTGAGGGTACGGCCGTAGACGGACATAAATATATCGACCAAGCCGTGGGCGCAGGAGCCTCGGCAGTATTGTGCAACCACCTACCCGAGAGTGTAGCCGAGGGTTGTACCTACGTTGTGGTGGCCGACAGCAGCAGAGCCATAGGTCAGGTGGCGTCAAACTTCTACGACCGCCCCTCCGAGAAGCTCGCACTTGTGGGCGTTACGGGCACCAACGGCAAGACCACAACCGCCACCCTGCTCTACCAGCTGACCGAAAAGCTGGGCTACAAGGCGGGACTTATCTCGACAGTCATCTACAAGATTGGCGACCACGAGGAGCCCTCGACCCACACCACCCCCGACGCTATCAACCTCAACCGCCTGTTGGCACGAATGGTCGATGCGGGGTGTGGCTACTGCTTTATGGAGGTGTCGTCGCACAGCCTTGTTCAACACCGCACCGAGGGCCTGAGGTTTGAGGGAGCCGTATTCAGCAACCTCACCCACGACCACCTCGACTACCACAAGACCTTTGCCGAGTATATCAAGGCCAAGAAGTTGCTCTTCGACGGACTCCGCAAGGAGGCTTGGGCGCTGGTCAATGCCGACGACAAGAATGGCCGAGTGATGCTCCAAAATTGTAGGGCCGCCCGTCAGCAGAGCTACTCTCTGCGCGGAGTGGGCAGCCTCAATAGCAAGATTCTCGAAACCACCTTGGAGGGTATGTTGGTCGAGATAGACGGTCAGCAGATGTGGGCACGCCTGCTGGGTAGGTTCAACGGCTACAACCTTACGGCCGTATATGGCGCTGCGGTACTCTTGGGCCACAAGCCCGAGGAGGTGCTCGCGGCACTGAGCTCGTTGGAGCCCGTGAATGGTCGCTTCCAAACCATCCGCTCGAAGAGTGGCGTGGTTGCCGTAGTGGACTATGCCCACACCCCCGACGCTCTGGAAAATGTGCTCGACACGATTGGCTCGCTGGGCGTGGCTCGCAGGATTATCACCATCTGCGGTTGCGGTGGCGACAGGGACCGCACCAAGCGCCCCGAGATGGCTGCCATTGCCGTTGAGAAGTCGCACACGGCCATCTTCACCTCCGACAACCCTCGCACCGAGAGTGCCGAGGCCATCTTGGAGGATATGATTGCCGGCACCGAGGGCCACAACAACTACCTGGCCATCACCGACCGCAGGCAGGCTATCCGCACGGCGTTGCGTATGGCCGAGGCGGGCGACGTGGTGCTGATTGCGGGCAAGGGCCACGAGGACTACCAGATTATCGGCACCGAGAAACACCACTTCTCCGACCAAGAGGAGGTGAAGAAGTATTGGGGAATTGAAAATTGAAAATTGAAAGTTGAAAGTTGAAAGTTATTAAGGCCCTTAAAGTCTTTAATGACCTTAATGCCCCTATAACTCCAATAACTCTTAGAGCCCAAAAGAAAAGATTTATTTAATTATTTTATAAACATACCCACAAAACAAACATTTTTTACAAAACAACAATAGAATTACAACAAATTATTAAAATATGCTTAATTGGTTAGTTAATTTTCTTGACAACAACTTCGACATCCCCGGAATGGGTATGTTCCAATATCTCTCGTTCCGCTCTATCGGAGCAATCATCTTGGCACTGCTGATCGGCTCGATCTTCGGTAACAAGATGATTAAATACCTGCGTCGCAAGCAGATTGGCGAAACAGTGCGCGAACTCGGCCTGAGCGGACAGAGCGAAAAAGCAGGCACCCCCACTATGGGCGGCCTCATTATCCTCATCTCGATACTCATCCCCGTGTTGCTGCTGGGCGACCTTACGAACGTCTACACCTGGCTGATGATCATCAGCACCATCTGGCTCGGACTGCTCGGCTTTGCCGACGACTACATCAAGGTCTTCCGCAAGCACAAAGAGGGCCTCAAAGGCAAGTTCAAAATTGTCGGCCAAGTGGGCCTCGGTATTATTGTCGGCACGGTGATGTGTCTGAGCGAGCAGGTGGTTGTTGTGGATAAGAATACCGCCGAAAAACAGACCGAGGTGGTCGAGAGCGTGTCGGCCGACGGCTCGGTGAGCTACACCACCCACGAGTACTACGTTGGCGAGAAGAGCACCAAGACCACCATCCCCTTTGTGAAGAACAACGAGTTCGACTATCACTGGTTTGTCCCCTCGCACACCAAGGCGGGCGACGCGCTCACCTGGGTGCTCTATGTGTTGGTGGCCATCTTTGTCATCACGGCCGTATCGAACGGCTCCAACCTGACCGACGGACTCGACGGACTCAACACGGGAGTGAGCGCCATTGTGGCGGTGGTGCTCTCGGTGTTGGCCTATCTGTCGGGCCACGTCATCTATGCCGACTACCTCAACATTATGTACATCCCCGGAGCTGGTGAGTTGGCCGTATTCGGAGCCGCCTTTGTGGGTGCGCTGATCGGTTTTCTGTGGTACAACTGCTTCCCTGCGCAGGTCTTTATGGGCGACACCGGCTCGTTGGCCATTGGTGGTATCATTGCCGTCTTTGCCTTGGCCATTCGCAAAGAGTTGTTGCTCCCCATTCTGTGTGGCATCTATCTGGTCGAGGTCATCTCGGTAATGGTCCAGACCGGCTACTTCAAGTACACCAAGAAGAGGTATGGCGAGGGTCGCAGGATTCTGAAAATGGCTCCTATGCACCACCACTACCAGAAGTTGGGTTTCCACGAGAACAAAATCGTAATCCGCTTCTGGATTGTGCAGATTCTGTTGGCAGCCTTCTCGCTGGCAACGCTCAAAATCAGGTAAGCCGCAGTTTTTAGCAACAAAATGAGAACGACTATGAATAGTTTCGACAACATAAAACGAGTAGTGATACTTGGCGGTGGCGAGAGCGGCTATGGCTCGGCGGTGCTGGCCAAGAGCAAGGGTTTCGACACCTTTTTGAGCGATGCGGGCAAGATTGCCGACCGCTACACCGCGGCTTTGGAGGCCGAGGGCATTGCCTTCGAGCAGGGCGGACACACCGAGGAGCTGATTCTCTCGGCCGATCTGGTAGTCAAGAGTCCCGGTATTCCCGACAAAGCCCCAATGGTGGTGGCTCTGAGGGAGAAGGGTGTGCCCATCATCAGCGAGATTGAGTTTGCCCAGCCTTTTAGCAAGGGCCGAACGCTCTGCATCACCGGCTCGAACGGCAAGACCACAACCACTACCCTCACCCACCGAATCTTGGCCGAGGCTGGTTTCGACGTAGCCGTGGGTGGCAACATCGGCCAGAGCTATGCGCTGAGCGTGGCCAAGGACGACAAGGAGTGGTTTGTGTTGGAGTTAAGCAGCTTTCAGCTCGACGGCTGCTACGACTTCCGTTGCGACATTGGCGTGTTGATGAACATCACTCCCGACCACCTCGACCGCTACAACTACCTCTTCCAGAACTACGTCGATAGCAAGATGAGGATTATCCGCAACCAACGCGCGGAGGATAATTTCATCTGGTGTGGCGACGACAGCACCATTGCCAAGGAGGTGGAACGACTCTGCCCCACGGCTGCCCAATACCCCTTTGGCAAGGCCAACATCTCGGAGGGTGTGGCCACGGTTGAGCTGGGTGGCAAGAGGGTGGCTATCGAGTTGGAGAGGCTCCAAATCAAGGGTCTGCACAACACCTACAACGCTATGGCAGCCACTCTGGCGGCTCTGGCTGCGGGGGTTGAGCCCGAGCAGATATTGGAGTCGCTCTACCGTTTCGAGGGCGTGGAGCACAGGCTCGAAAAGGTGGCTATCATCGACGGCGTGGAGTGGATAAACGACTCGAAGGCCACAAACGTAGACTCGGTGTGGTACGCTTTGGAGAGTATGACCCGCCCCACGGTGTGGATTGCAGGCGGTACCGACAAGGGCAACGACTACGACCCGCTGAAAGAGTTTGTGGGCAAGAAGGTCAAGACGCTCGTTTGTATGGGCCTGAACAACTCCAAGTTGATTGACAATTTCAGCGGCATTGTGCCCGTCTACAACACCTCGTCGCTCGACGAGGCTGTGCAGGTGTGCCGTCAGGTGGCCCAGAGTGGCGACGCAGTGTTACTCTCGCCCGCCTGTGCGAGCTTTGACCTCTTCAAGAACTACGAACAGAGGGGTAAACTCTTCAAGGAAAAAGTCTTGGAGATTGCCTCAACCCGAAAGTAACAAACGCAATGAACAAGGGCGACAAAAATAGCAACATCATAGGCAAAGGGGCCTACCAAGCTCCGCCAAAGAGCTTCTGGGAGCGTATTTTCAGGGGCGACAAGGTTATGTGGGTGGTAATCATACTGCTGCTCATCTACTCGCTCTTTGTGGTCTACTCGACCACCGCCTACGACCTGCGACTCAACGCCAATCAGGAGCTGACCAAGCAGCTGCTCTTCATCTATATCGGTATGGCGGGCTTCTTCTTTATGCAGTCGCTCCACTGGCGCAAGTATCGCAAGTGGATTAAGCTCATCTATTGGCTCTCGATAATGCTTACCATCTGTATGCTTATGGTCCATACGGGTAGCAACGCCGCACGTTCGCTCGAAATTATGGGCTTCGAGTTCCAGCCCTTCGAGTTGCTGAAAATATCGGTAATCCTGCTGCTGGCCGACCAACTGGCCAAGAGGCAGAAGAATATCGACAAGATTGACATCGTGCCACCGTTCAGCCGCGAGGTGTGGTTTGGCGACCGAATGAAGTTGTGGGAGATGTTGCTCAAAGACACCATTCCCGTGCTCGGCCCCATTGTGCTGGCTTGCTGCGTAACGCTGCTGACGAGTAACTCTACCACCTTCATTATTGCCATTTCGTGCCTTGCGATGTTGTTCATCGGCAGGGTTAAGATGGCCGATATCAGGCGCATCATCATACTCGGAATGGTTATCGGCATCCCCGCACTGCTCATTTTCGGTGGTCGTAAGGATACCTTGGAGGGACGTTTTGCGGGTTACAGCCCCATTATGTTCTCTAAGACGGCCGAGATGGCAAGCGACGGACTCGAATACTACAAACGCCCTGCCCACGAAACCGACCAGACGATGTATGCCAAGATGTCGATTGCAACGGGCGGACTCAAAGGCAAAGGCCCCGGACAGAGTACCAACCGCTACTTGCAAGAGGCCGACAAAGATATGGCCTACGCCTTCTTGATTGAGGAGTATGGTCTGTTGTTCGGTGCGCTGGTAATCCTGCTGGCCTACCTGATTATGTTCTACCGCACGATAGAGATTTTCCGCAAGTGTGGTACGGCCTTTCCGGGCTTGGCGGTGCTGGGTGTAGGAACGGCCATAGTATTGCAGGCCTTCCTGCATATGTTGGTATCGGTGTCGCTGCTGCCCGTCACGGGACAGCAGTTGCCCATTGTGAGCAAGGGTGGTTCGTCGTTGGTATTCATTCTGGCAGCCTTGGGCCTGATTATGGGCATCAGCGCACAGGCCGACGAGGGTACGCTCGATATGCCCAAGGAGGACAAGAAGTTTGCCGACCTAACGAAGAAGAATTAAAAGAGAGAACGAAAGATGGTATGAAGAAACTGAAAGTTATACTCAGCGGTGGCGGCACGGGAGGTCACATCTACCCCGCCGTGGCTACTGCCGAAGCACTTGTGAGAAGGCTCGGAACCGAAGGAGTGGAGGTGCTCTTTGTGGGCGCCAAGGGCAAGATGGAGATGGAGAAGATTCCCGCTCTGGGCTACAACATTGTGGGACTCCCCGTGGCAGGTCTGCAACGCAGGCTCACACTTAGCAATCTGGCTCTGCCGTTTAAGTTGGTGGGCAGTATGGTCAAGGCTCGCAGAACTCTACGTTCGTTCCGCCCCGACGTGGTGGTGGGATTTGGCGGCTACGCCAGCGGTCCCGTGCTCAAAGCGGCCCAAAAGATGGGTATCCCCACGCTGTTGCAGGAGCAGAACTCCTTTGCGGGCGTAACCAACAAGCTCTTGGCCAAGAGGGCCGAGCGCATCTGTGTAGCCTACGACGGCATGGAGCGTTTCTTCCCCGAGGACAAAATCACCCTCACGGGCAACCCTCTGAGGGGTAGCTTTGGTCAGGCGGTGGACCACACCGAGGCCCTTGCTCACTTTGGACTCAGTGGCGAGAGGCCCATTGTGTTGATTGTGGGCGGCTCGCTCGGCAGTCGCACACTGAACGATGCCGTAAAGGCCCACTTGGAGCGCATCGTGGCCGAAGGAAAGATTCAACTCATCTGGCAGAATGGCAAGTATTACGATGCCGAAATGGCAGCTTTCTGCGAGGGCAAAGATATGACGGGCATCTGGCGCGGAGCCTTCATCAACCGTATGGACTACGCCTACGAGGCGGCCTCGCTGGTCATCTCGCGCAGTGGTGCCTGCTCGGTGAGCGAGCTCTGCTTGGTGGGTAAACCCACGCTCTTTGTCCCCTCGCCCAACGTGGCCGAGGACCACCAGACCCACAATGCTATGGCTCTGGTGAGAGTGGGTGCTGCCGAGATTGTGGCCGACAAAGATGCCGTGGCCGACGTATTTAGGGTGGCCGAAGAGCTGGTGGCCGACAGCGAGAGGCTCGCCACTCTGGCAACCAACATCCGCACTCTGGCCATAGATGACTCGGCCGACAGGGTGGCAAAAATGGCAATAGAGATAGCAAACAACAAACGAAACAAATAGGAATTGGGCAAGGTGAGAAAAAACATAATTCTCAATTTTCAGTTCTCAATTTTCAATTAGATGAAGAACATTTACTTTGTAGGCATAGGCGGTATTGGAATGAGTGCCATTGCGCGCTACTTTATGCACGAGGGACACAAGGTGGCCGGCTACGACCGCACACCCTCGCCACTGACCCGCGAGTTGGAGGCCGAAGGTGCCGCCATTCACTACACCGACGACATAAATCTCATTGGCGAGGAGTTCCGCAACCCCGCCAAGACACTTGTGGTCTACACCCCCGCCATTCCTGCCGACCATAGCGAGCTCGGCTACTTCCGCGAGGGTGGTTTTGAGGTCATCAAGCGTTCGCAGGTGCTGGGCCACCTGACCGAGGGCAAGTTTGTGACCGCCATTGCGGGCACTCACGGCAAGACCTCCACGACCACTATGACCGCTTGGTTTACCCAGGGTGCCACGGGCAAGGGCAACGCCTTTCTGGGCGGTATCTCGAAGAACTTTGGCAGCAATCTGGTGTTGGGCGGAGGCGAGAGGATTGCTGTGGAGGCCGACGAGTTCGACCGTTCGTTCCTCACGTTGAGCCCCAATGTGGCGGTAGTCACCTCGACCGATGCCGACCACCTCGACATCTACGGCACCCACGACGAGATGCGTCGTGCCTTTGGTCAGTTTGTCGAGCGCATCAAGGCGGGCGGAACGCTGGTGGCCAAGTGGGGGTTAAACATCCTCCACAACAACAATGATATCCGCACCTTTACATACTCGGTAGACAATGTCGAGGCCGACTTCTATGCCACCAACATACGCCCCTTGGGCGACGGCACCTTCCGTTTCGACATCCACTGCCCCGACCACACCATCGAGAATCTCCACTTAGGTCTGGGTGGTAGGGTCAATATCGAGAATGCCGTGGCTGCCACAGCCGCCATTTGGGCTGCGGGCGAAATTGACGAGGAGGGCTTGCGCAGGGCTATGGATAGCTTCTGTGGCGTAAAGCGCAGGTTTGAGTGCTACATCAACACCCCCACGGCGGTCTACATCGACGACTACGCACACCACCCCGAGGAGCTCAGGGCAGCCATTGTGTCGATTAAGGGTATGTTCCCCGACAGGAGGCTCACCATCGCATTTCAGCCCCACCTCTACACCCGCACGAGGGACTTCTACAAGGAGTTTGCCGAGGCGCTGTCGCTGGCCGACGAGGTGTTGCTGCTGCCCATCTATCCCGCAAGGGAGCTCCCCATCGAGGGTGTCGAGAGCGAGATGATTGGCCGACTGATGACCACCCCTTGGCGAGTGGTCGAGAAGGCAAGACTGGCCGAGGAGATTGGCGCTATTGAGAGCGACGTAGTGGTAACTTTTGGCGCAGGCGACATCGACCGCGAGTGCGACAAGGTGGCAGAGGCGGTGAAATTGAAAATTGAAAATTGAAAATTGAAAGTTGAAAATTGAAAATTGAAAATTGACGGTCGACGGTCGACGGTCGACAAAAAAATATGAAGAGAGGAGTTTGGAACATAGTGGGCCGAGTTGTGGTCTGGGTGGCCCTTGTGGTCTTCTTGGTTGCGGCGGCACTGCTTCGCAGCAACAACGAGAGCCAGAGGAGGGTCGAAGAGTTTAGGGTGGTGGTAGCCGACAGCGCCGAGCTGAATATGATTAGCGCAACCGAGCTGGCCGAACTCGTGGAACAGCAGGGGCTCAACCCCGTAGGTCGCAGTGTCGACAGCATCGGACTCTTGGCCATAAACAATCTGGCCAAAGAGCAGGCCCTCGTAGCTACGGCTCGCACCTTTGTGGACTACGACAATGTGGTTACGCTCGAAGTCACTCAGCGTGAGCCCGTTGTGCGCTTTGCACTGAGCTGCGGTGTGGAGTTCTACGCCACCGCCAAGCAGCACATACTCCCCACCCGCAACCAATCGCCCATCGACGTTCCTATCGTCACGGGCGACTTCGAGGTCCCCTTCCCCAAGGGTTTTACGGGCGACCTGAGGGCGTGGGTCAGAGCTAATGAAAAAAATAGCGACAAAAATTATATATTTCTATGCAAACTCACTAACTTTGTGAGATATACCGAGCAGTCTGCCGCACTGAGGGGCAAAATTGTACAGATAGTCCTCAGTCAGAGGGGAAAAGGGGCTCACGCCACCACCATCCTCTCGTTTATTCCTCGCGAGGGAAACTATGTGGTTAGGCTCGGCGAGCTGGAAAACGTGGCCGACAAACTCGACAGGTGGCAGAGATTTGTGGAGGCCGGAGTGGCAAGCCTTGATGGGGGCACACTCTCGCTCGAATATGACGGTCAGGCCGTATGGCAGCCCGCTCCACCCAAAAACAGCAAGAACAAAAACAAAAAATAAACATACATAAAAAACCGTAAGCGCAGTGGGAAAGAATAATTATGTAGTAGCAATAGACTTGGGCTTCAACAAGGTTGTTGCAGCCTTGGGTACTCTTGCGGCCGATGGTTCGACCGTGGCCAAAGAGATTGTGAGCAAGCCTTTGGAGGGGGGCTTTGTGAGGGGCGAAGTGACCAACATCGACCAGGTGAGCACCGCCCTGAATAGTGCCGTGGAGGAGCTCGAACAGAGAGCAGGCATCAAGGTAGACGACGCCGTGGTGAGCGTGTCGGGACAGCAGATTGTCTTCGCCACCAACTCTGGCTTTGTCTACGTTGGTTCCGACGGCGAGATTCGCAGTGAGGACGAGCAGAAGTTGTGCGAGAATATGAACAACGTTCAGGCTCCCGCCGGCAAGGTTATCCTCTCGCGTCTGCCCCTGTTCTACAAAATCGACGCCCGCGAGATTAAGGGCAGCCCTGTGGGTGGCTTTGGTCGCCACTTGGAGGCTACCTATGGCTACGTTATGGCCGACAAGGCGATCCTCGAACGCATCGACAAAACCTTCGACCGCGTGGGTATCAAGGGCCGCACCTATCTGCCAGCAGCCAGCGCCAGCGCCATTGCCGCCTCGGTGGAGGAGGAGCGCGAGGTGGGTGTAGCCGTTGTGGATCTTGGTGGCAACACTACCGATGTGGCCGTCTACTTCGACAAAAAACTGCGCTATGTGGCATCCATTCCCCTCGGCTCGGATACCATCAACAGCGATATCCGCACTACCGCTGTGCCCAAACACGCCATCGAGAAGCTCAAAACCAAATACGGCTATGCCACTGCCAGCACCGTACCCTTCGATACTCTCAATAGCATAATCCGCATCCCCGGCCGCTCGGCACACGAGAAGAAGAGGGAGATTTCGTACCGCGACCTTACAGCCATCATCGAGTGCCGATTGGTAGACATCATCAACTTCGTGAACGACGAGTTGAAGGAGTCGGGCTACCACAACCGTATCGACACCATCGTTCTGACCGGTGGCGGTGCACAGCTGAAAGGTATCGACGAGCTCTTCAAGGAGCGTACCGGTATCTTCACCAGGGTTGGAGGTGCAGCCGTGGTGGGTGAAGGCTCGGCCGAGGAGGCTACCGCTCCCGCCAATGCCACCATTGTAGGTCTGCTCACCCTTGGTTTGGACCAGGCAGGCGTAAAACCCGTCGAGGAGGCAGAGACCAAAGATGAGGGCTACTTCGATGACGACGACAACAGCGACACCACCCCCACCGACAAGAGCGACAAAAAGAGAGTCCGCAAAGAGAAGGGCGAAAGCAAGAGGGGTAATTTCTGGGGCCGCCTGAAAGATGCCATCGGCAAGGTGGATCAGGCAGTCTTTGGTCGCGACATCGTAGACGACGAGGATATGTAGTCGTCGCCCCATAGGGCAAGAGAGATTTACGTTTCAGAATAGAGAAGAACAGAGAGAAAAAACAGCATAATGAACACTACAATAGATAGCAACGATTTTTTGGGTACCATTATGGCTCCCGTCAAGAGCGAGTCGCTGATTATGGTACTTGGTGTGGGCGGAGCAGGTGGCAACGCCGTGAACCACATGTACGACCTCGGAATTCAGGGCGTGAGCTTTATGGTCTGCAACACCGATAAACAGGCTCTGCGCAACAGTCCCATCGAGAACCAGATAGTTCTGGGCGAGGGCTTGGGTGCAGGCAACAACCCCGCAAGGGGCCGTCAGGCAGCCATCGAGACCATCGACGACATAATGATTCACTTGGAGAACAGCGGCGCAAGGATGATCTTCATCACCGCTGGTATGGGTGGTGGTACCGGTACGGGTGCTGCTCCCGTGATTGCCAAGGCCGCCAAGGCCAAAGGCTTCCTCACGGTGGGTATCGTCACCCTCCCCTTCTATGCCGAGGGTAAGGTGCGTATGACCCAGGCGCTGAAAGGTCTTGATGAGCTGAAAGAGAACACCGACGCCATTGTGGTTATCCACAACGACAATATCACCAAGATTTACGGCTCGCTGCCATTTAGGGATGCGCTCCACAAGTCGGACGACGTGTTGGCCACCGCAGCCAAGGGCATTGCCGAGATGATTACCCGTAGCGACTTCATCAACGTCGACTTTGCCGATGTGAGCACCGTGATGTCGACCAGCGGCGTGGCCCTTATGGGTTCGGCCAAGGCCAAGGGCGAGCGCAAGATTGCCGACGCTGTGGAGAACGCTCTGGCCTCTCCCCTGCTCAACCGTCAGGACATCAAGGGTGCCAAAAACATCCTCTTCAACCTCTCGTACAACGACAACTGCCCCCTGACCCTCGACGAGGTGGATCAGGCATTGAAGATGATTCAGTCGAAGGCGAGTCGCAACTACGGCGGCAACGAGGCCAACATCATCTGGGGTTCGGGTCCTGCCGAGTTGGAGGATGGCGAAATCGAGCTGACCATCATCGCCACCGGTTTCGACAGCCACGACAGCCGTATCGAGCCTCAGCCCACAACCTTCGACGAGAACCTCTTGAAAGAGGAGAGCGCCGAGAACAAACCCCAGGAGGAGAAGATGCCCCCTGCACCCGTTGTGGCAACCAAGTGGAACATCAAGGAGCGTTACAAAAATATCGACACCCTGCTGATGCAGCCCGCCTTCTTCCGTATGGGCGTAAAACTGACAGGTGCAGCATCGACCAAGGGTAGCACCAAAGTTCAGGTGGAGAGCGCTGCCGAGCAAGCCGACACCGAGCAGGCAACCACCCCCAAAGCCGCAGAACAAAGTCTTTTCTAAGCGATGGGCGCAACACTTCTGACATCTTCGCTTGCAGCGATAATGACCTTCAACACGTTTGATGCGAGGTTGGTGGTCAATATAGTTGTGATTGTTATGCTTTTGGTATGTTCGGCCCTGGCGTCGAGCAGCGAGACGGCTCTGTTTTCGCTCTCGCCCGCCCAGATTGACCACATCTGCAAGCATAAAACAGTTGTAAATCAAGCTATTGTGCGACTGCTTTCGGGTCAAGACCAGCTGCTGGCCACCATACTTATCTTCAACAATCTGATAAATATCCTTATCATCTCGCTCTGCAACAACCTGATAGACGACCTGGTGATGTTCCACAGCACCGGCTGGGAGTTTGCCATCAAGACCATTGCCGTGACCTTTGTGTTGTTGCTCTTTGGCGAGATTATGCCCAAGGTTTATGCGAGCTACAACCCCGCAGGTATATCGAAGATTGTAGCCCTGCCGCTCAATCTGTTGAACAAGATATTCAAACCCCTCTCGTTCTTGCTGGTGAAGTATTCTGACCGTATTCAGGAGCGAGGCATCATTCAGCCCGAGATTATCTCGATGGAGGAGATTGAGGATGCACTCGAAATCACCGAGAGCCCCAGCGAAACGGAGAAAGATATGCTCAGCGGCATTGTGCAGTTTGCCTCGACCGAGGTGGCCGAGATTATGCACCCCCGTATGGACATCGTGGCTCTGGACAAAGAGGTAGACTTCGACGAGGTGAGGAGGGTGATTATGGAGAGCGGCTTTTCGCGTATTCCTGTCTACGACGAGAGCATCGACCACATTGTCGGTATGCTCTATGTAAAAGATATGGTTGCCCACGCCTGCAAAGAGGCCGACTTCGAGTGGCAACGCCACCTGAGGCCCGCCCACTACACCACCGAGCACAAGAAGATTAACGAACTGCTCGAAGAGTTCCAGACCCAGAAGGTCCACATCGCCATTGTGGTCGATGAGTATGGCTCGACGCTGGGTTTGGTATCGTTGGAGGATATCTTGGAGGAGATTGTGGGCGAAATTAGCGACGAGAGCGATACCCCCGAGGAGGCCACCTACAAACGCCTGCCCGACGGAGCTTATCTGTTCGACGGCAAGGCCCACATTGGCGAGGTGGAGGAGGTGCTGGGCTTGGCCGAGGGCACTTTCGACGACTCTCGTGGCGAGGCCGAGACTATTGCGGGAATGTTGTTGGAGATGAAGCGCGACTTCCCCCGCAAGGGCGACAAGATAAAGATCCACAACATCAAGTTCACGGTGCTGAGTGTCAGTGGCCACCACGCCGAGGAGATCCGAATAGATAATAAGTAAGTCCTATTATATAATATTAGGGTATAGCAAAGGCAGTAAGAGATGCTGCGCATCTCAGAAAAGTTTTTGGTGCAGCTTTTTACAAAAAGGTGCAAAAGAATGAAAATCAAAACAAATAGCGGGTATATAGTTGTCGAGGAGGTGGACCCACAGGCCGACCTCTCGCCACTGCTGACCGACGACGACCATCAACACCTGGCCACGCTCAACTCGCCCGCACGACGCTCTCAGTGGGCCACTTGGCGCACCATTGTACGCACCCACCTCGGAGCCGAGGCAGAGCTGCGCTACAACGCCGCGGGTGCTCCGATATTGGTTGCTCCCGTGGGCGAGATCAGCCACCTGAGCGTTTCTCACTCGGCCCGCCTTGTGGCCGTGATGTTTGCCGACCGCCGCTGTGGCGTGGATATCGAATCCTTGGACCGCAACTTTGGACGCATCTCGGCACGCTACATCTCCCCCACCGAGCGCGAAGCCCTCGCCACAACTGCCGGGCCACACTTCGAGGCTATAATGTGGAGTGCCAAGGAGGCGGTCTACAAGTATGCCCAAGCCAGCGGTGTGGACTTCACGGAGGAGATGGTTGCCACATCGTTCGATGCCGACACCCGCACCATAAGCATAGAGCTCTATGGCGCTACTCAGCCACAGCTCTGCTACACCTTTGTGGAGGGTGAGGTTGTGGCCTACATTTCCGAGCAGACACACAAGATATAAACATATTGCAACACCGACCCAAAGCTATGAATGTACGCATTGCCCCCGAGTGGGCCGAGATTATCGGCCACGAGTTCGACAAGCCCTACTTCGCCAATCTGGTTGAGTTCGTAAGGAGCGAGTATGCCACCCGTCAGGTATTCCCTGCGGGGGCCAACATCTTTCGCGCTCTGGACAAGTGTACTCCCGACAAGGTAAAGGTGGTAATCATAGGTCAAGACCCCTATCACGGCGAGGGACAAGCCAATGGTTTGTGTTTCTCGGTGAACGACGGGGTGCAGTTTCCCCCCTCGTTGCGCAACATCTTCAAGGAGTTGGAGAGCGACTTGGGAATTAAAGCCCCCACCTCGGGCAACCTCGACCGCTGGGCCGAGCAGGGAGTCTTGTTGCTCAACTCGACCCTCACGGTGCGTGCCCACGAGGCCGCCTCACACGCAGGCAAGGGTTGGGAGCAGTTTACGGATGCGGTGGTGGCGACTCTGTCGGAGTTGAAGAGCGGGGTGGTCTATATGTTGTGGGGAGCCTACGCCCAGCGCAAGGGTGCGGCCATCGACACCGAGCGTAACTTGGTCTTGAAGTGTGCTCACCCGTCGCCCCTGTCGGCCTACAACGGATTCTTCGGCTCGCGCCACTTCTCAAAGGCCAACGCTTATCTCACTGCCCAAGGCAAAGAGCCGATAAAGTGGTAAGTTGAAAGTTGAAAATTAAATTCCTTAAATTCCCTAAACTCCCCCAAACCGCTCCCCTAAGTTAGGGGAGCTGGCGCAAAGCGCCTAAGGGGTATGTTAGACGTTAGACAAACCAAAAGAGCAACCTTGTGAAGGTTGCTCTTTTGGTTTACTCCATCTTTGCCGTAAGCTCCCGCACCAAGCGGTAGTTATACAAAAACTCCTTGGCCAAAATCCTCAGTACCGTATAGGCAGGAATTGCTACCAACATTCCCACAATGCCCGAGCACGAGCCCGCAACCAGAGTAACGATAAAAATCTCCAACGGGTGGGCATTCATCTGACGCGAGAAGATGTTGGGCGACACAAAATAGTTGTCCACAAACTGGGCCAGCAACACCGTGCCCGCAATAATCAACATCACCACTACGATGCCCATTCCACCTGGGGCCACAAAGGTCAAGCCCGCAAGTCCGCTGAGCACAAATCCCAGCCAGGGGCCAACGTAGGGAATAATGTTGAAGACACCCTCAATCACGCCCACAAAGAAGGCATCCTGAGGTCGGAATCCGAAGCACATCAGCACCACCGCAATCAGCAACATCATAATGGTCGATTGGCACACAACGCCCAAGAAGTAGCGCGAGAGCATCTTGGTAATCTTGTCCACCGCGCGGGTGACGTTGTCGGCATACTTGGTGGGAGCCACGGCAAGCAGTATCTTCAAGAAAAGCCCCTCCTCCTTCATAAAGTAGAAGGCGATGAAGCTAATCGACACGGCAGCCACCGCCACCGAGCCTGCCACCGAAAATACCGACGAGAAGATGCTATTGAGCGCACCCACGTTGAGAATCTTCTGCACCTGCTCCGAGAGCATAGCCGTCAGCGAAGCCTCCGAGATATCGACCTTGAAGTATTTGTTCAGGAAGTCGCCCACATCGGTCATAGGCTCCCTCAGTGCTGCGAGCATACTCTGGTAGTCGAGGTGTGACAAGTCGACCACCTTGCCCGAAATCAGAGGTATAAACAGAACAAAGAAGGTCGCAATGGCCAACCACACGGCCACCACTCCCACAATAGCAGCCACCCAGCGAGCAACCTTCACCTTGCCCACCCTCAGGCTTGCCACCTTGTTCACAAGGGGCTGACACATAATGGCCAACACGCCCGCCACAAGAATGTAGCCCACGATGTTGCCAAAGAACCAAAATGTCGCAACCACGGCTGCCAGAGCCAACACTCCCAACAGATAGCGGTGCCTATTAGTAGTAGTTCCGTTGTTCATATACGCTTCGGTTTTCTCTATTTATTTGTTCTCCTGTGGCAGTCGCGCAAGCATTGTTTGCGAGCCCACCACTTTCTGGCCCAACTCGACCATCACCTCGCTACCGAGGGGCAGAAATACATCCACCCTCGAGCCGAACTTGATGAAGCCGAACTTACTATTCTGAGCCACTCGGTCGCCCACCTTGGGGTAGCAGACAATACGTCGTGCAATCCATCCCGCAATCTGGCGGAACATCACCTTGTGCCCTCCCTCGGTACGGACACCGATGGTTGTGTGCTCATTCAGGTGCGACGATTTGGGCCTCCACGCCAACACAAAGTCGCCATTGTAGTGGTCCACATAGGTAATCTCGCCACCTACGGGGGCCCAATTGACGTGTACGTTGTAGAAGTTCATATAGACCGACAGCTGAATACACCTGCCGCCCATAACCTCAGGCTCGTCTACCTCCTCGATGACCACCACTTTGCCGTCAGCAGGCGAAAAGACACCCCCAGCGTCCTGAACAAGCGGCCTTTCGGGATCGCGGAAAAACCTAATCACGAAGAGTATCCTCCACAACAAAAATGCATCCACGATGGCCAGCGCCCACCAAGCCCAATCGTAGACCAAGCCCGTGGTCGTAACCACCGCGATAATCAGCGCAAAGATTGCTGTGTTCAACCTCACGCCCTCTATACCCTCTTTGTGTATTCTCATAAGCCAAAGATAATCATATAGAAATAAGCCAATGGAGCGGCAATCAACAGAGCGTCGAACCTATCCATCATACCTCCGTGACCGGGGATAAGGTTGCCCGAGTCCTTCACACCATACTGCCTCTTGATCATCGACTCGATCAAGTCGCCGGCCACTCCTCCGAGCGCCACCACAGCACCCATACCGCCCCAAAGGTAGATGTTGCCCTCCATCATATAGCCCGCAGCCATCGAGAAGGCCACGGCAAAAATCAAACCTCCGAAGAAGCCTTCCCACGACTTCTTGGGCGAAATCGAGGGACACATCTTGTGCTTACCAATCGAACATCCGACCAGATAGGCAAAGATGTCGTTTACCCACACCACGAAGATTACGGCCAACACCATTGCGGGCTCCCAAGAGCCTGTGTGCGAACCGATGAGCATCATCAGCGCCATAGGCACCGCTCCGTAGACCACGCTGGCCACGCTGAGCGAGATGTTTTCCAGAGGTCGCTGCTTGCCCCTTGCCAGCTCGGCAATAAATATAAAGGGTAGAAACATCAGCAATGTGAGCAACACCACGGGCGAACTTACGAGTGTAGACTCCACCACCAGAGCCACGCCCAAACAGAGGGCCAACAGCTCTTGGGGCTCCACCCCATTGCCTGCCGAGCGCACCATACGGAACATCTCGACCATTACTCCCACGGTCACAGCCACCGCCACCACCGCAAAGGCCCACTTCGAGAGCAGTGCAGCACCAACCACAACCACTCCCAACACCGCACCACTCACGGTGCGCAGACCGAGGTTTTTACCTTTCAAACTCATACTCTTTTTTCTCCATTTAGGGGTTAAGGGCTCTTACGCCACAACTACGCCTTCTTCTGCCACTGTCTCCTCTTTGGGCAGATCTTTTTTGCGCTTGCCGAAGATGCGCTCCACATCCTCTGTGAAGACCACCTCGCGCTCCAACAGCAACTCGGCCAACTCCACAAGACCCTCGCGGTGAGTGGTCAGAATCTCGGTTGCCATCCTATATGCCTCGTCGAGCAGTGCTTTGGCCTCGCCGTCAATCAGCTCGGCAGTCTGCTCGCTGTAAGGTTTCGAAAACGAGTAGTCATTCGCACCGGTCGAGTCGAAGTAGCTGCGGTTGCCCACCTTGTCGCTCATACCGTAGTACGATACCATTGCATAGGTCATCTTGGTTGCCCTCTCCAAGTCGTTGAGCGCACCCGTCGAGATACGACCAAAGGTGAGTTGCTCCGAGGCCCTACCGCCCAACAGAGCTGCCACCTCGTGCATCAACTGCTCGGTGGTGGTAATCTGACGCTCCTCTGGCAGATACCAAGCGGCACCCAGAGCCCTTCCGCGGGGGATGATGGTCACCTTCACCAAAGGATTGGCGTGCTCCAACAGCCAGCTAACCGTTGCGTGACCAGCCTCGTGATAAGCAATGGTGCGTTTCTCCTCGGGAGTAATAACTTTGCTCTTCTTCTCCAACCCACCGATAATACGGTCTACGGCTGCCAAGAAGTCCTCCTTGTCCACCGCCTTTTTGTCGTGGCGAGCAGCAATCAGAGCAGCCTCGTTGCAGACGTTGGCAATGTCGGCACCCGAAAATCCGGGAGTCTGTTTTGCCAAGAACTCCACATTCACGTCGTCGGCCAATTTGAGCCTCTTCATATGTACGCCAAAGATAGCCTCGCGCTCTTTCAGCTCGGGCAGACCCACATCTATCTGTCGGTCAAACCTACCCGCCCTCATCAGAGCCTTGTCCAAGATATCCACACGGTTGGTGGCGGCCAAAACGATTACACCCGCATTGGTAGCAAAGCCGTCCATCTCGGTGAGCAGCTGGTTGAGAGTATTCTCCCTCTCGTCGTTGCCCGAGAAGCCTGCATTCTTGCCCCTAGCACGACCGATAGCGTCGATCTCGTCGATAAAGACAATACAGGGGGCCTTCTCCTTGGCCTGCTGGAACAGATCCCTCACACGCGAAGCACCCACACCCACAAACATCTCCACGAAGTCGCTACCGCTAATCGAGAAGAAGGGCACATTGGCTTCGCCTGCTACTGCCTTGGCCAACAGAGTCTTACCCGTTCCGGGAGGGCCTACAAGCAGTGCACCCTTGGGAATCTTACCGCCCAACTCTTTGTATTTCTCTGGCTTGCGGAGGAAGTCCACAATCTCCATAATCTCCACCTTGGCCTCTTCCAAACCTGCCACATCCTTGAAGGTGACGCGGTTGGCGCTGTTCTTGTCGAACACCTGAGCCTTGGACTTGCCCACGTTCATCACGCCGCCCTGAGCACCGGGGCCCCTGGCTGCCGAACGGAACATCCAGAACATAAAGAAGATAAGCAACAAATAGGGCAAGAACGACAGCACCTCGCCCCACACATTCGTGGGATACTCATATCCGGGCACGGGAACATCTATGCCATATTTGTCGGCCACCCTTTGGAGGTCGGCACGCAGAATATCGGGGTTTCCCACGTTGTAGGTAAATTGGTAGCCCACAGCGGGGATATTTTTCATACCTGGCTGAGTGCGGTAGTTATCCACCACACCCTCTTTGAGTGTTATGCGTGCGGTCTTGTCGTTCACGACCACGATTTTCTCCACATCACCTGCCACGAGCATCTTCTCGATAGTGTTCCACTCGGCCTTCACGGGCGCCTCGCCCAGGCTGGTAAATTGGAGCACCATCAGGCCCACCAAAAAGAGGCCCCAAATGTAGAAGAGCCAGCGGAAACCCTTAGCGGGTCCTGGCATTGGGCGCTGTGGGCCTCTCGGATTACCACCGCCCTGTCTTGGTTGCTGGGGGTTTGGATTACCCCCATTAGGATTTTGATTTGTACTCATTATTTTTTCTTTTTGTTGTTTTTTCCTTGCGACTTTTTACAAAAAGTCGCCCAAAAACTTTTCTGAGATACTCACTGCGTTCATATCTCTTACATTCCTTTGCTCTACCCCCTTAGGGAGAAGTGTCAGCTAACTAATTAACAGGAGTGGCGTTACGCCACCTTTTTGTAAAAAGCTGCACCAAAAACTTTTCTGAGATACTCACTTTGTTCGTATCTCCTACTGTCTACGCACCACACAAAGGACTTTAAAGATTAGAGCAGAAAAAACTTTCAACTTTTTCTCCTACTCCTCCGACTCGTAGCGGGTGGCGGGAGCATCGGCCCAGAGCTGTTCGAGCTGGTAGTACTCCCTCAGGGGGGTGAGGAAGATGTGGACCATAACATCCACATAGTCCACCGCAATCCAAGCGGCGTTGGTCTTACCCTCCACACGACGGGGTTTCTCGCCCAACTTCTCCTCTAACTCCTCAACAATACCGTCGGCAATAGCATCGACCTGGGTGGTCGAGTCGGCGTTGCACACCACAAAAGCGTCGCAAATGGTTCCTTCCAATTCGCTCAAATCGAGCGATACGATGTTGTGGCCCTTTTTGTCCTGAATGGCCCCAACAATAGCGTTAATCAGTTTCTGCTGCATAATTTCTATTCTGTGTCTATATTTTTTTCGTTCTTGGTTTCTTCTACAATCTTTTTGCCACTCGCAACGGGAAGGTGTACCAACCTCTGCCCGTGATTACTTTATTAAATGGCGACCAACCTATGCACCCTCACGATTTTGGCCCCACTCTACCAACCTCGGCTCGTGGTGGGCTTGCGTGTGGTCATCGACTCCATAATCGACTCCCTGAGTGCGTTGATGATGGTCTCCTTGGCGTAGGTGCGCCTAACGGCAATCACAATCTTGCGACTTGCGGCACCGCGAGCCAGAGTCTTTATCCTCGACTTGTTCTCGGCGGAAATATAGGGGAGCGTCATTTCGGGAACGATGGTAAGCATCGAAGTATTGTCCACGAGCCTCATAATTGTTTCGAGCGAACCGCTCTGGAACGAGTAGGACAATCCGCTGGCGTGGTCGGCACCACACAGCTCCACCACCTGGTCGCGCAGACAGTGACCCTCGGAGAGCAGAAGGAGCTCACGGGGCGAGATGTCCTCGATACGCAGGTTGGTGCGTGCCGAGAGGTGATTTTCGGGCGAAACGTAGGCGTAGAACCTGTCGTCGAAGAGTTCCAGCTCGTTTATGCGCTCGGGGCAGGTACCGCCCGCCATAATGGCTGCGTCGATTTCGTCGTTGTCCATTGCTCGGATTATGTCGGCCGTAACCATCTCCCTAATTTCGAGCTCCACCTTGGGATAGGTGTCGCTAAATTGGTGCACAAAGCGTGGCAACAGATAGGGAGCAATGGTGGGAATAACACCCAAACGGAGTCGCCCTGCCACACTACCTTTCAGCTCGGCCACACACTCTTTGATGTTGTTGTAGGCCAACAGAGCCTCGCGGGCCTTCTCCACAACAATTGCGCCCACCTGGGTGGGAACGACGGGTTTCTTCGACCTGTCGAGCAACACCACACCGAGCTCCTCTTCGAGGTTTTTGATCTGCATACTGAGCGAGGGCTGAGTCACAAAACAGAGTTCGCTCGCCTTGGAAAAGCTGCCGCAGTTGGCAATGGCCAACAGATATTCGAGTTGAATTATAGTCATCGTTGCTGCTCTCTATCTATCACTCCTCTGCGGAGGGTTTGTAAATCTTGTTTGGGTTGTTGTGCGGGTGGAGCGATGGTTACTCTTTCAGTTTCCACTCTTTGCCCACCTTCACGAGGTCGTATTGTTGTGTTATCTGCTGACCGCTGCGGAGCGTCACGGTGGCCTCCACGAGAGCCTCAGCCTCGCCCTCCGAACTGCTCACCACCTCGAACTTGTCCATACCGCCTGCCACCTCCAACGAGCGACACACGTCGGCATAGAGGGCGCGGTAGGTTGCAACCTCGTCCTTTGTCACGTCGATCAGCTCTATGGCCTTGTCGATATTGCCCTTCGAGAGCTGTTTCCAACACTTCTCGACCACCTTTTCGGGGCTACTTGCCGAGCCACACGCTACGGCCATTACCATTATGGCCACCACAGCCAATACCTTTACAATTCTTTTCATAGTATATCTTGAATTCTCAATTCAATATCACGTAGTCGCCCCAGGTGCTGACGTAGCCACACCTACTGCCGATAGTCACGGGAGCATAGCCGTCCACAAACCTGCCCACCGAGTCAAATACGGGCTCGACAACCACCTCGCCCGAGGTGCTCACGATACCCCACTTGCCCTCGCGGCAGACCATCGCCAACCCCGAGCCGAAATGGGCCACAGCGTCGTAGACACACTCGATGCTCTCCCTGCCGTCGGCACCCACAAAGCCCCACTTACCGTCGAACATCACGGGGGTTATGCCGCCATTGTAGAGGCCCACCTGCTCATAGAGGCAGGGGATGAGTTCTTTGCCCGTAGCATCCACAAGGCCCTTGCGACCCTCATGTTCCACCACGGCCACACCGCCCTCGAAGTCGCCCACGCTATTGTAGCGACTCACGAATACCACCTTGCCGGTTGTGTCGATCACACCCTTGCCGTTACGCATACCAACCTCGGCCAGTCCGCCCGCAAAAGGCTCGGCGCTCTCATACTTGCAGGCCACCACCTCCACACCTTTGGTGTTGATGTAGCCCCAGCTGCCACCCTTGCGCACGGGTGCAAGGCCGTCTACAAAACGACCTATCTGCTCATATCGGCAAGCCACCAGCTCGGCACCCGTCTGGGAGTTTACCAAGCCGTAGCGACCCTTGTAGCCCACAATCGTACAACCGTAGGCCAGACTGTGTGCCGTATCGCAGTAGTCGTAGAGGCAGTTGCCCTTGTGGTCGATGTAGTAGGCCACACCATTGAGTCGTGCCGAGGCAAGACCTGCCTTAAACTCCGTGGCGGTATCGAAACGTGGCGAGATTACCACCTTGCCGCTCAGGTCGATGTAGCCCCACTTGCCGCCGTCGGTCTTAATAGCGGCCAACTGCTCGCTGAACGAGGTCACGTCGGGATAGGTGGGGGCAATAATCTGGTGGCCGTCGCGACGCACAAAGCCCCACTTGCCACGCTGTTTCACGGCACCCATACCTCCCGAGAAGGGCTTGGCCTCCTCGAATTTACAAACCACCACCTCGGCACCAACCTCGTCGATGTAGCCATAGCGGCCGTTATTAACCACCACAGCCAAACCCTCGGAGAAGGCTCCAATGTGGTCATACTTACAGGCGACAACCTCGCTGCCGCCACTATCAATCACGCCCCACTTGCCTGCGGCTCTCACCTTGGCCACCTCGCCCACAAAGGGCTCGGCGCTCTCGTAGCGACACTCCACAACCAAGCGGCCCGTATCATCAACATATCCCCACTTGCCCCACTTCTTCACGGGGTGCATCACTCGACCGGCATCGTAGTAGAGCTCCTCCCACTCCGGGGCGATAATCATCGAGCCTTCGTGATCCATAATACCCTTGCGACCATCGGCCGACACAACATAGTGCGACACCTGACCGTTGTTCTCCACGGGCTCTACCGAGGTGTAGGTCGTAACCTTGTTGGTCGCTACGTCTATCACGCTGCCACCCGCCACGAGCATCACGTTACCCTTCTGGTTAGCAAGTGTTCTCAGAGCCAAGCGATAACCTTCGCGCTCCATTACGCCCCAACGGTCGCCTGCGCACACCCACGCAAAGTCAGATTCCTCAAAGTTGGGCCTTTGGTTGTAGACGGGCTCCACGAGCACCTTACCAACACGGGAGAGGGCACCCCAGCCACCATTCCACTCAAACCAGCCCTCGCCCGAGGCGTCGAACTTGGGCTGCGACTCCAACTGAGCCTCGAAGAGCACCTCGCCATCCTGACACAGCACTCCCCAACGGTCGTTCCACTTGCACCAAGCCGTGCGACTTGTGTCGAACATAGGACGATATGTGAGCAGTGGCTCCAACGCCACCGATCCGTCGAATTTAACAACACCCCAGAGCCCTTTCCACTCAGCCCAACCGTAGCCATACTTGTCGAACTCGGGTTTGGTGTTGAGCATAGGTTCGAGGGCCACCACTCCGTCGCGACGGATGATGCCCCACTTGTCGTTCCACTGAGCCCAGGCGATGTTCTCGTTTCCGAATACAGGGCGGGTATCCAACATAGCTTCCAGCAGCACCTCGCCACTGTCGCTCACCAATCCCCACTTATTGTTCCACTGAGCCCACGCGGTGGTTGCGCCCTCGGGGAAGATGGGCCTCTGGTCTACCATAGCGTCGAGCACCACACTGCCGTCCTCGGCAATCACACCCCACTTGTCGTTCCACTTGGCCCACGCCATCGAACTCTCGGAGAAGGAGGGTTTGTTGGCAATCACTGCGTCGAACAACACCTTGCCGTCGGCACTAACCACGCCCCAAGCCGAGTGCCAGCTCACCCAGGCGTACTCCTTGTCGCCAAACAGAGGTTTGTAGTCCACCAGAGCGTCGAGCACCACCTCGGCCTCGCTGCTGACTGCACCCCAACGGCCGTTCCAGCTTACCCAAGCCACACTTCTGCCGTCGAACACGGGTCTGTCGTCGAGCGTGGGGTTCATAACCACCTCGCCACTGCTGCGCACAGCACCCCAGCGCGAGTTCCAATAGGCCCACGCAATGCCGTTGTCGCCAAAAATAGGACGTGATTCTATCACGGCATCAAAGACCACAGTGCCATCCCTGCGAACGGCACCCCAACGACCATTCCATCGTGTCCAAGCCAGGTCGCCATACTCAAACATAGGCCTTTGTTCTATCACAAAGTCAAATACCACCTCTCCGCTCTTGCGCACCGCACCCCAAAAGCCACCACTTCGTCCCCAAGCCACTTCGCCTTGGTCGAAGAGAGGTTGTTCATCGAGTGCAGCCTCAAAGGCCACGCTACCATCCCTGCGCAAAGCACCCCAGCGGCCATTCCACTGAGCCCACGCCGTTGTATTATCGAAGTTGGGAGCCGCGCTCAACACGGGTTGGAATACCACCGTTCCGTCGTAGCGCACCGCACCCCATCCGTCGTTCCATTTCGACCACGATACTCCCTCCTCAAAGAGGGGCATCTCGTCAATCAGAGGCTCAAAGACCACTCGGCCATCGGGGGTTACAGCGCCCCAACCTTCGTTCCACCTCTGCCAACTTATGCCGTTGAAGAAGTCGGGCTTGCGGTCGAGCAGTGCATCGAACAGCACCACGCCATCGCTACGCACCAAGCCCCACTTGCCCTCCCAATGGGCCCAGCAACGGCCATCCTCGAACTGAGGCTCGCCCTCTACCACAAAGTCGAAAAGCACCACACCCTCGCGGTCGATAAGTCCCCACTTACCCTCACGGGCCACCCAGGCAGAGTCGTCGGCCTGCCACTCTACGGGAGCGTCGAATTGGGGCTCGAAGGCCACCACTCCGGCCGTATTAACCACGCCCCACTTGCCCTGACTCTTCACCCAAGCACTACCCTTCACAAAGGGGGCAATGGTGTCGTAGCGAGGTTCGATAAGGTAGGTTGCATCACGACGGAGCACACCCCAGCGCCCCTCAAAATCCACGCGGGAGAGAGAGTCGGTAAAGGGGGTAACCGATTGGAAGATATTTTTGATTACGATGCGGCCCTTCTCGTCGGCAAAGCCCCACTTGCCACGTTTTTCGGCAGGGGTGAGTTCGCCTTCGAGATATTTGCCTTTGAGTTGTCGGAGTTCCCACTCCTGGGCCGACACCGAGAGTGCCGACAGGAGCAGACAGAGCACCACCACCCCTCTGCGAAGGGTGCTACTTATTCGTTTACAAAAGATTGAGTGCTTCATTTATCCTTTAATCCGTCTGTTGGGTCTACACATACGCACGCATATACGCGCACAAAAACAGACAAAGATACGAAAAGAATTGAAAATGAAAAATTGAAAATGGAAAATTATAGGTCGGTTGACGGTCGACGTCTACAACAACGGCAGCAATTTTTCGAGGCCAATGCCGCGCGAGCCCTTGACCAACACGAAGGCTCCACCGAGAGGCTCGGCAGTCAAAACCTCGGCCAGCGAGGCGGTGTCGGCATAGCGCTCGATGCGCTCATCTGTTTGGGGAGTTTGGCCAAAGTTGGCACCCACGAGGAGTATCCTGCGGGCATCGGTTGCGAGGGCTTTGTCTACGATATTTTTGTGTTCCTCGGCACTCCACTCTCCGAGCTCCAACATATCACCCAAAATCATCACCTTAGTGGGGTGATTTTCGGCCCCGCTTGTGGCGTGATTTGCAATAGCTACAGCCATACTCGAAGGGTTGGCGTTGTAGCAATCCACTGTGAGCATATTTCGTTCGGTAGCAGTCTGTTGCGAACGATTATTCGAGGGCTCGTAGGCAGCCACAGCCTCGGCTCTGTCGCGCTCCGAAATGCCATAGTAACGGCCCACGGCAATGGCCGCAGCGATGTTGAATTTGTTGTACTCTCCGACGAGCTTCGACTCTATATTTTCGGCCAGCGACGTACCATAAAAACAGCACTTCAAACCCTCCCTCTCGGCCGCCATTTGGGTCAGCACCTCATCCTCGCTACGCACAAAGGCAAGGCCCCCGTTTTGGGCCAAAAAGTCATACAACTCGCCCTTGCCGCGACGGATGCCCTCAACACCCCCAAAGCCCTCCAAGTGGGCACGGCCAATGTTGGTAATAATTCCGCAGGTGGGCGCAGCAATCTGAGCCAGCAGAGCAATCTCGCCCTGTGCCGAAGCGCCCATCTCAACAATGGCAAAGGTGTGCTCGGCCCTCAGGCGCAACAGCGTCAACGGCACACCGATATGGTTATTCAGGTTGCCCTCGGTACGGAGCAGATTAAAGCCCCGAGCAATGACCGCCGAGGTGAGCTCCTTGGTGGTAGTTTTGCCGTTCGTACCCGTAATGGCCAAAACCGGAATAGAGAACTGCAAGCGGTGGTGGTGGGCCAGCTGTTGTAACACGCTAAGCACATCATCCACAACAATATATCTGTCATCCACAGCCACCGCGGGATTATCCACCACGACAGCCAGCGCACCCTTTTCGAGGGCCGAGGCGGCATAGCTGTTGCCGTCGAAATTTTCGCCCCTCAGGGCAAAGAAAATCTCGCCCTGGCGCACCTTTCGGCTATCGGTCTGCACTCCCTCGGAGCGCACAAAGATGTCATAAAGTTTCTCTATCACTTTTTTCTTTTTGGGGTTTTTGTTTGTCGCTTTTTTGTAAAAAAGCTCCGCAAAAAACTTTTCTGAGATACTTACTTCGTTCGTATCTCCTACATTCCTTTGCTACACACGAAGGACATTAAAGATTAGAGCAGAAAAAACTTTCAACTTTCAACTCTAAACTTTCAACTCGTCACTAAACGTGCTTGTCGCCCTTGGCGAATTTGACGGTCTCGATATAGCGTTTTATGTTTTGCTCGGCGCTCTTGGGACACACCATCAACACATCGGGTGTGTCGACCACGATGTAGTCTTTGAGGCCCTCGATTACGGCCACTTTGCCCTCGGGAGTCTTAATCACGCAGTTCTCCGTATCAAAGGTAAAAGTATCTGAGCTGTAAGTGTTTCCGTGTTCGTCCTTAGAGGCGTACTGATAGAGCGAGCCCCAGGTGCCGATATCGCTCCAACCGAGGTCGCTACAACGCACCCACACATTGTCCGAGCGCTCCATAATGCCGTAGTCGACCGAGATGCCGCGACACTCGGGATATACGCGATCGATGGCCTCCTGCTCGGTGTGGGTGCCGTAGTGGTCGCTGATAGAGTCGAGCAGCTGGTAGGTCTCTGGCTGGAACTCCTCGAAGGCCTTCAAGATTGTGGGCACTCGCCACACAAAGATACCCGAATTCCAGAAGTACTCGCCACTTGCCACAAACACCTGAGCCAGCTCGCGGTTGGGCTTCTCGGTGAAGGTTTTGGCCTGGTTAAACTTGCCCTCGGCAACGTATTTGTTCACCTGAATATAGCCGTAGCCCGTAGCGGGGCGTGTGGGTTGCAGACCGATGGTCAGCAGCGACTCCTTCTCGCTCACAAAGTCGAGGCACTGCTGAATGACCTCGCAGAAGTGTATCTCGTTGGATATGAAGTGGTCCGAAGGGGTGGCCACCATCACGGCATTGGGGTTGATGCTGCGGATGCGCATTGCGGCATAGGCGATACAGGGGGCGGTATTGCGGCCCAGAGGCTCGCAGAGCACCTGATCGGCTTTCAGCTCAGGAATCTCGGCCAAGACCATATCGCGGTAGGCGGTATTGGTAGCCACAAAGATGTTCTCCACGGGGATAATGTGGGCAAAGCGCTCGAAGGTTGTGCGGATAAAACTCTTACCCGTACCGAGCACATCGAGAAACTGTTTAGGTTTGTCGTGGCGACTAATGGGCCAGAAACGACTGCCCACGCCACCCGCCATAATGACGCAATAGTGGTTATTATTCATTATAAAACGAATGTTTTAGGGTTTACTTTGGGCAAAAGTACGAAATTTTACTACCTTTGCCAATTATTTAGTTGTTTTATTTAACGCGAAAGATGAAAGTTAAGTATTTTACACTGCCAAATATAATCACCTTGTGCAACCTTATGTGTGGTGCAATCGCTGCCGTGTGCACCGTGAGCCACATCTGGGCGCCCGAAATGGTGAGCCTCAAAATACCCTTGTTGCTGATTTTGGCCTCGGCCGTTTTTGATTTCCTCGACGGATTGGCCGCACGACTGACGGGTCAGTACTCGGCACTCGGCGTTCAGCTCGACTCGCTGGCCGATATGGTCAGCTTCGGACTCACCCCCACGCTTATCCTCGTGGCTATGTACAACGACGCAGGTGGCAAAGGTTGGTGGTGGCTTGTGTGCCTTGCCGTGGTGGCTTGCTCGGCCCTCAGGCTCGCACGGTTCAACATCGACGACGAGCAGCACGAGAACTTCATCGGTCTGCCCACCCCCGCTTGTGCCATTGCCGTGGGCTCGCTCGCTTGGGCCACTGCCGAGGGAGCAATCGCCCTTAGCAACATCCACATTATGGTCATCGCTTTGGTGTGCGGCTGGTTGCTCATCAGCCCCATCCGTATGTTCTCGCTCAAATTCAAAGGGCTGAGCATCAAGGACAGGACCAACCGTCTGCGCTACATCTTCCTTGTCGCTGCGCTGGTGGTGCTGCTCATCGGAGGTCTCGGTGCGCTGTGGTACATAATAATTCTCTACATTCTTACGTCTGTAATTAGCACTTTGGCCTACAAAAGCCAAACCAAAGAGCAAAAATAAGCAATGAGTGTCAAGGCAAAACATATCTTCGTTAGGGTTGTGGCCATAGTGTGGGCACTGCTGGCGGGTAGCTTGGCTACTGCCGAGGCCCAGAGCTTCGACGCACTCGATGTGCGCGACCCCATAGCCCAGGCTCAGGCTATGCAGAATATGCAGAACAACCCCTATCAGGGCGAGGTGGAGCTCGACGAAAACGGCAACCCCATCATCAAAGAGGAGCAGGCCGACTCGGTAAAGGTGAAGGTTATTATGCCCTTGGAGTCCTACTTCTTCGACGACTCGGTGCGCCGCCGCAAACACTCCGTGTGGGTGGCCGACACCTATGTAAACCACGTCAGAATGGGCGAGATTGACACCCTGCTGGGCGAGTTCAACTGCGACTATCCCTTTATGCGTGAGGATGTGGGCGACGCCAATGTGGGCATCTTGGGTGGCGTTTCTACCCCGCTAAACTACTTCCGCAGACCCGACGGCAACGACTTTACCTTCACGGATGGCTACTACGCCTATCTGATTACCCCCCAGAACGCACGTCACTACAACAACAAGCGCCCCTACACCATCTTTGCCTACCAAACCGCAGGCCAAAAGAAGTATGCCGAGGAGAGCTTGAAGGTGATGCACGCACAGAACATTACCCCCTCGACGGGTTTCAACCTCACATACAACACCTACCACTCGCGAGGTATCTACAACTGGCAGCGAGGTAAGGTGACCGACTTCTCGGCCGCCATCTACCACACCGGCAAGCGTTACTCGATGCACGCGGGAGTGGTGAGCAACACCATCTCTCAGCGCGAGAATGGTGGTCTGGTGGAGCCTTGGCACCTGACCGACACCCTCTACGAGTCGGCCGCAGGTATGCCTATGAAGATGACCGACGCACTCAACAAGGCCGACAACTTCGGCTTCTATGCCGTGCAGAGCTATGGTGTGCCCCTCGTGCCGATGACCGACAGCGTCTTCACTATGGCCGACCGCACCGCCTTCTACGTTGGTCACTCGATCACCTACAACAAGTGGAGCCGCAACTACACCGACACCTACCGCGGTACCACCTACAACATCACCGACCGCCAGGGCCGAGTAGTGGCAACACGCAACTTCTACGACAACTGGTACGTAAGTCCCACGGAGAGTAACGACTCGCTCTCGGAATCGCTGCTGACCAACCGACTCTTTGTGCAGCTGCAACCCTACAACCGCGAGGGTGTCATAGGCACCATTGACGGCGGTATCGGCTGGGATCACTACACCTATATGCAGTTCCGACTGAAAGACTACCTGAGCGGCTACCAGACCAACAAGTTCAACAGCTACTACGCCTATGCCGACGCACAGGGCAAGGTGGGCAAATACCTCGATTGGCACGGCTTTATGCGCTACAATCTGGCGGGCTACCGTGCGAGCGACCTGAGTGTCGATGCCGACGCCAATATGTACCTCTATTGGAAGGAGCAGCCCATAATTCTTTCGGGTCGCTTTGGTTTCGAGTTGCAAGAGGCCTCGTATTGGTCGCAGAACTACTTCTCGAACCACTTTGCGTGGGAGAACAATTTCAAAAAGCAGAATCGTACCGACTTGGAGGTTTCGCTAAGGATTCCCCAGTTCGGCACCCAGATAGGTTTCCTGCAAACCGTGCTTGGCAACAACGTCTACTACGGCTCCGACGGCACCCCCTCACAAATGGCTGCCGCTGTGAGCGTTACGGGCCTTTACATCCGTGAGGATCTGACCTTTGGCGGACTCCACCTCAACCACCGAATACTCTTGCAGTACAGCTCGGACCAGAGTGTGGCTCCCGTACCCACCGTTGCGGCCAATCTGTCGTACTTCTACCAATTCCAGCCCGTCAAAGATGTGCTCACCGTGAAGGTCGGCCTCGACGCCTGGTACAACACCCCCTATTACGCACAGGGCTACAACCCTGCGACTATGACATTCTATAACCAGCGCGAAGCTCTGGTTGGCGACTACCCCTACGCTAATGTGTTCTTGGTTGCCAAGTGGAAGACTATGCGCATTTTTGTACAGTATCAACACGCAAGCGAAAATCTTTTCGAGAACTTCAAAGCCTCCTACTCACTTCCCTACTACCCCTACAACCGCGCTTTGCTGAAATACGGTTTCTCGTGGTATTTTGATGATTAGAAGAAAACTTTTCCGAGGACATATCCTCCTCACTATTGGAGCAGTGTGCGCACTCGTCTTGGCCGACGGATGTGCCGAAAACTATGTCGAACGTGGCGGCCAGCTCAGATTTGCAATGAGCCGTCAAGTTGCCGGCTACTTTGTTGTGGGCGGCGAGCACTACGGCTTTGCGGCCGACCTGCTCGACACTATGGCACGCAGGTATGACAAAACCCTCACACTGAGCGCCGGAGAGCCTATCGACCAAATCAAGGCGGGGCTCGATAGCGGCCGTATCGACGTGGCTACCATTATGACCGCCAACCGAGTGGAGCTCCACCGCTACCCCTCCGAAAAACTCTACACCACCCGCTATGTGGTGATGACCCCCTCGTGGCAGAGGGCCGACACTACCCTTTCGGCCACCGAGTTGTGCCGTGGCAAGAGGGTGGCTACCGACTTGGGCTTCCGCCACACCGCCTCGTTTGCCGACCTGAACAACGACGGAGTGACCAAAATCGACACCACCATCTGCGATGGCGACAGTATGGCTCGTAAGTTGCTCCGCGGAGGTTGCGACGCCATCATCTGCGAGCAGAGCGAGGCCGAGCTGGTAGAGGTGTTGTACCGAGGTCTGCACCAAGTGGCCGTATTCGACGAGAGTGTGGATGTGAGCCTGATTTTCAGGGATATGAGGCTCAAAAGGTCGTTCGGAGCAGTGCTGCGCGACTTTGCCTGCACCGACGACTACGCATCGCTCGTTGAGCTCTACTTTGGCCCCACATCTATCGACGAACGCTTCACACAGCTGAAATACCGACCCACCCGTGTTGTGGGCGGAATCTCGGTGTGGGACGACCAGATTCGCACCATCAGCGAGAAGGTGGGCGTCGATTGGCGACTGCTGTCGGCTATGGCCTGCTACGAGTCGAACTTCCGCAACGACCTGGTGTCGGAGGCGGGTGCCGTGGGACTTATGCAGGTGACCCCCGTGGTGGCCGAGGAGTTCGATATGGTAGGACACGACCTGAGCGACCCCCACACCAATATCTTGTTGGCAGCCAAGCTGGTACGCAAGTATTCGCGAGCCTTGGGCTTTGGCAATCAACCCTGCAACTTTGACCAGGCGGCCATTGTGGTTGCGAGCTACCACTGCGGCATTACCCGCACCATGGAGGCCCAGAGATTGGTCGAGGCCGAGGGTGGCGACAAGGGCTCGTGGGCCGATGTGAGCGGAATGATGCGCAATATGGGCGACAGCGAGTGGCTGGCCACAAGCGACTGCCGCTTTGGCCGTTTCAGGGATTGGGCCATCACTCTGGCCTACACCAACAGGGTGGTCGAAAAGTATGAACAATACTGTCAGGCGGTTGCCATGTAAAATTTTGACGGCCGTAGTGCACTAATTTCTGATAAAATACGTTATCTTTGCAGGATGTGGGCGAGGTGTGTCCTACGGACACCCTCGAAGCCCCCGAAAAACGGAATAAAAAAGAGAAAAACAACAAGCATAAAATGAAACGACTCAGTTTAATAGTAGTACTCGCAGGGGTGTTGGCCGCAGTGGTGGGCTGCAACCCCGAACCCAAAGAGTCTTCCGTGGAGTTTGCATCCAAAACCTACGGCTATGCCGAAAATCAGGTTTACGGCTACATCGGACTTATGGAGCTCAATACACCAGAGAGCTTCCCCGTGGTGGTAGACGTAAAGGCAACCTACAAGGCCGGCAAAGACAATCTGGGCAACCCGATGACTCTCAAACAGCTCATCGCCTTCGACCGTGGTGACGAGGAGAGCTACACCGTGGAGTATCTCGACGACAATACCGCCCTCATCAGCGGCATCGAGGTTACCTACAAAGAGTACAACAAGAAGCTCTATTTCAGCATCATCAACAACGACTTCCTCCAAAGCGAGACTGCCGAAATCAAGTTCGAGATGGTAGCGGCCAAGGGTGCTGCCATTGGCGACTACACCGAGAGCGTGCTCACCATCGTGGACGATGAGTATGCCCCCCGCATCAAAACTCCCTACTACAAAACCGAGTACACCCCTCTGGCAGATGCCACCAACGAGGCTGCCGGCGAGTTCTACCTCCGTCTGGACAAGGTGGGCAAGTATCAGTACGTTGCCAGCAACTGGTTTGGTCTGCCCCGTCCCCGTCTGTTGGGCCGTTTCGACCCCGAAACACAGACCCTCTCGTTCAGCGGTAGCGACTACGACCACCAGGATATGGAGACCGAGGATAGGGTAAACGCATTCCGTAACGACACCCTCTGGTACTACAATGCCGAGCGCACACAGATTCTGCGCCTTATTGCCGGTACCGACGGCGAGGGCCCTCTGGTGGTTACCACCGAGAAGATCGACGAGAACGCCAGCGGTGCACTCGTGAAGGTTGCCACAATGTGTGCTTGGGCTATCTTCGACTTCGACGGTGTCCGTGCCACCAACTTTGTAGGCTACTGGGACGGTATGAACACCAGCACCAAGATGACCTACTTCGAGCACAACTACGACGAGAGCACTTTCGATCAGGCCGCAACACGCGCCTCTGCGTCGGGCCCCATTCCATTTACCAACTGGCGACTCGAAGAGTAGTGCCCCAACCCCAGAGAGAGAGAGAGTAACGACACAACACACCTATTTATATATTAGATAGCGATGAAAAAGATTCTTATCACCATATTGACACTGTTGGCAGTGGCCTCGTCAGCCGTGGCTCAGAACTACGAGAAGGCTCGCGAGGAGCGTAAGCAGTACTTCGTGTGCGGCCCCAAGGCGGGTATCTCGATGCCTTATCAGAACGTTGTAACCAACACCTCCGACATCAAGAGCCTTCTGTGGGCCCCCAACGTGGGTGTTCAGCTGGGTGGCTACCTCAGGGGACTGCTGCCCATCAAACGTACCCCCGTGGTGCTCTATATGCAGCTCGACGCTCTGTGGGCTATGGACATCTATGCCGGTGCAGGTCAGAGTGCCTTTTCGGGCGTAGTGAACCTCCCACTGCTCATTGGTGGCGGTTATAAACTGAACAAAGATATCACCCTGCGTGGTGCTTGGGGCCCCAGCTACACCATCAACTGCGTGGAGAAGGCCAACACAAACTTCAAAGGTGCCGACAACGGCTACCAGAGCGAGGTTGCCGACCTTATTCGTCGCGACCCTTGGGGCTGGACTGGCGACATTGGTGCCGACATCAAAAACTGGTCTATCGACCTGAGGTATCAGAATCAGTTCCGCTCGCGTGAGTACAACCGTATTGCCGACGAGACCCGCTTTATCTCCTACGGCATTACCGTTGGCTACCGATTCTAATCGTCACATAACCATACAACAAAGGCTCCCACGAACGTCGCGGGAGCCTTTGTTATTTCTACGCCTTTGGGCTAATCTCTATCGACCGTGATACGGTTGTGGAGCGCGTGGGCAATGGTCAGCTCGTTGGCGTACTCAATCTCGTCGCCCACACCAATACCGCGGGCAATCTTGGTGATACGCAGGTCGGGAAATTGAGCCAAGCGACGCATAATATAGAAGAGCGTGGTCTCGCCCTCCACGGTGGCTCCAATGGCCAGAATAACCTCCTTAATCTCGCCACGAGCGATATTCTCGACCAGCATATCTATCTTCAAGTCGCTGGGACCGATGCCCTGCATTGGCGAAATAATGCCTCCCAAGACGTGGTAAAGGCCGTTGTACTGCTGTGTCTTCTCGATGGAGAGCACATCGCCCACCTGTTCGACCACGCAGATGGTTGTGCGGTCGCGACGTGGGTCTTGACAAATGGGACACACATCCTCGTCGGAGAGGTTGTTGCAACGCGAACAGAACTTCACCTCGCTACGAAAGCGCACAAGTGCTTCGGCCAAGGCGGCCACCTCCGAGGGCTCTTCGTGGAGCAGGTGGAGCGCCAAGCGGAGTGCTGTGCGTCGGCCCACCGAGGGAAGTTTGGAGAGTTCTCCTACTGCATCATTCAATAACTTAGACATACGAGAGAATTGAAAATTGAAAGTTGGAAGTTGAGAATTATAGGAGTTATAAAAAACTCCCTAATCTCCTTAAACTCCTTAAAGACGGTCGACGGTCGACTTATATAACCTCTATTGCCGAGCTCTGAATCCACCCCTTGTTGCCGTCGGCAATGCGAATCTCGCGCCACGAGCCAAACTCGTCGAGCACCTCAACCTTGGTGCCTTCGTGGAGGATGAAGATATCTTTGCTGCTACGTTCGGGCGAGCTCTTCACTGCCGCAGCCGACGAGAGCACAATAGCCTCTCCGTCCGAGAGCAGATCACGACGCTCGGCAGCGCCATAGGCCACCGCCACCAGAGTCAGCGCAGCAAATACCAGAGCGCACACAAACGATGCCTTACGGGCCGAGCGACGCACCAGCAACAGATAGAGCGATGCACACAGCAGCGCAAGGCCCAACATCACCAGCGACACCACACCCCAACAGTCGGGACTCATCACGTCGCCCACGGCAGCCGTCACACGGGCCACACCCGAGGTGGGAACGCTCTCGATTTTGTCCTTAACGAAGCTCTGGGCGTAAGCCATATTGTAAGCCACGTCCTCATCGTTGGGGTCGAGTTTGGCGGCCTTGTTGTAGTAGAGGATAGCCTCGCCCAACTTACCCGCCTTGAAGTAGGCGTTGGCGAGGTTGTAGAAGAGTCGTGTGCTCACCAGGCCCTCGTTTACGATAGAGTCGTAGGCGGCCACAGCTCCATTATAGTCGCCTGCGGTGTAGAGCGTCTTGGCCCTACTCCACTGCTCCTCGGTCTGCACCTCCGAAGCGGCCACAACACTGCCGGCCAGCGACACCAACGCCACCACCAGCATCACAAAACGTCTTGTGAAATTATATCTCTGCATACACACCTCTCTGTTTACTTGTTAATAACCGCCTCCAACTTGGAGATAATCTCTACACCCACCAAGTAGGCATCCTTCATGTGTCCGCTACCCGAGGGAGCATACTGAGCATACTCACAGTCGCTGATGACGGCCACATACTGCTCGATGTCCTCGGCCTCAACACCCTTGCGGGCCAGACGCTCGCGCACACTCTCTTTGGTCAGGTCGGCCACGGGGATGTTGAGCTTGTCGCTCATATAGCCCCACAGCGCCAGCAACATCTCCTCTGCCATGGCAGATTTCATATTATTATATCGGATCTTGCCAACCTGGGGCTGTCTGTTCTTTGCCGGTGCCAGATCAATTTTTTCCTGTTTCTTCTTCTCCCGGGCAATGCGGCGCTTAAAGGCGCGGCCTACTTCCATC
>JAZQZS010000004.1:0-2245 GCA_045634145.1 Tidjanibacter sp. | reverse complement strand
AAAAGATTTGGAATATCGGCAAAAGTTGCTACCTTTGTCACACAAAAGTGGGAATTCCCCACACTCATTGACCTAACTAACCTAATCAAGGCGACCCTGTTGTGAAACAATGGTCGCCTTTTTTTTGTTGGTTAAATTCCGGAAACGGCTTATTATCAGGATCAAAAGAAAGCAGGTCATTCCAAATTGTCGAATGACCCGCTTATCTTTATAGAAGTCGAGCCAGGGCTCGATCACCCTGCACCAACTCCGCAAGACGACGATCAGTCGCTGCGCACTGACGAATCTTGCGCACCAATTCGCGCGAACGCTGATAGAGCGCATCGGCGGGACGATGGTGAGCACCCGAATCGTAGTACTTGCCATCTAGCGCCAGCTCCGCAGCCTCGATGTAGGCACGAATGGCCGACACCTTGGCACCGCACGCCCAGAGGAAATCTCCCTTGCGCTCCATTTCGACCGAGGCGAGGTGAGCTCGTCTGTCTTCGTTTCGCTCGTTTCGATAGAGGGCATCGACACGACGATCGTAGAGAGCAGCCAAACGGCTCATCTCCTCGCGAACAATCGTCAGCGAATCACCCTTCATGCGCGCCACCAGGCGGTAGTTTGTTTTGTTGTTTTTCATAACACACCAAAATTTAAAGTGAAACAAATGCTCCAGAGGCTGCCGAATATGTCAAAGAACAGCGATGGGTACAGCATACCCATAGAGGCCTTCGACAGCCCGTCGGAATGAGGTGTGTTATTGTTTTTTGATGAAAGTGCGACCCACAGATCCACGATTTGGTCGCTTATGATGGTGCAAATATACGACAAAAAACGGAAAGAACAAAATGTTCTCTCCGTCCGACAATATGAGGAGCCTCGAGGTAGCCCGTCAGAACGAGATACCGAAGCGGAATCCCAGGGTGTTGATGCCATTGAGCGAGTAGGTCAAAAGATCGCCCTGGTTAGTCGAATAGCTGTAGTAGAGTGCCGCATGGAAACCGAAGCGCATGTCGGGTCGCGGGAAGATCGAGACACCCACCTCGGGCTGCAGGTGAAAGCCCCAGGTGTCCTTATACTGCTTGTAAATGTAGTAATAGGAGCTGATCTGGGCATACGAAGCACCAAGCTTTAACCCCACATAGGGTTGAAAGATCGACTCTTTGAGCCAGTTGTAACGTCCAGCCACACCAAAGGGCAGGTGGAAGAGGGCATGCTTCTGACTCGTGGTCAGGGCGCTGCCATCGGAGAATTGGAGTGTCTCACGCGGATAGCTCTTGAAGGCGGTCTGATAGCTCAGAAAACCGCCTATCGTGATCTCGTCCGTGAGGAAGTAACCACCCTCGAAGTTCATCCCCCAGCCGGAGGTCTTCTTGGCAAAGTCGTTCGAGAAGGGCATCCCGAGCTGCCAATCGATGTTGAAGTAGGCATCGGGCAACAGCTGGGCCGAAGCCTTACCAAAGCCCAACAGAAGGAGCAGGGCTGATGCGGCGAGTTTGAAGTATAATTTTCGCATAGGAATTCGTCTTTAAGGTTATTTCTTGAAATAGGGCGACTGGGTGAATGCCTGATTGACGGCCTCCACCGCCTCGTTGATGTCGATGAGCTTACCACCGCGCAACAGACCACTGATGTAGCTGTTCCACAACACGGGGAGCTTGCGATCCGAACGCTCGTCATCGGTCAGATCCACCACCTCCGTCAGGAGCGAGCCGGTCGTGTAGCTGTAATAGGTCTGGAAGGGGTAATACCAACCACCCCACCACGAGCCCCAGTAGCCCGGATCCCAATAGTAGGGGTAATAGCCCCACCAATAGGGGTTGTTGTAGCCGACAAAGAGGGTGGTCTCCTCCACATAGCTCATCTGCACACCGAAGTCGGCCGTCTGGCGTTCGAGGGGGTCGGTGATGCGCTCATAACCCCGCTCATTGAGGGCCGCCGCCACCGCCCCAATCAGCGCCTGCGCATTGGCATCCTTCCAATACTTGGCCTCCTTGCGCCCCTGGACATCCTCCGCCTCGGGGCCGATGAGCAAGATGCTGTCGGGCAGATAATAGGTCGCAAGAGCCGTGAAGTCGGCCTGCTGATCATAAGCCGTGTAGACCAGATACTCATCGCTGAGCGACGAGTCGGACGGCTCCTTTTGGCAGCTCCCGAAACCGACCACAGCGGCCAGGAGCGCAATCGAGAGAAGGTGTTTCGTCTTCATAGGTGTAGAAATTATTCGACGAAACCATAACAAAGAGAGTGCCACAAAAAA
>JAZQZS010000003.1:0-6685 GCA_045634145.1 Tidjanibacter sp. | reverse complement strand
CTAACTTTACAACAGGCGGACCCTCTGTCGGCTCCCGAAGTGGGCAGTTCGGGCTCCCGAATCAAAGACCAAAATAACCTTAATATACTAACACTCTAATCTGTGTGTGATATGAAAAACTTGACCAAACTTTTGTGGATGTTGGCGCTGGTGGTGCTGACATTCTCGTGCGTCACGCCCGAAGGACCAAACGGCATAACCACGGGCAACGGACCTCTCTTGAAGGTCGATGCAGTCCCCGCAGGTGGCTTTACAAGGGCTACCGACACCGCCTTTGAAAAGGGCGATTCGTTTGGACTCTTTGGTATTAAAGGTGTAGGTTTTCAGAACCTTACGCCCGAAAACTTTGCAGAGGTGCTACTGTCGATGGAGTCGTGGATTGTGAATGGCAAGTTTACTAAGGGCGATGGCGGCTTTGTGGGCGACCAGGAGTACAAGTGGTACGAGGGCGACCAGGTGAGCAGCTTTATGGCCCTCTATCCCTACACTAGCGGTACTACCACAAGCGAAGTGCTCTTTGAGGGTGTGGATTTCTGCGTCAAGAGCGACCAATCTACCCACGCAGGCTACACCGCCTCCGACCTTATGGGTGCCTACAAAGAGGGTGTGGCTCCCACCGATCAGGCCGTAAGGCTCGAATTTAACCACCTGCTCTCGAAGGTGGTAATCGACCTGAATAACCAGACAGGCGAGGAAATTGAAGATGTCTACCTCGATGGCGTGAGGGGTAACCTGACCTACTCGCTCATAACCTCCGGCCCTACCGGCGACTATGGCACCATCAAGGCGGGTGAGCAGGCTACTCCCACCGAGGGCTTTACCAACACCTTTGTGTTGATTATCCCCGCCCAGAGCGCAACTCCCAAGGTGGCTATCACCACCGCAAGCGGCAAGCAATACACCTTTGAGGCTTCGGAGGCTATCTCGTTTGGTATAGCCAAGAAGCGTCAGATTACCGTAACCCTCACTCCCGAGAGCATCTCTACCTCGTTCGACGCTATCGTGAACGATTGGAGCGCCGACGAGAGCGTGGAGTTCAAAGATCAGCCCGGAGGTAATGGCGGTGGCGACCCCGTAGTGCCCGAAAAGAAGGGCTACAAGGTGATTGTGGGCCAGGATGAGTATGTGCTCGAACAGAACGAAGATGGCTCGTGGGGCAAGATTCTGCTGCCCATCTATGCCGACCTGAACGAATTTCAGATTGTAAACCAGGCCGACGGCACTCTGCTGGGTGGCGAGTTGATTTGCTCGGCTATGCGCTTGGGTTTGACCGCAGATGTGGAGAAGGTTGTCCTGCCCAAAGTGGGGCTCTATGCCGAGTATGAGTTTACCCTCACCACCGAGGGCGAGGGCGCTCCCTATGTCACTATGTGCCCCGTCAAGGTGGGCGAATTCGATACCTATCTGGGCCGAGGTATGGTCGTAGAAGGTTGGGCTGTGGGTGTGATGAACCCCGTAGATGTGTTGGCCGATGCCAAAGGCCGCTATATCTTCTTTACCCCTATGAAGGCTATTGCTCGCACGGCAGCCATGTCCTACCCCGATATGTTCGCACTCTCGGAGTCGGCCGACAATGTGGCCTCGCCCTACATCATTCTCCAAACTGAGCAGAAGCTCTACAATGGTTGGAACTACATCGAAACCCTCGCCGAGACCTCTATCAAGACGGGCTTGCAGATAAACGTCAATGGCACTTGGGGCGATTGGAGCTACATCCGTACCGTCAATGCCGAGGGAGCAGTACCCTTCAACCGTGCCGTAGATGCGGCAGGCAAGGTGATGCAGCTCTTGTTGGTGCCCAATGTTACCAATGTGGGTATGTTGAACACCGACGGCCAGAACGGCATACTGACCTTTGTGTTGCCCGGTGGCTCGTTTGGCGACCGTAAATACGAGATGGTGGGTGCAAGTAGTTCGGTCAGCGAAGATGGCCTGATTGTCAATTTTGGCATCTATGCCGACCGCGACGTGGCTCAGATTGGCTATTGCCTCTTCCAAAAGTTGGAGATCAACAACGAGACCTGTCGCGAAGTGGTGATGGCTGCCACCGAGCAGGGAATGATGGATGTTGTATCTGTTGAACAGAATGGAAATGACAAAAATCTGAGCATGACCTTCACCCCCTCGCAGAGCGGTGGTTACACGCTGTTGGTGTCGGGCTACAACGCCTCGGGCGAACTCTGCTCGACGGCCTACACCAGCATCGACTACAACGCACCCACTGCGGGCGAGTGCAAAGATATTGCTATGACCGTTAGGCTCGACGAGGCGCGCCCCGACACTCAGGTCTGCTTCGAGATGAAGGGCACAAACATCACCTTGGCCTATTACTCGTGTCTGCCCGCTGCTCAGTTTGGCTTGCTCAGCAACGACGAGCTGAGGGATGCAGCACTCGTTCACAACTACGGCTACCTGACCGGCTACCTCGACTATCTGAACGACGGTGGCTACACCGAGTCGATCATCGGCCTGGCCCCCTCGACCGAGTATGTGGTGTTCGGCTGGTTTGAGGATGCCGACCAGGGTTACTCGTTCATCCGCCACAACATCACCACGGCCCCCGAGACCGAGTGGACTCTGCTGGGCAAGGGTATGTACTACGACGGCTCGTGGCAGGCAAGGGGCAATGGCGAGTTTGAGCGCTACGCCTCGGAGGTGAACATCTATCAGGCCGCCGACGGCAGGGCTCACTACCGCATCGAGGATCCATACAAAGATTTTGCGGTGAACCATCCCACCCTGAGTGCGAAACAGTGGGACACCTACCTCGAAGTGGCAGCCTACCCGATGGTGAATGCCGAGGGGGCAACCGTGCGCCACCTCTGCTACGATGCCCACAATACGGGCATATTGGCAACCTATCAAACCGAGAACGACAGCGTGCTGGTGCTCGAACACCCCCAGAATAGTTCGTCATCTTACCAGACCTACCCAATGAGGGATAAGCAGTTGGCCTATTATGCGAACAATGCCAATAGGATGTTGAGCGAGGGTGTGCTGCAAATTCAGCCTTGGTATATACTGAGCGCTGCGGAAGGTGTTGGCTACAACTACACCCAATCGGCCGAAACAATCATCATCACTCTGCCGGGCTACTCGTTCGAGTTTACCCCCGAGCCTGAGGGCGTGGCTGCCAAGAACGGCACTCGCAGGGGCTTGAAGAACTCGCCCGCAATGGTGCCCGTAGGCGAGGGTGCTGGTCGTGGCAACGCCTCCACCCTGCGCAGCCTCAATCAGAGGCTAACGGTGGGCGAGGTAAAGTCGTTAGAGGCCGAAAAATCAATAATTTTGGTCGAGTAATTTTGTATTTCCGAAATTATTTGTACTTTTGCGGGCTGATTTGGGCCAACTTCCCAACAAAGCACACAAACAACACATTATTAACTAATTAAATTTTACGCACAATGTCTGTAAAAATTCGTTTGGCACGCCACGGTAAAAAAGGTTACGCCTTCTACCACATCGTTGCCGCAGATAGCAGGGCGCCACGCGATGGTAAGTTCATCGAAAAACTTGGTACTTACAACCCTAATACCAATCCTGCTACAATCGAGTTGAATGCCGAGAAAGCACTCGACTGGTTGCAGAAAGGCGCACAACCCACCGATACTTGCCGCGCAATCCTTTCGTACAAAGGCGTGCTCTACAAAAAACACCTCCTGGGTGGTGTAGCAAAAGGCGCTTTCGACGAGGCTACCGCTGAGGCTAAGTTCAACAAGTGGATCGAGGAGAAAAACGCTAAGATCGCCGCTAAAACCGGTAAAATCGCCGCTGACAAAGTAGCTGCTCACAAAGCCGCTATCGCAGAGGAGACCAAAACCAAAGAGGCTATCGCTGCCAAAGTAGCAGAGAAAAAAGCCGCTGCCGCTGCTGCCGCCGCTGAGGAGGCTGCTGAGGAGGAGGCTACCGAGGCACCCGCAGAGGAGGCTTAGTCTTTAACTCTCGCACAGAGGCAATAAAAGCACACAAGTCTTCCAAGGATACAAGGCAGAAGTAAAGGAGTATTCGGAGAATGTGGGACAAAGGGCAGGAGCAATCAAGCCCACAATCCCAACCAAACAACGGAGAAAACGATGAGAGAGTTTGCAGTAGCCAAAGTTGGCAAGAGTTTCGGTACTCACGGCGAACTGACCATCAACCTTTACGACACCTTTCCTTCGGACTTCACAACAGAGGAACCGCTGTTTGTCTTTATCGACAAGCTGGCGGTTCCTCTATTTTTTGATTCCTTCGAGCGCAGGGGTCAGCGTGGTGCCGTGGGGGCCTTTGCCGACTTCGACACTCCCTATCGCGCCGCCGAACTCATAGGCAAAGAACTCTATATGGGTATGGCCGAAGAACTGCTCGGCATCGAACCCTACGACGACGAAGAGGGCGATGACGACGACGAACTCTACCTCGAAGATATGGTGGGCTATACGGCCACCTTCGAGGGCGTAGAGCAGAGTGGCGAGATTGTCGATTTCGAGGATAGTGAGTGGAATCCGCTCTTTATCATCGAGATTGAGGGCAGGGAGGTGATGATTCCCGCAGCCGACGACTTCATTGTGGAGTTCTCCGAGGAGCGCAAGAGCGTACACTTCTCGCTCCCCGAGGGCCTGCTCGACCTCAATTAGAATCCGACCTTCGGCTTTTTGATTTTTTGTCGCTTTTTGTAAAAAGCTCCGCAAAAACTTTTAGTGTAGCCTTGGGCGTAGTCTTGTGTATGGATTAGGTCTGCCTTGTCGGCAGCTGATATAAAAATAATAGGGAGAGCCCCGCTTCAAACAAGTTTGAGCGTTGCCCTCCCTATCATTTTTCTGCTATCCCCCTGATGGGCGATAGCCCCAATCCATCCCCCAGACTCCGAAAACGTCAACCGTCAACCGTCAACCGTCAACCGACTAACACACGCCCCCGCCATCTTCCGCATACTTCCGCCTGCAATGCGGTCGCAGGATTAAAACGGTAGAGCTGTAGTGGAATGACGACCCTCCAACATTACCTGTCGTAAGGATAGTAAGAATTTAGGAATCAGTAATATGTAAATTATAAAGCTTCTCCATTTAATGTAAATTCATACTTTCCCCCAGCTTTGTCTTTAAAAACCAACTTGTCCTTGTGCCATCCCCTATAATCATAGTCATCATACTCGGGTTCAACAATCCATTCTCCTTGTTTGTCTATAGCTCCATACCCTTTGTTCGTTTGTACAATTGCAACGCCATCTAAAAAATCGTCTGCATCTGTATATTTAGCAGATATTACCCATTTGCCAGTCTTGTCAATATACCCATATTTGTCAGGAAATATATTGCTACTATTATCAGCGCCCATTACAGCTAAGCCTTCCTTGAAACCATTACCTGGATTAAGTGCTTGATTTGCAAATTTGGGTTGTATTACGAACTCTCCTGTACTGTCAATAAATCCATAAACTTTTTTAGGCCAACTTCCCCACCAAGTAGTATGGGAACCTTTAACAACTCCAACCATTGCAAGTCCTTCTGAAAAATCTTCCGCATCAGCAAACTTGAAAGGAATAACTATTTCATTGTTAGGATTGACATATCCATATGTTTCATTTTTACACGCATATAGAAGTCCATCTACGCAATCCCCCAACTCACTATACTTATTGTATGGAATTAAAATCTCACCAGTTTCCCAACAAATCAAACAAAATCGTTTATGGATATAGTTTTTTATTGTGATATAGTCACCAGATGGCAAGGTGAATGGGTATTCACATCGTGTTACAATTTCATTTTTAGAATTAACAATTGCATATTTATCACCTTTTTTTACAAAAGAAACCTTTGAGTCAGTGAAAGGACGATAAAGAATATCATCGTATTCGGGAATAATAATGGTCTGATCACTATAATCAAACATACCGTGATGTCCGTTTAGTTCCCCTACAAAAAATTCCTCGCCAATATAATGTAATTGATCGTATTTAAATTGCACTTTAATTTCATTCTTACTCGACAAAAATCCCCACTTCCCATTCAATTGAAATGCAAAAGTGTCATTGGTATGATATTCTTTAAAAGAATCATATTTGCAAGGTATTACAATTTTGCCACTCTGATCAATCAATCCATATTTAGATGATTTTTGTACAATTCTGTGATTATTTATCAAGGAATAAATAGTATCATACTCAGTCTTTAATATCTCTTTACCTTGTGTGTTGATTAACCCCCAATAATTCTGTTTTTTCACTTTTGACGTTCCATTTTCAAAATCTTCTAAAGAAGTATACCTTGATTGCAAGGTGTTGTACTTTGAAGGCTTCAAAACATTATATACCGGCCCATTCACATCAAGATTAGATCTGCTGCACGCGATGGTTGTAATGATAACCAACAAAGAAACCAAATATTTACCCATAGTTTTTTAAGTTTAAGTTAAACATGTAATTGTGCTTTTGTGCATCCTATCAACCAATGGCAACCGTTTAGCAAAAAAAAGAAACGTGGGTAATGCTTACTGTTAAGAAGGTACGACCAAGCACCCATACAGACATAAGCACACCCACGCATAGATGCGTGGGCATTTAGTGTGCCTATTGTCCGTCTGTACTATAATTTGGTCGTTTTACTTAACAGAACAACAGCCTAAATGCCATCTAAAAAATTGCGTATTCCGCAATTCAGTAACAAATATAGTGTTTTATTTTCAAAAAGTTTAATTCTTAGTG
>JAZQZS010000002.1:0-17905 GCA_045634145.1 Tidjanibacter sp. | reverse complement strand
CTTTTGGGTACCTTTTGCCACCAAAAGGTACAATAAGTTGAAAGTTGAAAGTTGAGAATTGAAAGTTGGGGCATACCCCTCCGCTACTTCGTAGCACCTCCCCTAACTTAGTGGAAGAGTTGTCATGGTCCTTAATGAATTATTACCGCAATTCAGCAATTTATGGAGTGTAAGAGATACGAGCGCAGCGAGTATCTCAGAAAAATTTTTGGGCGACTTTTTATAAAAAGTCGCAAAGAACAAAGCTGGTGCAGCTTTCTACAAAAAGGTACAGAATAAAAAATAAGGGGCGGAATCTTGCGACTCCGCCCCAATACTTACAAATGTCGTAGGTCTATTAGATAACGCCCTGCTCCAACATAGCCTGAGCAACTTTCATGAAGCCGGCGATGTTGGCACCCTTAACGTAGTCTACGCTGCCGTCGGCTTTCTGACCGAAGCGAACGCACTGCTCGTGGATGCTCTGCATAATGAAGTGCAATTTGTCATCAACCTCCTGTGCAGCCCAGCTGAGGTGAGCAGCATTCTGGGTCATCTCCAAGCCCGAAGTGGCAACGCCACCAGCGTTCACAGCCTTACCGGGAGCGAAGAGGATACCGGCGTTCTGGAAGGTAGCGATAGCCTCGGGGGTACAACCCATGTTCGAAACCTCGCAGCAGCACCAGGTGCCGTTTGCCAAGAGCTCTTTTGCGTCGTCGCCGTTGAGCTCGTTCTGGAATGCGCAAGGCAGAGCGATGTCGCATTTCACGCTCCAAGCCTTCTTGCCGGGGGTGAACTTAGCAGCCTCGGGGAACTTGGTAGCCATATCCTCAACTTTGTTGCGGTTCGAGGCACGCATTTCGAGCATATAGTCGATCATCTCTGCGGTGATACCGTTAGGAATCTCGCAAACGCCGTCGGGACCCGAGATGGCGATAACCTTACCACCCAGCTCGGTAGCTTTGGTAGCGGCACCCCAAGCTACGTTACCGAAGCCCGACAGTGCGATGGTTTTGCCTTTGATATCTTTGCCTGCTTTTGCCAAAACGTGCTCGGTGAAGTAGAGAGCGCCGAAACCGGTAGCCTCGGGACGGAGGATCGAACCACCCCAGTTCTGGCCTTTGCCGGTCAGCACGCCCACGTTGTACTCGCGAGCGAGTTTGGTGTACATACCGAAGAGGTAGCCAATCTCGCGGCCGCCCACGCCCACGTCACCTGCGGGAACGTCGGTGTCGGCACCGATGTTGTGCCACAACTCCAACATAAATGCCTGGCAGAAACGCATAATCTCGGCATCCGATTTACCTACGGGGTCGAAGTCCGAGCCACCTTTACCGCCGCCCATAGGCAGGGTGGTGAGTGCATTTTTGAAGGTTTGCTCGAAGCCGAGGAATTTAAGCATCGAGGGGTTTACGGCTTTGTGGAAACGAAGACCGCCTTTGTAGGGACCGATAGCTGCGTTGAACTGAACGCGATAGCCCAAGTTGGTCTGCACTTCGCCTTTGTCGTCAATCCAGGTTACGCGGAAGGTGAAGATACGGTCGGGCTCGACCATACGCTCAACGATTTTAGCTTTCTCAAACTCGGGGTGCTGGTTGTAGACCTCCTCGATCGACTCGAGTACCTCTTTAACTGCCTGCAAATACTCGTTTTCGCCGGGGTGTTTGCGCTCCAACTCGGCCATCAGATTCTGTACATTCATACTGATTTTAGTTTTAAGTTTGTGTTTTTTGTTATTAGGTTAAAGTAACTTTCGTATTTAATGCGCCCAAAAGCACCCTCAAATTTACACATTTTTATTGGAAATTGTATTCGGGAGCGAAAATTTTCGTATTTTTTAACTACAAATTCGTATCTTTGGGGAACAAAAAGTTTTTTTTGACAAAAACCATAAAACAAATACCAAAATAATCTAATCAACACAACACAGATGGAAAACATCAAAACTACCCCCTTCACCAAGTATCACATCGAGGCTGGTGCAAAGATGGCTCCCTTCGCAGGGTTCAATATGCCTATCGAGTTTACAGGTATCAACGCCGAGCACCTCTGGGTGCGTGAGGCCGTAGGTGTGTTCGACGTGAGCCACATGGGTGAGCTCTGGGTTAAAGGCCCCAAGGCTACCGCCCTCTTGCAGCGCATCACTACCAACAACGTGGCAGCTCTCACCGACGGCAAAGTGCAGTACACCTGCTTCCCCAACGGCAAGGGCGGCATCGTTGACGACTTCCTTCTCTACCGTTTCAGCGAGGAGAACTATCTGTTGGCCATCAACGCCGCAAACATCGACAAAGACTGGGCCTTCGTGTGCGAGCAGGGCAAAGCCTTCGGTATGGAGCCCGGCAAAGAGCTCTTCAACGCCAGCGACGAGACCGCTCAGTTGGCTATCCAGGGCCCCTTGGCTATGAAACTCGTGCAGAAAATGTGCGACGAGCCCGTGGAGGATATGGTTTACTACACCTTCAAGACCCTCAAAGTGGGCGGTTGCGACGCTATTCTCTCGACCACCGGCTACACCGGCTCGGGTGGCTGCGAGGTCTATATCAAAGCTGAGGATGCCGACAAACTCTGGGCCGAGTTGTGGAAAGCAGGCGAGGAGTTTGGTCTGAAAAATATCGGTCTTGGCGCACGCGACACCCTCCGTTTGGAGAAAGGTTTCTGCCTCTACGGCCACGAGATCGACGACACCATTTCGCCCATCGAGGCTGGTCTGGGCTGGATCACCAAGTTTGTTGACGGCAAAGACTTCATCGACCGTGAGTATATGGAGGGCCTCAAAGCTGGCGGCCTGACCCGTAAACTTGTGGGCTTGAAGATGATCGACCGCGGTATTCCTCGTGCAGGCTACGCCATTGGCGACGCCGAGGGCAACCCCATTCGTCACATCGTGTCGGGTACTATGTCGCCTTGCTTGAAGGTTGGTATCGGTACCGGCTATGTACCCAAGGAGTTTGCAACTGTTGGAAATGTTCTTACCGTCATCGTACGCGAAAAAGCATTGAAGGCCGAGGTTGTTAAACTTCCCTTCGTATAAAAAACGCATATAGCGGTTGAATTTTGCACCGCTCTGCGAAAGGCGAGTTCCTCACATAGGTTTACTATGCTGCGGACTCGCCTTCTTGTTTGGTACAAAATTCCACTCGCTCTCTGCGTTTTTTTTTTGGGGGGCACCTTAATCTTATTAAATCCTGCGACCGCATTGCAGGCGGAAGTAGGCGGGAGGTGTCGGGGGCGTCGAGAAACAAAGACGTGCCGTAGTGCACCGACCTTTATGGTCGTTTGTTTTAGCCACCGATGGCTCACGCCCCGCCGAAATGCATCGCAGTGGCTTTTGGGTACCTTTTGCCACCAAAAGGTACAAAGAGAAAAATTTTTGGGCGACTTTTTATAAAAAGTCGCAAAGAACAAAAAGGTGCAAAAGGAGAGTTGTTATAGGTTGCTTTTCTTGCATATAACAACAAAAAGAAAGGGGAAGACTCACGTCTGCCCCGTTTCATCAGGTTAGGTTAGTTAGGTTAATGAGGTACGGGATTTGGTCCCGTAAAACATCATTACAAAAGTAGCCCTTTTATTTCTAAAAACAAATTTTTTCCTAATTTTTTCCTTTAATTTTTAAGAAAAACAATTTTTGCTTGCCGATTTTAGCGTAGTTTGTTAAAATTCCTTCAAAAGTAATACAGCGTTATTAAAATTATTTATAAATAAGGCTGCGATTTTTTAATCTCTCGCCGGGGGCGGCTGTGGGTGTTGTGGAGGCAGTTGAATGACTGTTAGCGGTGGCGGTGGCGGTGCCGACAGAGGGAGCTGTATAGGATCGGGTAGATGTGGCCTAAAAGAGTTGGTGTATAAGGGCCGTAGAGGGACATATACGGACCGTAGAGGGAGCAATATAGTGTGCCTTAGCAGAGGGCAGTAGAGGCTTGCAGAGGCGTAAAATTCTTCATCCCGAAGAGTAGTTGTATAGAAGCGATATTTACGACTATTTATACGCTACGGAGGGAACACCCGACCGAAGTGTGTTTAGGGGAAAAAAAACAGGGATACTCCTTTGAGAAGTATCCCTGTTTTTTAGAGGGAGTTCTTTGGCCACTGAGTGACCAAAGAACTGTGGATCAATTAATACTGACGTGCAGCAACTTTGTCAGAGGGAGCAAGAATCGAAATGATGTAGTCAACGAATACCTCAGCATCACCCTCTGCTTTGTAGGTACTAGCCATATTGTTGTGAACGTTGTTATCCACCTCGTTGCCTGCACCAAGCAAGATCTGCGACATACCGTAAGAAGCACCCTTCTTACCCATCAGAACCGAGGCGTTGGCAGCACCAGCTACACCATTGAAGGTATTGCCGTCGAGCTGAACAATGCTTGCACCACCTTTGCTGTAGATAGCCCAGTTGCCAATGTTGTTGAAGATCGATCCCTGTGCGTAAACGTAGGTACCACGGTTAGCGTAGATAGCACGGTTGGTGGTGACGGTACTGTTAAGCAGGTCAATCTGGAACATCTGGTTACCAGCCAACTTGTGGTGGTCGTGTTCGCTAGCGTTAGCAGCATTCGTGGTGTAAATAGCTGCGTTATCACCCTTATCACCCTTCGAAGTAAGGGTCATATTTTTCAAGATCAAGTGACTAGCGCTCTTCAACATGACAGCGTTGCCCTCGTTCTCCTGTACGATAGCACCATTCTGTACGGTAAGATTTGCGTAGTTAGCAGTGAGCTGACCCTTGATAGTATTGTTCTGGAGGGTAATAGTAACTTTGTCCAGTTTTTTCAAGGCACCAATGAACCTAGTGTCAGGCTCGTTGTAGTAACGCGCACCATTGTAGTACATATCGTTGAAGAAGAAGTCCTCAGCTGCGCCGGCAGTATTGTTAGCATCGTAAGCCTGTTTGAACGAACCATACCAGGGATTTGCGAACGAGTTGTCAGCGCTGCTACCAGCCTTGATCGAGTAGATACCCTTGTAGTTGCGGTCGTAGATAATGCCGTTGATCTTAACGTTACCACCAGCCTTCCTCCAACCACCAAGTACTTTACCGTAGCTCTCGTACATGAAGTTGTTGATGTAGCTGATAGTCTCAGCGCTTGCGCCGTCGATAGCGTTTACGCTCGACGAGGTGAGTTTAACCTCCCAAGGATTCGAAGTGCTGATGTAGCCGTCGATAGTGGTGTTCTCGATAACGAGGTTTGCAACAGCACTACCATTTTCGCCACCATTCATGCTACCAACGAGCAGACCAGCGAATTTAGAGCTTGCTGCATAGGTAGAAGCTTTGATAGTAACACCTTTGATACCGCTATCCTTAACATTTACATCGCAAATGTACATACCTGTACCAAGGGTCCAATCAGTAGGAACAGCCCAAGTACCAGCCAAAATGGTAGGTTGGTATACATAACCGATAAGACCACCGATGTTACCACCCTCGGGCGCCGAGTCACCATAGAGATTGTCGATCTGGTTTGCAATGGTAGTGTTCTCAACCCACGAGTTGGTGATCTTCACAACAGGACCACGATTGTTAACAAAGCCGATAAGACCACCAACTTTGTCGTAACCCTCGATATACGAGTTGGTTACCTTAACATTATCGATAGTATTGAAACGTGCAGCATTTGCGATAACAGCACCTGCATACTTACCGCCCTTAGCCTCAACTTTGTTCAGAGTCAAGTTCTTAACGGTTACACCAAGGTTCAGGTCCTGATCACCAGCTGTGCCTACGTAGTTGTTATTTGCCTCCTCGAAGCTATCACCATACAGACCAAGATAGCCATTCGCATTGTTAGCAACATACTTGATATTCTCGATAGTGCAACCCTGACCATCGAAGGTCTCAGCACCAGGCATCATAGGTTTGAACTCGAACTGAGCACCACCCTTGTTGATATCGCGAACGACGTAGATGTTCCTGTGGATCTCTTTGTTGAAGCATTTATTGTAGTTACCACCATCAGCACCCTTAGCAATGTAGTGGTTCTGTTTGCCACCAAGGAACTGGAGGGTCTCAACATTCCATACGTTGAATGCGTTAGCGTGGAAGGGTTTCGAACCGTTGAGGATTGCAGTGCTCTCCTCGGTAACATTCCTATCCCAACCACCAACTACATACTCGAACGAGTTGTAGTGCATCGACTCTTTGTAAGCCTCTGCCAAAGCGTTGGTAGGATAGAGAGTGATGAGGTCTACCTCTTTGGCGGGATAGTTCAGAACCAGACCGCTCTTCTGACCAGCACCGAGAGTACCAATGAGTTTACCGAAGGTACGACCAGCCTTAGCTGCGCCATTCTCGTCGTTAGCACCCGAAGCAACAGTGTTGTTTACGCCAACGGCTTTAACGTTGATATTACCATCGCTGATGTAACCAACGAGCATACCAGCCTGACCCTGGTAAGCCGAAACTTTGTTGTTCTTACCAAGAACGATGTCAGTTGCCTCAACGCTGCAAGTGGTCTGTACATAACCAGCCAAAAGACCTACTTTCTCGCTACCAAATACACAGTTCTCCGAAAGCTCGATGTTGCTGAACTTCAAGTTACCCAAGGGGAGAGCTACGAAGATAGCAGCTTTGTAACCATCGAGAACTGCGTGCTGAGCATCACCAACGGTGAATTTAGCAACGTTCAAGTTCTTGAACTCGGTAACACCACCATTACCAATGTGGGCAAAGAGCGAATTGCCATTTACAACAGCGTTAGCAAGTTTCTTGTTGTTACCGTCGAATACGAACTGGCTCATATATTTCTGAGGAACCTTAATGGTGGTGAGAGTAGCACCAGCCATATCGATGTCGTTTTTGAGGACAACGTTGTTGTCGATACCCTCAACCTCAAAGTTAGCCGACAAGTTGGCGAAGTTCACCTCGTTGAAGATGTGATAGTAACCGTCTTTAAGAGCGGGTTTGGTATCGTTGAATACGTAGCCCTCCATCTCAACAACAGCGTTTTTACCACCACGCAAACCACCAACCAAAGCCTTGTCACCCTGGTAGTTGTCAGTCCAGTAAGCCGACTTGTAAGCCTCGCCAGTCTGTACCAACTGACCGTTAACGAGGTCAGTACCCTCGATGGTTACGTTGATAGTCGAGTCAGGAGTACCAGAAGTTGCAAGTTTACCAGCGTGAACTGCACCAATGTAAAGACCATTGTAGCGGTCAGCGCGGCCATAGTGAGCTTTTACTACTACATTCTTAACGGGGCTATCCTCGATGGTTGCAACATTGCTCTGCAAGAAACCAATCAGACCACCAGCGTTACCGAAGTCAGCAGTTGTACCGTTAGCGTTGATTGCAGTACCGTCAACCTCGCAATTCAAAACGGTGAGCTCCGACATCTGTTTGTAGGTACCCTCGCTCTGTGCACCAGCAGCGAAACCAATCAGACCACCAACTTTGTTGATACCGCTTACGCTACCACCGATAACTTTAACGTTATTCAAGATAGCCTCACCGGTGGTGTAACCCATAACGATACCATTGTAACCCTCAGCAGCTGCAGCGTCGTTCTCAACAGTCCAGTTCTCGAAGGTCAGGTCGCTAATATCGGTACCATTGCTAGCACTGATGAAACCAGCAGCCTGATATTTATTCTTAATGGTAATGTTTTTGAAGGTGTAGCCGTTACCATAAATGGTGTGGTTAGCAAAGTTGTCATACGACTTGTGCGCGTTACCAGTGATCTCTGCGCAGTTGGTACGGAAGTCAACCTCGATAGCCTCCTCACCAGCACCGTCGATGTCAGCATCAACAACTACTTTTGCACCGGGGTTAGCACCGTTCTGGATGTAGTGCTTCAACGAAGCAAAGTCGTAGATGTGTACGAAGTCATCGTCGAAACGGTTGTCCTGGGTCAAATCAACTTTGATACGCTGGCTGTTGCCACGTTTAACCTCTTTGGGCGAGGTGAAGTTCTTGTAAATGCGGAAGAAGTAGTCCTTCTCACCATCCTCGGTCTTAACATCGATAATGATCTCAGAAATGCCCGATACGGGAGCAATTACCAGAGGTACACATACGTCATCGGTGTTACCATCTTTTACGGTTACGAAACCATCTGCATTGTCAAATTTAGCCTCAACATAGTTCTTAGCCTCAACGGGAGTGAAGGTATAGTCATCAAAGTCCAAAGAGTAGGTACCAGTCAAAGGAAGAAGGGCACCAGCAGCATCTTTCATCTGAACTTTAACGCCAGTTACTTTCATGTCCCTACCAAACGTGTTGAAAAGACGAATGTTTACAAATGCGTTTGCATAACGGAATTTAACATCAGCCTCGTAGCTGTTACCTTTACCCTGACGAATCTCTGCAGCATCCGAAACCAACAAGATGTTGTTATCCAATGCGCCGTACACGTTGTCATTCTCGATCGACTGGTCAGCATCAAAGGTAAACTCACGAGTACCATCCCAACCACCGCGCTGAGTAGCTTTGGTAGTACCCTCGATAATGGTGTTACCATTCTCGTAAGGATAGTAAGCGTAGAGGTCAACGCCAGGCTGCAGCAGCATCGACTGCTCCATAGCCTTAAACTTGATCTTCCACTCACCATTCTCGTCCTCGTAAGGCTCGCCCTGAGCCTCGAACTTAACGTTCAGGTGTGCAAGATTTGCAGCCTCGTGGTGCAAGTAAGCACCAATAGCATCGGCTGCTTGGAAACGAGCAGAAATGGTGTAGGAACCTGCAGCACCATCAGCATATGTAATGGTTGCCTTAGACTCCTCTTCACCAAGACTTGCATTAACAACCAACTCGGTAGTGTTATCACCACCAAGAAGAGTCATGTCGTCGTTGGTAGTGATACCATCATCTACCAACTCATTGGTACAGCCTACGAAAGCCAAGGCTGCAACAAATGCGAAAAGTTTGTTGAATTTCATAAATGATTTGAATAAAATGATTAAAAACGATAGTTTCTTTCAAATCTTGACGAAAAAGACATTACCAATCTCCATCGCCATTTCCACTATCTGCTCCAATTGAAAGTGCAGGGGGATCTTGGCTGTTGTCCTTTTCGTTGTCGGGCTCGGGCTGTTCAATAATGCCACAGCCGATAAGCGACACGCACAACAAGCAGGCAAAAAAGTACTTAATCTTCTTCATCTTTTGCAAAAAATGTTATTATTCTACCAGTCGGTCTCGTCACCGTCACCGGTGCCAGTTCCTTGTTCTCCAGAATAAATACCACTAGCAGCAATGCCATTCTCTACGAGAACCATCTCAACCTCAATAGAGGGATTCATGTAAGTTTTTTTCATCTTTTTCTTAAAAAATAAAATTGGTTAAACAAAAATAAACTAATTATTCGTATCGTAATCAAGTAAATTTTCTATTTTTTCGTTGTTGTTTTTCTGTTTTGTCCAACACCTCAGACTAGCAAACCACACACCACTACCCCCTCCAAGTTTTATTTGGCTGGATTGTGCAAAGCGCTGTTTACTAGCGTATTATGGGTTTGTGGAGTTTTTTTGCCACTCTCCCCAATATGTCCTTCGCCACCTCATAGTGGTACATTTTAGGGTACAAAGTTAATAAAATTATTGAAAATATGTAACAATTTTATAAAAATTTGAATGGTAATATCGAAGGCATAACAAAAATTGGAGTTTTCAAATTAGTGGTGTGTGATATTCACTATAGAAACCAATTAGTTAATTGAGCTTTCGGTGCGGAGTAAAGTATGAATAAATGTATGCAAAAACTATGCTGAAAATTCGGAAATCGGGGATGCTAAGTGTGTTAAAAATAACGGAAGGGTGAGAAGGTTTGGAATCGGAAAGTTTGCCTGTTGCGTCTTTAAATACGATTGCTTTCGGAGCGCAGGGCTGCGGGTGTGATGCCGTATTGGGCCTTGAAAAGTCGTATGAAATGTGAGGGGCTCACAAAGCCGCAGGCGAAGGTGACCTCCTTGATGGAGATGGTGCTGTTGAGCAGTAACATCTTGGCGTGGCCGAGTCGTTGGAGGGTAATCCACTTGTGGGGCGAGGTGCCGAAGTAGGCCTTGAACTCGCGTTTGAACTTCGACGTGGTGAGTCCGCACAGCTCGGCGAGTTGGTCGATGGTTATCGGGTTGAGCATATTGTTAATCACCACCTTCACAAACTCTCGTTGGGAGTTGTCGATGGTGGTGTCGGTCCTGCCGAGAGGGTCGGAGATAACTATTACTCGGCTCTCGACGAGGGTAAATCGAACAGGGGGCTTTGGGTTATGTGCAGTCATAATCAACTCTCTTTTGGTGCAAAGTTAGGAGAGCGGCAGACTGCTTTGGGACGAGGGGCCTCGAAGTTGTGAAATAGTTATGAACACCCCCAAAGTCGAAGTGTGGATGTAGTGTAAGGGGTTTATTATTGGGCGAAAAGCGTCAGGATGGTGACCACCACCAGGGCTACATAATAGAGTGCGCTGAATAGGCCGGAGTTCTTGACCAGGAAGGTGTGGATGAGCGGAATGGCTCCGATTGCCATAGTGGGGAGGGCCACCGTGAGGGGTACGCCCACGAGCGTCATCACCACACCCGTGAGCCACAGGATGGTAAAGCAGACGTGGATTTTGCGGGCCCTAAGGCGCATACCCTGATAGTTTACCGAGATGGTCACAAGGCTCAGGAGCGACAGCAGGGTGTAGAGCCCAAGTCCGATGGTGGGCATTGCTCCTCCGCACTCGCGGTAGAGCGATCCGAAGTTGAAGAGCGAGGGGTGGGTGAGTGCTGCGGCCCACTCTTTGGCAAAGCACCAGGGGTCGTGGGCAACGGTCCACCAAGCAAAGCTGCATATCGCCACAGGGCCACACATTGCTACCACTGCGGCGACCATCTCGCGGGGCGAACGACGGTAGACGAACCACTCGATAACCAACAGCGGCAATACCCACACGAGGTCGGGTACGAGTAGCACCGCAAGGGCCATATAGACTGCCGCACACATCACGCTGTCGAACATCTCGTACCTCTTGAATCCAGCAATCATCAGCTCGGCCGAACGCAACAGCAGCAGCCAGCACAGATGTAGCGCGGGGTTGTGGGGTGTGAAGGCCACCACGCCTATACCTATAATATATAATACCAGCGGCATAAAGGAGCGGATGACCGATATGGAGTAGCGCGAGATGATGCGGGTGATAAGAACGCCGCTCACGAGGGTTGCGCAGATGGTTGCGGCAATGCCTCCGCCACTGCCCAGCAATCCGTTCAGCCACACTCCCAGGGGCGAGAGGTAGCTTGTGGCCATTTCGGCAGGGTGGGGCGAGCCGACCGAGCGAATGGTTAGCAGCGTAACCAACAGCCCGAAAGTGGCGAGCAGTGTGGGGATAGGTTGGCGTATTATGTCTATTTTGCCGGATTTCATCTTTGGTGGTGTGCCATATTTGTGAGCAAAGATAAGAATTTATGTCGGTTTTTTGCTACATTTGTGCCACTATAAGCCCCTTTTTTGTGTGGGCAGATTCAAACACTACTCATTTTATGCTCGAACACTCCTACCGCAAAGACCTGCTCGAAGCAGGGTGCGACGAGGCGGGGCGTGGTTGCCTTGCGGGTCCGCTGTTTGCTGCGGCCGTGATACTTCCGCCCGACTACTTCAACCCCCTGCTCAACGACTCGAAACAGATGACCGCGCGCCAGAGAATGGCTGTGCGTGAGGATATTATGGAGCGAGCTGTGGCGTGGGCTGTGGCCGAAGTGAGCGCCGAGGAGATTGACCAGATGAACATTCTGCGCGCCTCGTTCGAGGGTATGCAGAGGGCTGTGGAGATGTTGAAGGTCACGCCCGAACACCTGCTTATCGACGGCAACCGATTCTATCCGCGACTCGATATTCCATTCCGATGTGAGGTTAAGGGCGACGGTCGCTTTATGAACATTGCGGCGGCCTCGGTGTTGGCCAAGTCGTTCCGCGACGAGCGTATGGAGCTGCTGGATAAGGAGTTTCCCTGCTATGGCTGGGGTAAAAATAAGGGTTACCCCACCGTGGAACACCGCAAGGCCATTGCCCTGCACGGACTCTCGCCCTACCACCGCTTGTCGTTCAACCACACCGCCGGCCAACTCTCGCTCTTTTAGCCCCTCCCCCAAGAACAAGGGATAAAACAACTCAACTCCCCCATAGAGTCTTGGGTATTAAAAATAATACCCGCGAGGTTTGGTGTCGCCCCTCGTGAGTGTTTGGCTTACCCCAATTTGTCGGGTATTAAAAAAGATACCCGCGAGAAGAAGGGGGTGAAGTGCAAAACGTGGAAAAGGGAGGGTAAAGTGTGGGTGAAGTACGAGCGGTATAGATATAACAAAAGCCCCGCAAAACTCTTGCGGGGCTTTTGTTGTTGTGGTATGGTTGGGGGTTACTCCTCGATCCAGGTGATGATAATGCCAACATAGTCGGCATCGGCACCACCAACCAAGTAGCAGAGGTTCTCCTCAATCTTGGTTACGGTCATACCTTTATAAGTAGTGCGCGACGAGAGGCCTACGCCTTTGCTGCGGCTCTCCACATCGACCTTCTCGCCCACAACGGGAGCTGCCGAAAGAACTACCTCGAAGTACTTCTTGGCGGTGTTGTTGGCAATGCGGAAGGTGAGGTTCGAGGGGCTCAGGTAGCACTGACCGTCCTCGTGGTCGAAGACATACTCGGCCGAGCCGTCGATGTAGATGCCGGGCACGTTCTGAACGTCGAGATACTCCTTAATGGCCACATATTTCTCGTCCAATTTGGGTTCGGGATTACAGCTTGTGCCAAGGACAAGGGTGGCTGCAATCATCACTGCTGCAATAATATAGCGTTTCATAGTCTAACTGTCTGTTTCGGGGTGAATTAGTTGATTGTGAGGTAGCGATAGAGGTAGTGTTTGTTGCCCTCGGTATCGGTGATAATGGCGCAGATGCGGTGCTCGCCCTTGGTCATCTGAACATAGCTGTCGGCGCTCTTGCGACCGTCGATGAACCACTCGATCTCCTCGGGGGTACATTCGAGATTCTGAACGCTCAGTTTGATGTGGTCGGTGGTCTTGTACTCAGCCTCCATATTGAATGCCGAGATGGGGGTACGAGCCGCCGAGAGGGTGGTGAACAATACCGAGTGAAGCACCTCGCTCACGCCTGCGCTACCCACGCCACAGATGTCGGCCGAGTACTCGGTGTCGGGCAGAAGGGGCTGAATGTGCAGTACGGTGTCGTCGGTGTTGAAGGTCTTGGTATTGCCGCTTGCGTCGGTCAGGGTTACCTGCCACTCGGAGTAGCTGCCCACGTGCTCCGAGTTGGTCCACTCGATAAGTGCGTCGTACTGAGCAACCTCTTTCGATACGGTCACCTCCGAGGCCTCGAAGGTTACTTTCTCGCCGTCGAATTCGATATTCTCGATGTTGAATTTCAGTTTGGTCTTGGCCCAGCTGAGCAGAGCAGGAACGGTCTTGTCGGTAAGCTCGGTAATGTTGCGAGCACCGGGGAAGAACCACTCTTTACTATTCTCGGCAGTGGCGCCCATATTGGCCCTGATGAGGCGGATGCACTCGTGGTTGGGGTTGGCATTGAGCGAGTTGGTGTTCCACACATTGCTCTTGTTCGAGCAGTCGATGTGGTAAACCAGCATACCCTCGCCACCCTGATGGCCGGCCTTCGAGTCGCCATAGAGCAGGTATTGATCCCAGCCAAAGTCTACGTTATTGGCCTTGCTACGGTTCTCGAAGAGGTAGAACTCGTTTTTGTCGTTGTTGGCCCAGAGCAGGTAGCCGTTACCCTCGTAGAGCGATTCCAGAGTGTAGTTGCCCCTCTTGTCGATAACTACGGGTTTGGCCCAACCCACCAACCAACGCTCCAAGACGTTGTAGGCGGGAGGAGTGCGGCTGTCGTTGAGGTAGTTGCCGTGGTCCATAATCGAGGCGTTGCTCAGACCGAATGCCGTGGGAGTGCCGTAGTCGGTGTCGTAGGCATCGGGCAGACCCAAAACGTGGCTAAACTCGTGGCAGAACGAGCCGATACCGCTCATACCGCTGTCGGAAGCGTCGATAGCCCTGCCGCTACGCTCCGAGGTACAGGCATACACTTTCAGCCTTTTGCCGTTATAGGTGGTCTTGTAGCTGCTGGGGATGTGGCCCATCTCCGATTTGTGGGGCCATACGGTGTCGTCGGGACCGCCCTCGGCCTCGTTTACGCCCGCATAGATGATGAAGACCATATCGATATAGCCGTCGTTGTCGTTGTCGTACTTGGTGAAGTCGGTAATGTCGCCTGCATCCTCGGCCAACTTACAACCCTCGGCCACCATGTAGTGGGGCAGCGAGTCCTGGTCGGTGGCGGAGTCGTTGCCACCATAGAAGTCCATATTCTGAGCCAGAGTGTAGGGACCTGCTACGTCGATGTCGATGGTGAATTTGCCACACGAGTTGTCCTCGAAGTAGTCTTTGGCACTACCGGTACCTTTGTTGTCCGAGTAGCCCTCTTTGTTGAGCATATCGTGGAAGGCCTGATTGGCGTTGGGGGTTACGAACTTAACGTCTTGATACTCCACGAGGACTACCAGAGCGTTCATGTGCTGCTTGCGGTCTGCACCCCAGCGTCCCAGCGAGAGGTAGTCGGCCAAGGAGCCGTCGCCCTTGGTAATCAACCTTTCGGCCTGCTGCTGCACCATATCGCGGAGCGAGCCGTTGGTGTTGGGCCTTGGGGTGGGCCTGAGTCCCACGCTCTTATTGGCCACAGCGCGCTGCTGCTGGTTGAGGGTGTGGATGGGAGCAACCTTTACGTCAGAGGCCACAAATTGGCCATTCTGGATGGTGGCAAAGTAGTAGTCGCCATCGCGGCCCTGTTTGACGGTATACTCTCCCTCGGCGAGGGTGTAGTGGTGAAACTCGTCGCCAAAGCGTTGGAGTGAAATGACGGTGCCATCTTTCTGCGTGTAGGTAAAGATGCCGGGTTTTGCGGGGCCTGCAAGGGCGGTCGAAACAGCCACAAGCGAGGCGGCAAGTAGGAGTGTTAATTTTTTCATATAGTCGGTTCTATGCAAAAAATGAATTTTCGATTTCGCAAGATAGGGATTTTTTTCGGAAACTCAACAATCTCTAATAAATAATATGTGCATGGGTGCAAATAATTCTCCCTTGGGGGTACAACTCTCAAATAAAATTTATATCTTTGAAAGTTGTATGTGCTGCCGCTGTGCCGTGTGTGCGGTGGGTGGTGCAACTACCGCGGAGAGAATAATTTAATAACCAATAACTACCTAAAAACACAATGAAAAGACTTATCGAGTGCGTTCCCAATTTCAGCGAGGGACGCGATCTTACCATCATTAAACAGATTACCGATGCCATCGAGAGCGTCGAGGGTGTGAAACTTCTCGATGTTGACCCCGGCAAGGCTACCAACCGTACCGTAGTGACCTTTGTGGGCGAGCCCGAGGCTGTTGTTGAGGCTGCCTTCCGTGGGGTGGCCAAGGCGTCGGAGTTGATAGATATGCGCTACCAGCACGGCGAGCACCCCCGTATTGGTGCTACCGACGTGTTGCCCTTGGTGCCCGTTTCGGGCATCACTCTCGAAGAGTGTGCCGAGTTGGCACGAGCTCTCGCACAGCGAATTACCAACGAGCTGGCAATCCCCACCTACTGCTACGAGGCTGCTGCATTGAAGCCCGAGCGTAAAAACCTTGCTATCTGCCGTAAGGGCGAGTATGAGGCGCTCCAACAGCGCATCACCCAGCCCGACGAGATGCCCGACTTTGGTGGCGGCGAGTGGACCGAGCAGGCTGCCCTGAGTGGTGCAACCGTGGTGGGCGCGAGGGACTTCCTTATTGCCGTAAACTTCAACCTCAATACCACCTCTACCCGTAGGGCCAACGCCATTGCCTTCGACGTGAGGGAGAAGGGTCGTCCCATGCGCGAAAAACCCATCGTGGGCAAAATCATTCGCAACGAGCAGGGTGAGCCCATTATGATTCCCGGCACACTGAAAGGTTGCAAGGCTATCGGCTGGTACATTGCCGAGTATGGCATTGCACAGGTGTCTATGAACATTACCGACATTGCCCAGACTCCTCTCCACGTTGCCTTTGAGGAGGTGTGCAGGGCTGCCGCAGCGCGCGGTGTGAGGGTTACGGGTACCGAGATTGTGGGCCTTGTTCCTCGCTCGGCACTGCTCGAAGCGGGCAAACACTTCCTGCGCAAGCAGCAGCGCTCGCTCGGTATTACCGACCAAGAGATTATCGACATAGCAGTTCGCACAATGGGTCTGGCCGAGTTGTGCCCCTTCAAGCCCGAGGAGAAGATCGTCGAGAGCCTTATCGAGAAGGGCGAGCCTGTGGCTCCCAAACTCATCGACCTCACCTGCAAAGGCTTTGCCGAGGAGACCTCGCGCGAGTCGCCAGCTCCCGGTGGTGGTTCTATTTCGGCCTATATGGGTGCTCTGGGTGCCGCTCTGGGTACTATGGTGGCCAACCTCTCGGCCCACAAGCCCGGTTGGGACGAGCGTTGGGAGGAGTTCTCGGATTGGGCCGTTAAGGGCAAGGGCGTGATGAACGAACTGCTCCACCTGGTAGACGAGGATACCGACGCCTTCAACGCCATTATGGCCGTGTTCGGTATGCCCAAATCGACCCCCGAGGAGAAGGCCGCAAGGGCCGAGGCTATGGAGCGAGCAACTCTCTATGCCACTCAGGTGCCCCTGAAAACCATGAAGGCCTCCTACAAGGTCTTTGAGGTGGCAGGCGCTATGGCCGAGGAGGGTAACCCCAACTCGGTGAGCGACGCTGGTGTGGGCGCTCTGGCTGCAAGGGCAGCTGTTCAGGGCGCATTCCTCAATGTGAAGATTAACGCCGCAGGTCTGAAAGACCGTTTGGCTGCCGAGCAACTCGTGGCCGAGGCCGCAGCTATTGCACGCGCTGCCGATGCCGAGGAGAAACGAATCCTCGAAATCGTAGAGAGCAAAATCGACTAACACACACAACTCAAATCGACACAGGATATGACACTCAAAGAGTTTCAAGACGACATAAGGGCCGGCATCCCCGAGGTGCTTCCCGCCCCCAAGCCATACGACACAACCGTAAACCACGCTCCCAAGCGTAAAGAGATTCTCACCCACGCCGAGAAGGTGTTGGCCATAAAGAATGCTCTGCGTTACTTCCCCGAGCACCTGCACGAGGAGTTGGCGGCCGAGTTTGCCGACGAGTTGGAGCAGTATGGTCGCATCTATATGTACCGCCTCAGGCCCGACTACGAGATGTATGCAAGGCCCATTGAGGAGTACCCCGCCAAGAGCCGTAAGGCTGCGGCTATGATGCTGATGATTCAGAACAACCTCGACAAGGCTGTGGCTCAGCACCCCCACGAGCTGATTACCTATGGCGGAAATGGTGCGGTGTTCCAGAATTGGGCACAGTATAGGCTGGCAATGAAATACCTCTCGGAGATGACCGACGAGCAGACACTTGTGATGTACTCGGGACACCCTATGGGCCTCTTCCCTTCGCATCCCGACGCACCCCGAGCCGTGATTACCAACGGTATGGTTATTCCCAACTACTCTAAACCCGACGATTGGGAGAGGATGAATGCGCTGGGCGTGTCGCAGTATGGTCAGATGACCGCAGGCAGCTGGATGTATATCGGCCCTCAGGGCATTGTTCACGGAACTACCATCACCGTGCTCAATGCGGGTCGCAAGCGAATGAAGGCCGGTCAGACCGACTTGGGCGGAATGTTGTTCGTGTCGGCCGGTCTGGGTGGAATGTCGGGCGCACAGCCCAAGGCAGGTAACATCGCAGGTGTGGTGAGCATCGTGGCCGAGATTAACCCCGCAGCGGTGGAGAAACGTTACTCACAGGGTTGGGTCGATGAGGTCTACACCTCGCTCGACGAGTTGCTGCCCCGCGTAAAGCAGGCCTGCGCCGCCAAGGGGGCCGTATCGTTTGCCTACCAGGGCAATGTGGTCGACCTGTGGGAGCGTTTGGCCGA
>JAZQZS010000001.1:0-110275 GCA_045634145.1 Tidjanibacter sp. | reverse complement strand
CCACTCGTGCAGGATAAAGAGCAGATTAAATACCATTACAAACTTCTGAATAACCGAAAGATTATCCATTAATGCTCCTGCAAGAAGCAACCCAAGTGAAATCACGGTGTAAATTTCAAGGGCGTAGTTTTTGATAAACTTTTTCATATCTAACATTTTTTGGTGTTATCGACGAAGTTCGGCAATGCCGTTCTTAACAGAAAATGCCGTTGCTTCATACTCGGCAAAGCCGTAGCGAGTATCTCGGTTGCGGAAGATAAGCACGGGCGAGAGAATCATCACAACAGCCACCAAACTATTACGCAGTGTTTGGTATGGTTGTTAGGACACAAAGGTTATCAAAGGTTATCAAAGTTATCATTCCTGAGTGACTACCTTGATAACCTAACTTGTCAGCACCTCTACTCAATGTAGCCAAAGCGTTTGAGCTGGCGGCTGCTGTTGCGCCAACCCTCGTCGACCTTGACGTGGAGCTGCAAAAAGACCTTCTTGCCGATAAACTTCTCCAACTCTATGCGGGCCGAGGTGCCTACCTTCTTCAACATCTCGCCCTTGTGGCCGATGATGATACCCTTCTGCGAGTCGCGTGCCACATAGATGGTGGCCATAATGCGGTCGATTGTGGGCTCCTCGCGGTACTCGTCGATTACAATCTCCACCGAGTAGGGAATCTCTTTTTCGTAGTTGAGGAATATCTTCTCGCGGATAATCTCGCTCGCAAAGAACCTCATAGGGCGGTCGGTCAGGGTGCCCTCTTCGTAGTAGGGCATACCCTCGGGCAGCAGGGTCATAATGGTGTCGAACACTCCGCCCACGTTGAAACCTCCGAGGGCCGATACGGGTACAATCCTGGCCTCGGGCAACCTCTGGTGCCACAACTCCACCAGCGCCTCCAACTGACCCTGATTCGAGAGGTCAATCTTGTTGATTACCACGATGGTGGGTATGGCGCTGAGTTTAATTTTTTCGAGTATTTCTTCGCTGGCGTCGTCGCCCTTTTCGACGGTGTCGGTAACGTAGAGAATCACATCGGCATCTTTGAGCGCTCCCCTCACAAAGCCCATCATACTCTCCTGCAACTTGTAGTTGGGGCGCAGAATGCCGGGGGTGTCGGAGTAGACAATCTGGAAGTCGTCGCCACCCACAATGCCCATAATGCGGTGACGGGTGGTCTGTGCCTTGGAGGTGATAATCGAGAGCCTTTCGCCCACAAGGGCATTCATCAGCGTCGATTTGCCCACGTTGGGGTTGCCGATGATATTCACAAAGCCCGATTTGAATGTTTTGTTCTCTGTCATTGCTGTATATTGTCTATTTTTTAGTTTTTGCTGTTATCCATCAGTAGGGCGGTGCTCACACCTTGTGTGGCCACCAGCATCAGCACACATCGCACCACGATAAAGCCCACATAGGCGAGCCAAAGTGCGTTGTTGCCCAACACCCCCTCCAAGCCGTAGAACAACACAAAGAAACCCACCAACGACCAGAATGTCGTGTTGCGCATAATGCGTGTTTTGGTGGCTCCGATGAGTATTCCGTCTATCAGGAAGGGGACAAAACTGAGCAGCGGTACGCTCACAATCCACCCCACATACTCTCTGGCGCAGGCGTGGATGGTGGGGCTCTTGGAGAAGAGTCCGAGTAGTGGCTCCCACCAGAGCAGGTAGACCGCTATGAATAGTCCCGCAGCAGCGGCGCTCCACAGTAGCAGGTGGCGAATACAGCTCCTCAGCAGTTCCTTGTTACCTTCGCCGATAAAGCGGCCCGTGAGTGACTCGGCAGCGTAGCAAAAGCCGTCGAGCATATAGCTAAACAACATAAAGAGTTGCAACAACAACTCGTTGGTGGCCAGAATGGTGTCGCCAAAACGTGCCGAGAAGGCCGTAAAGCAGGTGTAGACCACGCATACACACAGGGTGCGCAGAAAAGCGTCGGAGTTGATGCGCAGAAACCTCACCAGGGGCTCCATACGCAGACACTCCCTCAGGTCCACCTCACGAACGTAGGAGCCGTACTTGGTAGCCAACACCACCAGCGAGATAATCAGCGAGGCGTACTGAGCCACCACCGTACCCCAAGCGATACCCACAACACCCATATCGAGCCCAAAGGTGAACCACACCGAGCAGATGATGTTGATGATGTTGTTGATGATGGTCACGACCATTGGTGTGGTCGAGTCCTGCATACCTATAAACCATCCGTGTAGAGCAAACAGACCAATGGCGGCAGGAGCGGCCCAGATGCGGGCAAAGAAGTACTCTCCCGCAAAGGCCATAGCCTCGGGCGAGCCCTGCATCAGTTTGAAGGCGAGCGCTCCGATGGGGCGGTTGAAGAGTAGCAACACCACCGCAATTACTCCCGCAGCGGTGAGCGAACGGCCCAAGATGTTGGCCACCTCACGTTTGTCGCCTGCTCCGTAGGCTTGTGCGGTCAGTCCGCTTGTGCCCATCCTCAGGAAGGCAAAGTTCCAATAGATAAAGCTGAAAATGGCAGTACCGATGGCCAATCCGCCAATGGTGCTGTCGCCTCCGCCCATACGACCGGCAATGGCAATATCTATCATTCCCAGCAACGGTACGGTTATGTTGCTGATGATGTTGGGTATGGCAAGGCGCAATATCTCTCGGTTCATAGCTCTCTTTGGCGGGGGCGGGTTATTGTAGGATTCTTAGCTCCTTGGGCATAAGGTTGTTGGTGCGTGCGCCTATGCGCTTGGCAAAGCCTATGGGCTGACCCTCAAAGGTGAGCAGATTTATTCCCTCGGCCAGCGAGCCGATGTTTTCCAACTCTTCGCGACGCAGGAAGTGGAGTGCATCGTCGAGGCTCACCTCCACCACCTCGAAGGCCTCACGACGGAGTGCCACCGAGAGAGCCAGCGCGTGGTCGGGCTTGAACTTACGACCAAAGAGCTCTCCGACCCTCACACCTGAGTAGATGACACTCATCTGCTCACACACGGTGCGTATGTCGGCCCAATGGTCGGCAGGGTAGGCGTAGATACTCTCGCCTATGGCCACAACCTTCATACTCTTGGGCTGCCCAAGTACGGCCTCAATGGTGCCGAGGCTCTTTTTGTCTACCTCGGTAAAGGGCGACTTGCGAGCTTTGGGGCTTTTGCTCCTTGCCCCCTCGCCACCCTTGCGCACAATGGCCGCAAAGAGTCCCTCGCCCTTGGCCCTGTGGGGGTAGAAGTGGAAACACTCGGCCACTCCTCCTGTGGTGCGTACCACACCCCACTCTTCGGGTAGGGCCTCTATGTCGACGTGCTCGGCCCCCATCTCTTCCGAGAGCCAAGCCATATTGTCCTCATTCTCGGTACGGTTGAAGGTGCAGGTCGAGTAGATGAAGATTCCGCCTGGACGCAGTGCCTTCCACGCATCGGCCATAATGCGCCTTTGTCGTGCGGCGCAGAGCTTTACGTTATCGGGGCTCCACTCCTGGCGGGCCTCGTCGCTCTTGCGGAACATACCCTCGCCCGAGCAGGGAGCATCCACCGCTACCACATCGAACCAACCCTCCAAGGAGCCTGCAAAGTGTGCGGGGTCGTTGTTTGTAACCACTGCGTTGCCCACACCCCAACGCATAATGTTGTCGGCCAAGGTGAGCGCACGGGCTCGGATGACCTCGTTGGCCACCACTACGCCTTTGTCGCCCACAATGGAGCTGTAAAGTGTCGATTTTCCACCCGGAGCGGCACACATATCGAGCACCCTGATACCCGTGGGTACCTCACCACCGAGAGCCTCCCACAGCAGGTGTCCCACAAACATCGACGAGGCCTCCTGAACGTAGTAGCCTCCCGCCTGAAAGTGTGGGTCGAGGGTAAAACGGGGTCTTTCGGCCAAGTAGTGTCCCCACCTGCACCACTCCACGGGAGTGCCCGTAGGTGCCGTGATACCCTTGTGGGGGTTGTGCCTAACCGAGGTGGGCTGACTCTCGCCCGAGCAGAGTGCATCGACAAGCAGGGCGACCTCTGCGTCGCCCAACTCGCTACAAAGTTGCTCTACGAATAAGTTTGGTATGGTTGCTCTTGAACTCAAAACTCGAAAGTTCCTTGATTGGCGTAGAGTTCGTTGATGTCGGCAATAATCTTGTCTACATACTCGGGGTTGCTCACAAAGTCCACCTCGTCGATGTTGATGGTCAGCAGTTTGCCTTTGTAGCCCTGAATCCACTCGTTGTAGCGGTTGTTGAGCCTGTCGAGGTACTCCAAGTCGATGTTTTTCTCATACTCGCGACCGCGTTTGAGAATCTGCCTAACCAGCGTGGGAACGCTCGCTTTCAGATAGATAAGCACATCGGGTGCGGGTACCAGGTCGGTAGCCAGAGTGAAAATCTTCATATAGGTGCCGTAGTCGCGCGTAGACATCAGACCCATCTGGTGGAGGTTGCCGGCAAAGATGTGTGCATCCTCGTGGATGGTGCGGTCCTGAATGACGTGTCCGGTACTCTCGCTGAGCATCTGCAATGTCTGGTTGATACGGCTGCCGAGGAAGTACATCTGGAAGTTGAACGACCAGCGATTCATATCCTCGTAGAAGTCCGAGATGTAGGGATTGTCGATATCCTCATAGTAGGCCTTAGCGCCGTAGTGGGCCGAGAGCCTTTCGGTCAGCGAAGTCTTACCGCTACCGATATTTCCTGCAATAGCTATATACATATTTTATAAAGTTTTAGTCTAACGTCTAAGCGACCGAAGTGCTATTCGGCCTTGTTCTCCTTGGCGAACTCCAAGAGGCGCTCCACATAGGTGCGCTCGCCACTCAGGCGGGGGATTTTGATCTGTCCGCCCACACGACCATCCTTGCGCAGCAGTCCCTCGAAGGTACCCTGAGGAACAACCGACACAATAGGCCTCAACAGCGTGAAGTTGTTGTTGCGCTTAACGCCGTAGTCCGAGTTTTCGGCAATCAGACCTGCATCCAGAGCGTCGGTAAAGGCCTCAATGTCGGCGGGAGCCTTGCGGAAGCTCACAATCCATTGGTGGGTACCCTGATTGTGTCCCTCCACAGCACCCATAAATACGGGAGCCATAGTGAACTCCTCAATCTCGGCCTCGGTGGCCTTGCAAGCGGACTCGATGGCTCGCTCGGCATTGTCGATGATAATCTCCTCGCCAAAGGCATTCACAAAGAGCTTGGTACGACCCGTAAAGCGGAACTTATAGGGCGTAGCCTGAGTGAAACGAATGGTGTCGCCAATCATATAGCGCCACAGACCGTTCGAGGTAGTGATAATCACGGCGTAGTTTTTGCCTACCTCCACACCCTCCAAGGGAACGATGGTTGCGGGGTCCGAGAGCGAGTCGGTGGGCCAGAACTCGTAGAAGCAGTAGTAGTCGAGCATCAGCAGCATCTCGTCGGTGTAGCACTCCTCGGCCACGCCAAAGAATCCCTCGCTGGCGTTGTAGGTCTCCATATAGCGCATATTCTCCGAGGGGAACATCTTCTCGTACTGAGCCTTGTAGGGCTTAAAGCTGATACCGCCGTGGATGAAGAGCTCCATATTGGGCCACACCTCCAACATATTCTTTTTGCCGGTGTATTTGAGAATGCGCTCCAACATAATCAGGTTCCACGAAGGCACACCCGAAAAAGTCCTCACGTCATACGACAGCGCCTCTTTGCAGATGGCGTTCACCTTATCGTCGAAGCTGGCCATCAGGGCAATCTCCTTGCGGGGTACGCGGAATTTTAGCGCAATGCGTGGAGTGTTGTCGATCATAGCACCGCTCACATCGCCCACGCGAATTTTGCCCATCATGCTCCTTGCGTTCGAGCCGCCGAGGGTGAGTGTTTTGCCCACAAAGGCTTTGCTCTTGGGGTAGAGGTGGGTGTAGATGGCTGCCACATCTTTGGGGCCACGGAGGTGGCTCTTGACCACGCCCTCCTTGGTGATGGGGATATATTTGCTGTGGCCTGCGGTGGTGCCCGAACTCTGGGCAAAGTAGCTCACCTCGCCCGGCCAGATGACATTTTTCTCACCCGCCTTAACTCGGTCGATAAACCTCTCGAAGTCGGGATACTCCATAACGGGTACCCTCTTGCGGAACTCCGAGTAGGGCATAGCCTCGGTGATGCCGAACTCTTTGCCCAGAGCGGTTTTGCTACCAGCCTTTACGAGGCGCTCGTACTGTTTCTGCTGAACCTCGATGGGGTGTTTCTTGAAGTGCTCGATCTGCCTGATACGAGGGGCAAAATAGAGCTGCATAATTTTGGGGATGATGCTCATAATTAGTTGTTGTGGCGTTTGGGGGTATTGTTTGTGGTTAGTTGTCTGTTGCTTGGCTTGGTGTTAGTTGAAGAATCGGCCCACCTTGCCAACAGCCGAAGGCAAGGCCATTACCACCACGCGGTCGTAGGCGTGGAGCTGGGTTTGTCCGTTCACCAGGAAGACGTTGTCGGCCCTCGAAACACCGCCAATGGTGGCGTCGGCAGGGAAGCCCAAGTGTTCGACGGTCTGCTTGGTTGCGGGCGAGTTGGGCTTGACAATAAACTCCAACACCTCGGCATCCGAGCCCGTGAGCACTCGAATGGCCTGCACATCGGTGTTCATCGTGAAGCGGAAGATGTTGCTGGCCGTAACCTGCTTTTTGTTGATGATGGTGTCGATACCGATGCTCTCGGCAAGGTTGATGTAGTTGAGGTTTTCCACCTCGGCAATAACCTTCTTGACACCCATTTTCTTGGCAATCATTGCCGTAAGGATGTTTGTTTCGCTACGGCCCGTAACGGCAATAAAGGCGTCCATATTGCTAATGCCCTCGTCCATCATAGCCTCCGTGTCGCGTCCGTCCTCGTGGATGATGAGTGTGTCGTCGAGCAACTCGGCCAATCGGTAGGCCTTCTCGCCGTTGTATTCGATGAGTTTCACGTTTACCTTCTTCTGCAACTCCATTGCGATACGCACACCTACTCGGCTACCGCCCAGAATCATCACGTTCTCCAAGTCGATGGAGGAGATGCCGCTGAAAGCCATTACCTGCTCGATATTCTTGCGGCTGGCCACGATGTGGAGCGTGTCGCCCTCTTTGACAAGGTCGTTGCCGTGGGGGATGATGGTCTGCTCGGCTCGGGTGATGGCCACAATGCGGAAGGGTGCTCCCACGTTGTGTTCGTCGAGCTCGATGATGCTCTTGTCGGCAAAGGGCGAGCCCGACTCGACCTTGAATACCGACATAGCCAACTTGCCTCCCGCAAAATCGACATACTCGGTCGAGGAGGAGTGGCCCAACAGGTTTACCACCTCCAAGGCGGTAACCTTCTCGGGATAGAAGAGGTAGTCGATACCCATGTTGATGAATACCTCTTTGTTGTTGGGTTCGAGGTATTCGTTGTTGTCGATACGGGCAATGGTTTTGCGTGCGCCCAGCTGTTTGGCAATCATTGCCGAGATGATGTTGGGGCTCTCTTCGCGGTTTACGGCGATAAAGAGGTCGGCCTTGCGCACCGAGGCCTTTTTGAGTGTTGCGAAGGTGGTGCAGTCGCCCTCGACGGTCACTACGTCGGTGGTGTTCGAGAGGTCTTCGAGCAACTTGGGGTCGCTGTCGATAACACTGATGTCGTGGTCGCCCTCGCCCAACATTCGGGCCAGGTGGCTACCCACTTCTCCTGCTCCTGCAATTACGATTCTCATACTGTGTCGAGTCTGTCTGTTTAGGGGTTTTGTGGCAGGGGGCACGAAAAAAAAGTCGGGCCACACCTACACAATCTATTACAAAAGTACTACTTTTGTAGCGAAATAATCAAATAAAACCGAATAAAATGTCGTCAATACTTGTAGTAATAGTTGCTTCGATAATAGTTGTAGCCTTTTTCTTTGTCGGCTTGGGGCTTACGAGGATGATAAAAGGGCACGATATTCAGTCCGAGATTTCGACCAACCCCCATATGCAGGCCCGCGGAATTAAGTGCGCAATGCAGCAGGAGCGCGAGGCTCAGTTGGAGGCTATGGGCGAAGAGGGGTGCTCCACCAACATAAACTGTAACGGCGAGTGCTCGGCCTGCGGAGCAGTAGAAAAGAAATAGGAACTCGGTCTGAGTTCCTATTTCTTTGTCGACCGTCAACCGTCGACCGACAACTTTCAATTTTCAATTCTCAATTCCATCAGCGTGGGCATCAACACTTTCGAGCCCACCTTGGTACCCGTCTGGTAGGGGTGGCGTAGGTCGGCATTGGTGTCCTGCTCCACAATCTTCTGGTAGAGTGCGTCGGCCTCGCTGCGGAGTTGCTCGCTCTCCTCGCCCGCCAAAATAGCCTGCCGCAGAGCTATTACCTTCTTGCCCCAACGGGCTACATTTTGGCCCTGCAACAACCAGGGGCGCAGCTCCTCAATCAGCTGAGGGTTAGACTCTTCGGCCAAGAGCGTCGCACAAGCCCACTCCAACTCGTCACACACCTTCGCAAGAGCCACAAGCGCATCGCCATCGCCCTCGGTGGCAAGTTGTGCAATCTCCTCAATTTCGGTGCCCTCCTCGCGGCGGAAGAGGTGTACGTTCTCGCCCATATCTTTGTTGTAGAGCGCAAAGATTCTCAGCGCCTCGCTACTCGTAGGCAGTAGTGCCGCAAGGCTCCTGAGCCAGCTCTCCTCGGCCTTGTAGGCATCGGTGTTCCAGGTGTAGTCGGCAATGGAGTAGAGCGCCACCTTCGATGCCTCGGCATACTCCATCGGGTTGCTCACAAAGCCCTCGACATCCTCGGCCACGTCGCCCGCATTTCCGTAGACGGGTCCCAGCAACATGTGGTCGCGCACATAGTCGTTCACGGGGAAGTTGAACCACACAAAGCCCTTGCGACAGATGCGCTCGTTGATCCACGCCATAGCCTCGCGGTCGATGGTCGAGATTACTCGGTTGCCCGTCCACATCACGCGGATGTCGCCATCGAGCATCGCTCCCAGAGTGCGCAGATAACCTCCCGCTTCGTTTGACCAAGCGCGGTTGTACTCCGTGGGGCAGAGCATCAGGGGCTCGGTGTCGGGATGGGTGGCTATAAAGTTGCGGTTCAGGTGATTGAGCAGTTCGGCCTGTTTGTCGGCCTTGGCTCCCTCACCGCCAATGTCGTCGAAAAATACCGCAAAAGCTCTCACGCCCAGCGCATACATCTGCTCGAATTTGGCCACCAGAGCGTCGCGGTCCTCGTCAGTCCAACGGATGTCGCCACCGGGGTGAATGGCCCAATAGAAGGTGACGTGATTGGCCCTTGCTCCCTCGACCAACTCGCCCAAGCGGGCAGCCTCCTCGGCGGGGTAGGGCTCGCGCCAACGACCTCGGTGCCAAGGGTCATCTTTGGGGCCGTAGACGTAGACGTTGAGCTTGTTGCGACCGTAGAAATTCATCTGGTCGAGCCTTGCAGAGTGGCTCCAAGGGGTGCCGTAGAATCCCTCCACCACACCGCGCTCGTCCATCTCGGGCCAATCCTCAATGGTACAGCAGTGGAGCCTTACGCCCTCCTCCGAGAGGCCCTCCTCGATGAGTGAGCGGAGGGTTTGAAGGCCATAGAAGAGTCCGTCGCTGTCGTGTCCCACAAGGGTGATGCCGTGGGTGTTGATTGAGAGGGTGTAACCCTCGCTTTTGTCGGGAGGAGTTGTGCCCTTTACACTCTTGTCGCCCACCACTCCAAGGCGTATTTTCACTCCTCGGCGGGGGTGGAGCATAAGTGCATCTTCGCCCACTACGCTGCGGAACATCCGGCAAGCGTCAGGTGTGCCCACAAGCCTCCAACTATTGCTAAACAAGAGTGCTTCGGGGGCGCACTCCACTCGCTGGGGCGTGGGGTTGATGCGCTCCAAGGGGTTTTGTGCGGTGGCAACAATGTGTGTGCTCCACAGCAGTGCTGCGAGCAGTATGGTTAGTAGTCGTTTCATCGGCCTAGAAAAACTTGCTCTGACAGGTGAAATGGGGGTTGGCCAGCGACTCCTTGTTGTAGCCCAGAGCTGTTCCCTCGGGGTGAGCGAGGGTGGCTCCTCCTGCGGCGTGGAGAATGGCCTCGCCTGCGGCGGTGTCCCACTCGTAGGTGGTCGAGTTGCGGTAGTAGTAGTCCACACCGCCCTCGGCAATCATACAGAACTTATAGCTGCTGCCCTGCTCGATGACCTCGATTTGTGGGTGGCGACCACGGAGCGAGTCGATGTGGGCAAAGGTGTCGGGATTGTGGTGCGAACGGCTTATGGCAACCCTCAGCGGACCCTCGGGGCGCTCATCTGTGAGGGGCAACTTCTCGGCACCCTCGAAGAGCCACTCGTAGCCGTGGTTGGCCTCGCTTGCGGCACAGACGTTCTGTTTGCGGAAGGCTCCCAGGTCGGGATCGTTGAAGTAGAGCAGCTGACGACCGGGCACATAGACCACGCCAAATTCGGGTCTGCCGGCCACCATCAGCGCAATGTTTACCGTAAATTCGCCATTGCCTTTGAGGAACTCCACCGTTCCGTCGAGCGGGTCTACCAACCAGAAAAGGTCCCAAGCCATACGCTCTTGGTAGACCATTTCACGTCCCTCTTCGCTGAGTATGGGGATGCGGGTGTCGAGCAGGTGTCGTTTGATGACCTCGTGGGCATTACGGTCGGCCTTGGTGATGGGCGAACGGTCCTTTTTGAGGTCGTAGTCGTGGTCGGAACTCTCGTAGACGTCCAGAATGGCGTCGCCTGCAATGATGGCTGCACATACCGCCTTGGGTAACAAAAATTCCTTTTGAGTCTTGGTAATCATATAAATAGTAGTATTAGTTTTTTTGTCTAACGTTTAGGGTATAACGTCAAAACGGCCAAAGTATTGTGGCTTCTACAAACTCTTGAAGATGGCCATCTTGCCGCTGCTCACATCTACGTCTATCACTCTGGGGCCCTTGAATACTCGGCCGCCCGAGTCCTCCCACTTACCCTTGGGCAGGCGTACCATACGCCTCGACCCCTCCTCCACAACGGGAGCTACCAGATACTTGTCGCCAATCATAAATTGGTCGCGACAGTTGGTAAAGCCTGTGCGGGGAAATTGGTATTCGAGCTGTCGGATTATGGGCTCTGCGGAGGTGACTCCCTGACGGGCCAGCGAGAGGTAGTAGGGACCCATCTCGGCCCTCCAATCGAGCAACGCATCCACCGCCTCGGTGTGGCTCAAACTCCATACCGAGTAGGGAATGATGGCAATGGGGAGCATTGCGGCAAGCTGTGCAGTACGCAGAACGAGGGGGGCGTTGCCCTCGCCACCGAAGTCGAGGTCGGCAGCTATGCAGGTGCGCGAAAATCCCAACAACGAGGCCTCGACGGCTGTTTCGAGCCCTGCTTGCAGTGAGCTCCACGACGCAGTGCGAGAAGTGGTTACCGAACTTGCAGCCTCGCCAAGCTGACTGCTCGAAGGGGTACACAGAATTACCGCCCCAAGGTCGTTGCCTACGCTATGCCAAGTGGTCAGATACTGCTCCAACTTGTCGGGTTGGTCGTTGAGCAGGGGTAGTGCATCGAGGCAGTCGAGGTAGAATCCATCGACGCCAAGCTGTTGTTGCAGGTTTTTCAGTGCGGTGTTTATCTGCTGGGCGCTCTCGGGCGTAAGGTTGCGGCAGGCAGTATAGCCCATTCGGGTCTGAAATACGGTGGGCTCGCCTGCGGTGTCACACAGGAGTGCTCCCGCCTTGCGGCTCTGTTGGTAACCTCGGCCCGCAGCCATAACGTAGGGAGTGACCGTAAGCATCACCTTCATACCCTTGGCGTGGAGCCTCTCGACCATCTCCTTGGGAGTGGGGAAGGCTTCGAGGTCAAATGTGGGGGCTCCCGAAGGGCTGTTCCAACCCATTGGCAGCAGGATTGTTCCGTTGGGGGCTCCTCTCTGTGCGAGCATATCGGCAAAGGCCTCCACGTCGGCCTGAGTGTAGAGCAGTGCATCCTCGCCACCAAGCTCATAGATGGGGGCTCCGAAGAGCAACTCGGGTGCCGAGAGCTCCTTGGGCGGAAAGTTCTTGTGACAGCAGACCAAATAGGCCTCCCTGAGCGTGCGTCCCGACTTCTGAACGGTGGGAGCCTGAGCCGAGCCGTTGGCCACAACCGAGAGCTTCTTGCCGTCGAACGATACCGTCAGCGGAGTGGGGCTCCAAACGTAGCGACCGCGGTTGGAGAGTAACATATTGGCCTTGTAGAGCGTGGGGCTAAGGGTGGCGGTGTTGATGGTAAAAGGGATCTCGAAGGGGAGCGCAATGTTGCCCGTATTGACAACCAATCCCCACCACTTCTCGCCACTTTGAAGTTTTACTTCAAGGGCTGCGGCGTTCTTGTTGTTCTTGGCTGCGGGGGTGGTGTCGTTCTGACCTGCAAAGGCCGAAACGGAGCAGAGCAGGGTGAGTAAAAGTGTAGATATGAGTGCCTTGTAGAATTTCATCTTGTGAGTTTTTGTTGCGTTTAACGGAGGGTGGTTTTATCCACCACTCTAAGGTACGGATATTTTTTGGGATTACGAAATTTTTGGGCAACTTTTTGTTATTTTTATAACAAAAGCCGCCGGGTAAATTGAAAATTGAAAATGGAGAATGGAAAATTATCGCAAGTCTAATTTTGAATTTTGCAGTTCCAATTCGTCTTCTGCCTTTTTGTGGAGGCGGGCGGCGCTGACCGGAAGCGAGAATAGTTGGGCCGTGCCACCCTCCAAAATACGAACGGAAAGCTCCACATCGTGGTCGTCACGGCTCGGCGGCAGAAGAGCAAAAAAACGAGGCGAAAGCCCCTCGTGGCGAAGCCTGCGGGGGAGCGAGCGGCTGCCCACCAATAGGCTCACGAAACGTGTGATTATCAGGTCGTAATGCTCGGTGTGGCTGCGCTCTTCGAGCTCGTCTTTGGTGCGCACAATGTCGATGTGGGGGGTGAGGTCGCACAGCAGTACGGCCAGCCCCAAGCACAGCTCTCCATCGCCACACGCAATGAGTATGCGGGGCCGTGGAGTGGGGCGACTCTGGCGGAGTGAAGTTCTCTTTTTCATCTCTTCGGTTTTTGGGAGGGCTCTCTTCTCCACGCAAAATGCAGGCCATATTTTTGTCGACCGTCGACCGTCGACCGTCGACCGACGGAGGTCTAACGTCTAACGTCTAAATTGAAAATTGAAAATGGACAATTGAAAATTGTGGTGCGCCTTCTGTCGGCCGATAAAAAAATAGGTAATTGTTTTGTGTTAAGAAAAAAGTTTGTATATTTGCGGGCTAATTTTAGCCAAATTTAATTTATAAACTATGTACGTAATAGTAGAAATCGCAGGCCAACAGTTTAAGGCTGAGAAAGGTAGGAAGCTCTACGTAAACCGTCTCCACGAGGATGTAGATGCCTCGGTGAGCTTCGACAAAGTCCTGCTGGTAGACAACGACGGTCAGGTTTTGGTAGGCACACCTGTTGTAGAAGGTGCCTCTGTAAAAGTTAAAGTTCTTCGTCACCTGAAAGATGACAAAGTGCTCGTGTTCAAGAAACGTCGCCGCAAAGGCTACCAGGTTCTGAACGGTCACCGTCAGTATCTTACCCAGGTACTTATCGAGGAAATTATTGTTGCATAACTAAAAAAATTCACAGACAATGGCACACAAGAAAGGTGTAGGTAGTTCAAAGAACGGCCGTGAGTCGGAGAGCAAACGACTCGGCGTTAAATTGTTCGGCGGTGAATTTGCAAAAGCTGGCAACATTCTCGTCCGTCAGAGGGGTACTGTACACAACCCAGGTGAGAACGTGGGTATGGGTAAAGACCACACTCTCTTTGCACTCGTAGACGGTACCGTAACTTTCCGCAAGAAAGCAAACGGCAAATCGTTCGTTAGCGTAACTCCCGTAAGCGAGTAAGAAGAACTCTAAACAAAAGATTAAGGCAACATCCACAAGATGTTGCCTTTTCTTTTTTTTGTCTAACGTCCAACGTCTAACGTCCAACGTCTAACGTCAATAGTCCTTATAAGAAATAGGGTAGAGCATAGGATAAAGCCTCCCCATTACCGAAATTCAGCCTTCCAAAGAGTGAAGGCCTTTGGAGTGTAAGAGATATGAGCGCAGCGAGTATCTCAGAAAAGTTTTGGCGGAGTTTTTTACAAAAAGCGACAAAGAGAAAAGTTTTTTTGACTTTTTACAAAAAGGCGCAGAACTTTCAACTCTTTGTACCTTTTGATGGCAAAAGGTACCCAAAAGCCACTGCGATGCATTTCGGCGGGGCGGAGAGCTGTCGGTGGCTAAAACAAACGACCGTAAAGGTCGGTGCACTACGGCACGTCTTTGTTTCTTAACGCCCCCGCCACCTCACGCCTACTTCCGCCTGCAATGCGGTCGCAGGATTAAAAGGGTAGAGTGTAGGCAGTAGTCCTCCCCATTACCGAAATTCAGCCTTCCAAAGAGTGAAGGCCTTTGGAGTGTAAGAGATATGAGCGCAGCGAGTATCTCAGAAAAGTTTTTGGGCGACTTTTTACAAAAAGTCGTAAATCTTACCTTTTATATATAATAAAGAAGGGCTACGAGTTTTTCCGTAGCCCTTCTTTATTATATAACTCAACGGGGATTACTCCTCGGTGGGTTTCAGTTCGATGCCCAACTCTACGAGCTGTGCGGGATCGATGACGCTGGGAGCGTCGACCATCACATCGCGGCCCTGGTTGTTCTTGGGGAAGGCAATGTAGTCGCGGATAGACTCCGAGCCGCCAAAGAGCGAGCAGAACCTATCGAAACCAAAGGCGATACCTGCGTGGGGAGGTGCGCCATACTTGAATGCGTTCATCAGGAAGCCAAACTGAGCCTCGGCCTGCTCGGGGGTGAAGCCCAACAGGCGGAACATCTGCTGCTGCAACTTGCTGTCGAAGATACGCACCGAGCCGCCACCGACCTCAACGCCGTTGCAGACAAAGTCGTAGGCGTTGGCCCTAACACGGCCGGGATCGCTCTCCATATACTGAACGTCCTCGGGTTTGGGCGAGGTGAAGGGGTGGTGCATCGCGTAGAAGCGCTGAGTCTCCTCGTCCCACTCCAACAGGGGGAAGTCCACAACCCACATAGGTGCAAACTTCTTGGGATCGCGCAAGCCCAAGCGGTCGCCCATCTCCAAACGGAGCACGTTGAGCGCCGAGAGGGTCTGTTTACGATCGCCGGCAAGAATCAGAATCAGGTCGCCGGCCTTGGCGCCACACTTGTTGGCAATGGCGGTAAGCTCCTCGGGGGTGTAGAATTTGTCGATGCTCGACTTGATACCGCCCTCCTCGATACGAATCCACACCAGACCTTTGGCACCCACTTGGGGGCGTTTCACAAAGTCGGTCAGCTGGTCGATCTGCTTGCGGGTGTAGGTTGCGCAGCCCTCGGCTACGATGGCACCAACATACTCGGCCGAGTCAAACACCACGAAATCTTTGCCCTTAACGTCGGCAGTGATGTTGTTGAACTCCATACCGAAGCGGATATCGGGTTTGTCCGAGCCGTACTTCTCCATAGCCTCGTGCCACGACATACGGGGGAAGTCGTAGGCTATCTCTACGCCCAGCACCTCTTTGAAGAGGGTCTTGGCAAAGCGCTCAAATACGTTGAGTACATCCTCCTGCTCCACGAAGGCCATCTCGCAGTCGATCTGGGTGAACTCGGGCTGACGGTCGGCCCTGAGGTCCTCGTCGCGGAAGCAACGAACAATCTGGAAGTAGCGGTCGTAGCCTGCTACCATCAGCAGCTGTTTGAAGGTCTGGGGGCTCTGGGGCAGTGCGTAGAATTTGCCGGGGTTGAGCCTCGAAGGCACCAAGAAGTCGCGTGCACCCTCGGGGGTCGAGCTAATCATATAGGGAGTCTCGATCTCCATAAAGTTCTCGCCGTCGAGGAAGTTGCGGGTAACCTGAGCCATACGGTGACGCAACATAAGTGCGTTTTTCAGGGGGTTACGACGCAGGTCGAGGTAGCGGTAGCGCATACGCAGGTCGTCGCCACCGTCGGAGTTGTCCTCGATGGTAAAGGGAGGAGTCTCGGCAGCGTTGAGGATGCGGAGGTCGCTCACGGCAATCTCAATGTCGCCGGTAGCCATCTTGGGGTTTTTGCTCGAACGCTCGATAACCTTACCGGTGGCCTGAATTACATACTCACGACCGAGCGAGTCGGCAAGGGCTTTAATCTCGGCGGGCGAGTTGTCGTCTACAACCAGCTGGGTGATACCATAGCGGTCGCGGATGTCGATAAAGGTCATTGCGCCGAGGTTGCGGCTCTTCTGTACCCATCCTGCGAGGGTTACCTGCTCGGAGAGGTTGTTGATGCGAAGTTCGCCGCAAGTGTGTGTTCTGTACATACTCTGTAACTCTTTGGATTTTATTATTTGCTATATTTTTTGTATTTTTGTCGTAGGCTTCAAAAAACTTCCAAAGGTAAGAAAAAAAGATGGACGCAGAGTACAACATTGAACATTTTTTTATGCAGGCAGCCTTGGCCGAGGCGCGAGCAGCTGCCGATGAGGGCGAAATACCCATCGGAGCAGTGGTGGTTTGTGGTGGCAGAATCGTTGGCAAGGGTCACAACCGGGTGGAGGCTCTGGGCGATGCTACGGCCCACGCCGAGATGCAGGCGCTCACGGCTGCGATGAACGCTCTGGGGGGTAAGTATCTGCCCGAGTGTACGATATACGTCACGGTGGAGCCTTGCGTTATGTGTGCCGGAGCGCTTGCGTGGAGCCAGATTGGCAGGGTGGTCTACGGAACTTCGGACCCCAAAAAGGGCTACTCGACCTACTCAGACTCGATTCTTCACCCCAAAACCGTGGTCGAAAAGGGGCTTATGGCGCAGGAGTGTCGAGAGGTGATGGAACAATTTTTCAAAAAACTACGACGCTAAATTTGCTATTTCCGAGGTTTTTCCATAATTTTGTCGGTTAGAGAGCATTATCAAGAAAAATAACACATATTAACTATAAAAACTGATTAAAAAGATGAAGATCAAATCGCTCCTTATCGCTGTGGCAGCTCTGCTGGTTAGTGTTAGTGTATCGGCTCAGGACGCTGCAAACGATGTGAAGAAGATGTACAACGAGGCTGTGGCTCTGGTTAAGGCTAAAAACTATGCCGAGGCTCTGCCTATCCTCGAAAAAGCTGCCGACGAGGCGCTCAATAACGACGTTATGGAGGTATTCGAGGGCGCTCAGAAACTTATCCCCACCTGCTACTTCCGCGTGGGTCTGAGCTTGGTTAATACCGACACCGATGCTGCTCTGGCTAATCTGAACAAAGCCGACGAGCTCGCTCTGCTGTATAGCGACGCCAAAACTTCGCGTCAGGCCAAGAGCGCTATCTCGAAAGTATACAAAATGATGGGTGCCAACGCATTCAACAACAAACAGTATGCCGAGGCTGCTGCCGTATTCGCAAAAGGTTACGAGGCTAACCCCCAGGATACCGACCTGGCACTCAACCTCGCTATGAGCTACTGCGAGTCGCAGGATTGGGAGAACGGTGTGAGGGTTTATACCGACATTATCGCTCTGGAAAGCCGTCACAGCAAATTTGCTGAGCCCGCTGCCGAGGCTAAAAAAGCTCTCTCGAACTACCTGCTCGTGAAAGCTCAGGACGAGAACGCTGCCGGCAACAAAGAGGCTGCTTACAGCACTCTCGAAATCCTCGTGAACGCTGACCAGACCAACGCCGAGAACCAGATGTTCCGCTTGCAGATGGCAGGTCAGAACCAGGATTGGGACAAAATCATCGAGTGGGCAGAGCTCGCAGCTGCTTTCCAGGCTACCCCCGAGGGCGTGAGCGATGTTTACTATCTGCTTGGCGCTGCTTACGACAGCAAAAACCTTAACGCCGAGGCTATCACCGCTTACAAGCAGGTTGTTGCTGGTGACAAAGTTGAGGTTGCTACCGCTCGTGCAAAAGAGCTCGACGAGTTCATCAAAGCCGAGGCTGCTGCAAAGAAATAGTTTGACTGTGCAGATATAAAAACGAAGGCACTACCCAGCAAGGGTGGTGCCTCTCTTTTTATTCCCTCCGCCTCTACACCCAGCGTTTGCAGAAGAGTCGGTCGAGGGAGTAGCGACCTCCGCCCACAATGGTCAGAAACACATATATACCCGCAAAGACAACGTGCACTTCGGCCTGGGCAAAGGTCTGACCGGGAAAGAACAAAAAGGCCGCTCCGAACATCACTACCGCCATTACGGCAGCCGCAGGACGCACAAAGAGTCCCATAGCCAAGAGCACTCCCGCTCCGAGTTCGAGCAGTCCCGTGATGGTGACTATCTGGGCCGAGCCGATGCCCAGAATGGTGGGGTAGTCGTCCTCAATCAGGAGGTACTCCTGCGACTTGGTTATCGCCTCGGTAAAGAGCAGGGTGGCCGTAAAAAGGCGCAGAAAAAGCACTCCGCAGTCGGTACGTCCGGCAGCAGTGGGGCACTTTGTGGTGGGGGTATTTCTGTTGGTGGTCATAGCGAAAAAAAGAGGTTGTTTTGGAACTCTCCAAAGCAACCTCTGTGCCATTATGTGGCGGTGATTTTAGTGTTTGAGTTTATCGAGCAGCACCTGGCACCCCTCCTCCAACATATCGAGCACGAGTTCAAAGCCGTCGGCACCCTCGTAGTAGGGGTCGGGCACAAAGTCGTAGCCAAAGTGGGCGGGGATGTAGTCGGCCATACGCTCCAACTTTTGGAGTCCCTCGATGCTCGGCGCAAGGCGGCTGAGGCTCTCGTAGACCGAGTCGTCCATAGCCAGCAGAAGGTCGAAGCGCTCGAAATCCTCCGAGCGAACCTTGCGACTGCGGTGGGTGAAGTTGTAGCCTCGCTTTTTGCCAGCCGCCCTCATTCGTGGGTCGGGAAGCTCGCCTGCGTGACCTCCGTAGGTACCGGCCGAGTCAATCTCAAACTCGCCCTCCAATCCTCGGGCAATGGTCTGGCAGCGGAAAATCTCATCGGCAGCCGACGAGCGGCAAATGTTGCCCAGACATACGAATAAAACTCGTTTCATATCTAATAGTCAGCGATTTAGCGGATTGTTCCGGGATATACTTTCAGGGCCTCGCGCAGAACTTCGCAGGCGGCCACAAGGTCCTCCTTGCAGAGCACATAAGCCAGCCTTGCCTCCTGCCTACCGCGCCCCTCGGTGGCGTAGAAACCCTTGGCGGGGGCTATCTGTACGGTGGCACCCTTGTAGGAGAAGTCGGTCAGCAGCCAGCAAGCAAACTTGTGGCAGTCGTCTACGGGGAAGCGGGCAATGGTGTAGAAGGCTCCCTGAGGGGTGGGCGAATAGACACCCTCGATCTTGTTCAGCTCGCTCACCAGGCAGTCGCGACGCGAAGTGTACTCGGCCACCACATCGTCGTAGTAGCTCTGGGGTGCATTGTAGGCCGCTGCGGCAGCCACCTGAGCCAAGTGGGGAGGCGAAAGGCGTGCCTGGGCCAAGCGCATAGCGGCAGCCATAACATCCTTGTTGCGGCTAACGATGTTGCCAAGCCTCACGCCACACATACTGAATCGTTTCGACACCGAATCGACCACAACCACATTGTCGTCTACACCTTTGAGCGACAGAGCCGAGGTCTGCTTTTGACCGTCGTAGCAGAACTCGCGGTAGACCTCATCGCTAATCAGGAAGAGGTTGTAGTGGGCCACAAGCTCGCCCAAGAGTTTCATCTCCTTGGGGGTGTAGAGGTAGCCCGTGGGGTTATTGGGGTTGCAGATAAGAATCGCCTTGGTGCGTGGAGTGATACGCTTTACGAACTCCTCGATGGGAGGCAGGGCAAAGTCGTTGTCGATGCTGCTGGGCACGGGAACAAGGATATTGTCGTAGCTGGCAGCAAAGGTGTTGTAGTTGGCATAGAAAGGCTCGGGCACCAAAATCTCCTCACCGGGGTTGGCGCACACCAGCATAGCCATCTGCACGGCCTCGGTACCTCCGAGGGTGACAATCAGGTCGTCGATGTCGATGTTGATGCCGTTGCGGGAGTAGTACTCCACAAGTTTCTGGCGGTAGGGCATAAGTCCTGCCGAGTGAGAGTAGGGGAAGATGTCGTCCTGAATGCCGCGCACAGCCTCGACCGCCTCCACGGGGGTTTTGATGTCGGGCTGACCGATGTTGAGTTTGTAGATGTGGGTGCCTCGTGCGGCAGCAGCCTCGGCCAGCGGTACGAGCTGACGGATGGGCGATACGGGCAATGTGTGGCTTTTAGCAGAGATTTTGAGCATAGCCGTAAGGTAGTAATAAGGTTAGTTTTAGGCGCTTCGGACACGGTGTGTACACAAGCAACATCGTAAAATTACATTATTTGTGCCGAAAAAGCAAAATAAAATCGCACTTGCACCAAAAAAAGATTATATTTGTAGTGGAAAAAACTTTTTTACACACTAATCCCAAAACATTTATAACTATGTCATTTTTGTCCGAATTCAAGAAATTTGCGCTCAAAGGTAACGTCGTAGATATGGCTGTCGGTGTTATCATTGGTGGTGCTTTTGGTAAAATCGTTACCTCGTTGGTTAATGACGTGATTATGCCCCCTCTGGGTATGCTCATCGGCAAAGTTAACTTCACCGACTTGGCACTCAACCTCGGTAGCGAGGCAGAGCCCGTGATGTGGAAATATGGTGCATTCTTGCAGCAGGTATTCGACTTCCTCATCGTGGCAATGTGTATCTTCTTGCTTATCAAGGGTATCAACCGCCTGAGCGATCTTACCAAGAAGAAAGAGGAAGAGGAGGCAGCAGCAGCTCCTGCACCTGCACCTGCTCCCGCACCCGAGCCAGAGCCTACCAAAGAAGAAGTGTTGCTTACCGAGATCCGCGACCTTCTGAAAAATAAATAAAACGCGGATAACGAGCGACTGCTTCGTTACACAAAAAAATCTCTCCCTCATTTACGTCTTGTAAACTGCGGGGGAGATTTTTTTGTAAGCCTCGCATTCATCTCGTTCTGCGCGTTTTATTGTTTTTTATGAAAGGAATTTAGGGAGTTTAGGGAGTAATATGGTCATTAAACTCCTTAACCTCCTTAAAAAGAAAAGCGCTCCTAACGGGGCGCCTTTAACTTTCAATTTTCAATTTTCAATTCTCAATTTTAGAGGTCGCTGTTCCATTGGCCGCCAGAGTCGGGGTAGACCATCGGGCGTTGTTCGCCAGAGAGGGCTTTCATTGCCAAGTAGCTCTCGTAGAGGCAGATACCATTCTGGGCATTACGGGCCAGAGAGAACATCACAACCGAGGGGTGACCCTTCGACGAGAGGTACATCTGCATCGCTCGCTCCCTATACGCCTCCTTCCACGCGGGGTTGTTACTCGGGCTCTTGCGGGGTGCTACATCACCACAATTTATGTCGGCCTGGTCACACACCAGCAGGCCAATCCTATCGCACAGAGCATAGAACTCCTCGGGCTGAGGATAGGCAGGTGCCACCAGGTTGAAGCCCCTCTCTTTTGCCTCGCGGAGCAGTTGGGCGGTATTCTCCTCATTCTCGCTCCACGACAGCTCGGTGGGGTTGAGCTCCACCCTCTGGCCGTTGAGCCACAAGCCCCTCTCCTTCAACTCGGCAGTGCGGAAGCCAAACTCTACGCTCACACACTCCTTAACCCTCGTTTCGTGTTTGGTGTAGACCACTACGCGGTAGAGGTTAGGCTCCTCGGGGCTCCACTTCTTGACCTTGGGAACGCGGGCAAAGAAGCTCACCGTATCGCGCGAGAGCATACGGGTAGTCAGTTTTTTGCTGTCGGTGGCAAGTACCTCGCCATCGGGGGAGTGGAGTTCGTAGTGGATGTGGTACTCCTTGCTGTTGAGCAGGAAGCTCTGCATCACCACGCCCAGGTTCAGCAGTCCGTCGCCTGCGGCATTGAAGGTGGTAGTGGTCACAAAGTCGTAGACCGCAACGCGGGGCGACACTACCAATCGCGCACGTCGGAACTCGCCCTTGGTGGTACGGCCAGCCTCGATGGCACGGGCAGCGTAGTTGCCGTGAACGGTGATGCTTATGGTGTTGTTGTTCTCGCGGAGAACTTTGGTGAGGTCGAACTCGCTACGGCCCGCAGCCGAGGCCGAAAAGCCCACCTCCGAGTCGTTAACCTCCACGCTCACAGCTCCGTCGGCTCCCTCGATGCGGAGCACCAACTCGCGGTCGTCGTAGCGGTAGTTGCGTTTGAAGCGCGTAGTGTAGCGTGTGCGGTTGTTGTCGAGCGACTCCACCTGCCAGCCACCAAGTTCGATGACCATCTCGCTCGGAGCGCCCGACACGAAGGCTTCGCGAGTGGGGTAGGGAGTGGTGGCTCGGTGGGGCAGAAGCAGCTCACGAGAGGTGTTGGCACCGTCGTTCAGCGCCTCGGCGGCCGAGAGGGGCTCGACATACTCAAAGGGGTACTCCCATTGGGCCGAAAGGTTGGATGCGCAGGCCAAAATGGCACTCAGCAGCAATAATATCTTACGTCGTTTCATCGGTTATCTCTTTTTTTGGCTATATTTGGGGCTAAAATTACAACTTTCTTGGCAAACAACGAAATAAAATATCCGCAACTTAACTTTCCGCCCATAAGGTTGAAGGTGCGACGCTCTTCTGACGGCGGCGTGGAGGTCTTTGTACCCCTGCGCGGATGGCTGGTTCTCACGCCCGAAGAGTGGGTGCGTAGGCACGTTGTGGGGTATTTGGTGGAGTGCAAAGGGGTCCCCCCGACCTCCATCCGTGAGGAGTTCCCCGTGGAGCTCAACGGTCAGCCCCAGAGGGCCGACATTGTGGTCTTTGGTCCCGACGCCAAGCCCGCACTGTTGGTCGAGTGCAAGGCTCCCGAAGTGGCTGTCGACTCCGAGGTTGTGGCCCAAGCTGTCAGGTACAACAGCATCGTTCGAGCCCCCAAGCTGATGGTTACCAACGGCTTAGTGACCAAAGTCTTTGACGCGGGCTGTTAGCCCTACTCCCTCTCCATTATATTGTCGCTGAGGTTATCTACGGCGCTGGTGAGCTCCTTCACCGACTCCTGCAAGCGGTCGCTCTCCGTCAGTGGAGCCATACGGCCATAGCCCACATAGGGGCGCACAAAGAGGTAGTTCTCGCCTCCGTCGGCAAACAGCATATTATCGACATAGTAGATATCGTCGTAGCTCTCGACACTCTCGTCGTTCGACTTGACAAGGGTGCCCAGCGGAGGTATCGCACTCAGCGATATGCTCTCGCCAAGCCTCCAACCCTCGGTGTAGTGAATAAGAGTAAACCTGTACATTGGAATTGAAAATTGTTGATAAAAAAAGGGGGCCCACTCGTCTGTGGGCCCCTTCTCTCTCTTTACTAGTGGCAGTGTCCGCCCTCGCAGCCGCTCTCGCAGTCGCCCTCGCAACCGCAATCCTCGCCGCAACCACAACCACACGAGTGGGGATAATCCTCGTCGGTGGCCTCGTGAACATCTACAACCTCACCCTCAAAGTTCAAGGTCTTATCGGCCATAGGGTGGTTGAAGTCCATCTTCACAGCCTCGTCGGTAACCTCTACAACCACGCCAACAACGGGCTGACCCATCTGGGTCATCATAGGAATACGGTTGCCAATAGTCAGCAAGCCCTCCTCAATCTGGCCCTCAATCTCGAAGGCAGCCTTGGGCACGTCGATAACCATCTGAGGGTTGCTCACACCATAACCCTCCTCGGGCGAAAGGGTGAACGAGTATTTGTCGCCGGGCTCCAAGCCCAACAAGTACTCCTCGAACTTGGGCAGCAGCATACCAATGCCGTACACAAATTTCAAGGGAGCCTCGGCAGTTGCCTGATCTGCAATCTGACCGTCTACTGTAAGAGTGTAGCTAATAGCCACAGCTGTTTCTTTTGCGATTTTCATTTTTTCGGTTTTTATTTGGTTTGTTCTTTTTCTTTTGTTGTTTGTCGCTTTTTTATAAAAAAGCTCCGCAAAAAATTTTTCTGAGATACTCGCCTACGGCTCGTATCTCTTACACTCCGAAGGTGGTTACTCTTTGGGGCGCTGAATTTCGGTAGTTGAAAAGGAAAATAACTTTCAACTCTATTTCAGCGGGTTGATGAGTTGGAGCATATACTCGTCGAGCCAGTCGGTGGTGGTCAAAACCCACTCGCGTTTGAGGCCCACAACGCTGAAATCTTTGCTCTTGAACAAGTTCAAGCTACGGGTGTTGTTCGACAGCACGTTGCAGTAGAGCTGGTTGAGGCCCAATATCTGGAACGAGTAGCGAATCAGCGCCTGCAAAGCACTCGATGCATAGCCCTGACCCTCGTCGTCCTTGTCGTAGATCATAATGCCCACGCCCGCACGACGGTTGTAGGGGTCGATGTCGAAAAGGTCTATCGTGCCCACAGCCCTGTGGCTCTGCTTGGCCTCGATGACAAGCCTCATCTGGCGAGTCTCGTAGATGTCGTATCTCTGCTCGTCGATAAACCTGCGCAGGATGAACTTCGAGAAGGGGGCTACCGTGCCACTCACCCTCCACACGTTGGTGTCGTTCTCCCAACGGTAGAGCACATCCACATCCTCGGGTTCCAACGCCCTCAGTTTGATTATGTCGGTTTCTAATGCGTTCATACTCTTTTGTATAACGTCGTTATAATCCAATTACTTTGTTACGGATGAGCATTGCTGCTCCGAGTGCGCCTGCGTCGGCTCCCATCTGGCTCAGGCGGAACGAGGTGTCCTTGTAGACCAGATTCATCGAGTATTTGTTGGTGGCCGACTTCAAGGGCAGCATCAGGTAGTCGCCCGCGTGGGACATATTACCACCAATAATTACCGCCTCGGGGTTGAAGATGTTTATCAAAAAGGCAATACTCTTGCCAATCTTCTCGCCTGCCTCCTCGATGAGCTCGATGGAGAGGTTGTCGTCGCTCTTGGCTGCACCGATGATGTCGTCGATGTGGATGCTCTCGCCCGAGGCCCACTTCTGCCTCAGGATGGTGTTCACACCCGCTTCGAGCTGACTCACCATCTTGTTCTCGATGGCAATACCGCTCACCTCGGTTTCCAGACACCCCTTCTTGCCGCACGAACAGATAATCTCGTTATTAAAGAAAGGTGTGTGGCCAAACTCGCCCGCAAAACCACTCTTGCCATAGTAGAGCTTGCCGTCGGCAACGATGCCGATAGCCACGCCACGACCCAGGTGGAGATACAAGACGTTCTTTTCGGTCTGACCCTCGCCCGAGTAGTACTCGGCATAGCAACGAGCTCGGGTGTCGTTTTCGATGAGCACGTTCAGTCCCGTGGCTGCTTCGAGGGCCACTTTGAGCGATGTTTCGCCCCCCGTGAAGTACATATAGCTGTGTCCCGTTTGGGGGTTTACGCGGCCCACAATGCAGGCTCCGAGCCCCAGGATTTTGCTGCGCTCGATGCCGCAAGTGTCGAGGAAGGTGCCCACGTGGGAGCAAATCTCGGCCAAGCAACGACCGTCGTCGGAGAGGGTGAAGGGTGTGAGCGTGCGCGAAACTATCACCTTGTTTTTCAGGTCGGTAACCACGCAGCAGAGGTAGTCGCGACCGATGTCGATGCCTGCAAAGTAGATGGCGGTGTTGGCCAGACCAAAGATGTTGGGCCTGCGTCCGCCTGCTGTTTCGACCTTGCCGTTATCGACCACAATAGCCTCGGCCACGAGCTCGCCCACGAGTTTGGTCATCGTGGGGACGCTTATGTGGAGCGCCTTGGTCAGCTCCGAGAGGGTGCACTGACCATTGACGGCCATATAGGCGATAATGCTCTGCTTTATCAGCATATTTTTGTGGGAGATGCCTTTGAGGTTGGCGTCGCCGTCGTGCTGCTGATAAAAGAAATCTTTTAATAGTGCCATAGTGGTGTTGCGCTAAAATTTTATTTAGCACCACAAATATAATAACATTTTTTAGAAACTGCGACTAATTCTTAAATTTTTTCAAAATTTTTTCAATTTTTTTAGAAACAGCCTTTTTGTTCGTTAAATAATTGTCAAACGACGAACGGTCTAAGGCTATGGTGGGTGTTGACAAGTGGTGTTGACAGGTGTTGACACTCACGAATGTCAACATTGTCATCATTGTCATCATCTATCTATCCGAGGTCTGATAGCGACTCATAAATTTCGATATCGATGACTTATCACGGTACCCCAACCTGTGGGCTATCTGCTCGTAGGTCAAACCCTCGGCTATGAGGTCCATAATCTGGCCATAGCGCCCCTCCTTCTCCTGCTCACGGCTCGCACTCCCTCTACGGGTAGCGTAGTAATCCCCGCTCTGCTCCCATTGGCACAGCTCCTCAAACTCTACCCTCTCGCCCGTGTTACTGAAATTTAGGTGGTCCGAAAAGCGTAGCACCAAACTACGCCCCTTCCATTCGGGCCCCAAGTAGTTACCCTTAACAACACACAAGTGGCGCAGGGTGGTATTGTTCCTGTCGGTGCGTAACTCCATCATTAGGCGCATCTTAGCCTCAAAGCCCTGAGAGCCTATGGAGTTATGTTTGCTCGGCAGTAGGGCCTCGGTACGCTTGCCCGTATGGTGCAGAAAGATTACCAGGCACTCATACTTTTGGGCAATCTCGTGCCACCTCTGCAACCAGGTACGCACCTGATTATTCTCGTTCATCGAGCCTCGGTAGAGGTCCGAGAAGGCATCGACCACAATCAAGTCTACGGGACTCTCCGAGAGCAATAGTTCGAGTCGTAGAGTCAGATTCTCCACATCGAACAAGAATTTCAGCCCCGCAAGGTCGCCCCTGCTTAGGCCGAGTTCTTCGTTCTGCTTGTGTAGTAGTGTGGCGATAGCATCTTCATCGTCCTCGGTGGAGATGTAGAGGGCGCTTTGGTGACGGGTGCGTAGCGGTAGAGAGAGCCAGCTGTCGGCACCGCTTGCCACGGCCAAGGCGAGTCCTCGCAGTAGACTACTCTTGCCACTATCGCTGCTACCCACCAGCGACACTATACCCACACGGGGTAGCAGAGGGTCTACGAGAGTGTCCATTACGGGCTTGGCGGTTTCGACGAGCTTTGTGGCACTCACCTCGCCTTGCAGAGTCTTGTAGGCTCCTCGCTTAATGGCCTTACCGAGGTCTTTGAGCTCGGGGGTTAGTTGCTTCTTTGGTGGCTCTGGCTCGGTGCCGTCGGTCGACGGTTGACGGTCGACGGTAGACGTCATAAGAGCCTCCTTGATAGATGGGAGTTTGGCACCTATGAGGTCGCCAATGGATGTAACGCAACGTGTGCGTTCTTGAAGATTTAAGTCATTCATAATCTGATTAAACTATTTAGATTTAGTTGGGCCCGTGACAAAGATATGGTCGCCAGGGGCGAAATGGTTTCTACATTTTGGTGAAAAACGCACAACTCGCTGAGGCTCTGCTGTGTAATTTTTGTAGAACGGGGCGTGTGGGGGGTGGAGGGTGTTGACAGGTGTTGACAGGTGTTGACAAAGTTGACATTCGTGAGTGTCAACACTTGTCAACACCACTTGTCAACACGCACCATAGCCTTAGACCATTTGACGTTTGATGTTTGACGTTCGATGTTGGACAAAATGTGGCTAAAAGTTTTGGAATTGCCGAAGGGAATGACTAAATTTGCAGATGTTTATGCGGGCGTGTGTGTACGCGCATAACAAATAGGACTGATTCTTACTCAATTAACTAAATACATTAACTTCTAAACCAAAACAAAAGTTATGAAAATTTCGCACATCGAGCACCTCGGTATCGCTGTTAAAAGCCTCGAAGAGGCTATCCCCTACTACGAGGAGGTACTGGGCCTGAAATGTTACAACATCGAAGAGGTTGTAGACCAGAAAGTAAAGACCGCTTTCTTCAAGGTTGGTCAGACCAAGATTGAGCTGTTGGAGCCCACTTGCCCCGAGAGCACCATCGCAGGTTTCATCGAGAAACGTGGCGAGGGTATCCACCACATCGCTTACGCCGTTGAGGACGTAGCAGAGGCTTTGGCCGAGGCCGAGAGCAAAGAGATTCGCCTGATTGACAAGGCTCCCCGCAAAGGTGCCGAGGGTTTGAGCATCGCTTTCCTCCACCCCAAATCGACCAAAGGCGTGCTCACCGAGCTCTGCTGCGAGGGCAAAGAGGAGTAAATTGAAAATTGAAAATTGAAAATTGAGAATTGAGGCAAATGCGAGTAAGCGAGGGCAGAGCAAATTCATTTGCTTTGCCGAGCGGGAGCATTTTAGAGCAAGCGAAGCTTGGTCAATTGAGAATTTTGGTGCACCTGCGGTGCGAGTATTTATAAATTTCTGTGTCGCAGACACACCATAATTTTCCATTTTCCATTTTCAATTTTCCATTCGTCGGTAGACGGTCGACGGTCGACGGTCGACAAGCGTAAGCAAACACAAACAACTAACATACAAACAACAGACATTAAACAAATCTATTATGTCGGAGATTCAAGACAAAATTGCGAAGTTGATTGAACTTCGTGAAGAGGCAAAGATGGGTGGCGGTCAGAAACGTATCGACGCCCAGCACGCAAAAGGCAAATACACCGCACGCGAGAGGTTGGCAATGATGCTCGACGAGGGTAGCTTCGAAGAGTTCGATATGTTCGTTACCCACCGTTGCACCGACTTCGGTATGGAGAAGAGCCACCCCCTGGGTGATGGCGTTGTGACCGGTTACGGTACCATCGACGGCCGCTTGGTATATGTATTTGCACAGGACTTCACCGTGTCGGCAGGCTCGCTGTCGCTGACTATGGCCGAGAAAATCTGCAAAATTATGGATATGGCTATGCGCAATGGCGCTCCCGTTATCGGTCTGAACGACTCGGGTGGTGCCCGTATCCAGGAGGGTGTAAACGCTCTGGCAGGCTACGCAGGTATCTTCCAGCGTAACGTAATGTCGAGCGGCGTTATTCCCCAGATTTCGCTCATCATGGGTCCCTGCGCAGGTGGTGCTGTTTACTCGCCCGCACTGACCGACTTCGTGATTATGAAGAAAGATACCAGCTATATGTTCCTTACCGGTCCCAAGGTTGTTAAGACCGTTGTGGGCGAGGATGTAACCCAGGAGCAGTTGGGTGGCGCAAGCGTTCACGCCAGCAAATCGGGTGTTGCTCACTTTGCAGTGGACACCGAGGAGGAGGCTATCGCTATCACCCGCAAGCTGATTTCGTATATGCCCCAGAACAACATGGAGGATACCCCCGTTGTGGCTTGCTCGGACCCCATCGACCGTTTGGAGGACTCGCTCAACGATATTATTCCCGACAACCCCAACAAGGCATACGATATGTATGAGGTTATCCGTGCAGTGGTAGATAATGGCGAGTTCTTGGAGTCGCAGGAGGCTTATGCTCGCAACATTATCACCGGTTTTGCAAGGTTCAACGGCCAGAGCGTTGGTATCATCGCCAACCAGCCCAAGTTTATGGCAGGCGTGTTGGACATCAAGGCTTCGTGCAAGGCTGGTAGGTTTGTACGCTTCTGCGATGCGTTCAACATTCCTATCGTAACCTTCGTAGACGTACCCGGCTTCTTGCCCGGTACCGGTCAGGAGTATGGTGGCGTTATCGACCACGGTGCAAAACTGCTCTATGCTTACTGCGAGGCAACCGTGCCCAAAGTTACCGTTACTCTGCGTAAAGCCTACGGTGGTGCCTACATCGTTATGAGCTCGAAACACATCCGTGGCGATATCAACTACGCATGGCCTTGTGCCGAGATTGCCGTTATGGGTGCAAGCGGTGCTGTTGAGGTGCTCAACGCTAAGGAGATTGCTGCTGCCGAGACTCCCGAGGCAAAGGCTGCCCTTATCGCTGCCAAAGAGCAGGAGGACAAAGACAAGTTCTCGAACCCCTACCGCGCTGCAAGCTACGGTTACATCGACGATGTTATCGAGCCTCGCAACACTCGTTTCCGCGTGATTAGGGCATTGCAGAGCTTGGCTACCAAACGTCTGGCCAACCCCGCTAAGAAACACGGCAACATTCCTTTGTAGTCTGATAATCTAAAATCCACGATATTATGAACGAACTTACTATGGATTGGGGTCAGATTCTTTGGATCACTCTGATTGGTTTTTTGACTGTGGTACTTGTATTGGTGCTGTTGATTTACATCATCAAACTCTTTGGCGTTGCATTTGCCGCCAGCCACAAGCAGAAAGTTGCCAAGAAGAGCGCGGCCAAAGGTGTTGAGGTGCCCGAGGCAGTTGAGTTGCCCGCTATGATTTCGAGCGAGACCGTAGCAGCAATCGCAATGGCCATCCGCCTGAGCGTTGGTGAGGACCACGACCGCGAGTCGGAGGTTATCACCATCCAGAAGATTAAGCGTGCCTATTCGCCTTGGAACTCCAAGATTCACGGTCTTACCCGTCTTCCCGAACGCAAATAATCAACTCACATTTTAGACTTTAAGAGAAACAATGAAAAACTATAACTTGAAAATCAACGACAACGAGTACAAAGTGCAGTTGGACAAACTGGATCACCTTTCGAAACAGGCTCGTGTAATCGTAAATGGCACCGAGTACATTGTAGAGGTTGAGGGCGTTAAACCCCAGCCTACCAAGAAACCTCAGGTTGCTGCTGCTACATATAGCGCTGCACCTGCCGCTGCTGCACCTGCACCTGCGGCGGTTGCTCCCAAGGCCGCAGTGGCTGGTGGTGCAAAGATTACTTCGCCCCTGCCCGGTACCGTTTTGGCAATCAATGTGGCTGTTGGCGACAGCGTAACTGCTGGTCAGACCGTAGCCGTATTGGAGGCAATGAAGATGGAGAACAACATTGCAGCCGACAAAGCAGGTGTTGTTAAGGAGATTTGCGTAAACAAAGGCGCAATCGTTCAGGAGGGTGAGCCTCTGATTATTCTTGGCTAATAAAAAAGGGAGATTAAGACTATGGTTAAATTACTCACTTCAACCGTGGGACAGGACATCATCAACTTCCTCCAATCTTCGGGCATCTATATGATGTTTATGGAGGCTGGTGGCTGGAAGTGCTTGGTGATGATAGCGCTTGCTTGCTTCCTTCTCTACTTGGCTATTAAGAAGCAGTACGAGCCTCTGCTCCTGCTGCCTATTGCATTTGGTATGTTGCTGACCAACCTTCCCGGTGCCGATATGTTCCACTCGGAGATTTTTGCGGGTGGCAAGATTGATTGGGCCGAGCTTTCGACCGGTCACGCAGGTCTTTTGGACTACCTCTACCTGGGTGTTAAGCTGGGTATCTACCCCTGCTTGATTTTCGTAGGTGTTGGTGCAATGACCGACTTTGGTCCCCTGATTGCTAACCCCAAGAGCTTCTTGATGGGTGCGGCTGCTCAGATTGGTATCTTCCTCACCTTCCTTGGTGCTTATGCTATGGGCTTTACCCCTGCCGAGGCTGGTTCGATTGGTATCATTGGTGGTGCGGATGGTCCTACCTCTATCTACCTGACCTCGAAGCTGGCTCCCAACCTTTTGGGTCCCATTGCTATTGCTGCCTACTCGTATATGGCACTTGTGCCTGTGATTCAGCCTCCCATTATGAGGGCGCTGACCAGCGAGAAGGAGCGTCAGATTAAGATGACCACCCTGCGTCAGGTGTCGAAGACCGAGAAGATAATCTTCCCCGTTGTTATTACCATCATCATTGCTCTGCTGTTGCCCAGCGCTGCACCTCTGATTGGCTGCTTGATGCTCGGTAACCTGATGAAAGAGTGTGGCGTGGTAGACCGTCTGGCCAAGACTGTTCAGAACGAGTTGATGAACATCGTGGTAATCTTCTTGGGTATCACCGTGGGTGCTACTGCTACTGCCGAGGCATTCTTGAACTTCAAGACTCTGGGTATCTTGGCTCTGGGTATTGTAGCCTTCTCGTGCGGTACTGCTGGTGGTGTTCTGCTGGCTAAGCTGATGAACGTGTTCTTGCCCGAGGGTAAGAAGATCAACCCTCTGATTGGTTCGGCAGGTGTGTCGGCAGTGCCTATGGCTGCCCGCGTATCGCAGGGCGAGGGTTTGAAGGCCAATCCTTCGAACTACCTGCTTATGCACGCTATGGGTCCCAACGTATCGGGTGTTATCGGTTCGGCCGTTGCAGCTGGTATTTTGCTCTCGTTCCTGGGCTAATCGGGTCGGGTAGCATATATATAATAAATAGGTGTCGCCTTCGGAGAGGGGTGGCACCTATTTTTTTGCCCACGGGAGAGAGGGGCAATATGGCGGTTTGGGCATACAATTTGAGGAGGTTGTAAGTTGTACTAGGCGAGTTATATAGCGACAAAAATAGACTCTTTGGCTGTCGAATAAAGCCCTCTTGTGGGGTGTGAGCGATTTGGTCGGAGAAATTCTTGTGACGTATTTTTGCACCGCTCTCGGAAGTGGGGGCAGAGCCACAACGTGTACTAGATTTATTCACCTCTCGCAAGGGAGAAAAAGTTACAAACGAGGATTTCTATGACTAAAATCAAAGGAAGTACCGTGCTGATTACCGGAGGAGCCTCTGGTATTGGCCGTATTATGGGACGTATGGCTCTCGAAAAAGGTGCAAAGCGCCTTGTGATATGGGACATCAACACTGCCAACATTGCCACCACCGTGGAGGAGTTTGTGCTGCTCGGAGCGGTTAAGGGCTACACGGTAGACATTTCGGATAGCGCCGCTGTGGAGCAGACCTACAACACCACTCGCAAGGAGTGTGGCAAGATAGATATACTGATTAACTGTGCGGGAGTGGTCTTTGGCAATAAGACCTTCGACCAGATTACCCCCACCGAGATTGAGCGCACAATTTCTATCAACACCGTAGCATCGATGGTGGTAGCGTCGCACGCCATTGGCGAGATGATTGCCCAGAACAGGGGCCACATTTGCAACATTGCCTCGGCTGCGGGTATGATTTCCAACCCCCGAATGTCGGTCTATGCAGCCAGCAAGTGGGCAATGATTGGTTGGAGCGACTCGGTTCGTATCGAGCTCAAACAGATGCGCTCGAAGGTTCGTGTCAGCACCATTGCTCCCTATTTTATCAACACGGGAATGTTCGACGGAGTTCGCTCACGTATCTTCCCCATCCTGAAACCCGAACCCACGGCTCGCAAAATTCTCTCGGCCATTGAGCACAATCGCGATTTCAGGGGCATACCGTTTGGCTTCCATTTCATAAGATTTTGCCAAGCACTGTTGCCCACTGTGATTTTTGATTATATCTTTGGAGAGTTTGTGGGCATCTTCCACGCAATGGATAACTTCAAGGGCCGACAGACCGAGCAGAAAAAGTAAAAAAACAAGCACGAGATAGTATGAATCAACTTACGGAGTATATTGGTGCCAAGGTGGAGGCACAAAGGAGCTATTTTCAGTCGGGAGCCACTCTGTCCCACAAATTTCGTATTGCCCAACTGAGGCGCTTGGAGGAGGCTCTGAACGATTGGGAGGAGGCTCTGTGCGAGGCTCTGTGGAGCGACCTGCACAAGTCGCGCGAGGAGGCCATAATGACCGAGCTGAGCATCGTCAGGGGCGAAATCCGCAACCACATCCGCCACCTCAGGCGCTGGTCCCGAGCCCGCCGTGTGGCCACACCCCTGAAAATGACCCCTTCGAGGAGCAAGGTTGTGGCTCAACCTCTGGGCACGGCACTGATTATCTCGCCCTGGAACTACCCCGTGCAGTTACTGCTCAACCCACTCGTGGGAGCCATCTCGTCGGGCTGTACGGCTGTGTTGAAGGCCTCGCCCTACGTTCCCACCGTCACTCGGGTGTTGATTCAGCTGATTGGCAGCACCTTCGAGGAGCGCTACGTTGCTATCTTCGACGGACACCGCGACATAAATACCGCACTGCTCCGACAGCAGTTCGACCTGATATTCTTCACCGGCTCTCCCTCGTTGGGCAAGACCGTTATGGAGGCCGCAGCGCGTAACCTCACCCCCGTGGTGTTGGAGTTGGGCGGCAAGAGCCCCTGTATTGTGAGTGCCGATGCCGACGTGGAGATTGCTGCCCGCCGTATTGCTTGGGGCAAGACCATAAATGCGGCCCAGACCTGCATCGCACCCGACTACCTGCTCATCCACTCGTCGCAGAAGGAGAGGTTTGTGGAGGCCTTTAAGAGGGCCGTAGCTCGCCTTCACGGTGCCAACCCCGTAGAGAGTCCCCACTATGGCCGATTGGTAAATAGCAAGGCTTTTGAGCGTGTGAGCGGCTATCTGAGGGATGGTAAGGTGCTTGTGGGCGGAGAGTGCATCGGCGAGGAGCGCTACATTGCACCCACCCTGATGGAAGTGACCGACACCACACTGCCCGTTATGCAGGAGGAGATTTTTGGTCCCGTACTGCCCCTTGTGACCTTCGAGCGAGAGGAGGAGGTTGCCGAGTTTGTCGGCTCACGTCCCCGCCCCTTGGCGCTCTACTACTTTGGTCGCCGTAGGTCGGCCAAGAGAGTGATGGAACAGTGCCTTTCGGGCGGAGCCTGCATCAACGATACGATTCTCCATATCGCCAACGAAAATGCCCCCTTTGGCGGAGTGGGCAACTCGGGAATGGGACGCTATCACGGTCGCGAGAGCTTCCTTGCATTCTCCCACCTGCGTACCGTGGTTACTACGCCCACCTGGCTGGATATTCCGCTGCGATATATGCCCTACAAAGGCTTTTCGATAACCAAGCGACTACTGTAAAACAAACCCCACATTCCTGTTCGGAGTGTGGGGTTTATGTTTCAGTCCCAGAGGGAGATACTACTTCTCGTAGTCGCTGATTTTGGCAATGCGGCCTGTGTGGCGACCACCCTCGAACTCGGCTGCAAACCAAGCGTCGATGATAGCTTTGCCCATTTCGAGACCGATAAGGCGTGCACCCATAGCCAACACGTTTGCGTCGTTGTGGTTGCGCGAGAGCTGGGCCGACAGAGGCTCCGAACAGAGTGCGCAACGAACACCCTTAACCTTGTTGGCAGCAATGCTGATACCAATACCGCTGCCGCAGATAACAACGCCCCTCTCAACCTCGCCACCTGCAACAGCCTCGCCTACGGCAATACCGTGGTCGGGATAGTCGGCACGATCGGTCGAGTAGCAACCTTTGTTTACAACCTGGTGGCCCTTGGATTCGAGGTAGGCCTTAATCTCCTCTTTGAAAGTGTATGCTGCGTGGTCGCAGCCGATAGCAATTTTCATAGCGTGTATAGTTTTTTTGTGTGTTAGTCAAGAGTTGTTGCTTCGAGAATCTTCACAAACTCGCCAAAGTCGGTGTGCTCGGTCACAAAGCGCTCAAAAGCGTCGGCATCGCAACCCTTCTCGGGGGTGTCGCTCACCATTTTTAGCACCATAGCGGGCACGCCCTGCTGGGCAGCAATCTGACACACAGCCGTAGCCTCCATATCGAACAGAGCACGGGGGGTGCCAAAGCGAGCCTTAATCTCGCGAATCATCTCGGCATCCACAAAGCTGTCGCCCGTGTAGATGACCGCCTCGTCGCCACCGCAAAGAGGGTAGGGGTTGGTCAAAAAGCTCACTCCGTCGAGCCCCTGGGGAACGTGAGCGTCGTGGTAGCGAGCCTGACGGGGAACTACCACATCGCCCGTGTTGAAAGCCTTCGAAGCGGCCGCATAACCAATGACGGCTACGAGGTCGAACTTCTCCTCGGCCAGAGCCAAGGCGGTCTGGGCAGCAGCATAGACCTTGCCCACATAGCCACGACGAATGGTGTAGCTGTGGAGGAGGGGCAGAGGGTAGTTGTTCAGTGCCGCGAGCATATTCTCCTGCTCGGCAGCCATAGGGGTAATGACAAGTATGTTCATAGCGGGCAACTATTTTTCGCTCAACAATTTACGCAACAGTGCGCCATACTCTTTGAGCGCAACATTCGAGCCCTCGATGTCGTAGAGTTCGGGGTTGCCACACTGCTCCACGGTAAGGCCCGGCACGTCGCTTTTGGCTTTCAGGTTCGACTGCTCTTCGCACACCTCGGCCACAGCCTCCATAACCTTACGCTGCGAGGTGAAACCCTTGACGATAAGGTAGAAGCCCGTCTTGCAACCCATAGGGGCAAACGACACAACCTTGTTGCCCAGCTTTTCGCGCAGATAGTGGGCCATCAGGTGTTCGATGGTGTGGATAGCCTCAGGAGTGAGGTAGGAGTGCTCCATAGGGGCACGAAAGCGCATATCATACGAGCGAAGGGGGTAGATGCGGGCCACGGTGTAGAGCGAACGAAGGTAGAAACCACGCTCCAAGGTGGTGTGGTCCACAGCAAAGGATGCTACTTTGGATTTCATAGAGTTGATTTTGAATCTATATTTTTACGTTGCAATATACAAAGGTATTATTTTTTATTATATTTGCCTAATCGGATACTAATTCAAACCTACTAAAAAAACAAACTATGGCTTCAAAACATACTTTGAAGGAGTGGTATTTGGCCACTCGTCCTTGGTCTTTTCCCGCATCGGCAATGCCCGTAGCCTCTACGGTAGCCTATCTCTTTTGGGTGTCGCATACGTCAGTGGGAGCTCCCGCAGTTGATTGGTTGTGTGGCATTTTGGCTCTGGTGGGAATCATTTTGTTCCACGCCGGCGGCAACGTGCTGAGCGACTATAACGACTTCCGCAAGGGTGTCGATACCCCCGAAAATGCAATGATGCTGCCCTTGGTGAACGGCTCGTTCAAGGAGCACGAATTTCGTAGCTACGGCATTGCGCTGTTGGCCGCGGGATGCGTGGTGGGATGTGTGCTCTTGTGGCTCACTCGTAGTGTAGAACTGCTCTATGTAGGCTTGGCAGGCGGAGTGCTCACCCTGCTCTATTCGTTCTTGAAGTACAGAGCTCTGGGCGACGTGGTCATCGTGCTCACCTACTCGATACTGCCCATTATGGGAACGTCGATTGTGACGGTGGGCCATATCGATTGGTCGGCAATGGTGTTGGCCGTACCTCTGGGCCTTATTACGGACTCGATTTTGCACATCAACAACGCCCGCGATGCCGTGAGCGACCGAGTTGCGGGTGCGCGTACCTTTGCTATGCTGATTGGCCCCAAGGCCTCGGCAGCAATCTATCAGGCCGAGGTGCTGCTGCCTTTTGTGTGGGTGGTTGTAGCGGTTTGTGTGGGCTGGCTGCCTGTGCTTACAATTTTGGTATTTGTGGTGGCCAAGACTGCTTGGGCTATGGCTCGTCAGGCTAAGGGCTTGGTTACCAAGGGTCCCGAAGAGGTGGCAATGCTCGACCAGCAGAGTGCCAAGTTGCAGATGATTTTCAGCCTGCTGATGATTGTGTCGCTGGTGGTTAGCGCCTTGGCGGGCTGGGAGGCGGTTTAGATATGAGCCGTGCCGCGATGAAGAGGAGTATGGTGTGGCTGCCGCTGACGGTTGCGGTGGTTATGTGGTTTGTGATGTTCTCGCCCTGGATTTCGGGGGACGTGAACTTCTGGCCGCTGATGGCTGCTTCGGGCGTGGTGCTGGGCGGAGTGTCGCTGTGGCTGTGCGGAGGACTGCGCGAGAGCCTCAGGAGGGTTGCGTGGAGCGATGTGGTCTTGGGCGTAGCTTTGGGAGCGCTGCTGTGGTGTATATTCTGGGTGGGCGATAAGGTTGCCACCTGGATGTTTCCTTTTGCCGAGGGCGAGATTGGCAACATCTACTCCATGCGCGACGGCACAAGCTATCTGACTATCGGACTGTTGCTGACCTTTGTCATAGGCCCCGCGGAGGAACTCTTTTGGCGCGGATACTTCCAACGCACGCTGTCGGAAAGGTGGGGCGCAAATGTGGGCTATGTGGTTGCCACGCTGACTTATGCGCTTGTGCATATCTGGTCGTTCAACTTTATGCTTGTGGTTGCGGCCTTGGTTGCTGGCGCAGTGTGGGGCTTGGCGTATAGACTCTGGCCCGGGCGTATGTGGATGCTCGTTGTGAGCCACGCCGTGTGGGATGTTGCGGTCTTTTTGATCTTTCCGATATAGAGCTGCCGACTCCCTAAATTACCACAAATATGTGTAATAGAGCCCCGCGATTTACGTTGGGGCTTTTTTTGTGCCCCAAATGGAGGGTTTTATTTGCTTTATGTGGGCCAAAAAAACTACCTTTGCGGCCAATTGTTGCGCACGCGCAACGCGAGAGGGCCGAAGTTGCTGATAATTAGGCCCTTTTGAGGAGAATAGAAACTACGACAAACTATAATTTTTTCAATTACAAAACACAAACAACAAACAAAATGAAGAGAGTTTACACACAGCCCAGCCTCATTGTAGAGGAGGTTATGGTCGAGAGCGGCATTGCTACGTCGTCTGCTCTGGTTTATGGAGACCCCGGTTATGCCGGTAGCAACGGAAGTGTTACTGTTTACGATTACGATGATCTTTAGTCTACAGCTATGAAGAAGATGATTAAATTTTTGATGTTTTTTGCAGTAGCTGCAATGACATTCACTTCGTGCGACAATGAAATTTTGGGCGATGACATCCTGAATGAGGAGACCTATACAATGACTTTTGTTGCAGATGCACCTCAGACTCGTACTTTGGTTGACATTGTAGGCGATAATAAAGCACAGTTCTCTTGGTCAAATAATGGCGAGTACGTGGCATTTATTCAGTGGGATAATGGTAAGGTTGGTTCGAATGACAAGAAAAGTAAAGAGGGTAGCATTGCAGATGGTAAAGCCGAATTTAGTGCGGAGTTTAAGCAGATTACAGATGCTGTAGGTAATTACAACTATATTGCTGTATATCCCTACGTAAACTTTGAACGTCAGGATGTTGCTGGTGATTATATTCGTGCTAAGGTGCCTGCAACCCAGACTCTTATTGCCAACTCTTTTGACCCCAATGCAGATTTGCTGATTTCGGCTCCTATTAACGATGTTCCTGCTATGGGTAACAATGATGTTGCTTCCATGAGCTTTGCTCGTGTTGCTGCTATTGGTAAGATGACTCTCAAAGGTGTCAATGAAGGCGAGATTATTAAGTCTGTAACTTTTATTTGGGGAACAGAGGTGCATGAAAATGCTGCCGAGGGCAACCGTTTCGTTGGCTCGAATGAGTTTAATTTCGAGGGTAATATCACTGCAGAGGCTTATGAGGGTCAGAACTATGTAAAACTGGTTGCAGACCCCGCTAAACCCGAGATTAAATCAACTAGCGCTGGTGCTGACATCTATTTCACCTGCTTGCCTGGCGCATATAGCGGCACTTATACCATTGAGGTTGTTACCAATGTGGCAACATATTCGAAGAGTGCAACTCTCGCTGCTGACAGAGCTCTCAACTTTACTGCCGGTAATGTTCTCTCCTTCGGCTTGGGCTTCACTGAGAGCCACCGAAAAGAGATTCAGAGCAATGGCTTCTATCGTAAGGTTACATCGAATCTTGCCGATTTTAGTGGTGAGTATCTGATTGTTTATGAGGACGGAAATCTGGCATTTGATGGTAGCTTGACTGATCTTGACGATACTAGCAACACTATCAATGTGACTATCGATGATAATGCTATTGAAGCAACAGATGTTGTTAAAAAGAGTGCATTTACTATTGCCAAGGTGAATGATGGCTACACCATTAAGTCGGCAAGTGGTTACTATATTGGTCGCGATGCTACCTCAAATGGACTGAATTCAGACACTTCTACTGCCTATATTAACACAATTTCGATTGAAGATGGGTGTGCTGTAATTAGAGGTTCTGGAGGTCTAGCTCTTAAGTATAATAAAGCTAGCAGCCATACTCGTTTCCGCTACTATACAACTAATCAGCAGGGTATTCAGCTCTACAGACTTGATGATGGCACTCAGGGTGGCGACCAGGGTGGCGAGACTCCTTCTCCTACTCCCGATCCAGATCCAGAGCCAGGCACTGGAAGTGCTAAAACCTTGACTATTAACTCAGAATACTTTAATGGTACTTCGTATGCTGCAAATAACAATGATAAAATTATTGATGGTATTACCATAACCTCAAATCATGTGAAGCTGAGTAGTAGTAAGATGCAGTGGCAGAAGAGCAATGGATATATCTACAATAAAACAGAAATGGGTACTATTAAGTCCATTAAGTTTACAGGAGTAAGTGGATCTTTCAGTGTGAAAGTTTCGAACACAGAAAAGGATACCGATGGAACTGACGTTGGTAATGTGACCACTGATACTACTCTTGATGTGACAGGTAGTTATAGCTACTTCTACATTGAAACTGGAAGTAGTGCTACAGGATATTGTGACTCTATCGTAATTACTTACGAGTAGTAGCAGTAAATCCAAATTTGCCAAGATTTTACTAAGGCAATAACAACAAAGAAAAAGTGGCGGGCGCCGATCGCTCCGCCACTTTTTTTATCCCCATCCCACCAAAAAACCAATCCCCACCCCCATCGCTCGCGGGTATTATTTTTAATACCTGCGCCACTCAGGGAGCCTTCCAACAAAAAAACAATCCCCGCCTCCATCGGTCGCGGGTATCTTTTTTAATACCCAAGACTTTCGGGGCGGGGGGACGTTCTTAGAGGGCCGATGGGGCCGTTATGTCTTACAAGGGGGTAGGGTTAGGCCGTGAGTTCGGACCAGAGGCGATCGAATGCAGCCCTCAGCTCCTGCGGCTCCGCAATTATCGCGCGCAGTTCCGCAAGGCGGCGACCATTCTCCGACTCCTCGATATACAATTTCAGGTAGCCACCGTGGTCGTACTTCTCCCTCAGGTGGCCCACAAAGCGTTGCCACTGCGCCTCCACGTCAAGTTCGGGGTAGTGCGACAAGCCGTACTGCACCGTGCGGCGCATAACCGTTGTGGGGTCGATTTGTCGGTCGGCCTCGGCAACAATCAAGCCATAGACACTTCGCGGCTCGCGGCTCGCAGAGGCCCTATGGTCCTCCACAGCCTCGGCAACAATCTGCACCTGTTCCTCGCTAAGCCACTCGCGCAGTCGCTGCTCCTTGCGCACCATTTCGGCCGAGGTGAGGTGGTGAGTGTCGCGTCCGTAGCGCAGGCCCAGGTCGTGCCACGCAGCCGCCACATAGACCATATCGACATTCACATCATAGCGGCTCGCAAACTCCAAGCTGCGGGCAATAACACCCTCGACGTGGTCGCGTCGGTGGGCCGCGTCGTACCCCTCGTAGCAGGGCAAAACCTCGCGTTCGGTGTACTCCCTAAGTGTGGCCGTAACTCGTTCCATAGTCTACTTCTTACAGCGGTAATAGACTCCCAGAGGCAGGTTTTTGCCCGCTCTGTCGGTAAAATAGAGCTCTCCGAACTGTTCGAACTTAGGCGAAGGCAGCAGTTGGTTCACTGCGCTCTTGGCCAGCATAGCCGACAAGCCCATAGAGTACAAGTTGAGCACCAAGAATCCGCCCTCGTTAAGCAGCTCGGCACACAAGGTCAGCATCTCGCTGATGTGTTGTTCGAGCACCCATTTTTCGCCCTCGGGACCGCGTCCGTAGGCAGGTGGGTCGAGGATAATGCCGTCGTAGCGGTGGCCACGTTTCACCTCGCGGCGCACAAACTTCATCGCGTCCTCGACAACCCAGCGGATGCCCTCCAAGCCACTCGCCTCCATATTCTCCCTCGCCCAGCTGATGCACTGTTTTACGCTATCGACGTGGGTGACCTCCGCACCGGCTGCCGCAGCCGCCAATGTCGCTCCGCCCGTGTAGGCAAACAAGTTGAGCACCTTGGGGCGGGGGTTGCGGCCCTCCTCGATGGCCGAGCGCACGCTACGGAAGATGAACTGCCAATTCTCGCTCTGCTCGGGAAACAGGCCGACGTGTTTGAACGACGTAAGGCCCAAGCGGAATGTCACCTTGCGGTCGCCAATCTTCTGGCTCACGCGCCATTGGTCGGGCTGCTGGGGTTTTAGGTTCCAGCGGCCACGCTCCTCGCTGCCGTTCTCGCGCATAAACGAAGCCGTGGCCAACCTCTGCCACTCGCTCTCGCTGAGGCTCTTCTGCCAGATGGCTTGGGGCTCGGGACGGCGGGTGATCCAGCGACCAAAGCGTTCGAGTTTCTCGAATCCACCGCAGTCAATCAGTTCGTAATCTTCCCACGCAGGGGTCAATAGTTCGGGATTTTTCATATATTTTTTTGTCTAATGTCTAATGTCTAACGACGAAAATTAAATTGAAAATGGAAAATTGAAAATGGAAAATTTTGGTGTGCCTTTGGCACGAGTTTTTTATTTTTATTTCCCCTCTAAGTTCTCCTCCCCAGGGGAGGAGTGGGGGGAAGTTTAGGGAGTTTAGGGAACTCTCAACTCCCAACTTTCAACTTTCAATTTTCAATTTTCAATTCTTATAACGTGCATCGTGCAGTTTTTGCAGTCGAACCTTAGGCGGAACTCCTCGTCGCCGTGGCGCAGGGTGAGGGGCTCGCGTAGTTTGCCGCCCTTCTTGATGCACTGGCCCATCTCGCGGCGGATGCAATAGGGGGTACGCATAACCTCCACACCATCCAACGAGGCCGCCAAGTCATAGCCCTCCTCGATGCGCTCCACACCGTGGGAGGCGTAAAACTCCCTCGCCAAGCGGTTTACCACATTGTGGTCGCCACCAACGTGGCGCAGAGGGTACTGAGTGTCGCCCACCTCGGTTGTGACAATCTTGGCGGGCTGCTGTTCCATACGAATCTCGGCCAAGCGGTCGAGCACCTCGCGGCGCAGGGCGTTAATGGCACCCATCGCCACAAACGGAATCTCGCAACCCACAACCTCCACATTTCTCACCACAAAGACACTGCCGCCACTCTTGGCCAAGTTGGTCTGCATAGCTCCCACTGCTCCCTCGGGGTTGTTAGCCGCCTCAAAGGGGCCCGTGGCAGTGGCCGTAGCCGTATTGCCGTCGCAATCGGTGGCTGTGAGTCGCAACTCTTCGAGCGAGGCCTCCAAGCGTAGCGATGCGTCGAGGGTACGACGGGTGCGCGAGGCGCGGAGTGAGTCGGCAAAGAGTTTGTCGAAGTTTTTGTATATCGTGGTGCCCACCGTGATGGAGTCCATCTTGTTGGGCATGATACGTTCGCCATCGACGGCATTTACGTTGGTACCGCAGAGCACTCCGCCAGCCACAAAGCATATTCCGTCGCCAGGGGCAAACTTGGTACTCCTATCGAGAGCAAACCAACGTGGGCCAACTTTTTTCACTTTGCCCACCATTTCGCCCGTGGCCTTGGGGGTGTCGAACGAGGCCAGTCCCGCACGTTTTCCGCCATAGACATAGTCGCCACCACTGCGGGTGAAGGTCTTGGCGGGGGAGGGGGTAAAATCTATCTGTGAGTGGCCTGCCGATGAGCGGGCATAGCCCTGACGTTCGGCAATGGCGCGGTCGATAAGTCTGCGGTAGTGGGCCGTGATGTTGCGCACATAGGCCTCGTCTTTCAGCCTACCCTCAATCTTCATCGACGTTACGCCCATATCTATCAGTTCGCCAATGTGGGCCGACATATCCATATCCTTGACCGAGAGCAGGTGAAGGCCCTTGCGGACCACCTTACCCGTGCCGTCTACAAGGTCGTAGGTCTGTCGGCAAGGCTGGCTACACTCTCCTCGGTTGCCGCTACGATGGCTCAGCGAACGGCTCATATAGCACCTTCCGCTACCGCCCACGCAGATTGCTCCGTGGATGAAAACCTCAATCTCGGCATCCGTGGCAGCACAAATCTCGGCCATCTGCTCCTTGGTGAGTCCCCTTTCGAGCACTATGCGGCTGATACCCGTGTTGCCCCAAAAGGCCACACCCTCGGGGGTGGCGTTATACATCTGTGTCGAGGCGTGGAGTTCGGCCCCCACAAGCCCCATACGCAGGTAGGCTGGGTCTTGGATGATGAGTGCGTCTACACCCGCGTCGATGGCCGCTTGGGCAATCTTGCGGGCCTCGTCAATCTCGTGGTCGTAGACTATGGTGTTCATAGTCATATAGAGCCTCGCACCATAGAGGTGGGCATAGCGGGCCGCCTCGCGAATGTCGTCGAGCGAGTTGGTGGCCGCAGCTCGGGCACCCAAGCGGGGACCTCCCATATAGACCGCATCCGCACCGCAGTCGATGGCTGCGCGTGCTGTGGCAAGGTCTTTGGCCGGTGCAAGTAGTTCTATATACTTCATATCTTTTTTGTCTAATGTCTAACGTCTAACGACGATTTGAAAATTGAAAGTTGTCGACCGTCGACCGTCAACCGTCGACCGACTAAGATTTTTCAATTTTCAACTTTCAACTTTCAATTCTAAACCTCTCGTAGGCCTCGGCAAGTCGGGTGTCGTAGCGGTTGGCTCGGTAGCCGCTGCCGTTGTAGCGTAGCGCAAAGTTAGCCCAATCTTTTGTTTTTAGCCACTTCGCGATGCCTGTTTTTTGCATAAAGAGCAGCGAGAGCCTCATTTGGTCGGCCTCGCTACGTTCCATCAGCCCTCGAAACTCCTCGGCCGACGAGCATCCACAGGTGGCCCAATGGAAACCCATAATCTGAAACATCCCCCAGCTGGCCGACTCAATGGCTGCCACAGGGTGAATCTTCTCGGCCCTCGCAAAGCGTTCCCACTCGCCCGCACCTCCCTTATAGTGAGTGCGTACCCACTTGGGATAGACAATGTCGGGGTGTTGGGCGGCCAATGCCTCGGGGTCGAGGCCCCTCTTGCGGAGTCTCTGCCAAAAGATGTGTCCCTCGAAGAGTATTCGGGGGCGACCATCGCGCAGAAAACCTCCCTTGTTGCTACACTCTACCTCTACGACCGCCTTCAAGGCAGCCTTCTCGATGCCCAACTCGTGGGCCATCTTCTCAAAATCGCTCTCACTTACCATAACTCTTTTTTAGAACAAAGGTATGGCAGAGGTGGCTGAAACGGTTTCTACGTTTTTGGCACTCGTTGAGCCTTAATGGGTTACGGCTACCACAACATAGCGTCTACGGCAATGCCGAAGCTCAGGGGGTGGCGGTAGTGGCTATGGGTGGTGGGGCTCCCCAAGGTGGGGGTTATGGTGTAGTCGTTGCGGAGCCAATTGTACTCGGCAAAGAGCCTTACGCCCAGGTTGTCGGCAGCGATGTAGCGCAGCCAAGCACCCGTCGAGGCCGAAAAGTGTTCGGTGGTGTTGTGGGTGATGGTGGCAACCTCCACACCCGTGGCGGTGTCGATGACGCTGCTTTTGAGGTGGTGGTTCTTGGCCACGCCCACAAGGGTCTTGGCACCCAGCGACCAGCGTTCGGCCAAGGGGTGGTTGTAGTAGAGGCCCGCTTTGAGCGAGAGGCTGTTGAGGGGTTGTGGCTCCTCCACCTTTGCGCCCTCAATGGCTCCCTTGTCTATCAGGTCGGCATAGCGGCCCACGGTGAACTCGCCACCTACGCCCAGATGTTCGCCCCAAAACCAAGCACCCTCGATGTTAAATCCCACACCCGAAGGGGCAAGTCGGTCGAAGCGGCTGCGGTCCCAGATGAGCGCATTATGCATAATACCCACGCCTACAAACGAGGGGTTGCGGCCAACTCTTACGGGTGTCCACTCGTCGTCGCTGGGGCGGATGAGTCCTCGGTCTTTGAAAATCTTGTCGGCCAGAAGGTAGCCCAGCTCGGTGGAGAGGATACCCACACCTGCACCCACCACAATGTCGCTGAGCCAGTGGCGGTTGTTGAGCGAGCGGCTGATGCCCGTCACTGCGGCTGTCGAGTAGCCCGCAATACTCACCCAAGGGCTCAGGTGGCCATACTCTTTGTGCAAAATCGTGGCACTCGTAAATGCCATAGCCGTATGTCCGCTGGGGAATGAGTTGTGGGTCGAGCCGTCGGGCCTAAGGCGGCCAAGTCCGTACTTAACCACATAGACCACCGAGAGCATCGAGCCCACGGCAAAAGCGTCGCTCACCACCATTCGTTCCCACGAACTACGGCTCTCTACGCCCAGCGCCTTCATTGCCACGGCTGCCACGGCAGGGGCAAATTGCAGGTAGTCGTCGTACTTATAGCGGAACGTGGGCAGGTAGTCCTGACGCAGTTGGCGGGTTTGGAGGTCGGCCGACGAGAGTACCACGCCCGCACCCACAAGGCCCGCACCCACCTGCACGCTTCGTTTGCCCCAGAAAGGGTGGGGCTGAGGATGAATTGCAGGCAGTGGCACGCGCTTGGCGGCCGACAGGGTTGCCACGGTTGTGGTGTCGCCCACGGTTGCATAGCTACTAAGGGGCATAATCACCGACAAGAGGGCGGCCAATATAATTGGTAAAGCCTTGAATTTCATTTTGGTTATAAGTCCTATGGAAATTTTCAATTTTCAATTTTCAATTTTCCATTTACTTGATGGAGTTCATTCGGATGCTTGCCTTCACGAAGGCCAAGGCCCTGATGCGCTCGATCTCGATATCCTTGTCGGCGTGGTGGGGATTCTGGCTCACAAGTTTGATACAACCGGGGCGCTCCGACTTCTGGATATACTTGACGGTGATATACTCCTCGCCATCGATGTCGATCGCCAGCAGGTACATATGGCCCCAAAAGATGTTATTCAGGTGGTTCATCTGCTTGTAGAGGACAATGTCGCCACTCTTCAACAGAGGGTACATACTGTCGCCAACGATGTAGATGGCTCCGTCGCACTTGGGCAGGTTGGGAATGTGGATGTAGTCTACGGGCTTAATCGTTGTGGGGTCTACAAACAGAGGCACCAAGCCTGCCGTGCCCTCCATATCATACAGAGGTACGCTCTGGTGGGGAATGGAGTTGTCGGTACGGCGGGTGAATTTCAGGCACTCCTCCTTGGGGCCGTTGAACATCTCGCCACGACCGTAGTCGATCCAGTCGGGATTTATGTTCAAATCCTGAACCAAAATGTTCTTGTTGCGCTCCGAAAGAGCCGTCTTGCCCGTCTCGATCATCGAGAGAGCGCTCTTGCCTACGCCCAGAGCCTTGGCAAACTCGTCCTGAGTAAGTCCCAACTCCTTGCGGGCCTGTTTAATCCTTTGTCCTTTGTGGTCAGCCATATACGTCGTTTTCTATTTTTTATACACAATTTGGTAGATACAGAGTTCAAAAAATGAATATATCTTTGCGGTACAAAGTTAAGAAATTTATTTTTAGGATTCAAATTTTTAAAGCCCATTTTTGATTATGAAAGAGATTAACCCCAACGACTACGCCTATGTGGCAGCCAATCTGGCGGCCGAAATAGAGGCTCGCAACTTCTTTTCGGGCACCATTCGCACCGAGCACGACGGCTTTGAGTCCGAGCTGCTCGCAACACTCATCATCTATCGTCAAAAGGCTCTGCCCGAAGAGGGCCCAACCACGCTACTCGGGCCTATTGTGGATGTGGTGCCCGTGTGGTGGGAGTTTCACACATTCGACCCCGACGGCGAAGAGGTGCTCAACGACTTTTCGTTCTCCGACATTAAACCATTGTTAATCAACAGCTAAACCTATGACACTACTCGAATTTACACAAGCGCTATATCCCACCTTCAAGGCCACACCCTTCCATCAGCGCTACTACGCCCTCTTGGAGGCCTTTGCCGAGGGGCGTGTGCGAAGGCTTATCATAACCATTCCGCCACAGCACGGCAAGTCGCTCGGCTCGTCGGTCATACTGCCAGCCTGGTTGCTCGGCAAGAGGCCCGACCTGCACATCGCCATTGCCTCATACAGCGCCTCGCTGGCCCACAAGTTCAACAAGCGCGTGCAGCGCATAATCGACTCCAAGGAGTATGCCGAGATGTTTCCCGACACCCGCATAAAAGCCTCAGGGCGCAGCGGTAGTTATCAGCGCACGGCCGAACTGACCGAGGTGGTGGGCCGTTCGGGCGACCTTGTGGCCGTAGGTCGCGAGGGAGCTCTCACGGGTAATCCCGTGGATGTATTCATCCTCGACGACCTCTACAAAGATGCTATGGAGGCCAACTCGCCAACCATCAGAGAGAACTGTTGGGAGTGGTATTGTTCGGTGGTGCGCACCCGTGAGCACAACGATTCGCAGGAGTTGATTGTCTTTACCCGTTGGCACAAAGAGGATGTCATTGGTCGCCTTGTGGGGCGCGAAAGGGTGGTGGAGCTACACTCGTGGGAGCAGCTCGACACCCTCGGCAAGAGCGATTGGCTGATGCTCAATCTCGAAGCCATAAAGACCACTCCTCCCACCGAAATTGACCCACGAGAGGTGGGCCAGGCGCTCTGGCCTGAGCAGCACTCCGTGGCTCTGCTGACCGAAAAGCGCAGGCTCGATGCTCTGCAATTTGAGGCTATGTATCAGGGGCGTCCCTCGGATGCAGCGGGGTTGCTCTATGGCGACAACTTCCAGTGTTACAACACTCTGCCCACCGACATTGTGCGACGGGCCAACTACACCGATACCGCCGATACGGGTGACGACCATCTATGCTCCATTTGTTATTCGGTTGGGGTGGATGGCAACATCTACGTCGAAGATGTGGTTTACTCGCGTGAGCCGATGGAGCAGACCGAGCCGCAGGTGGCTGCAATGCTGACCCGTTGTGGCACGCGTGAGGCACTCATCGAGAGCAACAACGGAGGTCGTGGATTTGCGCGCAACATTCAGCGTCTGGCTCCCGAGGTGTCGGTCGGGTGGTTTCACCAGAGCGCCAACAAGGAGTCGCGCATCCTCTCCAACGCCTCCACCGTGCTACGCACCATACGTCTGCCCATAGATTGGCGCGAGAGGTGGCCCGAATTGGCGGCCCATCTGTGTGGCTACAATCGTCGTTTCCGCTCGAACCGTTGGCACGACGCTCCCGATGTGCTCACGGGCATTGTGGAGAGCGAGTGTAGTCAGACCGTCAAAAAACGTATTTTCGGCACCTCTTTCAGGGTGCGCAACTACGTCAAGCCCAAAGAAAATTAAGCAAAGAAGGTCTTTCATTTTAGGATAGAGTTAGGATTAGAAACAAGAAGGGAGGAGTGATTTGGTTCACTCCTCCCTCTTGGTGTTCTATTTGCGGGGTGTGCGTTTAGTTTGGCTTCTGGTAGTTGGGGAAGCGGCGTGTTACAATCGCATCGTCCACCTCGCGGGCCAACATGTGCACCTTGCTGTCGGGAATACTGTTTAGGTCGAGCATCATCAGTGCATCCAGAGCGTCGCAGAAGTCGTGGTCTACGTTGAAGCCCAAAACGTGGCTGCCGAGTTGCAGGTACTTCTTAAACAGAATGGGAATAGACCTCTCGCCCATCTCGATGTCGCGCACAATCTTGTCGATAAGCTCAATCGAGTCGATGTTTTTGATAAGCCTCTCGTCGATGGGGAAGTCGATACCCTCGGCACCCGTGCGGGGGTGAACGTGAGCGGCCAGCTCGAAGTCGAAGTGTTGCTGCAACAAGTGGTGCATAATAATCGTCTTGGAGCTGCGCTGGAATTCACCGCTGATAGTTACGGGGCCTATAAGGTAGTTGTAGTCGGTATTTTGGAGCAGCGCATAGAGGATGCCTCGCCAGAGCATCAACAGTGAGGCGGGTTTGCGCTGGTAGGCCTTGCACACAAACGAGCGACCAAGCTCGATGGTCTGGCCAAGCATACCGCCCATCTCTTTGTCGTAGCGGAAGAGCGAGTGGGTGTAGAAGCCGTCGAGACCGTGGCTCTGCATAATCTCGCCACCAAAGCCCATACGGTAGCCACCCACAATCTGGTCGGCCTCGTTGTCCCAGATGAACAGCTGGCGGTAGTAGGTGTCGTATTCGTCTACGTCGCAATCCTTCATCGAGCCCTCGCCAATGGCGCGGAAGGTAATCTCCCTCAGTCGGCCAATCTCGCGCATAATGTTGGGTATCTGCTCATATTTGGCCAGGTAGATCGAGTAGGTATCACCATAATCGAAGAGTTTGCCCTCGGCTCCGAGCGCCTCGATCTCGGCCTTCATCAGGGCCGTGTCAATGGGGGCGATGATGTCGTCGGTGCTGCCCTGCGAGGCCTCAATCTCCTCGATAGAGCGGATGGGTTTCTCGCGGCAGTCGCGCAGGTAGTCTACCATGGCACGAGTGTAGTGGGCAAAGTCGTCGAGGTCGGTCAGCTCGCGCATCTTGGCAGGGGTCATCGCTGTGCCGATGGTCACGGGGAAGGTCTGACCCTTCTTGTTGAAGAGTTCGTGAACGAGCATTGCGGTACGCAGGCGGGGGTGAATCTTGCCCAGCAGGCGGAAGGTGAGGCTGTTTTTGCCGTCGATCCAAGCGGGTACGATGGTTGCTTTGCTCTTGCGCATAAGTTTAATGGCAGCGGTGTCCCACTTGCGGTCGGCAATGTGGCGCCAGCCCTTCTGCCAAGTGCTCACCTCTCCCGCAGGGAAGAGTACCAAGCATCCTCCCTCGCTCAGGTGGCGCAGGCCCTCTTTCAGGCCGTAGATGTTGCCGCCCTTACGCTCCTCGAAGGGGTTTACGGGGATGAGGTAGGGCTCGATGGGCTCTACACGTTTGAGCAGGAAGTTGCCCAAGAACTTAACATCCTTACGCACCTTGGTGATGATTTCGAGCAACAACATTCCGTCTACAATGCCCATAGGGTGGTTGCAGATGACAATGGTAGCTCCTTCGGTGGGGATGTTGGCCAAGCATTTGGGATCGTACTGAGGAGTGACCTGAATGGCAACCCTGTTGATGGCCTCGAGGCTCTTGTCGGTCTTGGTCATCACAAGTTCGTAGGCCTCGTTGGCCTTGCGCGCTCCAAAGAGCCACAGGCCCACATTGGCCAGCATACGCCACAGAACTCCCTTGTGGCCGAACATTAGATTTTCAGTGTCGAGTAGTTTAGTCATTATTTAAGTGTAGCTTTTGTTTCTCCCTATTATGACAAAAGTACGACTTTTTTTTGAACTTTCGCCAAAAAATGGTTATTTTGTGGCAAAATTGTATGTTAAAGCAGGATAAATCACATATAAAAGAGGCCGTGGCACTGTTGCCCACAACCCCCGGAGTCTACCAATTCTTCGACTCGGCGGGTAAGGTTATCTATGTGGGTAAGGCAGTGAATCTGCGCCGAAGGGTGAGTAGCTACTTTGTGGACTCGAAGAAGCACTCGGCCAAGGTGCGTGTGATGGTGGCCAAAATCGCCGACCTGAAACACATCGACACCCCCACCGAAAACGATGCCCTGCTGCTCGAAAATTCGCTCATCAAAACACTCCGTCCTCGCTACAACATCCTGCTCAAAGACGACAAAACATACCCCTGGATTGTGGTACGCAACGAGCCCTTCCCACGAGTGGAGTCTACCCGCAGGGTAGTGCGCGACGGCTCGACCTACTACGGGCCCTACTCGTCGGTGATGTCGCAGAGGGCAATGTTGGAGAGTTTGAAGGAGATTTTTCAGCTGCGCACCTGTCGTTTGGCGCTCGACGACGAGTCGGTCGGCAAGGGGCGTTATCGCGTATGTTTGGAGTACCACATCGGCAACTGTGCAGGCCCCTGCGAGGGGCGTCAGTCGGCTGCCGAGTACGACCAGACCATAGCACTCGTAAAGCGTCACCTGAAAGGCGACTTGAAGCCCACCCGCGAGTGGCTCGAAGGGCAGATGGCAAAGGCTGCCGAGGAGCTCCGTTTTGAGCAGGCGGGTCGTTACAAAGCAAGGCTCGAAGCGCTCGATAAATACGAGGCCAAGAGTGTAATCGTAAACCCCACGCTCGGCAATCTCGACGTGTTCTACATAATTGTGGATGAGATAGATGCCTACTGCAACTTTGTGCGCGTGGCGGGCGGTACGGTGGTGGCCGGAAGGACTATGCAGCTCTCCATTGGTGCCGAGAGCGACCGAGCTACAATCCTCGCTCAGGCCATCCGTCAGATGTTGCCCGTGGTGGCAGGCGGGCGGCTCAATCGTCAGGTCGTGGTGCCCTGGATTCCCGAGGGCGACTGGGGCGAAAATGTGGAGTTCGTAGTACCCCAGAGGGGCGACAAGTTGAGGCTCTTGGAGTTTGCCGAAAAGGGTGCAAAAATGTTCCGTGCCGAGAGGCTCAAAAACCTCGAAATAAAGAATCCCGAAAGGCACACCGAGCGACTGATGGCAGCCCTGCAACGCGAGCTGCATCTGGACAACCCTCCCTACCACATAGAGTGTTTCGACAACTCCAACCTCCAAGGTACTCATCCCGTGGCGGCCTGCGTGGTTTTCCGCAACGGCAAGCCCTCCAAAAAGGAGTATCGACACTTCAACGTCAAGAGCGTTGTGGGCCCCGACGATTTTGCCACAATGAGGGAGATTATCACACGTCGTTATTCGAGGGTCTTGGCCGAGGGTGGCGAGCTGCCCGACCTGATTGTGGTCGATGGCGGCAAGGGGCAGTTGTCCTCTGCGTGTGAGGTACTTAGGGAGTTGGGAATCTCGGAGCAGGTGCCCATTGTGGGACTTGCCGAAAGGCTCGAAGAGATATACTTCCCCGGCGATCCCAAGCCATACTATCTCGACCGCACGGGTGAGCCGCTCAAAGTGGTGCGACATATCCGTGACGAGGCCCACCGTTTCGGCATAACCTTCCATCGCAACAAGCGTTCGGCCGACTTTACCACCACGGCTCTCGACTCGATAAAAGGCATCGGTCCCAAGAGTAGCGAGGCTCTGCTGCGCACCTTTGGCAGCGTGAAAGGTGTCCAACGAGCCACCCGCGAGGAGATTATTTCGCTGCTCGGCCCCACAAAAGGAGCCGCAGTGTGTGATTATTTCAAGAAATAATCGTTACCTTTGCGGATGCTTTGGCAAATGTGTGGCAAAGTAAAACTTTGAACGACTAATCATAAAAACAAAATAACAACACAAAACTATGGAAAAAATTAAATGTTTGATCATCGGTAGCGGCCCCGCAGGCTACACCGCAGCTATCTACGCATCGAGGGCTAACCTCTCGCCCGTACTCTACGAAGGCTTCGAGCCCGGAGGACAACTTACCACCACAACCGAGGTGGAGAACTTCCCCGGTTACCCCGAAGGTGTAAACGGCCCACAGATGATGGAGGATATCCGTCGTCAGGCGCTCCGTTTTGGTGCCGACATCCGCGCAGGTGTTATCACCTCGGTAGACCTGAGCCAGAGGCCCTTCAAAGTCGTAGCCAACGACACCGACGAGATTGAGGCCGAGGCTATCATCATCTCGACCGGTGCAACTGCCAAATATCTCGGCTTGCCCAGCGAGGCTAAGTTCCGCGGTATGGGCGTGAGCGCTTGTGCTACCTGCGACGGTTTCTTCTACCGCAAGAAGGTGGTAGCCGTAGTGGGTGCAGGCGACACCGCTTGTGAGGAGGCAACCTATCTGGCATCGATCTGCCGCAAGGTACACATGATCGTTCGTAAGGACTACATGCGCGCCTCGAAGGCTATGCAGGCCAAAGTGGCAGCAACCGAGAATATCGAGGTACACTACCTCTGCAATACCCAGGAGATTCTGGGCGACGAGAGCGGCGTAACCGGTGTACGCATCATCCACGCCGACGGTCACACCGAAGAGATTGCCATCGACGGTTTCTTCCTCGGCATCGGCCACACCCCTCAGACCAAGCTCTTCAAGGGTCAGTTGGAACTCAACGAGGAGGGTTACATCGTAACCGAGGGTGCTTCGAGCCGTACCAGCGTTGAGGGCGTATTTGCAGCAGGCGACGTGAAAGATCCCCACTATCGTCAGGGTATCGTGGCAGCCGGCAGCGGTGCTATTGCCGCCATCGACTGCGAGCGTTTCTTGTTGGCTCAGAAATAGTTTGCACGACCAAATGAAAAGAGTGCCTACCATAGGCGAAATTGTTGGCATAAAGACCGACGAGGAGTTCCGACGCGCTGCGTTGGAACTCTTCCGCTATCAGAGCGAGCGATGTGCGCCCTACCGACTCTACCTCCAAATTATGGGCATAGACCCAGCCGAGGTGGAGAGCGTGGAGCAAATTCCGTTCCTCCCCATCGAGGTATTCAAGAGCCAAAAGGTCTACTGCGGAGAGGGGGAGCCTGAGGTATGTTTTACCAGCAGTGCCACGACGGGTATGGTCCCCTCGCGTCACTATATGGCCTCGTTGGGCGACTACGAGGAGGCCTTCACGGCCGCCTACGAGCAGTTCTACGAGGGTATGCCCATCTATGCCCTGCTGCCCTGCTACTTGGAGAGGGAGGGTAGTAGTCTGGTCTATATGGTCGACAGGCTCATTGCCCGTTATGGCGGAGGTTTCTATCTCGACGACCACAAGGCCCTCGTGGAGGCTTTGGAGAGCGACCCAAGGCCCAAAATTCTGCTTGGCGTGACCTACGCCCTGCTCGACTTGGCCGAGGAGGGTGTGAAGTTGCCCGCCAACACGATAGTGATGGAGACGGGCGGAATGAAGGGCAGGCGCAAGGAACTCTCCAAGAGCGAGTTGCACGCCGTGTTGTGTGAGGCCTTCGGGGTGGGCGAGATTCACTCCGAGTATGGTATGGCCGAGCTGACAAGCCAGGCTTACTCGTCGGGCGGAGGAGTATTCAAAGCTCCCGCCTGGATGAGGGTTGTGGTGAGGGATGTGAACGACCCGCTGGCGGTGTTGCCCACGGGCGCAAGGGGCGGTGTGAACATCATCGATCTGGCCAATCGCTACTCGTGTGCCTTTCTGCAAACTCAGGATATGGGCCGAGTGTGGGCCGACGGCAGCTTTGCCCTCGAAGGCCGCATAAGTGGTGCCGATATCAGAGGGTGCAACTTGCTCGTTCAGAAATAGATCGTCAACCGTCAACCGTCGACCGTCAACCGACATATTCATTAAGGACTCTAAGGATAATTCTCAATTCTCAATTCTCAATTCGTGAAATATACGCCAGAAATACTCACACAGCTTCACGAAGCTCTCTTCGAGATAACCGAAGAGATTCAAAGGGTGTGCAAAGTGCTGGGGGTTAGATGTGTGGCCCTTGGCGGTACGGCTATCGGCGTGCACTTCTGGCAAGATATAATCCCCTGGGACGACGATGTAGATCTGGGAATGTTGCGCAGCGACTACGAGCGTTTCGTGACCGAGGCCCCCGCACTACTCGGCGACGACTACTTCATTCAGGAGTTCCGTACCGAGCAGACCACACCCTTCTATTGGGCCAAGGTGCGCAAGCGTTCGACACTCTTTCTCGAAAGCGGTGTGGAGTGGTTCGATATGTGTCACGGCATATATGTGGACCTGATGCCTATGGATCGCATCCCCAATGGAAAAGTGGCGCGCAGGTTGCAGAGTGCCGAGGTGCGTTGGTGGGCAGGAGCTTTCTCGTGTCAGCCCTATTGGGAGCGCAGGCGGGAGATTCCGCGCGAGCAGTCGCTCTACTATCAGAAGTCGTGGCTCAGTCGTGGGGTGCTGGGGTTGATTTATCGCATAAAGGGTAGCCGAGAGTGGTTGTGGCGCAGGTTGCAGAGGGCTTCGGTGCGCTACAATGGCAAGGCCGAGTGCGGAATGGTCGATGTGATTCGCACGGGGGTGGATTTGGCCACCTACGAGTCGATTTCGGACTGTGTAGCAAGGCCTTTCGGAAGGCTTATGCTCCACTCGCCCAGAGATTTGGAGGAGTATTTGCATCACCACTATCCCGTGTTGAACAAGTATATCCCCGACGAGCAAAAGGTTACTCACTCGCCCCTGAAATTGTCGTTCGACACAACAAATAACGGTCAAATTTATGAGTAGCACAGTGCGCACATATTCGGTCATAATCCCCCTCTACAACAAGGCAGGGGAGGTGGAGCGTGCCGTGCGTTCGGCCCTGAGGCAGTCGTTGCAGCCACTCGAAGTGGTGGTGGTCGATGACGGCTCGACCGACGGCAGTGCCGAGGTGGTACGCAGGATAGAGTCGCCCCTGGTGAGGCTCATAGCGCAGCCCAATGGTGGTGTCTGCGTGGCCCGCAACCGAGCCATTGCCGAGTCGAAGGGTACACACGTCGCCCTGCTCGATGCCGACGATGAGTGGAAGCCCGACCATCTGGCCGAGATTGACCGCTTGGTGGAGGAGTGGCCCGAGTGTGGACTCTACGCCACGGCCTTCGATGTTGTAAGCCCCACGGGTGTGGTGGAGGGCAACTGTCCGACCACAAGAGGGGTGGTGGAGAACTATTGGCAGGAGAGTATGCGCAGGTATGTAACCATTCCGTCGGCTACGGTGATTCCCCGCGCAGTGTTGGAGCACTTGGGAGGTTTTCCCGATGGTATGAGGATGGGCGAGGACCAATGGTTGTGGATTAAGATTGCAAGCCATTACAAGGTGTGTTTTTCGCCCTACCGAGGTTGCAATTACTCGATGGTGGCCGACAATCGTAGCAGTTCGATATATAGTCCCGAGCAGACCGCTCACTCGCTCGAAGAGTTGCTCCCATTGGTGCAGGCCGACGCGGAGCAGGAGTTGTGGCGCAGGGAGTTTGTGGCTAAGTGTGCCATAGGTAAAGCACTGACACTCACCGCCAAGGGCGATGTCGAGTTTGGTCGCAGGGTGGTGGGAGAGTATCGCTACACCCGTCATTACAAGTGGGGGTGGTGGCGATTGCGACTGCTGTTGATGTTGCCCCGTTGTGTGAGGGGCAGGGTTCACTCGGCATACCAATGGCTCTCGTGGAGATTAGCTCACAAAGGTTTATAGAAAGAAGCACCGGAAAGGTGCTTTTTTTGTTGAAAGTTGAGAGTTGAAAGTTGAGAGTTGAAAGTTTCTTGTGGGCCCTTAATGGATATTGAGATTAGGGCCGAAGTAGTCGTGTTTTTAATTCTCAATTCTCAATTCTCCATTTTCAATTCTTTTTTATATCTTTGTGGGTTAATTTAGACTAAACGCGCGCGTAATGAAAGCAAAGCAACTTATAATCAAGGCGTTGCCCTATCTGGGGGCAGTGCTGCTCTTCTTCGTTCTCTCGGCTGCATACTTCGCACCCCAGTTGGAAGGCAAAGTGCTCTCGATGGGCGACATCACCCAATACGAGGGTATGTGTCGCGACATCAAGCAGATGCAGCAGACCACCGGCGAAGATCCACAATGGGCCGGAAACGCATTCAGCGGTATGCCCGCCTATATGATCAACATCAAATACCCCGCGATGATTATCAAAGTGGCAAGCGAGGCCGTGGCAAACGCCATAGGTCGTCCCATCGTGTTGCTCTTTTTGGCAATGGTCGGTTTCTGGGCGATGTTGTTGCTCTGGGGTGCGGGGCCGTTGGTCTCGATTGTCCCCGCCATAGCCTACGGATTTTCGACCTACTCGATACTCATCATCGGCGCAGGACACATAACCAAGATGTTTGCCTTTGCCTACGCTCCGCTCATTGTGGGTGGCGTAATCTACACTCTGCGTAGCAAGCACAAAGTGCTTGGCGCGTTGATGACAGCCCTCTTTGCGGCGCTCCAAATAGGTGCCAACCACCCCCAGATAACCTACTACTTCGGTATCGTAATCGTGGCCCTCTGGGTGAACGAACTCGTGGCGGCAATCAAGGAGAAAACCCTGCCCAACCTCGCCAAGAGCACCGCTCTGTTGGCTGTGGCAGCGGTGTTGGCCGTGGGCGCCAACTTCTCGTCGCTCTACTACACCGCACAGCATCAGCCCGACACTACTCGTGGCGGTAGCGAGCTGGTGGCTCAAAGCAGCAACGACGGCAGCAAGGGTCTTGACTTGGCCTACGCCACGGCGTGGAGCTATGGTCGCACGGAGAGTTTCAACCTGCTCGTGCCAAACCTTATGGGTGGCGGCTCGGCAGGCGGTTTTAGTCGCGACGGCGAGGTGGCCGATTCGCTCAAACCCTACGGAGCACGTTCGCTCGCAACTCAGTTGCCCGCATACTGGGGCGATCAGCCCTCCACCGCAGGCCCAACCTATCTGGGCGCCTCGGTGTTGTTTTTGGCCGTATTGGGCCTCTTCCTGCTCAAAGGCAGGGAGAAGTGGTGGCTGGTTGTGGTGTCGGTATTTGCCATACTGCTGGCTTGGGGTAGCAACCTGATGTGGTTCACCGAGCTGATGTTTAAGATTCTGCCCGCCTACGACAAGTTTCGAGCCGTCTCGACCGCTCTGGTGGTGGTGCAGTGGAGTGTGCCTCTGTTGGGTGCACTTGTGTTGTGGCGTCTGTCGCAGGGCAGCTATGCTCGCAAAGAGATACTCGCAGGAGTGGTAAAGAGTGCCGCCATTGTGGGCGGTGTGGCTCTGTTGTTCGCTCTGCTCGGAGGGTCGATGTTCGACTTTACGGGTGGCTATGACAGTCAGCTCGGATTGCCCACCGATGTGGTGGCAGCAATGCAGGCCGAAAGGGCCGCAATGCTCAGGGCCGACGCTCTGCGCTCGTTGATTTTTGTACTTCTGACCGCAGGTGTTGTGGCACTCGTGGCTATTCAGAAGGTCAAAGGCGGGGTGGCGTTGGTCGCTCTGGGAGCGCTCGTGGCAGTCGATATGATTGGCGTGGATAGTCGCTATTTGGGTTGGGACGACTTTATGGCTCCTCGCAACACCCAGATTCAGCCCAGCGAGGCCAACCGACAGATTATGGCCGACAAAGAACTCGGTTTCAGGGTTGCAAACTTGGCCGTGAGCACCTTCAACGACGCCACCACAAGCTACTTCCACCGTTCGGTGGGTGGTTATCACGGCGCCAAGCTGAGCCGTTACCAAGACCTCATCGAGCACCAGCTCCAAAGGGGTAACCCCGAGGTGTACGATATGCTCAACACCAAATACTTCATCGTGGCCGACGAGGAGAGTGGTGGTGTGCCCGTGGCTATGCTCAACGATGCCGCCAACGGAGCCGCCTGGTTTGTGGAGGATGTAATCTATGCCGACTCGCCCGCCGAGGAGATGGCTCTGCTCGACAACACCTCGACCAAGACCACAGCCATTGTGGAGAGCCGTTTTGAGCCCTACTTGGAGGGCAAAGCTCTTGGTAGCGGTGCTATCGAGCTCGTGAAATATCAGCCCAACAAGTTGGCCTACGAATATCACTCCACCGAGGGCGGATTGTGCGTCTTCTCGGAGGTCTACTATCCCAAAGGTTGGACCGCACATCTCGACGGCCGAGAGATTGAATACATCCGTGCAGACTATCTGCTCAGGGCCGCATATCTGCCCGCAGGAAGTCACATCGTGGAGTTCCGTTTCAGGGCACCCGGATTTGACAAGGTGGAGGCTCTGACGCTCGCCTGTTCGCTCGTAATTGTAGGTGGACTCGCCCTCTGTGCCGGAGTGTGGGTGGTACGCAAAAGAAAACAACGCAAAAATGAAAAATAACTCGCTCAAACGTAAAGTGCGCGGCTCGTATGCCATCTCGACCGTGAGTATCGCACTTGTGTTATTCCTGCTCAGCGGAGTGGGCTATGTAATCTGGAATCTCTCGCACGCTGCCAACAGCATAAAGGAGCGAATGACGCTCTATGTGATGCTCGAAGATGAGGCTACCGACGAGGTGGTGGAGGCCGTAAGGCACTCGCTCGCTACGGCCGAAGGGGTGCGCGAGGTGGTCTATGTATCGAAACAGCAGGCCGCCACGGAGTTCAAAGAGTTTGTGGGAAGCAACTTCGAGGAGTTCCTCTCCTACAACCCTCTGCCCGCATCGTTCGAGGTGAGGCTCAAAGCTACCGAGAGCCCTAAGGCTCTGGTGGCAGCTCTCGAAGAGCAAATCGCAGAGTGGAAAGGTGTAGACGAGGTGGTCTATCAGCGTGGCGTGGTGGATAATCTCGATGCCAACCTCGGCAAGTTCCGTCTGTTGGTGGGGCTCTTTGGTGCAGCTCTGTTGGTCATCTCGCTGGTGTTGTTGAGAAACACCATTCGTATGAGCGTATTTTCGCGCAGGGAACTGATTAACACGATGAAGCTCGTGGGTGCATCGAGGAGTTTTATTAAAAAGCCATTCTTGGTGGATAGTCTGTGGCAGGGTTTGGTGGCAGCGCTCTTGGCGATGTTGCTCTTCTGGGCCATGGTGGTCGCCTTGGCCGAGGGTCTGCCCTTTGTGATGCTCGTTTCGGGCGCAGAGGTGATGATCTCCATCTGTGGCGCAATTTTGGTGGGCGGTGTGGTAATTTCGTTGCTCTTTACCAACTTCGCACTCAACAAGTTTATAAATATGAACAGCTCGAAGATTCACATCTATTAAAAATATCGACAAAATAGATATATGGCAGACGTAAAAAAGAACAAAAACCAAGAAAACCAACAGCAAGAGGGTATGGTTTTCGGATGGGACAACTACAAGTGGATGCTCGCAGGTGTGGCTCTGCTGGTGGTCGGTTTCGTGTTGATGTGGGGCGGTGGTAGCTCCAATCCCGAAGTGTTTAACTACGAGGAGATTTTCGCTTGGCGCAGAATCGGGCTCGCACCTATGATTGTACTGCTCGGTTTTGGAGTGGTGGGTTACGGCATTATGCACCGATTTGGTGACAAAAAAAGCAAATAATTGAAGAAATATACATAATAGTATGAACATTTTTGAAGCCTTTGTGTTGGGCCTCGTGCAGGGTCTGACCGAGTATCTGCCCGTGAGCAGCAGCGGACACCTCCAAATCGCAAAAGAGTTGATGGGCGTGGAGCTGACCGACAACATCGCATTTGACGTAATCCTCCACTTTGCAACCGTGTTGAGCACCGTGGTGGTGTTGTGGAGTGCCGTAAAGAGAGTAGTGGTCGGTTTCTTCTCGTTCAAGAAGGGACCCGATATGAACTACGCACTGAAAATCATCGCCTCGATGATTCCCGTGGGCATTGTTGGTTTTCTGCTCAAAGACACCTTTAACCAGATGCTCGCAAGCGACTACGTTATGCTCGTAGTGGGTGCAATGTTGCTCCTAACGGCTGCGTTGCTCACCTTCGCTCAGTATGCCAAGCCACGACACAAGGAGAGTATCTCGTGGGGCGACGCGATGATTATCGGTACCGCTCAGGCGGTGGCTACAATGCCCGGTCTGAGTCGTTCGGGTACCACTATCGCTACGGGTCTTATCCTCGGCAACAAGAGGGCTGTGGTGGCCGAGTTCTCGTTCCTGATGGTGATTCTGCCAATCGTGGGTGAGGCTTTCCTCGACGTTGTCGGTGGCAACTTTGGCGCAAATATGGGCGTGGGTTTCTGGCCACTCTGTGTGGGATTTGTGACCGCATTCCTCTCGGGTTGTGCGGCTTGCAAATTTATGCTCAACATCGTTAATCGAGGCAAGCTCATCTGGTTTGCAATCTACTGCCTAGTAGTGGGTCTAATCTCCATCGGTTCGTACATCTTCTAAGGCGCAGATATGGAGAGAAAAATTGTTGAAGGAGCCGACTATCGCGAGGGTGTAATCCTCGGCATTGACAAGCCGTTGGGTTGGACATCCTCCGATGTGGTCCGCAAGCTCAAATACCTATTACGCAAGTGTGGCTTTCCGAAGATTAAAATCGGTCACGCAGGTACGCTCGACCCTCTGGCGTCGGGTGTGCTCATCGTCTGCATCGGTAAGGCTACAAAGCTCGTAAACGAGATTCAGGCCGGCGAAAAAGAGTATATCGCCGACGTGATGATAGGTGCAACAACCCCAAGTGGCGACTTGGAGCACCCCATTGACCAGACCTTCCCAACCGACCACATCACTCCCGAAATGGTGGAAGTGGCCTTGGCAGGGCTGTGTGGCGAGCGTTATCAGACACCTCCCGTCTACTCGGCAAAGATGATTGACGGGCGCAGGGCCTACGACTACGCCCGCGAAGGTGAGCAGGTGGAGATGCGCAAAGCGTTGGTGAACATATTCGAGATTGAGATATTGGAGTTGCAGATGCCTCTGTTGCGCATCAGGGTGCGTTGCAGCAAGGGTACCTACATCCGTTCGCTCGCCATTGAGATTGGCGAAGCTCTCGGCAGTGGCGCTCATCTGGTGGGGTTGCGTCGCACGCGCAGTGGCGACACCAGAGTGGAGGAGTGTCAGCCCTTGGCCGACGCCGTAAGGGCCCTCGGAGGAGAGTGGACCGAGCGCGAAGGACGCATCACCGGCAGGGATCGCAGAGAGCCTGTGGCACAAGAGTAGAAAAAAAGAGAAGAAAAAGTGAAACAAAATTGCTTGCCAAACGTATACTGTTTAATCAGGCAATTCAGAAACACAGATATTTACCCAATTTATGAAGTTATCGCAGTATAGTTACGAGCTCAATCCTGAGCTGTTGGCCAAATATCCAACCGACAAGCGAGATGAGTCGCGTATGTTGGTACTCCACCGCAAAAGCGGCAAAATCGAGCACCGCACCTTCAAAGATATTCTCGACTATTTCGACGAAAAAGATGTCTTTGTATTCAATAACACCAAAGTGTTCCCCGCAAGGCTCTATGGCAACAAAGAGAAGACCGGTGCAGAGATTGAAATCTTCCTGCTCCGCGAGCTTAACAAAGACCTCCGTCTGTGGGATGTGCTCGTAGACCCCGCAAGGAAAATCCGTATCGGCAACAAACTCTACTTCGGCGACGACGACGCTCTGGTGGCTGAGGTTATCGACAACACTACCTCGCGCGGCCGTACCCTCCGTTTCCTCTACGACGGCTCGTATGAGGAGTTCCGTGAGGTGCTCAAACAGATGGGTCACACCCCCATTCCCAAGTGGATTCGCGAGAGGGCCGAGGAGATCGACGAGGAGCGTTACCAGACAATCTATGCAAGCGAGGAGGGTGCTGTGGCAGCTCCTACTGCCGGTCTGCACTTCTCGAAGCATCTGCTCAAACGTATGGAAATCAAGGGTGTAGATTCGGCCTTTGTGACTCTGCACGTTGGTCTAGGCAACTTCCGTTCGGTGGATGTTGAGGACCTGACCAAGCACAAGATGGACTCGGAGCAGATCTTTATCTCGGAGGCAGCAGCCGAGAGGGTAAATCAGGCAAAAAAAGAGGGCCGCAAGGTGTGTGCAATCGGTACCACCGTTCAGCGCACCATGGAGAGCTCGGTTTCGACCACCGGTATGTTGAAGCCCTACGAGGGTTGGACCAACAAATTCATCTTTGCTCCCTACGACTTTAACGTGGCCGACGCAATGGTGAGCAACTTCCATCTGCCTGAATCTACTCAGCTGATGATGGTGGCTGCATTTGGCGGTTACGAGCAGGTGATGAACGCCTACAAGGTGGCTATGGAAGAGGGTTACCGCTTCGGCACCTATGGCGACGCAATGCTCATTTTGAACGACTAATTTGGGGCGAAAAGGTGGTGCCCTCGTGGGCCACAAAGCGCTTTGAATGACAGATAGATGTGTATCCCGCTCGGTGGAGTGGGGTGCACATCTTTTTTTGCCCGCAAATTTTATTAGAAACAAATTTTTTTAGTACCTTTGTACGGGATTTTGCCCCTTTGAAAAAGTAGAACTAAAAACATTACCACTTTGGCCGGAGCTAAGATACTTTACGTTTGTCAGGAGATATTTCCATATCTTCCCGAAAGCCCTATTTCCACCTCTTGCCGTTCGCTCTTGCAGGGTATGCAGGAGAATGGTTTCGAGATCCGTACCTTTATGCCACGATATGGCGTGGTGAACGAGCGACGCAACCAGTTGCACGAAGTTATTCGTTTGAGCGGTATGAACCTCATTATCAACAATAACGACCACCAGCTGATTATCAAAGTTGCCTCGATTCCCTCGGCGCGCGTGCAGATATATTTCATCGACAACGATGACTACTTCTCGCGCAAAGCAGTCGTATGTGATGCAGAGGGCAAGCCCTTCGAGGACAACGATCAGAGGGCTATCTTCTTTGCACGCGGTGTGCTCGAAACGGTGAAAAAACTGCGTTGGCAGCCCGATATCGTTCACTGCCACAGTTGGTTCTCGGCAGCTATGCCACTCTACCTGCGTCACGTCTTTGCCGACGATCCTCTGTTTGCAGGCACCAAGGTGGTATTCTCGATCTATGACAACACCTTCGAGGGCGAGTGGAGCGAGGCATTTGCGCAGACTATGCTCGGAGAGGGTGTGCCCGCCGAGGAGCTCAAAAATATCGAAACCCCAACATACGAAAATATCGTTAAGCTCGTTATAGATAACGCAGACGGCATTGTTATTGAAACCGAAAATCTGCCCAAAGCCATCGAGGAGTACATCGTGGCAAAAGGCAAAAAGGTGATGCGTGGCAAAGCCGACAAAACAGGCAACGACTGGCAGAAAGAATACAAAGACTTTTATGACTCAATACTCTAAGAAAATAACAACCTTCGGTGTCGGCGCTTTGGTGTCGGCACTGATGCTTTTTTTCGGTAGCTGTACCGAGGTGAATGACAAACTTGGCGGCTCGATTGTGCCCCCAGGGCAGCAGTTGGATGTGGAGTTTGCATCGTTCGAGAGCGGTATGCAGACCTATCTGACCCTGACCGACTCGATCGCTACCAGCGGACTCGACTATGCCTACTTCGGCACCCTGAGCGAGGAGGGTATGGGTACCACCAGGGCTTCGGCACTCTTCCAGTTTGACTACGCTACCCGCACAGACACAATCCATTATGCCGACCGTGGCTCGGTGCCCGACTCGATGATTTTGGTGTGTATGATGAAGACCCTCGGTGGCGACACGCTCAAAACTCAGTCGTTTGACGTGTATCGTCTGAAAGAGTTGTTGCGTCCCGACTCGGTATACTACAACGGTTTGGACTATCGTTCGATGCTCGGTGAGGCCCCTATGTTCAAGTTTAATTACAGCGGCAGGCCTCACGGTGGTGACACCTACGACACGCTACGTTTGGAGGTGGCCGACAAGAGGTTGGCAGAGGAGTTCCTGAACGAGTTGTGGAATGTGGATACTCTGCTCTACGAGACCGACTCGCTCTTTATGCAGAAGTTCAACGGTCTGTGTGTAACCCCCTCGGGTACTTCGCCCAAGGATGCGGCAATCTATGGTATGAACTTGCAGTGGGACAGCTCCTACGGTCCCAGCAGCTACCTGATTATCTTCGGACACGACTACAAGTTGGATACTCCCGATGAGGTGGAGGACCACATTATGAGGGCATTCCAGATTACCAACAGCACTCAGTATGCCGAGCAGGCGAGTGTGACAGCCGTGGAGCACGACTACTCTACCACCACCTTTGAGTCGATGATTAACCTCAATCCCCAGCCCGACCAGCAGCTCCAAAATCCCACCTCGGAGTGTTATGTTCAGGGTCTGTTTGGTGTGACCACAACAATCGAGTTCGAGAAGGATTTTCTCGATGCTCTGAGGGCCTTGAAGCCTGAGGGCAAGGAGATATTTATAAATCAGGCAATGCTCTACGTCGGTATGGCAGAGGAGGATTATCTGCTCTTTGATGCAGCACCAGATCGTTTGGGTAGCTATCTGCACTACGCATCGCTCACCCCCGTGGCCGACTACAACTACTACATCGAGGAGAGTTACGACTCGGAGTTGAGCTATGGCGGCAAACTGAACCGCAGTCACTACAACTACTCGATGGATATCGCAATCTACATTCAGCAGTTGTTGCTCGACCAGGAGGGTGTGGATCCACGCATTACACTCGGTATGGGAGCCTACGACTTCCTCGATGTGGCAAGCGTGAAACTCTCGGGCGTTGGTGGCAGGGTGCCCATAAAACTCGATGTGGCATACACCATCATCGGCAAGTAGGCTGATAGAGAGAAGCATACAAAACGGAGGTAGCGAGATTTTTTCGTTACCTCCGTTGTTTTTTTGGGATATTTTTTATTATATTGCGAAAAATTTAATTAGGCGATGGACACAGACATCCTTGTCGGTTGGGCCTGACCTCTTTTTCTTTGTAGCCACAACCGTGCAGCCCGATCTCCTGCTGTATTACTCATTGGGGAAGTGTGAGTAACCAATACAAACACTTAAAAACAAGAATAGTTATGAAACGAATTCTGTTTTACGCCATTTTGGCAACGATGTTTTGCTGTGTGGCTTGCGAAGCTCCTGTCCCTAACAACCCCCAAGAGGTGGGTGTTAGTTTAGACAATAGCATTCTGACCCGTTTGCAAATAGTGAAAGGTATCTACCTATATACCAATCCATATATAGATCCCGTACCCGATGTGGATTTTATAGAACTAAACTTTATTGGAGATCATCTGACTAACGATGAGTTTAATGAGGCTATTGAAAAACTTGGTGATACCGAATACAAAGGCAATGTCTTATTGGCAACCGAAACCTGTTCATACAACAGAATTGTAAGTATGGATATAGTTAGTTCGGCACAATTTAATGATATTCCCGCAGGAAAATCATTGGCATCCAAGACTATGCTGCTGACCTCAACCCTATTGCCATATATCGAAAGCAATTACAAAGATGAAGGCGATTGGAGCGATGAAATCAGAAAGCAATTCTCGTTTTATACCTACAAGGTTTGGTATCATAAACCCAAAGATCTGTTCCATCCTGTTGTTACGCTTTTGTCAGAACTAAAACCTGATGATATGATGTTGCTTTGTGACCACTCAAACCAGATACGTTTTACCGAGGTGCCAGAGGTTAAGGAACACACTTTTACAATCACAGCCACCGATGAAAATGGTAATGTGATAAAGAGTCGTGAGTTTGCATACACTTTTTTGAAGTAATCAGATAAATGAACACAACCGAAAAGGGCGAGAAAATCTCTGACTCGGTCGACTACGTATTTGAGTAGCAGGCAGATTGGGTGACAAAGCCAAAGAGTGGCGACCAAAATTTTGGGGTCGCCACTCTTTTTGTTTTGGAATTTAGGCAAAGGGCGTTATCTTTGTGGCCCAAACCTATTATATATAGGTATAACACAACTCCGACACAACATTTGTCGGAACGCTACGTTTGATACGAGTGCAGCCCCTCGCAAGGCTCGCACCACACACTATACAACAAATAGTTATGCAGCAAAAAAATCTGGTAATCGTAGAGTCGCCCGCAAAGGCTAAAACTATCGAAAAATTCCTCGGCAAAGAGTTCAAAGTTTGTTCCTCCTACGGACACATCCGCGACCTGGCCAAAAAAGGACTCGGTATTGACGTGGAGGGCGGATTCGTCCCAGCATACGAAATCGCTAGCGAGAAAAATAAACTCGTGGCAGATCTGAAAAAACTCTCAAAAGAGGCAGAAAACGTCTGGCTCGCATCTGATGAGGACCGCGAAGGAGAGGCTATCGCTTGGCACCTGACTCAGGTGCTCGATCTGCCCATCGAGCAGACCAAGCGTATCGTTTTCCACGAGATTACCAAGCAGGCAATTCTCGACGCTATCGCTGCACCCCGTACCGTGGATATGAACCTCGTGAACGCTCAGCAGGCTCGTCGAGTACTCGACCGTCTGGTGGGTTTTGAGCTCTCGCCCGTACTTTGGAAAAAAGTTAAGCCCGCACTCTCGGCAGGCAGGGTGCAGAGTGTGGCCGTAAGGCTTATCGTAGAGCGCGAAAGGGAGATTATCAACTTCCAGGCAACCCCCTTCTACAAGGTTACTGCTCGTTTTGTGGCCGGTGACAACAAGGTGAAAGCCGAGTTGGACCGCAAGTTCGACACCAAAGAGGCCGCAGTGGAGTTTTTGCAGAGCTGTGCAGGCGTAGACTTCAAGGTGCTCAGCGTGGAGTCGAAGCCCGCAGAGAAATATCCCGCACCCCCCTTCACCACCTCGACACTCCAACAGGAGGCCGGTCGTAAGCTCTCGATGTCGGTAGGACAGACTATGTCGGTGGCTCAGAAGCTCTACGAAAGCGGTTACATCACCTACATGCGTACCGACTCGGTGAACCTCTCGAAGCAGGCTCTCGCAGCCGCCAAAGAGGCTATCGTAAATCTCTACGGCGAGGAGTATCACCTCTGGCGCGCTCACAAAACCAAGAGCAAAGGTGCGCAGGAGGCTCACGAGGCTATTCGTCCCTCGTATCTCGACCGACAGACCATTGAGGGTAGCGCCGCAGAGAAAAAACTCTATGAGCTTATCTGGAAGCGCACTATCGCATCGCAGATGGCTCCCGCAAAAATCGACAAAACCGTCGTGACCATCGAAATCGGAGGTCACACCGAGCGTTTTACCGCCATTGGCGAGCAGGTGAAGTTCGACGGCTTTATGAAGCTCTATCTCGAATCGACCGACGAGGAAAACGAGACCGAGAATGCAGCTCTGCCCGCAATGGAGCAGGGCGAGCAGCTCCCTCTCGTGGATATGGTCGCTACTCAGAAGTTTACCCAGCAGCCCTATCGTTACAGCGAGGCTTTGCTCGTAAAACGTCTGGAAGAGCTCGGCATCGGTCGTCCCTCGACCTACGCACCTACCATTTCGACAATCATCGCGCGCGGCTACATCATCAAGCAGAACAAAGAGGGCGTGAAGCGTCCCTATACTCAGGTGACTCTCGCCAAAGGCAAGCTAACCGAGAAAAACCTCTCGGAGGTGGTGGGCAAAGAGAAAGGCAAACTCTCGCCAACCGACATCGGTATGCTCGTGAACGACTACCTCGAAAAGCAGTTCCCCGCAATCCTCGACTACAACTTTACGGCAACCGTGGAGAAGGAGTTTGACCTTATTGCTGAGGGTAAGGAGCAGTGGAACAAGGTTATCGAGGATTTCTATGGCGGTTTCCACCAGAGCGTTGAGGGGGCTCTCGAAGCTCAGATTGAGCACAACAGTTCGGTGCGTCAGCTCGGCATCGACCCCGTGAGCGGTCTGCCCGTGTCAGCCCGCATCGGTCGTTATGGCCCAATGGTGCAGATCGGTGGCGAGAATGGCGACAAGGCCCGTTTCGCAAGTCTGAAAAAAGATCAGCTCATCGCTACCATCACTCTCGAAGAGGCGCTCGAACTCTTTGCGTTGCCTCGCAACCTCGGTAAGTATGCCGACGACGATATCATTGTGGGTGTGGGCAAGTTTGGTCCCTATCTGCGTCACAACAACAAGTTTGTGTCGCTCACCAAGGCCGATGATCCCTACACCGTGACCATCGAGCGAGCAATCGAGCTTATCGAGCAGAAGAAACAGCAGGATCAGACCAACAAAGAGCCTATCAAACGATTTGATGGCGTGGATAACCTGGTGATTATGAGCGGTATCTACGGCCCCTACATCCAGTGTGAGGGCAAGAACTATCGAATCCCCAAAACCAAAGACCCTCTGGCACTCACAATCGAGGAGTGTAGAGCTTTGGTTGCCAAGGCGGCTAAAAAGTAGCCGTTGTCATCGGACTTGTGGCCTTCGGCTTTGCGATTTTTGTCGCTTTTTGTAAAAAGCTCCGCAAAAACTTTTAGTGTAGCCTTGGCGTAGTCTGTTGGCTGAAATAGAGCGTGCCTTGACGGCACTACCAAAAATAAAAGTGAGTATCATCTTGCAAGTAAACTTGCCGTTGGTACTCACTTTTATTTTTGCCACCCCTATCGGGGCGGCCATACTCTCTTTCATCCACCAGACTCCGAAAACGTCGACTGCTTATTGTCTTGCCACGACTCAACGTAGTTGAGGCGGTTGGCATCTACCGTTCTTAATGTTGACAGACCCCTCAGGCGCGGTGCGCCAGCTCCCCTAACTTAGGGGAGCAGTTTTTTAGGAAGCTTAGGGAGTTTAAGGAATTTTCAACTTTCAACTTTCAATTTTCAATTCGGTTTGAACTTTTGTGTGAAAAAAAGTTCAAAAAATAAACTTTTGTTATTCGTTGTAATTTAGGGAGTTGGGGGTGTTGAGGTCGTTTCGCCCCCAACTTTTCTACTTTTTGGGTATTGACAACTACGTTTTCTCTCATTACCTTTGTTCAAAAATTGAATAAAACATTAAATTTTTTATACCTATGAGAGAAAAATTATTGGGGCAAATTACGCAAGCAGCAGCCCAAAATGGTTACACAACTTACTCCGCAACTCTACTGCCCGCAGTTATCGAGGCAGCCGAATTTCCTATCGTCACAATCCATTCGGTTGAGGCCGCAGGGGCGCTCTCCGCAGAGAGGCGAACAGCCCTCTACGATGTGGTGCTTAACTTTCTGATTGTCAAAGATTGCAGAGCCGATGAGCCTGAGCCCTACTACTCCCTCTTGGAGCGTGGCGCAAGGTCGGTGGCACATTCGTTGGCGCTCTATCCCGAAGTGCTTTCGGCCGAGGTCAAAAAGCTCAAACCACTCGCTCTGCCACGCAGTCACAGGGGCGATGTGGGGGTAGAAATGCAGTTGCGCGTGGCCCTCTTTGCCGACTAATCCCCATTAGTTAAAAAAATGAACACTAAAACTCGTTATCATTATGAAATTACTATCTATTCCCCAAGATTTTAGTTCGGTACTCTCCGGTGAGCCCTTCTGTTTCGACGAAGTGCCGGCAGAGATGCCAACCGAAGTGGAGTTCTGGCTCGACACCCCCGAGGGCGAGCGATTGCTCGGCTGCAAGCGTTATCTCGGAAGTAGCACCATCTCCGCCTTGCCTGTCACCTATCTGCGTCGTGCCATTGCTCCCGAGCCCCGTTTCTTCAACTCCTGCGCCTTCTTCTATCCCGAGGGGCGCAACCTCTCGCTCTTTGTCCGTTGGGGCGAGCAGGCAAGCGGCAAGGTGCACTACATAGCCTCGCAACGCGATCTCGAAGTGGGTACGGTGGCGGATGGCGCGAGCGACATAAGGCAGATTGCTCGTGGCGAGAGGGACGAGGTGGCCTTCTGTGTGCCCCAATCTACCCAGATGACTATGGAGATGAAGTTTCCCAACGGTCAGACCATCTCGTTGAACCAAAACAGCGGAACCAAGGCGGGGCTATGGATTCTGAGCGTAGACATCGAGTGGGTGCTCTCGCGTATGCCCGATGCCGAGGGGGTGGACTCCTTTGAGCTGGTGTTGAAAATCGCAGGTTCGCCCAAGGCCTCGATTCACTACGACATTGTGGAGCATTCGGCCTCGGCAGTGCGATTGGGGTGGCTCGATGAGTCGGGAGCCATCGCCTTTCACACCTTCCCCATCTCGATGGAGGAGCGTATGCAGACCGAGCGCAAGCAGTTTGAGGTGGTCGATGGCGGAGTGGTGGTGGCCTCGATAGATGGTTTCTGGGCGCAGAGGTTGCGTAGCGGCGCTCTGCCCAAGTGGCAGTTCGAGAGGCTTGCAGGGTTGCTCACATCCCCATTCGTCTGGCGCATCTGTCCCGACGGCCGATATGAGCAGGTGGCCATACTCTCGGCCGAGGCTGGAGCAGGAGGGTCGAAAGGAGCTGCCGAAGTGTCGGTCGTTATCAGGTCACAAAGTTCGCCGCGCTATTGGTAGCAGGCAGAGATATTAACCTAACTAAATAAACACAAATGAGTATGCTTAGACTTTATATCGACAATCAGCAGGCCGACCTGGGGCAGGAGTCGGCGGTGGAGGTGTCGCTCACGACCGCCTCGATGACATCTATGGAGTGGGGGCGTGTGACCTATGTCAAGGATGTGGTGATTCCGCTCACACCACGCAATCAGTCCCTGATGGGGGATGCTCATCACCCCCTGACGGCTCGGATGTTTAACAACGCGCGTCACCGAGTGAGGGTAGAGTGTGGCGGTAGTGTGGTGGCCGAGGGTGACCTCTTTCTGACCGCCTCGCGAATGGGTGCAGAGGGGTACTACAAGTTCGACATCGTGGGCAGCGAGCGTGAGTGGGTATTTGCTTCGCAGGCCCCCTTGGCCGACTTGGGCGTAAACTTCTCCCACTATCTGACTGCCCAAACCATTCGCGATAGTTGGAGTGCCGTGGGCGCAAAAGTGAGATTTCTGCCCGTAGAGCGTGGGTTATGGCAGGCTCTGCCGACCGACAAGAGAGCCCTCTCGTTGGTGAATTATCATCCATTCCTACATCTGCACTCCGTGGTGGAGGCTATATTTGACCAAGCGGGTTACAAGGTGGTGTCGAAGTTCCTCGGCTCGGATTGGTTCCGAAGGCTCTATATGAGCGGACGTTGGCAGGAACATTACAAAGCGGCCGAGCAGTTCGAGCGAAACAACTTTGTGGCCGTGAGGAGTGCTGCGTCGGGGGTTCAGCAGGCCGACTTTGCGGGCAGGGTGGCGGCAACCCCCTTAGCAAACTACAACACCGTGGGCAACATTGTGGACTCGACCGACAAAGAGCTCGGAGGTGTGAACGAGAATGGTACATTCGGGCTTGATGAGCAGGGGCGAATCTGTTTTGCCCCCACCGAGGAGGTGGGCGTGGCCTTTGAGTGCAGGTTGCATTACACCACCCAGACCCGCATCCTCTCGCGCACCGAGTTGCAGGGTTTTGGCACCATTCACTTCGACCCCGACAATGAGGTGGTGCTCTCGTTCCCAAACCGTTACGAGGATCGTCGCACGGGTCCTCTGAACGGCTCGCAGAACTACTCGTTGCTCATCTTTCAGCCACAAGAGGGCACCGTCTACCGACTCTGGGCCACCAAGCAGGGAAGCTCCGTTCAGCAGGAGTTGCTCGTAACCAGAGATCGTTACTCCCAGGTGGTGCTCGAACGAGGAGAGGTCTACACCAATCTGCGTCTGGTGGTTGTGGACAGTAGCGGCAGGGTGGAGGATGTGGCCGGGGATTGGGCCCTCTACGACGGCTATGTGGAGGAGTTCAACGTCGATGTGGTAGACCACACCTTCATCACCAAACCCGAGGTGGTCCGTGCAGGCGAGGTGCGTCTGTTCGACACCTTCTATCTGGGTGGTGCCGTGCAGGGGATGACCGTAGAGGTGTTGGCCGGCTGTTACATCAGGCCCATATTTCTTGATATGCCCCGCGAAGGCTCGCTACTCGGGTGGAGTGATGTGGCAGCCTTTGAGGAGAGTCAGTACGACCTGCTCGTATCGCTCAAAAACCTCTTCGACCTGCAATTCTACACCGACACGCGCGAAAAGGTGGTCTACATCGAGCCGCGCAAAGACTTTTACACCAACAAGTTGGTGGATTGGTCGGGGCGTATGGGCAAGAAGGGCGAAATCGAGGTGAGCGAGATCGGTTCCGAGGCTACGCGACGCATCCGAGTGGCCTATGCCAAGGGCGACAAACTGGTGGAGGAGTTGGCCGAATTGGAGGGTGTGCCCTTTGGCAGTTGGACCGCCCGAGTGGACAACATCTATGCCCCCAATCGCGTAACCGACTTTGAGGCCCGTATGTTCACCCCCTCGTTGGTTGCCTCGGGGCTTCTCCCTCAGGCTCCAAGTGCCGAGATGGTGGATGTGAGCGGAGCTGTTTCTCCGCAGGGCGAGCGAGGTGTGGCGCAGCTCAACTTCGCAACCAAGTTGGTCTACTACGATGGCTTGGTAGCTCTGCCCGCAGGGGAGAAGTGGGGTTGGCCCGCAGAGTCGAGCGGGGCGGGGGAGTATCCTCGGGCTCTCTTTTTCGGTCGCACGGCAGGCGGAGAGGATATCTCGCTGTTGGTCGAAGACCGCGATGGTGTGGCGGGACTTAACCGTTACTGGAAACACCGACTCGCCCAGCTCAACCAAGCCCGACGCATAGAGCTAAACATAGAGATCTTCCCCGACGAGGTGGAAGGTATGGTGATGCCAAACAGCTCCGAGCGTGATCTCAGGGCTCTCTACAAGCTCACCATCGAAGGCGAAGAGCTCCTATGCAGGCTCGAAGGTGTCCATCGTTACAACCCCGCCAACGCCACCACGCGATGCACTTTTGTAACACTCGTAAATGACCAATGATTATGACAGAAGAGATGACTAAACACCTACAAGAACAGTTGGTAGGGCTTGTGGGGCAGAGGTATGGTTGCAGCAACGCCGAGGGTGTGTTGGAGTTTCTCCACAGCTACGGGCTATTGGACTACCGACACTGCCGAGCCTTGCATACCTGTCTGATGGTCGACAGACTTGTAGGCGAAGGGAAGTATGTGAGCGAAGCACTCCACATCGTGGCCGACACCCTGTCGTGTAGCTACGAATGTGCCCGTAAAAACTACTACAACTACCTGGGCAAGTGGGTCAGAATGAAAGAGGCCCTGCAACTCTCCCCACAATCGTAAAACCAACCAACTTAAACAAAACCCTTAGCAATGAACCAAAACGAAAAAGAGAAAATTACTCGGTCGGCACAAGTGGTGTCGATCGACATCGACGGAATAATCGGTGTGCCCGAGCAGGAGCAGTTCGGTGTGGTAGACTCCCGAGTGTCCACCTACGAGCACTTTGCCGAGGCCCTCGAAGAGGTGCGCGAAAGCGCTGCCGACAAACTCGTGCTCAACATCCGTTCCACGGGTGGCGACGTGAATGATGCGCTGCTCATCTACGAGGCCGTGCGTGCACTCGGCATTCAGGTCATAACCCGTTGTTACGGCTATGTGGCCTCGGCAGCAACCATCATAGCACAAGCCGCCTCGAAGGGGTGCAGAGAGATCTCGGCCAACTCGCTCTATCTGATTCACTGTTGCGAGAGTGCCGTGGAGGGCAATTCGCACAACCTCTCGGCCACCCAGCAGTTGCTCGAAAAGAGCGATCAGCACTTGGCCGACATCTATGCCGCATCTTCGGGCAAGGATGCCGAAGGTTTCCGAGCGTTGATGAACGAGAATGGCGGCAGGGGCAAGTGGCTCACTCCCGAAGAGGTGATCGAGGCCGGTTTGGCCGACACCATTATCGCCTCGGCAGCCATCAGCAACGACGCCTCGGGTCAGATTGCCTCGCTCGGACTGCCACCCCTGCCACAGCCCAAGCGAACCCTGAGAGAGGTGATTGTGGACAACTGCACCTCGATACTCTCAAAGGTGGGGCTCGGGAGCCGTGTGGTCGAAGGCCTACGACGCAGTGTTAAGCCCGCAGCGCAGGTGGCACATCCCCACTCGTCGGCTGCCGAGAGTGCCGTGGTAGACGTAAAGCCCCAGCCCTCGTCGAGGCTGATGACCGCCCGTGCCACCGTAACCCTCCCCACCGAGGACCCTCTGCCCAGCTCGCCCCTCCAAAAAGTGGGCAACGAGTCGGCCTATCAGGGCGACTTCGACACTATGCGAGAGGCTCTGCGTATGGCAACCGTGAAATAAAACCCACTCATACAACAACCAACAAACACTATTAACAACTTAAAACACAACAAACAACTATGAGTTACATCGAAAACATCAAGACCTATTCGGGTCAGAATCTCGACACCATCTTCTTCCGTCCTATGCTCACCGGCGATAGTGCCGAGGACCTCGGTATCAAGGTGCTCTACAACGTGCCTATGCCCACGATGCTCAACTTCTGGCGCAGGCCCAATAATGTGCTTCGCAAGTTTACCAACGACAGCTGGAAGAGTGGCGATCGTCCACAGAAGTTCCAGAAGTCGATTGTGATGCACAAAGTCAAGGCAGAGTGTAGCTATCGTGCCTCGGACTACTTCTCGACCGTCTTTGAGATGATTGCCGCACGTCCTGACGTGAACTACGAAGACCTCTCGGGTACCGAGTTGGAGGAGGCCGAGACCACTCTGTTCCGTGCAGCCATTGCCGAGAGTATCCGTGCAACCATGTGGTATGGCGACACCTCGCTCAGTAGCGGCTACAACACCTTTGACGGCTTTGTGAAGCAGATTACCAGGTATCACGACAGCGATATGAAAACCCTCGGTTTTGTGAAGGGTGGCAGCGATGGCAAGTGGGCCGAGGATTTGCTCCGTCAGATGTGGGAGCAGTCGAACGACCAGCTTAAACAGCTCCGTTCGGAGGGCAATTTGGCCTTCTTCGTGACCACCGACGTCTACAACGCCTACGAGAGCTCGCTCGACAATGTGGCCATCGAGGCCGCCTATCTGGCCCGTCAGACCGGTCGCGACAAGCTCTTCTATCGCGGTATTCCCGTGGTGGATCTCCACCTGAGCGAGTATATGTACAACATCGGCACTATGCCCAAAACCTTTGCCCTGCTGACCGATCGTCGAAACCTCGCTCTGGCCGTAAATACCAGCGAGTTCCCCGGCTCGGAGGTGCGTATGTGGTACAACCCCGACGTGATGGAGAACCGTCAGAGGGCAGTATTTGCCGCCGGTTGCGACTACCTGTTGCCCGAGTTAATTACCTGGGCTATGGAGGTGCCCGTGGTTGAGGCAAGCGCATCGTGCGACGGTACTAACCTGACTGTCAATGTTAAATGGGGTGACACCTCGCAGATCGACGAGGTATATGTTGTGGCCTACGACAGCACCGGTGAGGTGGTTTGCGACTGCGAGGAGATCTCTTACGAGTCGGGCGGGTCGGCTACGTTGCAGTATGAGATGAACTCGCTCAGCAAGGCCGTGGTGTCGATCAGCTTTACCGGAAGCTCGCGTGTGGACTTCTATCTGCCCATTGTCTAACGGCCGACTCTGAGAGCGGTCGCTGACCGACACTTTTCGGGGCCCAATCTGTGGGCCCCGATTTTTAGACAACAACATCTTTTTGTCACAAAAACGAGTCGTAAATATGGAAAACAGACAACAAAACTATCCGACAAAAATCTTTACCCCAACAGCGTCGGCATCCTCGGACTTGATATTTCCCACCTTCACGCCCTCGCGCAAGAGTGGCTCGAAGCAGTTTTGGCAGTGGGGTGGCGACAACCTCTTTCCCTATGCTTTGTCGCTGTTGGCTCGCAGATCTACCACCCATCGACGAATCATCAACGACAAGGCCGACTACATCTCGGGCAAAGGGTTTGTGTGCGACGAGGCCCTGGTGCGCACTCGTGCGCTGGTGGCTCAGGCCAACTCCGAGGGCGAAACACTGCGTCAGGTGGTCAATAAGCTCGCCTTCGATAAGTCGCTATTCGGCAACGCCTTCCTCGAAGTGGTGACCGACCCTCAGCACACCTTCCTGGCGCTCTTTCATCAAGACGCCTCGCGTTGCAGGCTCGCCAAAGATGGTACCCACATTGTGCTCCACCACGATTGGGCACACTTCAAGGAGGCCGAGGCAGTGTCGTTGCCCATCTATCCTCTCTTTGAGGAGGGAGCCGACGGAAATCTGCACGCTATGATCCACTACAAGGATTACGAGCCGATGTTTACCCACTACGGCGTGCCGCCCTATATTGCAGGTCTGGGTGTGTCGGCCATCGCCTACAAGACCGACGATTGGAACATCTCGCGTCTGGAAAACTCGTTCCAGCTCTCGGGCGTAATGTTGCTCGACGGAGGTGTGGAGAGCGAGGAGGAAGCCGAAAAACTTGTGCGAGCCGCACAGGCGAGGTTTGCAGGTCAGCCCGGTCAGGTGATGTTTATGGTCAAGGAGTGCGACGAGAACGACACCTCGCGTTTTATCCCTATCACCTCCTCCAACGAGGGCGATTGGAAGGCTCTGCACGAGCAGGCCACGTCCGATATTGTGGTGGCCCACTCGTGGTTTCGCAGCCTGAGCGGACTCGACTACGGCGGTGGTTTCTCCTCCGAGCGAATCCTCCACGAGTATGAGGTGGCCCTCAATACCGTAATCCTTGGCGAGCAGGCCGAACTTTTGGAGCCCATCAAGGCCGCCATCGAGGCAGTCTTGGGCGAGGATGCATCCTCGTTGGAGGTCGTGAACCGTCCTCCCTCGCGCTCCAAACCCCTCTATATGAAGGTGTGGGAGGCCCGCAAGGCCGACGGTCTTGACTACGATCCCGAGGATCCCACTCAGCAACTCTATGTTTCGCAGGTGACCAAATACGGGCTCCAAAGTATCGACTAACACCCCAAAAGAAAGGAGAGAGATTATGAATGTGATGATTACCCCCACCGAGGTTGTGGCGCTGGCCTTTGGGTGTGGAAGTGAGCCGCTCTGTGGCGAAATTACGGAGGCAACTATTGTGGCTGCCGAGCGCAAATATCTGGTCCCCGTCTTTGGGGCCGAGATGGTGGAGAATATGAAAAGCGGAGGCTGCCAAGAGTTGGTGGTCGACTATGTAAAGCCCGCCTTGGCACTCTATGTCAAACGTCTGGTGCTGCCCGCTCTGGCGGTAAAGGTTGGTGCTGCGGGCGTGGTCAGCTACCTGGGCGAGGGGTTTGAAAAGGTGGACGACGCCACCCTCGCAAGGCTCCTGCGACGTGTTAAGGCCGATGCCGACGCACTCATAGACAGAACCGTGGAGATTGTTGAGGAGTCGCCCGACGACTACCCCGACTACTGCGCAGGCTGCAATGTGCGCCACCGAGTAAATCTGGCAAGCGGAGTGGTGTTGTAAACACCCTCCGCCACCCGGATGCAAACCCAAACAAAACACAAAGATTATGGAAAAATATCTATCAGGAATCGTTGCTGGGGTGATGTCGTTTTTCGCCCCTGTGGAGCCTCTTCTGCTGTGTGCAATGGTTTTTGTGGCGGTAGACTTCCTTACGGGAGTGTTGGCCGACCGCCACAAGGCTCACGCCGAAGGCAGAGAGTGGTGTTTCGAGAGCGCGAAGGCTTGGAAAACAGTACGCAAGCTCTCGTTTGTGATGGCGGGCATAGTGCTCGCCTGGATGATGGACTCGCTGATGCTGCCCGTTGTTGAGCTGAGGTTGGCCAACCTCTTTACGGGTTTTGTGTGTGGCGTGGAGTTTTGGAGCTACCTGGAAAATGCCACCGTGGCAAGCGGTGAGCAGAGTTTTGCTCAATTTGCCCAAAAACTCAAAAAAATAGCCGCAAAACATAACAAATAGGTGCAAGAGTGTTGTATTCTTGCAAAAAGTTTGTATATTTGTGGCGTAGAAATGATTCGGGGACCAGTGAGTCCCCGAATTTTGTAGTATAGTACTAACGATAAAAGACGCTATGGATATTCAGAAGATTAGAGAGGCCGCCGAGGCTGCATTGGAGGGTACCGACCGCTTTGTGGTCGATGTGAAGTGTTCGCCCGCCAACGAAATTGAGATTGTTATCGACGCCGACTCGGCCGTAGACCTCGACGCTTGTGTGGCGTTGAGCCGTGCTGTGGAGGGAGCCTTCGACCGCGAGGTGGAGGATTTTGAACTCTCGGTTTATTCGGCAGGTGTGGGTCAGCCCCTGCGTCTGTTGCGTCAGTACTACAAGCTTGTGGGCTCGCCCGTGGAGGTGGTGCTCAAAAGTGGCGAGAAGGTGCTGGCAACCCTCAAAGAGGTGTCGCCCGAGGCCATTACCCTTGCCTACACCGAGAAACGACTCGTGGAGGGCAAGAAGCGCAAAATTGACGTAGAGGTGGAGGAGAGCTACACCTTCGACCAGATCAAAACCACCAAAGAGTACTTGGACTTTAAGTAGAATTCAAAATTCAAAATTGAAAATTGAAAATTTTGGTGTGCCGTTGGCACGAGTTTTTGATTTTTCAGTATTACCGAAATTCGGCACTGCATAGCGGCAAAACTTATGGAGTGTAAGAGATATGAGCCGTAGGCGAGTATCTCAGAAAAGTTTTTGGGCGACTTTTTACAAAAAGTCGCAAAGAAGAAGAAAACAACAAAACAAATATAAAACACGAAGACAAATGGAAAACTTGATTAGCAACTTTGCAGAGTTCAAAGAGCTTAAAAACATCGACAAAAGCACTATGATTGGTGTGTTGGAGGATGTCTTCCGCCACCACTTGCAGAAAACCTACGAGACCGATGAGAACTTCGACGTGATCATCAACCCCGAGAAGGGTGACTTGGAGATTTGGCGCAACCGTACCATCGTTGAGGATGACGCTGTGGAGAACCCCAACCAGCAGATTGCTCTTAGCGAGGCTCGCTTGTTGGACCCCACCTACGAAGTAGGCGAGGAGGTTTCGGACCAGATTGAGATGTCGTCGTTCGGCCGTAGGGCAGTGCTCTCGCTCCGTCAGAACCTGGCATCGCGCATCCTCGAGCTCGAGAAAGCCAACCTCTTCGAGAAGTATAGCGAGAAGGTGGGCTGCGTTATCAGTGGCGAGGTTTACCAGGTGTGGAAGAAAGAGATCTTGGTGCTTGATGACGAGGATAACGAGCTCATTATGCCTAAGAGCGAGCAGATCCCCAGCGACTTCTTCCGCAAGGGCGACACCATTAAGGCTATCGTTTCGAAGGTTGAGATGCGCAACAACAACCCCGTGATTATCCTTTCGCGTACTGCTCCCGAGTTCTTGGAGCGCCTGTTTGAGCAGGAGGTACCCGAGATTTTCGATGGCCTGATTACCATCAAGAAGATTGTTCGTATCCCCGGCGAGAGGGCCAAGGTGGCAGTGGAGTCGTACGACGACCGCATCGACCCCGTAGGCGCTTGCGTGGGTATGAAGGGCTCGCGTATCTACAACATCGTTAAGGAGCTGCGCAACGAGAATATCGACGTAGTGAACTGGACCTCGAACACCCAGTTGCTCGTACAGAGGGCTCTGAACCCCGCCAAGATTTCGAACATCTCGATCGACGAGGCTACCAGGACCGTTTCGGTTTACCTGAAACCCAGCGAGGTGTCGCTTGCTATCGGTAAGGGTGGTTTGAACATCCGCTTGGCTTCGATGCTTACCGGCTACGACATCGACGTATTCCGCGATGTAGACGAGGACGATATCGACGTAGAGAGCTTTGCCGACGAGATTGAGCCTTGGATTATCGAGACCCTCAAAAAGGTGGGCTACGATACCGCTAAGGGTGTTCTGTCGGCTTCGAAAGAGGAGCTGGCACGTCGCACCGACCTCGAAGAGGAGACCATCGAGGAGATCTTGAAGATCTTCCGCTCGGAGTTCGAGTAAGAAGGTGTTGGGCCGCTCTCCGAGGGAGGGTTGGTCTGCGGCAGGTAGGGGAGGACCGGAAGGAGTCACCCGACCCGAGGGGCACAAGGTGCTCGGCCGTAACGGATAATTTTGGTATATAAACTAACGAAAAAGGAGAAAATAAGATATATGGAGAGAAAACTGAGACTCGTACAGGTTGCAAGAGAGTTCAAAGTGGGACTTGCCACGATTACCGAATTTCTGAACAAGAAGGGCATCAACGATGTCAGCCCCAACACCTTGGTTGAGGCCGACACCTATGCGCTGCTCGAAAAGGAGTTTGGCGGTAATCGTCTGGGAGGCGAGCGCGATAACATTCGTGAGCGCATCAGCCACAAGCCCGAGAGTGTGTCGTTGGGTGACCGCAAGGATGCTTCGGCCGACGACTTCAAAGAGGAGGTTGTGATTAAGAGCAGCGTTGTGGGTAGCCGCCCCGAGATTAGCGGTCCCAAGGTGCTGGGCAAAATCAACCTCGATAGCAATGGTAATGTGGCCAAACCCGCCGAGGAGCCCAAGAAACCCCAGGCCGAGAAACAGAGCGTGCAACCCGCCTCTGCCCAGCCTAAAATTGTAAAAGAGGAGCCCGTGGCCGTTAAGGTCGAGACTCCCAAAGCCCCCGTGGAGGAGAAACCCAAGGCTGTTGTGGCCGAGCCCGAGCAGAAGGCTCCCGCTGTGGTCGACAACGAGGCTCAGAATAAGACCTACGACGAGCGTGTGGCCGAGAGCAAAGATGTGTTCCGTGTGGATTCGTCGTCGCTGTCGGGTCCCAAGGTGTTGGGCAAAATCGACGTAGACAGCCTCCGCAAGGGTGCAGAGGGTGGTCACCGCGAGAAACGCAAACGCATCGGTAAGGAGAAAATCGACGTTACCAAGGTGCAGCAGGGTGGTAAACCCCAGCAGGGTGGCAAACCTCAGCAGCAGGGCGGTAAGCCCCAGCAGGGTGGTGCAGCTGCTCAGCAGGGTCAGCCTATGAGCAAAAAGGACAAAAAGAACAAACAGAAAAATGCACCCAAACCCGTTGTACGCCCCGAGGTGAGCGACGAGGAGGTGCAGAAACAGATTAAGGATACTTTGGCTCGCCTGACTCAGCGTGGCGGTAAGAGCAAAGGCTCGGTTTACCGTAAAGAGAAACGCCAGGAGGCAAGGGAGCGTATGGAGGCCGAATTCGAGCAGGAGATGAACGAGAGCAAGGTGCTCAAACTGACCGAGTTTGTAACGGTTAGTGACCTTGCAACCATGATGAACGTGGGCGTTACCAACGTAATCACCACCTGTATGAACTTGGGCCTTATGGTATCTATCAACCAGCGTCTGGATGCCGAGGCTCTGGTGATTGTGGCCGAGGAGTATGGCTTCAAGGTGGAGTTCGTGAGCGTAGACATTCAGGAGGCTATCGAAGAGGTTGCCGACAAGGAGGAGGAACTCGTTCCCCGTCCACCAATCGTTACCGTTATGGCTCACGTTGACCACGGTAAAACCTCGCTCTTGGACAACATCCGTAAGACCAACGTAATCGCCGGCGAGGCGGGTGGTATTACCCAGCACATCGGTGCTTATAGCGTTAAGTACGAGGGCAAGACCATCACCTTCCTCGACACCCCCGGTCACGAGGCATTTACCGCAATGCGTGCTCGTGGTGCTCAGGTTACCGATGTGGCTATCATCATTGTGGCTGCCGACGACAGGGTGATGCCCCAGACCGTGGAGGCTATCAACCACGCCGTAGCTGCGGGTGTTCCTATGGTGTTTGCAATCAACAAGATCGACAAACCTTCGGCCAACCCCGATGCTATCAAGGAGCAGCTGGCAAATATGAACTACCTCGTGGAGGATTGGGGCGGTAAGTACCAGTCGCAGGAGATTTCGGCAAAACAGGGCATCAACCTCGATAAACTCTTGGAGAAGGTGCTCTTGGAGGCCGAGCTGCTCGACTTGAAGGCTAACCCCAACAAGAAGGCTGTGGGCTCGATTATCGAGTCGTCGCTCGACAAAGGTCGTGGCTATGTGGCTACCGTGCTGATCGAGAATGGTACTCTGCGTACCGGCGACGTTATTCTGTCGGGTACCCACACAGGTCGTGTGAAGGCTATGTTCAACGAGCACGGCCAGAAGGTTGCCGAGGCAGGTCCCGCAACCCCCGTACAGGTGCTTGGTCTGAATGGTGCACCTCAGGCAGGTGACAAGATTAACGTGATGGACGACGACCGCAGCGCTCGCGAGATTGCAACCAAGAGGGAGCAGTTGCAGCGTATTCAGGGTATCAAGACCCAGAAACACGTTACTCTGGACGAGATTGGTCGCCGTATAGCAATCGGTAACTTCAAGGAGCTCAACATCATTGTTAAGGGTGACGTGGACGGCTCGATTGAGGCTATGACCGACTCGCTGTTGAAACTCTCGACCGAGACCGTACAGGTGAACGTAATTCACAAGGCTGTGGGTCAGATTACCGAGGGTGACGTACTGCTGGCAGCAGCGTCGAATGCGGTAATTGTGGGCTTCCAGGTGCGTCCCAGCGCGGGTGCAAGGAAGTTGGCCGAGAACGAGTCGATCGAGATCCGCCTCTACTCAATCATCTACGACGCCATCAACGACATCAAGGATGCAATCGAGGGTATGTTGGAGCCCGAGATGAAGGAGGAGATTATGGGTACTGTTGAGGTGCTCGAAACCTTCAAGATCAGTAAGGTTGGTACCATTGCGGGTGGTATTGTTCGCGAGGGTAAGATTACCCGAACTTCGCCTGTGCGTGTAATTCGCGACGGTATCGTTATCTACACCGGTCGCCTGGGCTCGCTCAAACGATTCAAGGACGATGCTAAGGAGGTTACTCTGAATATGGAGTGCGGTCTGAACATCGAGTCGTACAACGACATCAAGGTTGGCGATATTATTGAGTCGTATGACCAGGTAGAGGTTAAGAAAAAATAAAAAAACGCATATAAAGAGCGACTGCTGCGTTACGCTCAAAAAATTGCCCCTCATTTACGTCAAGTAAACTGCGGGGCAATTTTTTTTCGCAAGCCTTGCATTCATCTCTTTATCTGCGTTTTTACCTCTTGGAGAACCACCCTAATAAAAGGGGCGTTACGCCCCCGCCTTGTACTCGCCTCGCTATTTTACTTTTTCTTTTTCACTTCTGGAATCTTTCGCAAGACTTGCATTTATCTCGCTTTATGCGTTTTTGTCTAACGTCTACGGTCTAACGTCAAAAGTCCTTAATCCTTATTAAATTCTGCGACCGCATTGCAGGCGGAAGTAGGTGGGAGGTGGAGGGGGCGTCGAGAAACAAAGACGTGCCTTGTGCACCGACCTTTATGGTCGTTTGTTTTAGCCCACGACAACTCACGCCCCGCCGAAATGCATCGCAGTGGCTTTTGGGTACCTTTTGCCACCAAAAGGTACAATAAAAATATAATGGCACAGCATAGGAGTGTAAGAGATACGAGCGCAGCGAGTATCTCAGAAAAATTTTTTGCGGAGCTTTTTTATAAAAAAGCGACAAACAAAAGTTTTTGGTGCAGCTTTTTATAAAAGGGTGCAAAACAAAAAGACTCTTCCCCGAAGGAAAGAGTCTTTCTTATTTTTAATAGGTCGTTTAGACGTTTGACGTTAGACGTTCGGCCGCCCAAAATTACACCAGCGAGCCGTGGAGCAGGAAGTAGAGGCCCACGAGCAAGATGCAGAGCGCCAAGGCTTTGGAGCGGATGTTGCGCTCCTTGAAGATGAGTGCGCCCAGCGAGAATGACACGATGACCGAGCCGCGACGAATGAGCGAAATTACGGCCAACAGAGCACCCTCCTGAGCCAGCGCATTGAAGTAGCAGAAGTCGGCAATCGACAAGAATATCGAGATGAAAAGTATGCTCCAACGCCACGAAAATTTCTGCTCGCCGCGCTTGGGAAGCCAGATGATGAGGGTCAGAATACCATAGAGAATGGCGATGTAGAGTCCGCACCAAGCCTGCACCGAGGCGGGCTGAATACCCTTCATCAGAATCTTGTCGCAGAAGGCGCTACCCACGCCCAACAGCACGGCCATAAAGAGGTAGCCGATGCCTTTGTTGCCCCTAAAACGGATGCCCTCCTTGTTGCTCGAACGGTTCATCAGGTAGAAGGCCACAAAAGCAACCACCACACCAATCCATTGGTAGAGGTTGAGCCTCTCGCCAAAAATAAGTATCGAGCCCAGCAGCACCAACACGGGCCTGAGGGCATAGATGGGCGAAACGATTGTCAGGGGCAGATGTTTTACGGCCAGGTAGCCAAAGAGCCAAGTGGCGGCCACAATACACGCCTTCAAGGCTATGAGCAGGTGTTGCGAAACACCGATAGGAGCCACGTCGAAAACGCCTCCGTCGAACCACCCAAGCGAAAACTCCGAGGAGATAATCACGGGCAGAAAGAAGAGTGCCGAGATGGATGTGGCGATGGTGAGCACGGGGAGCACAGCATTGCCCTCCACCGAGCGTTTCTTCGCCACATCATAAAAACCAAGCAGTACGGAAGATATTACCGCCAGCCAAATCCACATAATCTTTTTTAGGTAATTGGTGAAAAATCAGCGCAAAGATACAAGAAGAATTGAGAATTGTGGAATAAATGAGATATAAAGTGGTTAATGATTGAACATAAATCCCAAATAACACCTCACACCCGCGGGAAAATCGAAGTTTGCAGCACCGAGCGCGGTTATTCTGTCGGCCTTGAAAGTGAGCGACATACGCTCCGAGAGGGGGTAGTCCACGCCCACAAAGGGAACAATCACCCCCACACCATAGTGGCGGTACGAAAGATTTTCTTCGGCCACCACATCCTCTTGGGGGTGAGAGGTGAGGGTGAGGTTTTCGACCGCACCTCCGCCAATCGTGGCTCCCACATAGGGCCTGAGCTTGCCCCACTGCCAACCCCAATCGACCAAGAGTCCGCCCCAACCGATTGAGAGCGACGAGCCGTAGTCGCCATAACCGAGTGAGGAGGTGTAGCCCTCGGTACCCACCCTCAGGTGGTCGCCAAAGCGCAATTTCAGGGCGCCACCAATGCCCAAGGGCAGTCCCGAAAGCCTCTGCGAGGGGGCTGTGCCAATGGTTATGTTGCCGAGCGACACCCACCCGGTGTGGAGCATCATTCCGCCCGAAAAACCGTCGTAGGCAAAACGCCCTTCGTGGGTCTGGGCCGAGGCTGTAAGGGCTATTGTCAGGGCCACAATCGTGGCGATCAATCTCTTTGTCATACAGTCGAATAGGTCTTTGTTTCGGGATCAAAGGTAATTCAATTATTCAAATCTGCAAGTGTGCTCTCGCCTTGGAGGGCGTTTGGGGGTGGGGTGGAGCGCTTTTTGTATAAAGGCTCAAATGCGCGAGTCGCTATTGTTATACAAAATTTATTTTGTATATTTGTGGATTAAACCGAATGATATGTCAGAACAAGATAAAATACTTTCCGAAATAACAGCCAAGGAGTACGAATATGGCTTTGTTACCGACATCGAGACCGAGACCCTGCCCAAGGGGCTCAGCGAGGATGTGGTGCGCCAGATTTCGGCCCTCAAAGGCGAGCCCGAGTGGATGCTCGAATATCGTCTTGCGGCTTATCGCAAGTGGCTCACAATGCCTGTGCCCGAGTGGGCTCACTTGAACATTCCCGAAATAGATTTTCAGGATATAATCTACTTTGCCGCCCCCAAGAAACAGCCCGACAAAAAGTCGATGGACGAGGTGGATCCCAAGTTGCGCGAAACCTTTGACAAGCTGGGAATTCCGCTCGAAGAGCAGATGGCTCTGGCGGGTGTGGCTGTCGATGCCGTTATGGACTCGGTGTCGGTCAAGACCACCTTCCGCGAGACTTTGGCCGAGAAGGGCATTGTTTTCTGCTCAATGAGCGAGGCGCTCAGGGAGTATCCCGACCTGGTGCGTAAATATCTGGGTAGCGTTGTTCCCTATGGCGACAACTTCTACTCGGCGCTCAATGCTGCGGTATTCTCCGACGGCTCGTTTTGCTACATCCCCAAGGGTGTGCGTTGCCCTATGGAGCTGAGCACCTACTTCCGCATCAACGCTGCGGGCACGGGTCAGTTCGAGCGCACGCTCATCGTGGCCGACGAGGGTGCCTATGTGAGCTACTTGGAGGGTTGTACCGCACCTATGCGCGACGAGAACCAGCTCCACGCTGCCGTGGTGGAGATTGTGGTCGAGAAGGATGCCGAGGTGAAATACTCCACCGTGCAGAACTGGTACCCCGGCGATAAGGACGGCAAGGGTGGTATCTACAACTTTGTAACCAAGAGGGGTATCTGTCGTGGCGAGAATGCGCGTCTGTCGTGGACTCAGGTCGAGACCGGCTCGGCTATTACTTGGAAATACCCCAGCTGCATTTTGCAGGGCGACAACTCGGTGGGCGAGTTCTACTCGGTGGCGCTGACCAACAACTTCCAGCAGGCCGACACGGGTACGAAGATGATCCACATCGGTAAGAATACCCGTAGCCGTATTGTGTCGAAGGGTATCTCGGCAGGTCGCAGCCAGAATAGCTATCGCGGCTTGGTCAAGGTGGTGCCTGCGGCCGAGAATGCCAGGAACTACTCGCAGTGCGACTCGCTGCTGATTGGCGACAAGTGTGGCGCACACACCTTCCCCTATATCGACGCTCAGAATCCTACGGCTGTGGTGGAGCACGAGGCTACCACGAGCAAGATTAGCGACGACCAGCTCTTCTACTGCAACCAGAGGGGTATTGGTACGGAGGAGGCTGTGGGCTTGATTGTGAACGGCTACGCCAAGGAGGTCTTGGCCAAACTGCCTATGGAGTTTGCGGTGGAGGCCCAGAAACTGCTCAGCATCTCGCTCGAAGGCAGCGTGGGGTAGGACGTCGACCGTCGACCGACAGAGGTCTAACGTCCAACGTCTAACGTCCAACGACGAATTGAAAATTGAAAATTGAAAATGGAAAATTGAGGAGTGCCTTCGGCACATATTTTTGATTTTCAACATTTGCCGAAATTCAGCATTGCTCAAAGTGATGACTTTCGGAATGTAAGAGATACGAACGTAGTGAGTATCTCAGAAAATTTTTTTGCGGAGCTTTTGTATAAAAAAGGTGCCTACGGGCACTCCGAGTGTATTGGTAGTTCTGAGCAGACTCAGTATAGGGATATGAGCCGCAGGCGAGTATCTCCTAAAAGTTTTTGGGCGACTTTTTACAAAAAGTCGCAAAAGAAAAAGGAAAAGGAAAAACAAAAAAACACGAAATATGTTAAAAGTTAAGAATTTACACGCTTCGGTTGGTGGTAAAGAGATTTTGAAGGGCATCAACTTCGAGGTGAAGGCGGGCGAGGTACACGCCATTATGGGCCCCAACGGCTCGGGTAAGAGTACCTTTGCGTCGGTGCTGGCCGGTAACGAGAAGTTCGAGGTTACCGAGGGCAGCGTGGAGTATAAGGGCGAGGAGTTGCTCGGTATGAGCATCGAGGATAGGGCTCGTAAGGGTATCTTCCTCGGCTTCCAGTATCCCGTGGAGATTCCCGGTGTGAGTATGGCCAACTTTATGAAGCTGGCGGTGGCCGAGCGCAGGAAAGCTCAGGGCTTGGAGCCTCTGTCGGCAGGCGCAATGCTCAAATATATGAGAGAGAAGGCAGCCGTGGTGGAGCTCGATGCCAAGCTGATGAATAGGGCCGTGAACGAGGGCTTTTCGGGTGGCGAGAAGAAGAAAAACGAGATTTTCCAGATGGCGATGTTGCAGCCCGACTTGGCACTGCTCGACGAGACCGATAGCGGTCTGGATATCGACGCACTGAGGATTGTGGCTACGGGCGTAAACCGCCTGCGCAGCAAGGATAACGCAACGGTGCTGATTACCCACTACCAGAGGTTGTTGGACTATATCGCTCCCGACTTTGTGCACGTTCTCTACAAGGGCCGCATAATCTATTCGGGCGGTCCCGAGTTGGCCCTTAAACTCGAAAAGGAGGGTTACGATTGGCTCATTGCCGACTATAAAGAGGAGTAGAGTTATGAGCGAACTGAATAAAAGAGTTGTAGTGTTGCGCGGAGAGTGCGACGGCGACTGCGGTGGTAACTTGTCGGTTGCTGCGGGCGAGGAGCTGTCGTTCTACCAGATGTGTGGCAGTGGCGACCATAGCCTGACGCTCCGACTTGCCGAGGGGGCTAAGGCCAAGGTGGTCTTTGCGGCTACCGAGCAGGGCGAAAGCAACTACGACTATACCATAGAACTGAATGGTGCGGGCGCCGAGTTGGAACTCTATGGCCTCTACCTCTGTGGTGAGGGTGCCAAGTGCCACATCCGAACCAATGTGCGCCACAATGTGGCCGACTGCAAGAGCAACCAGGTGGTTAAGGGTATCGCCAAGGATAATGGCGTGGGTACTTTTGATGGCTTGGTATATGTTGCCCCCGATGCACAGCGCACCGAGGCCTATCAGCAGAGCCGTAATATGTTGCTGAGCCGCACGGCAAGGATTCACACCAACCCCCAGTTGGAGATCTATGCCGACGATGTGAAGTGTTCGCACGGAGCCACGGTGGGCAATATCGACGACGAGGCTATCTACTATATGCGCCAGAGGGGCCTCAGCGAGGAGCAGGCCCGCAGATTGCAGGTGGGAGGTTTTCTGCGCGATGTGCTTGGCCACATCGACGACGAGGCCATCCGTGAGGAGTTTGAATTGAAAATTGAAAATTGACGGTCGACGGTCGACAAAATAGAAGAATATGTTCAATCCATACGACATACGCGGGGAGTTCCCCATATTGGCCGAGAAGGTCTATGGCAAGCCATTGGTCTACCTCGATAATGGAGCTACGGCCCAGAAACCACGCTGTGTGATTGACACCGTGGCGGGGCTCTACCGTAGCGAAAATGCCAACATCCATCGAGGTGTTCACTACCTCTCGGAGCGTTGTACGGCTCTGTATGAGGATGCTCGCAAGGTGGTGGCCGAGGCTCTGGGCACTCCCGACGTGGGCGAGGTGATCTTCACGGCGGGTGCTACGGCAAGCCTGAACACGGTGGCCTACGCCTGGGGCGAGGTGGCCGTGGAGAGGGGCGACAATGTGGTGGTGAGCGAGATGGAACACCACTCGAACATTGTCCCCTGGCAGATGTTGTGCCAGCGTAAGGGTGCAGAGTTGAGGGTGCTGCCATTCGACGACGAGGGCAACCTTCAAACGGCAATGCTCGACACACTGCTCGATGAGCACACCAAGATTGTGGCCGTAACCCAGGCGAGCAACACTCTCGGCACAATGCCCAATCTGAAAACCATCATCGACAAGGCCCACGTGCGTGGTGCAGTTGTGGTGGTAGACGGATGTCAGGGCTTTGTGCATAGCGAGGTGAATGTGAGGGAGCTCGATTGCGACTTCTACGCCTTTTCGAGCCACAAGCTCTATGGTCCCAATGGTGTGGGCGTGCTCTATGGCAAGAGGGCGCTGTTGGAACAGATGCCCCCCTTCTTGGGCGGTGGCGATATGGTCAAGAAGGTGACCTTCGAGAAGACCACCTATGCCGACCTGCCACTGAAATTCGAGGCGGGCACGGCCAACTATATCGACGCCATTGGTCTGGCCGAGGCTATCCGCTTCCTGCGTCGATTGGATAGGGCGGGAGTTATGGCCCACGAGAGGGCTTTGCTGGATTATGCCACTGCGGAGTTGGAGCAGATCGAGGGTCTGAGGATTTATGGCAAGGCAGCGGAGAAGTGTAGCATTGTGTCTTTCAATGTAGACGGGGTGCACAACTTCGACCTGGGTGCGGTGCTGGACCGTAGTGGTGTGGCTATCCGCACGGGTGCTCATTGTGCCGACCCTGTTATGGCCCACTACGGGGTGCAGGGTATGGCGAGGGCTTCGTTTGGCCTGTATAATACTGCCGAGGAGGTAGACGCTCTGGTGGCCGCAGTGAAGAAAGCAATTAGAATGTTGAAATAATTCTCAATTCTCAATTTGAAGATTATGTTTATAGTACTTGAAGGCTTGGATGGAGCCGGCAAATCGACACAGATTAAACTCCTGCGGGAGATGATTGAGAGTAGGGGCGTGGAGTGCGAATTTCTGCACTTTCCTCGCTTCGATGCACCTGTTTATGGCGAGCTGATTGCCCGCTTTCTCAGGGGCGAGTTCGGCTCGGTGGAGCAGGTCAATCCCTACCTTGTGGCGCTGCTCTATGCGGGCGATAGGGCCGATGCGGCCAAGATGATTCGCGAGTGGCTGGCCGAGGGCAAGTGTGTTATTGCCGACAGGTATGTCTACTCCAATATCGGCTACCAGTGTGCCAAGATTGACGACCCCGAGCAGCGTAAGGTGTTGAGCGATTGGATTTTGAAGACCGAGTTTGAGGAGTTTGCCATTCCCAGACCCACGCTGTCGCTCTTTTTGGACGTGCCCTTTAAGTTTACGGAGGCCAAGCTGACCTCGGTGCGCGAGGGCGACGACCGCAGCTACCTCGAAGGTGGCAAGGATATACACGAGCAGTCGCTCGACCTGCAACGCAGGGTTAGGGAGGTCTACTTGGCAGCGGCCGAGGGCGACGAGGCCTTTGGTGTGGTGGACTGCTCGACTGCCGAGGGCGCTATGGCCTCGCCCGAGGAGATTTTTGCGAGGGTGAAGGCTCAGGTTGAACCATTGTTTGGATAGAGGAAATATTGATTAGGGCCAACGACATAAGGGATGCGCTTAACCGCTACCACCTGACAACGCTGTTGATGGTGGTGTTGGGGTGTGTCTTTATCTTTTCGGCGGTAACGAAGGGGGTAGACCCCTACGGCACGGTGCTCAAAATGGGCGAGTACTTCTCGGCCATGGGGGTGCCTATCTTGGCTCCCGTGGCACCCTACGCCACGGTGGCACTTGTGGCGTTGGAGCTGTGGCTCGGTGTGGCCCTTGTGGTGGGCGCTTGGATACGACTTACGCTGATGGCTACGTTGGTGGTCAGCAACCTGTTTACGCTGCTGACGTTGGTGTTGGCGGTGTGGAATCCCGTGAGCGACTGCGGATGCTTTGGCGACGTGGTGGTGCTGACTAATTGGCAGACCTTTGCCAAGAATGTGGCGCTGGTGACAACAACTCTGCTTGTGGGATGGTGCTACGACATCTGGAATGAGCCCAAGAAGATTGCAGACAGCGTGGCGGGCAGGTGGATAACCCCCGTGGTTGTGGTGGTCGGAGTGGCGCTTACGGTGTGGTCGCTTGTGGCTCTGCCGCTGGTCGAGAAATTCCCCTTTGGCGTGGGCGTAAATCTGCGCGAGGCCCTGGAAGAGGAGTCCGAGGCCGAGATGGTGAAGGTTGTGTGCCGACACAAAGGCGACGGCCACGAGGAGGAGTTTGAGGCCGACGACAGCCGCTGGTGGAACACCGACGAGTGGGAGTTTGTTCGCACGGTGGAGAGCGCCGAGGGCGACAGCGTGGAGGTTAGGGCCAGGGACTTTATGCTCTACGACGAGGCGGGCGACGCTACGGCCGAGGTGGTTGCCACCGAGGGAGTGGTGCGCTTGGTGTGTGTGCAGAACATCTGGCGACTCTCGCCCGAGCAGCAGGGCCGACTTAGGGCCGAGGTGCTCCGAGGTGTGGAGCGTGGCGAGAGAGTGGTGGTGGCGGTTGCTACACCGCTGAAAACTGCCACGGCCAAGTTGGCAAAGTTGGGCTTCCCGACCGACGCCATAGAGATATATAATATGGACATAACGACGATGCAGGTGGTGCTCCGAGCCCCTGCGGGAGTGGTTACGATAGATGGCGGAGTGGTGACCGATAAGGTGTCGGTCTACCGCTTGGCCGAGGAGTAGAACAAGAGAGAAACAAACAAAACTATATATGAGGAGACTTTTTCTGACAATCATATTCTCGGGCCTTATGTTGGCAACTCCGCTGACGGCCCAGACACAGATAGCCGACCAGGTGATGCAACGCGCCCGCTCGCTCTACCAGATGGGCAAGTACCGCGAGGTGAGAGAGGTGCTGCGTGTGGTTACCGCTGCGGGCGACAACTCGCAGATTTATGCTCCGGTGGTGCTCACCGAGGCTCGTTGGATGGACGCAATGTGTGCGGCCTCGCTCGGTAATGGAGTAGATGCTCTGGCGGCATTTGTGGAGCAATATCCCACTGCCATTCAGACCAATAGGGCGCTGTTGGCATTGGGCGGAGAGTACTTCGAGGCCCAGAGGTGGGAAGAGGCTGTGGCCACCTTTGCCAAGGTGAGGTTTGCCGACCTCGACGATAGTGATATGGAGGAGTACTGCTTCCGCTACGGCTACTCGGCCCACAAGAGTGGCGACGATAGACTGGCTCGCGAGTGGCTCCGCCGACTCGACCGCAAACACACCACCTACTACCCCCACGCCCGCTATCTGTTGGGCTATATCTCCTACACCGAGGGACTGTTGGTGGACTCGAAACTGCACTTTGGCGCTGTGGCAACCCACGACGACTATAAGGCCGTGGTGCCCTACTACCTGCTCAACATCGAATTCCTCTCGGGCAACGACGAGTATGTGTCGCAGAGGGCCGAGGGAGTGTTGGCTGGCTTGGCCGGTGGCAGGCGTGCCGAGGTGGAGAGGATTGCGGCCCAGAGCAATTTTAGGCTCGAGAGGTGGAACGAGGCCGATGCCTATGTGGCAATGCTCCGTCAGGAGGGTCAGACCCTCTCGCGCGAGGAGAACTACATCGGTGGTTACTCGCTCTACCGTATGGGCGACTACGACAACGCGGCTGCCTACCTGCGCGGAGCGTGCGGCCCCAATGACCAGCTGACCCAGAATGCGGCCTACCACTTGGCCGACTGCTACCTGCGCTTGGGCGATAAGAAACAGGCTCGTCAGTCGTTCTCGATGGCGTATAGCAGTGGCGACAATAAGACCATCTGCGAGGATGCGCTCTACAACTACTGCAAGTTGCAGGTCGAGCAGGGTGGCGGCAACTTCAACGAGGAGATTCAGAGCCTTAGCCACTACCTGCGCGAATATCCCCGCTCGGCTCACCGTAGCGAGGTGGAGGGCTACTTGGTGACGGCTTGCTACGATGCGGGCGACCTGAAAGCGGCCTATGCAACCCTGAAAGAGTTCTCGTCGGGTGGCAGCAGCAAGGTGCGCGAGGCTATGCAGAAGGTGGCCTACTACCACGCGGCTCAGTGCTACCAGAATGGCGAGATTGAGGAGGCCGAGGAGTATTGCAACCTCTCGCTCGACGTGGCCGACTACGATGGCGACATTGAGGCTTTGGCCATCTACCTGCTTGGCGAGGTGGACTACGCACAGGGCAAATGGGCTTCGGCGGCGGCTATGTATGACCAATACATCCGCTTGGGCCGTCGTCACCAACCCGAGTATATCTTTGCCTACTACAATATGGGCTATGCCCGATTCAATAACGGTCGCTACCAGACCGCCTACGACGACTTTGCCGACTTTGTCGAGACCCGTACTACCGACGACTCGTTCCGTGCCGATGCCTACAACCGCTTGGGCGACATCGAGGCCGTGGCCAAGAACTACACCGAGGCCTCGAAACTCTATGCCAAGAGCGCCCAGATGAAGGGTGTGTCGGAGCGCTTTTATGGCGCCTACCGAGTGGCAATGATGGAGGGAATGGCCGGTAATGTAGACGGTCGAGTGGAGGCCCTCAGGGATATTATCTCGGAGGGTAAGGGCAACTATGTTGTTCGCTCGTCGTATGAGCTGGGAAACACTCTGCTTGGCGCAGGTCGCTATGACGAGGCTGTGGAGGCTCTGCTCAGCTACGTTGGCAAATACCCCTCGTCGCCCGACTATGTTGCAGCTCTGAGCGACTTGGGCCTTGCCTACCGCAATGTGGGCAACGACGAGGCCGCCCTGAGCGTCTATAAGAAGGTGCTCGTTCGCTCGAAGGGTAGCGTGGCAGCCCACAACGCCTTGGGCGAGATTCGCAATATCCACATCGAGCGCAACACCATCGACGAGTATATGGCCTATGCCGAGTCGGTGGGTATGGCAGGCGAGGCGGGCGACCGTCAGCGCGATTCGCTTGGCTTTGTGGCAGCCCAGAAGGTCTATATTTCGGGCGACAAGCAGAGGGCTTCGGAGGCCTTCGATAAATACTTGGCCGAGAATCCCGAGGGTGCCTACACCCCCGCGGCACTCTACTACTCGGCCGACTGCCTGAGCGAGGCGGGCGACAAGGCCGGTGCTGTGGCACAGCTCAACCGACTGACGGCGATGTACTACAACCCCTACACCCAGCGTGGCTACGAGAAGTTGGCCCAGATTTCGGCCTCTACGGCCGACTTTGGTGCAGCAGCCGAGGCTTATAAGAGGGTGGTTGAGGTGGCTCAAACCCCTGCCAAACGTCGCGAGGCGTTGGAACAGTACCTCTCGGCCGTTGTGGCGAGCGGTGTGGGCGGACAGAGCGTGGTCGATGCAGCCGATTGGGTTATCTCGGCCGAGGATGTAACTCCTCAGCTGGTGCGTAAGGCCAAATTGCAGAAGGCCAAGGCTTTGGAGGCTATGGGTAAACGCAATCCCGCCGTGGCTATCTACAACGACCTGGGTGCCGACGTGAGCAACGAAGAGGGTGCCGAGAGCGCCTACAAGATTATCGAAACCGCCTTCCAATATGGCAGCTTTGATAAGGCCGAGTCGTTGGTCTACGACTTTGCCGAGAAGAATACCCCCCACGCATATTGGCTTGCCAAGTCGTTCTTGTTGTTGGGCGATGTATACGCCTCGAAGGGCGATTTGTTCCAGGCAAGGGCTACCTATCAGAGTGTGGTCGATGGCTACTCGGGTGGCGACGATGGCATTGTGGCCACGGCCCAAGAGCGCATTGCAGGGTTGTAGTAGAGTAGAAGTGTGAGAGATTGACAAACCGAACGAAAAGATGATGAAGATGTTTGGCAAAATAGTGGCTGTGGCTGCCGCGCTGACAATGGTGGCGGCTCTGCCCGCAAGGGCCCAGGATCAAGAGGGCTTTACGAAACAGATTGAGATCGAGAAGGACTACTCGGCCACCATTGGCAAGGCCGAGAGGATTGAGATTGAACCCCGACTGCTCGATACGGTTGTGCAGCGTCCCACGATGGAGTATGCCATCAAATCGACTGCCCACCAGAGCAACTTTTCGGTGGGGGCTCTCTCGCCTGTGGAGATGAGCACGGCCCAGTGGCATAGGCCCACGGATTTCTACCTCAATGCGGGTGTTGGTGCTCCGCTCCATTCCGACTTGGATCTCTATTGGACTCCCGTTCAGAGGAGGCATCCCACCCTGGGTGTGTATGTAGACCACGATGGTCGCCTGAACCGACTGACCAACCTCGACGAGGAGCGACTCTCGGCTTTGTGGTTGCACAATCGTGCGGGTGTGGGCTATAACACCACCCTCGCAAGCGGCACAAAGGTGCGTGCAAAGATGGAGTATCGTGGCAATGTAGCCAACCCCTATGGGGGCTTGGGTGTGGCGAGCGATGTGGTGCGTAAGATGGTGCTGACCAACGACTTGGGCGTGGCTGCGAGCGTGGCAGGTAGCTTTGGCAAGAAGTCGAAATTGGGCTACGAGGTGGCCGTAGACGGTGGTTGGAGCGCAGGTACAAACTATGGCCTTAGTGGCAAAAGTCAGGCCGAGGGTACCAATCACACCTTCCACTACGGGGTAGATGCAGCCCTGGTGGGATTGAACAAGGTGAAGGGGTGGTTGCCCCACACCGTTGGAGCCTACTTCTTTGGCACTCATTGGTTGGGCGAGTGGCAGAGCTCGGTGGTTGTGATGCCCGAGTGGAGCGCAAGGGTGGCCAAACACCTCCCCATTGAGTTGGGTGTGGGTTACGATATCTGCATTTCGGGGCCCAAGAGGTCGTTCGTGAACGGCTTGGTGGGCAACTTCGAGATGGCTTGGGATAAGGATAGCCGCTGGGTGCCCTACCTGAGGGCCAAGGCTGCCAGAGAGAACGACTTGGTGCGTATGGCCATGTGGCTCAACCCCTATGGCGACCACCTGGGGGCCGATATGCGAAAGGTCTATGATGCGTCGCTGGGCGTAAGGGGCTCGGGCCGACGTGTGAACTATAACGCCAGAGTGGGCCTGCGCCACTACTCCGACTACTTCTATGCCGTGGCTGTCGAGGGAAGCCCTCTGTTGGACTACGCCACCGCTCTGGGTGTGTCGATGTTGGCCGCCGAGGCTCAGGCCGAGTATAACGTCCTGCGCCACTTTGTGCTGAGCGGCTCGGTGGAGTATAAACACATTCTGAAAAATAGTGTTGCTCCTGTGGCTTTGGGCCTGCGTCCTCTGGATGCCCGCCTTGGTGCCGAGTATGTTTGGAAGAGGTGGTCGTTTGGTGTGAATGGTCACTATGCAATGGCGGCAGAGTATGAGTGCAAAGGTGCCGACGGGTTGGGCAAAACGATGAGTATGCCTGCCTACTTCGACTTGGGTGTCGAGGTTGAGTGGCGTGTTACGGAGAGTTTGTCGGCTTGGTTGGAGGGTAGCAACCTCCTGAACCAGACTATCTACCACCTGCCCACCTATCGCCAGACGGGTATTGGCGCTCTGGGCGGTGTGAGAATCGTATTCTAACCCGAATACCTAATTATAAAATATAAGGAGTGGCTCACGGTTAGTGGGGCCACTCCTTCTGTTTTTGTGCTGTGGGGCGATTACTCTTCCACGATGGTCGACTGCTCCAAAGACCATTCGAGGCCGTCGGGGCGGTCGGACGACAGGTGCGACAGACCACCGCCAATCAACAACGCACCCAGCAGAAATGCCCATACGGTGTTCAGCGCACGGGGCTGCTCCTTAGGCTCGGTGGTGAAGTTGATGTGCAACAGAGGGGCGTTGGCACGGCTCACAGCCCAGAGGATTGCACCGGTGGCAAGACCCTCGGCAGCACCGATAATCAGGTGTACGAAGGTCATTTTGCTCAGGAAAGCTGCCAGCGAGAGAGGAGCAATACCCGAGAAACCCACCTCGGCTACTGCGCCCAAAGCGCCCAATTCGGCTGCTACTATGGAGGCTGCTGTGGCGGCTACAAAGAGTCGGCCACCACCACTTCGGCCCGCCATAATGGGCTTAAAGATAAGGGGATAGGCCACGAGCGAGCCCAGTGCGGCCATATTCAGAATGTTGCAGCCCAGAGCGAGGGTGCCACCATCGCCGAGCAGCAGTGCCTGAATGGCCAGCACCACCGAGAGGGTGAGAAAACCGGCCCAAGGACCCAACATTGCTGCCAGCAGAACTCCGCCAATAAGGTGTCCGCTACTGCCGGCAATGGCCGAGATGTTGAGCATCTGTGCTGCCAGCACAAAGGCTCCGAGTGCTCCCATAATGGGGAGGGTGTTGCGAGTGGCCTGCGAGATGGTTTTGCGAATGGCAACGCCCACAAGTACTGCGGCCACAACTCCGCCCACAATCTGCGTGGCGGGCGAGAGTAATTCATTCATCAAGTGCATAATTTAGAGGTGTTTTTTAGTTGGTGTGTTATGGTTTGGAGGTTGATTCTTTGCGATGCCAGGTAGAGTGATTTACATGCTCTTTGTGGTCGCGATCGAAACGGTAGAGAGGAAGCAGGAACAGCCACGTTGTCAGACAGAAAGGTGCCGTGAATGTGGGCAGTCCCACGGGTGCCATAAAGGTGTCGAAGGCTGCCTGAACAAAGACGGTGGCCAGAGTGCCCAGAACGGTCCAAATGGCTCCCGGAACGGAGGGACGATAGAAGGTTGCACCCAACGCTACGGCCGTAAGTACGGGGCTATAAGCGTAGAGACCCTGACTGACATCGTGAACGGGTGCTCCGTAGAGCAGAGCCACACCCGACGCCATAGCCGAGCCCACAATGGCCCAGAGAGCCGCCAAAGGTTTGCTGGCCAAAAGTCCCAATACTATCAGCACGCCTGCCACCCACGAGTCGAGCAGAAAGACCTGACTTATGCCCCTGAAAATGGTTTCGAGGAAGTTCATCGACACGGCCTGATGGGTGTGGTGCATCCATACGGTTGTGGGCAGCGTCGAGGCGGGCAGCGAGATGATATCCATCTCGCCCAGCTGTCGTGCTGCGGCCAAGAACAACCAAGAGCAGAGCACAAAGGAGCCCGTGAGCGAACTCACTTTGTGGGCCGAGAGCATTCGGTCAAGAGCCGAGCGTACCCAAGTGGACATCGCCGCACAGAGTATCAAGGCTATCCACCCCAGAACGGTACTTCCCAAGAAGGTCATCATAGCAGCGCCCACGAGTGTGCCGTTGAATCCCCACAGGCCCGCATCGCCCTGATTTTTGGGCAGAGCGAGCAGGTGTCCTGTAAGGGTCGACACGCAGAGGCCCACGAAGGCACCCCAGCCGACCTCGATGCGACCACCCACGGCAGCACCCACAAAGAGCGCCGCAATGATGAGCACTCCGCACAGAGCGTTACCCTGAAAGACCACCTGTGCAGGTCCTCGGAGCCACCCCTTGATGCTGTCGAACGAAAAGAGTTCTGCGACCCCTTCGCTTGTGATTGTGTTTGTGTGTTTCATCTGTTGATAAGTATTTGTGTTGTAACAATATGTACTTTGTTATCGCCAGGGGAAATCCTCATCGAGGGGCCTCCCCTTGACCACCCGACGAAACTCGCAGCAGAGGTGTCGGACGGCTCGTTTGAGCTCTTCGGCCGAGTGTCCCAAAAGTCGTACCACAATGCCGCAGTCGTCTTTCAGGCGGGCTGTGCCCATTGCTCCCGAGTGGGCAAAGTGGGCTCCGTATAGTCCGTCGATGATTGCGACTTTGTCGGCAGGGGCGGCTATGAAGACGGTGGCCCAATGGGTAAAGTTGCCCAACACTCCTCCCGTCGAGGGGTGCTCCACCGAGGGGATAATGTCGGACACCTCGCGTGCCAACACCTCTCCGTCGGGCCTCATCAGCAGGGTGTGCTGAGTGAGTCGGTCGAAGTCGAAACGCTCGCCGTGGTGGAGTCGGCCACAACAGACCACCTCGCCCCAGAAGAGGGCTGCCGAGGGTGCAACTACCAACTCCGTAGAGGTGCGACAGCGCGAGTGTGCCGAGGGTATGGTGGCCTCGGGCAGCCATTCGAGGTAGGAGTCGGGGTGGAGTACCACAAGGTTTGTGATCTCCACTCGGTCGTGGACCATCGAGGCTATGCGCGTGGCGGCACCGCTCGAAAGGTGTACCTCACACCCCTCGGCCAGATGCACCTCGCGTCGATAGCGGTCGCCATCCACCAGCGGGCCTCCCGACGAGAGGGTATAGACACAGGCCATTTGGGGCATCTGCTCGTCCCAATAGAGGGCTTGTTGCACCACCATTGGGGCTCGGTGGTCGAGGGTGCTCAGTATGGTACGGCCCCGCTCGTCGAGCGAGAAGCCCAGGTGGAGTGCTCCGCGCTTGCCCTCGATTTGTCGGTTGAGGGCCATTGGGGGCGGATTGGGAGAGGGACAGTGGAGGCTCATTGTGCTTTCTTTACGATGTCGAAGAGGGCCATCTGGCAGATCATATCAAGCAACGTGTCGATACCCTCGCCCGTGAAGCAGTTGGTAAAGACGTAGGGCTTCGAGGGGCGCATCATCTCCGTGTCGTGACGCATAACCTCCAAGTCGGCCTTGACGTAGGGGGCAAGGTCGGTCTTGTTGATTACGAGGATGTCGCTGTGGGAGATACCGGGGCCGTCTTTGCGCGGAATCTTGTCGCCCGCAGCCACGTCGATGACGTAGATGAAGAAATCGACCAGCGCGGGGCTGAACGTGAGTGTCAGGTTGTCGCCGCCCGACTCGATAAAGAGCAGGTCGGTGTCGGGAAAACGCTCCTCCATCTCCTCCACAGCTGCGAGGTTCATCGAGGGGTCTTCGCGCACGGCCGTGTGGGGGCAGGCTCCCGTTTCGACACCCGCAATACGCTCTTCGGCCAGAGTGCCGCGCAGTATTCGGCGAACGTGTTGTGCGTCTTCGGTGGTAACGATGTCGTTGGTGATGATTACAACCCTCAGCCCCATATCCAGCAGACGTGGTGTGAGGGTTTCGATGAGTGCGGTTTTGCCGGAGCCCACGGGTCCGCCAACGCCTATTCTACAAATCTGTTTTGCCATTGTTGAGTAAATAATCTGTATTCGGTGCTTAGTTCATAAAGAGTCGTCCCTGCCCCCGCTCGTGGAGCGAGGCGGCAATGTCCACCAACGGTGTGAAGGTCGACATAGCCTCAATGTCCGAGGAGCCATAGCGCTCGTAGAGCTGCTCCACCAACGGGCCGAGCGAGAGGAGAATGTGCTGCGTGTCGTAGTGCGACACCCTCATAAGCCTCAGCGAGGCGTTGAGCACCACCGAGGCCGAGCCGTAGAGGCTGGCGGCAAAGAGCCCCTGCTCGCCAAGGTCGAAGAGCGACGCTCCCACGGCCTGAGCCACGGGCAGAGTGACCCGTCCGTCGGCTCGGTCCACCATCTCGCCCCAGCGTTCCACCAGAGGCGAGGGGCTGATGGCCCTCAGCAGGCTGCACAGTCGTGCTCCCATACGCAGGGTCATCGTGCGACTCTCGGGCGAGAGCTTCATCTCCAACACTCGGTGGTCAATCTCGCCCAGACGAAAGAGCCTGCTTTGTCCCACGGCTCGGAAGGCTTCCAGCGCGGCGGTGGCGTCGAGTCGGGCGGTGGCACACACAAGCGTGCGGGTGTAGTCGGTCAAATCTTCGACCGAACTGACCATTCCCGCGGTTACGGCACCCTCCAACCCTGCCGAAAAGCTAAAACCGCCTATCGGAAAGGCTGAGTCGCCCATCTGTAAAAGGCCAAAAAGTTCGGCCGTGGTTACGTTAAACATACTCTCTTGCTGTGATTGGATTGGCTTTACACATAGTCGGTCAGGTGTGGCTCGTCGTGATTGTGGGGGTGGTGGGAGTGAGCGCTCATGGTGTGCTCACCACCCTCCTCGGAGCTCCGGGCACTACCTCCAAAGAGGGTGCGTACCTCCGAGGGAGAAAGGTAGGGCACCACCTCCACCCCGGGGCGAAACGCAAAGGCTATGCCGTCGAAGTTGTAGGTGCGCATAACGCTGAGCATCACTTTCTTGTCCACAGCCAGAGGAATGTAGAGCCTCTCGTCCTTGACCACGGCGGGCCAATGTTGGTTGCCTATGGCGTGTCCGAGTTCTATGGCGGTGGCAATGGCCTCGGTGGGGGAGCGTCGGAAGAGCGACGAGAGGTCTACAATCATCACCTCCGAGAGCCTCAGGCGCACCACAACCATACTCCGTGAGGAGGTGTTGTAGGCAATGATGTCGCCATCTCGAAGCCTTACTCCTCGTTCGAGCGCAATGGCATAGGGTCGTCCGCTTTCGCCTATGGCCAGCAGTCGGCTCTTTTGTGCATTCCATTGGTCGAGCAACACGTTGTCGATGTCGCACTTTTGCAGACGCTCCTGCCACAAGGGGTCGGCAATGTTGCCGATGATAGTTCGGTAAACCTCCATAAGCGACTAACTAAACCAATAGAGTTGTGCCAGAGGGATTACCTTTGCGGGGGTGAGGTTTACTCGGGTGCCATCGACCACCACCTCGAAGGTTTCGGGATTGACCTCGATGTTGGGGGTTGCTCCGTTGAGTATCATATTGCCTTTGGTGAGCTGACGGGTGCCCCTTACGGCCACCACCTGACGTTTCAGACAGAGGCGCTCGGCAATGCCCGACTGCTTGGCGGCTGCCGACACGAAGGTCAGACAGGTGCGTTGGAGCGCTCCGCCAAAGGCGCCAAACATAGGCCTGTAAATCATAGGCTGAGGTGTGGGCAGCGAGGCGTTGGGGTCGCCCATATTGGCCCAATTTATCATACCGCCTTTGATGACCAACTTGGGCTTGGCACCAAACATTGCGGGCTCCCACAGTACCAGGTCGGCCACTTTGCCCACGGTTACGGAGCCGATTTTGTGGTCTACACCGAAGGTGATGGCGGGGTTGATAGTCACCTTGGCAATGTAGCGCAACACGCGGAAGTTGTCGTTGTTGGGGCTATCCTCGGGCAACTTGCCCACGCTGTTTTTCATATAGCAGGCCATCTGTACGGCACGCATAAAGCTCTCGCCCACGCGTCCCATAGCCTGCGAGTCGCTCGAAATCATCGAGATTACGCCCATATCGTGCAACAGGTTCTCGGCTGCCTGAGTTTCGGGCCTTACGCGGCTCTCGGCAAAGGCCACATCGGAGGGAATCTGGGGGTTGAGGTTGTGACACACCATAATCATATCGAACAACTCGGCCTGCGAGTTGATACCGAAGGGCAGAGTGGGGTTGGTCGAGGAGGGGAGCACGTTGCTCTGCGATGCCACGCGGAGCAGGTCGGGAGCGTGTCCGCCACCTGCGCCCTCGGTGTGGTAGGTGTGGATGGTGCGTCCGTCGAAGGCGGCAATGGTATCCTCCACAAAGCCCGCCTCGTTGAGCGTGTCGGTGTGGATGGCCACCTGAACATCGTAGCGGTCGGCAACCTTCAATGCGGTACGAATGGCCTGGGGAGTCGAGCCCCAATCCTCGTGGATTTTAAGACCCATTGCACCACTCTCGATCTGCTCGGCCATAGGAGCCTTGCCCGAACAGTTGCCCTTGCCCAGAAAACCGATGTTCACGGGCAATCCCTCGGCCGATTGGAGCATACGTTCGATGTTCCACTTACCGCTGGTGATGGTTGTGCCGTTGGTGCCGTCGGTGGGACCGATACCGCCGCCAATGAGGGTGGTGATACCGCCACTGAGGGCCGCCTCGGCCTGCTGGGGAGAGATGACGTGAACGTGTCCGTCGATACCGCCAGCTGTGAGAATCAGATGCTCGCCACTAATTGCATCGGTGGCAGCACCGGTAATCAAACCGGGGGTTACGCCATCCATAATGTTGGGGTTGCCCGCCTTGCCGATACCTGCGATGAGGCCGTCTTTGATACCCACGTCGGCCTTCACCACGCCCAACAGAGGGTCGATGATTGTGACGTTGGTGATGACCACATCGAGGGCACCTTGTGCCGAGGTGGTTTCGTTGTTGAGTCCCATACCGTCGCGCAGGGTTTTACCACCGCCATAGACCACCTCGTCGCCCATGGTGCGTAGGTCGCGTTCGATTTCGACATAGAGGTTGGAGTTGCCGAGCCTTATGCGGTCGCCCACGGTGGGACCAAAGAGGTTGTTGTATTGTTGTCTGCTTATCTTTGCCATAACGAGTTGAAATGTAGGTTGTTATTTGGTTGATGTTTTATAGCCTCGCTTTGTCGAACGCCTGAGGGCTTTGGCATAGGAGGGGTTGTAGGTGGGCGATGTTTCGCCTCCGGTGTAGCCGTTCACAAGGCCACCGAAGCCCACCACTCTCTGCTTGCCGCCGTAGGGTACCAGCTCGACGGTTTTGCTCTCGCCGGGCTCGAAACGTATGGCGGTGGTGGAGGGGATGTTAAGGTGTTTTCCGAAGGCCTGAGTGCGGTCGAATTCGAGGTGACGATTGACCTCGAAAAAGTGGAAGTGCGAACCCACCTGCACGGGTCTGTCGCCTGTGTTGTGAACGGTGAGCGAGTTGGTGGGACGGCCGGTGTTGTAGGCCACGTCGTCCTTGGCGAGCACCACACCTCCGATGGGTGCGGCACAGCTCTGGGGTGTCTGTTTTTTCTCTGTGTTTTCCATAGTTGTGCGGTGCTATTTTATGGGGTTGTGAATACTCACAAGTCGCGAGCCGTCGGTAAAGACTGCCTCGACTTGCAGAAGTGTAATCATATCGGCCACACCCTCCATTACATCGGCACGGGTGAGTGCTTCGGAGGCGCTCTTCATCACCTCTTCGACGGTGTGTCCCTCGCGGGCGAGTTCGAGTGCTACGGAGGTGATGTAGGCAACCGATTCGGGATGGTTTAGTTTTAGCCCTTTGGCTTTGCGACGCTCGGCCACGATGCCGAGAGTGAGGAGTGTTAGTTTGTCTCTCTCTTTTGGTGTCAGGTGCATAGTGCTATTGTTTTTGTGGTGCCGATTTGGTATATTTGTGGGGCAATGGAAGGGCAATGCAAATGACTTGCCAAGAATCGAAACCTAAATTCAAAAAAGTGGACACCCCCTTGGCTGGGAGCTTTTGGCTCGGTTGTTGGGTGTAGTGGGGGGGTGAAACAATATACTTGATCGCGTATGATTAAAATGATGTTACTTGCCGGTTGCGGAGGCTTTGTGGGTACCGCACTGCGCTATCTGGTGGGCCGACTTGTGCCCCACATTACCCATAGCCACTTTCCGTGGTCCACTCTGGTTGTAAACCTGCTGGGCTGCTTTATCATCGGCCTGCTCTTTGGTGCGGCCGAACGTGGCAACCTGCTATCGGCCAATATGAATGTGGTGCTTATTACGGGTTTTTGTGGCGGTTTTACCACCTTTTCGACCTTTGCCGACGATATGTTTTTGATGGCCAAGGGGAATAGCTGGTTGCCGCTGGTTGCCTATGTGGTTGTGAGCCTTGCGGTGGGATTTGTGCTCGTGTGGGCGGGTCGCTCGATTGTAACGTCTAACGTCTAACGTCGACCGTCGACCGACAACCGTCAACCGACTTTAAGGAATTTAGGGAGTTTAGGGAATTGTTATAACTCTTATAACTCTTATAACTCCTATAAAATCCTTAACCTCCCTAACCTCCCTAATAAAAAAGATGCACCAGACTTTCTGGCGCATCTTTTTCAATTTTCAATTTTCAATTTTCAATTCAGAGTTTTGAATTCCAGAAATTCAAAACTCAAATATCGCCTTCATCATTGCAATGGTGTGGGCGTCGGTGGGGGTGTAGACGCGGTGCAGGGCGGGCTGGATGATGCCAAAGGGGGCGGGGTAGGAGTAGGTGAGCTCCACCTCGGTTTCGTAGCCCGCAGTGTAGAGCGAACGGTCGTAGAGCAGACCTATGTAGTCGCCCTCGAACAAGAGCCCCTGCCAAATCATACCCACGGCTCCATACCAATCGCAGATACTTTCGGGCGACCAGCCACCGTGGAGCAACAGCGTCAGCTGACTACCGCTGGGGGCGATGTAGAGGGGTTGCTCGATGAGCATCCACAGGGCCGAACGGCTCACCTTTTTCAGCGGGTCTTTGGCATCTCGCTGCTCTTCGGGCAGAGGGGTGTGGCCGTAGGAGTAGCCGAGGTGGTAGTTGCCCCAATAGGTGCCTTCGGTGGCGGTGTAGCTCAGCTCGTTTATGGCGATAATGCCGTCGCGAGAGGGGCGAATGTTGAACACCTCGTCCCACTTCTCGGAGGCCACGCCGTTGTAGAGCGACGATTTGAGCTTTATGTGCCTGGTGAACTCCAACTCGGAGTGCAGACAGATGGCCGAACGGGGCGAGTCGCTAATGGGGAAGTTGGCCGAGATGGTGGGAAACAATCCACCCACCGACGAGGTGAAGATGGAGTTCCAGGGCGAGGTGAAGTAGTCTTTATTGACGTTGCGCACGCCAAAAAAGACGTTCGAGAGGCCAAAATCTTGCGTCAGACCAAACTCGAATAGCGACAGAGCCACGCTCTCGTCTTCGATAGCCGAGAAGATGTGGAGGTTGTCGGCCACACCCCCTTTGCCTTGCGAGTTGCGGAGGTTGTTGGCGGCCAGCAGGTCGATGTTGAACGAGGCTCCACGCCAGAGGTCGAGCGAGTGGTAGGCGTTGAGGATGTTAATCCAGTTGGCGACTCCGCTCGTGGTGTTCCACAGAAAACTTGTGGTGTAGGTGATCTCGGCGTCGAGGTTTTTGAATGTGTCGCGCTGGGCAAAACTTTGGCCGCAGGCGAGCAGTGTCATAAGGGATACAATCAGAAACTTTTTCATAATAAGAAACGGAATTTGTGGGCCAATCTCACAAATTCCGTTCCATCTTTCTGCGGGGCACATCCCCGAAGTATATCGTTAGAAGCTCACCTTGGCACCAATGTAGATGCTGCGGGGTTGCAGAGGGCCGTAGACGTAGCCCGAGTCGCGGTCGGCACCCTGGTCAAAGTCGCTCTGGTAGGAGTTGAAGATGTTCTTCATTCCGCCAAAGAGTTCGAGGTTGGCGTCGGTGTAGAGGCGGATGTTGTAGGCCACGCGCGCACCCATATCGAAGAACGATTGAGTCTTCTGGGCCACATCCTCCTCAATCCAGCCGGCATAGTGCTGCACCAACATAGGGCCGGTGTAGTTACCCGTGATGTTCAGGTCCCAATTCTTTGCGGGGCGGAGCATCAGGGTCAGGTAGCCGTAGCTGTCGGGGGTGCGGAACATACGCACCTCGGCAGGGGCGGTGTCGCTCCACTGCTCGGCCTCCATATAGCGGCTACGTTGGAGGGTGAAACCGGCCTGCACCTCGCAGTTGTAGCCAAACATTGCCCTACCCTCTACGTTCAGACCGCTCACCGTGGCACCCGAACCGTTGTAGCGCTCCTGTACGGCCACACCTTTGTCGTCGTGGCCAATCTCGCGCAGAGCAAACACGTCGGAGAGAGTGGTGTGGAAGAGCTCGGTAACCACATTTACGGCCATATTGTCGAACGTCTGCGAATACTCCACCGAGGCACTCAGCGACGACGAACGCTCCTCTTTCAGATCCTCGGCAAGCTGGATGCGGGTACGCTCACCACCCACAATGGCGATGTGCAGATCCTCGTCGTAGGCTTGGGGAGCACGATAACCCTCGGCATACGAAAGACGCAGACTCCACTCGGCCGTGGGATTGTAGCGCAGGTTGAGGCGGGGCGAAAAGATGGGCTTCGACACCAGATTGTGCTTGTCCAAACGGCCACCCACAAGAATCGAGAGCCTCTTGTTTTTCCACTCGTTCTGGAAGTAGGCACCATAGATGTTGGCAATCTGCTTGGTGTCGATGTCGTAGCCCAGCGAGGTGTCGTGCAGATTGTTGTGGCTCAACTCGGCTCCGGCCGTAAGCTCGGCAGGCATAAAGAACAGGTGGTCGAACGAGTGAATATACTGAACACCCGACGAGGCGGTCAGGTCGTGAGTACGACCATAGGCGTTGAGGTCTTGGTGGGCTCCGTAGTAGCTGCTGCGGGCGGTGTTCTGAAATGCACCATATATATTAACGCGATTAACGTAGTCGTCGTCCGACCAGTCGAAGGTTACGCTACCTCCGTCGATTGTGTGGTCGGCCTGCTCACACACCAGCGCCTCGTGCTGAGGTTTGTCCAGAGCGTCGCCACCTCGGCGGTAGTCTTTGATGCGGTGGTATTGGGCCGTGATGCGGGAGTAGGGACCGGTGCGGAAGTAGCTCCTCATACCGAGGGCCTCCGACGAGGTTGCGAGAATCTCCGTAAAGCCGTCGCCATCGTGGTCGTAGCCGTCGGCCGAACGACTCTGGGCAAAGACGCTGATGGCCGCCCTGCGGCTTGCCGACACGAGCGAAGCGTTCAGGGTGGTGGAGTTCTCCATTGCTCCCGTAAGACCAATGGAGGTGGTTGTGTGGCTCATCTCGGCCATACTTGTCTTGGGCTCTTTGGTGATTACGTTGATGGTGCCGCCAATGGCGCTCGAACCATAGAGGGCCGAACCGCCACCACGCATAACCTCCACGCGCTCAATCATATTGGCGGGAATCTGCTCCAAGCCGTAAACGCCCGTGAGCGACGAGAACAGAGGGTGCGAATCGACCAAAATCTGTGAGTATTTGCCGTCGAGGCCGTTGATTCTCACCTGGGGAAAACCGCAGTTCTGACAGGTGTTCTCGACCCTCACGCCGGGCTGAAATACCAATCCTCCGCTGAGTGAGTTGGAGGCCACGCGCGAGAATGTCTCGGCTCCGATGACGCTCACCAGCGAGGGGGCCTCTTGTTTGAGCCTTTCGCTACGGCTGCTGGTGATGACCACCTGATCGAGTGTCAGGGGCATCGACTCGATGGCAAAGTTGAGCTCCACCATTGCTCCCTTGATGATAGTAACCTTCTTTGTGGCGGTTTTGTAGCCGATGGCCTCGACCACTACGTTGTAGGTGCCTGCACGGAGGTTGCGGAGCAGGTAGTGGCCCGTAGCGTCGGTGGCAGTACCTGTGGGAGTACCCTCCAAGATGACGGTAACGTAGGAGAGGTGTTCGCCCGTGGCTGCATCGACAACGTGGCCGAAAAGGTGGGCATCGGTGGGAGTTTGGGAAATAGCACTTGCCGTTGGGGGATTGGAGGCAAAAAGTGCAACAGCAAAGCTGCACAGCAGGGTAAGGGTTGCTAAAAATCTCTTCATTTCTATTAAGTTGATTATAATTATATCTTTTTTTTCGGTGCAAAAGTAGTGCAACCCACCCACTCCCACAATACCTACTTTTTGTGTTTTTCGCCCCCACAAAACAAAAAAATACCACCCTTGTCTAATTAAAGAGTGGTATTCGGGGGGGGGAACTGTTGTGCCGACTACTTGGCAGCGATGCAGTCGATCTCCACCAGAGCACCTTTGGGCAGAGCAGCCACCTCGTAGCAGATGCGTGCGGGTTTGTCGCCGGTGAAGTACTCGGCATAGATGGCGTTCATGGCACCGAAGTCGCTGATGTGCTGCAACAATACGGTGGTCTTGGCCACGTCGTTGAAGGTGTAACCGGCCTCTTTCAGAATAGCACCCAGGTTGTCCAACGACTGGCGGGTCTGAGCCTCAATGCCCTCGGGCATCTCACCGGTGGCGGGAACAAGGGGCAGCTGGCCCGATACATACAAAGTACCTCCGGCCTCGATGGCCTGCGAATAAGGACCCACAGCAGCAGGTGCCTCGGGCGAACAAATAATGCGTTTCATAAAACTCTACTTGTGTGTTAAAAATGTTTATAGTTGTTGCTATTTAATTGCAGATTTGCTTTGCAAATTTATATCTTTGCCGCAAGAAAACAAACTTTTTTACATTAGATAAAACTATTATGAAACGAATTCTTGTAATTATGGCTGCACTTGTAGCTATTGCGGCTCTCGGAGCCTCGTGCTGCCCCTGTCGCAAAGCCGTTAAACGCGACCACAAACCCCTCAATGCCACCCAGTGGACACTGAGCCAAATCGAGGGTCAGAATGTGGCCGAATTGTTGGTAGAACAGAAGGCTCCCACCATTGTTTTCGATGCAGAGGGCGGCGTTGGCGGCTACGCAGGTTGCAACAGCTTTGGCGGCCAGTATAAAATCACCCCAAGCGAGGTGGAGTACCAGAAAAACATTGTGGGCAAACTCTCGCTGGGCGGTATGTTCTCGACCAAGCGCTTCTGCCCCAACGACAGGCTCGAGATGCGCTACCTCTCGCTGCTCGAAAAGGTAGACTCGTTTACCATCGAGGGCAACAAACTCTTCCTCTTCACCAACGGCGAACTCAAACTCGTCTTCACCGCTGCTGAGTAGGCCTTCGGCACTGTGATTTTTGTCGCTTTTTGTAAAAAGCTCCGCAAAAACTTTTAGTGTAGCCTTGGCGTAGTCTGCTGGCTGAAATAGAGTGTGCCTTGACGGCACGACCAAAAACAATAGGGAGCACCAATCTGCAAGTAAACTTGCGCTTGGTGTTCCCTATCATTTTTAGCCACCCCTCGCGGGGCGGCCATACTCTCTTTCATCCACCAGACTCCGAAACCGTCAACCGACAACCGTCAACCGACAACCGTCGACCGACGAATTGAAAGTTGAAAGTTGGACTTCCCCTAATTCCCCCTCTAAGTTAGAGGGGGTGTCACGAAGTGACGGGGGCGTCTGTAATCCTGCGACCGCATTTCCAGGGTGCCGACGGGCACTCCGAGTTCTAAGAGTTCCCCTACATCTACTTGGGTATTAAAAATATATTATTATGTCAAAGGTGGTAAAAAAATCTCAATCTACAAATTATTAGTGATTTGGAATCCAAAATAGTTAGAACTCTTGAAATCATTAAGAATTTGAGATACTTTTGTCTGATGGAGCTTTGTTAAATTATTTAACTTGGGAATTTAGGATTGTTACACCTTTGATATAATAATTTTTACATATTATAAAAAATCTCATTTTTATTTGCAGATTCAAAAAGTAGTAGTATATTTGCACTATACAAGTTGTTTAATACATAAAGAATACTACAAGTATGGAGAACGATGTAATGATAACTGAACTGCTAAATGCGTGGGAAGAGACCTACAAAAAGGGGCA